>BTVB01000037.1:0-45245 GCA_045863275.1 Gemmatimonadota bacterium
CCCTGACCTCGACCAGCACGGTGACGGCACTCCCCTTGCCTCGGGGTGACGGCCGGGGAGGACCCCCCGGATGACACCCCAATCCTCCGACGCGCCTCCGGGGTTCTCCCCGGGTGGCGCTTCGGGTTCAGGCCGCCCCTGGAGTGCCCCGGCTCAGACACCCGCCGCGGCGCGGAGGTCGTCGGCGACGTCCGTCCGCTCCCACGGGAAGAACCAGACGGGGTCCAGGCCGGGGAACGCGTCGGGGACCCGGTGCTCCGGGGCCCGGCCGAAGTGCCCGTACGCGGCCGTCGCCGTGAAGATGGGGTTGCGGAGGCCGAGCTTCTCGATGATGGCCTGGGGACGGAAGTCCATGACCTCCTGGACGGCCTTCGCCACCCCGGCGTCGTCGGTGCCCCGCGCGGTGCCGAACGTGTCCACGTGCACCGACACCGGGTGCGCGACGCCGATGGCGTAGGCGAGCTGGATCTCGCATCGCCCCGCCAGCCCCGCGGCCACCACGTTCTTGGCGGCCCAGCGCGCGGCATAGGCGGCCGAGCGGTCCACCTTGGTGGCGTCCTTCCCGCTGAAGGCCCCGCCACCGTGGCGGCCGGCGCCCCCGTACGTGTCCACGATGATCTTGCGGCCTGTGAGGCCGGCGTCACCGTGTGGGCCACCGATGACGAAGCGGCCGGTGGGGTTGATGTGCAGGACGCAGTCGGCCGCGTCGAAGAGCTCCGGTGGGAGCACGGGCGAGATGACGTGCTTCTTCACCGCCTGGATCAGGTCGTCCTGGCCGACGTCCTCATCGTGCTGCGTGCTCACCACCACCGTGTGGATCCGCACCGGCTTGCTTCCCTCGTACTCCACGGTCACCTGGGCCTTGCCGTCGGGGCGGAGCCACGGGAGGTCCCCCTTCTTGCGGACCTCCGCCAGGCGGCGGGTGAGGCGGTGTGCGAAGAGGATGGGGGCGGGCATGAGCTCGTCGGTCTCGTCCGAGGCGTAGCCGAACATCATGCCCTGGTCTCCGGCGCCGCCCGTGTCCACGCCCATGGCGATGTCGGGGGACTGACGGTCCAGGCTGGTGAGGACCGCGCACGTGGTGGCGTCGATGCCGTAGTTGGCGTTCGTGTATCCGATGCGGTGGAGCGTGCTCCGGACGATGTCGGGCACGTGGGCATAGGCCGACGTGGTCACCTCGCCGGCCACCATGGCCACGCCCGTCGTCACCAGCGTCTCGCACGCCACCCGCGACCGGGGGTCCGCGGCCAGGAGGTGGTCCAGGACGGCGTCGGAGATCTGGTCGGCGATCTTGTCCGGGTGTCCTTCGGTGACGGACTCGGACGTGAAGAGCGTGCGGCTCACGGCGTCTCTCTTCGCGGTTCGATGGAGGTGGCGCGGTCCCGCCGGCGCGGGACGGGCCGAACGCTATCCAATCACTCGGGCAGCGACAAGTTCCAGCGGCCCGAGAAGGCCTTGAGGTCCACCGAGTCCCCGATCCCCTCCAGGAGGCAGCGGGTGACGTCGGGGGTGGTGGGCGCCGCCAGCGCCTTGCGTGCGGCCCGGCGCGCATCCTCGATGCGGATGTCGCGCACCACGCGCTTGATCTCGGGAAGCGCCGGCCACGCGATGGACAGCGCCGTGATGTCCAGCCCCATGAGGAGGAACGCGCCCAGGGGGTTGGCCGCCATCTCGCCGCACACGCTCACCTCCAGCCCCGCTGCCTTCCCCACCCTGGAGACCTGGTGGAGCTGGCGCACGACCGCCGGGTGGAAGGGGTTGTAGAGCTTGGAGAGGCGCGTGTTGGTCCGGTCCACCGCCAGGGTGTACTGGACCAGGTCGTTCGTCCCCACGGAGAAGAAGTCGCAGTGGCGGGCGAGCTCGGCGGAGTCGAGGGCGGCGGCGGGGGTCTCGATCATGATCCCCAGCTTGTACCCCTTGTTGTAGGGGATCCCGTCCCGCTTGAGGTGATCCTCCTCCGACTCCAGCAGCTCGCGGACCTGTTTGACCTCCTCGACGTCGTTCACCATGGGCACCATGATGCGCACGTCACCGTGGACGGTGGCCCGGAGCAGGGCCCGGAGCTGGGTGCGGAAGAGCTCGGGCTCGTCGAGGCAAACCCGGATGGCCCGCCACCCCAGGAAGGGGTTCTCCTCCCGGGGCATGTGGAGGAACATGGGGAACTTGTCGCCGCCCAGATCGAAGGTGCGGATGTAGACCGCGCCCTCGGGGAAAGCCTCCGCCACCCTCCGGTACGCGTCGTACTGCTCCTCCTCGGTGGGCATGCTGTTGCGCCCCACGACCAGGAACTCGGTGCGGAACAGGCCGATGCCGTCCGCGCCGTGGTTCCGGGCGTGGTCGGCCTCCACGGGAAGGTCCAGGTTGGCGCGGAGGGCGACGGGCTGTCCATCCAGCGTCACCGACTCCTGGCGGGCGATGACGGCGATCTCCTCCTCCCACACCAGGAGGCGCTCCTTGCGGGCCTTGAAGGCCGCGCGGTCCGAGGCCGAGGGGTCGAGGACGATGCGCCCGATGCGGCCGTCGAGGATGGCCTCCTGTCCCTCGCGGGCGAGTTGCGAGACGCGACCCAAGCCCACCACCGCGGGGATCTCCAGCGAGCGGGCCAGGATGACCCAGTGGGCCGTTCGCGTGCCCAGGTCCGTCGCCACGCCCAGGACCCGCGCCGGGTCCAGGTGGACGGTGAGGCTGGGCGTGAGGTTGCGCGCGACGACGATGACGCCGTCGCGCTCCTGCGCCAGGTCCGAGGGATCGTGGTGCCCCAGCAAGCGGTGGAGGACGCGGATCATGACGTCCTCCAGGTCGTTGAGGCGGTCCAGGACCATGGGCTGGGACGTGCGGCTCCACATCGCCTGGAGCTCCAGCATGCGGAACTCGAAGGCCCGCTGGGCACGGAGGTGGTTCTCCTCGATGTAGCGCACGGTGCCCGCCACCACCGCCGGGTCGTCGAGCATGAGGAGCTGGGGGTCGAAGATCCGCGCCTCGACGGGCCCCAGGCGGGCCTCGGTGGCCGCCTTCACCTCGCGGATGCGGTCCTTGGCCCACGCCCGGGCCTCGTGGAAGCGCTCCACCTCCTGGGGCACCACGTCCACGGACACGGTCTCGTGGGGCACGGTGGGCACGCCCCAGTGGAGGAGGAAGATCTTCCCCGAGGCGATGCCCTCGGAGGCCGGCGAGCCATCCAGGATCTGCGACATCACATCTCCTCGAAGCCGAAGCCCCGGCCCACCAGGTCGACGAGGCTGTCCAGGGCCTCCGCGGCGTCGGCGCCGGAGGCGCGCAGCCTGAGCCAGCTCCCCTGCTCGGCCGCCAGCATGAGCACGCCCATGATGCTCTTGCCGTTCACCTCGAGCCCGTCCTTCTCCACCGTGATGTCCGCGGCGAAGCGGCCGGCGGTCTTCACGAACTCCGCCGCCGGGCGCGCGTGCATGCCGGCGCGGTTGAGGATCTGGACCTCGCGCTCGAGCCGCCCGTTCTCGGTCATGTCGCCCACCCCCAGGTGGCCAGGACCGCCACGGTGGCCACCACGGCGACGGCGGTGGGGCGCCACAGCCGGTGCCCTACCACGGAGCCGCCCAGGAAGGCGGCCGCGGCGAGGGCACCCCAGAGCGGACCCGCGTCCCCCAGCCCGCCCTCGCCTCCCAGGATCGCGCCCACCATGGTCCCCAGGAGGAGCCCGGCCAGGGCGCGGAGCCGCTCGGTCCAGGCGCCCAACGCCGCCGCGGAGAGCGACCTGCCCACGCCGCGCCCCTCGGCGAGGCCCGCCCGGAAGCCCCAGGCCCGGAGCCCCACGTGGCCCACGTTGTAGACGGTGAGGAAGGCCAGCACCGACAGCCAGCCCGGCGCGCCGAGCCAGTAGAGGGTGAGGGCCGCCAGGGAGACGGCAGGGAGCCACGAGGCCCAGACCAACGCGTCGCCGAGGCCGCCCAGGGGGCCCCGCACCGCGGTCTTGAATCGGCGCACCGCTTCGGCGTCCTCGCCGTCGGCCTCGAGACGCAGCACCGCGCCCAGGGCCACGTTGGAGAGGTAGGGGTGGGCATTGAAGTGCTCCATGTGGCGCCGGATGGATGCCTCCAGCTCCGAGGGGTTCCCCTTGGCCAGGTGGCGCAGGGCCGGCAGCATGGCGAAGGCGAACCCCGAACCCAGCATGGTCCGGTAGTTCCACGACCCCTGGATGAGGAAGGAGCGGGCGAACGCCGACGCCAGCGTCCAGCGAGGGAGGGCGCTCATGAGAGGAACCGTGCTCCCACCAGGCCCACGGCCATGCCGGTGGCGAGGAGCACGCGCCGGCGCCGGAACCCGCCCAGGTCCCGGAGGAAGATGCCGCCGGATACGGCGCCGCCCACCAGGAGGAGTCCCAGGCTGTCCTCCCCTTCCAGGGGCCACCCGTCGGCCAGCCACGCCACCGTCCAGCGGCTGAGCGCCGCGCCCACCAGGGTCACCGACGCGCCCCGGAGCGCGTCCAGGGCCATGGCGGCCAGGTGCGCCCGGACCAGGCGCTCGGGCGTACCCGTGTCGGCATCGGAGACCAGGCGGCCGTTGAGGCGGCGCAGCACGGTCACCGAGACCCCCCCGACCTGACCCCAGACCAGGCCGGCGGCCACGCCCAGGGGGATGGCCCCGGGGCCATCCACCGCCAGGGCGCTCGCGACGGCCACCACGGTGGCCGTCGCGCCTTCCGGAAACCGGGCGCCCCCGCTGGGGAACGAAACCAGGAGGTACAGCTCCAGGAGCGCGCCCACCGCGAGGCCAAGAGACGGGTCGCCCAGGAGCCACCCGGTGAGGGCTCCGGCCACCAGGGGCCGTGACACCATGAACTGGCCAACCGACGTGGCGTCCAGCGCGAGGACGCCACCGACGAGGGCGATCTGGAGAAGCTCCATCAAGCACCCAGCAGGGTCTTCGAGGACACGCGCGGCGCATCGGGGAGGTCCTGGGCCGAGATCTCTACACCCTCATCCACCAGTGAAGCCAGCGTTTCGCTGTCCTCGTCGGAGAGGTGGAGGTAGGTCAGGATCTCGCGCCTCCCGGCCCCGTGATGCACGCCCCCGAGGTTGACCGAAAGCCCCCGGAGGACCCCACCCCTGGCGAAGCGGCCCAGGGTGGCGACGTCACGAACCAGAAGGATGGAGCGTTGGTCCGCGTCGCGCCACTCGGGGAAGGTGGCGCGGGCGCTCTCGACGCCGGCGAAGACCACGTCGGCGCCGCCGGCCCCCAGGCGGTAGAGCTCCTGCTCCCACTCGCTGCCGGCGAGCTCGTCGTCCACCACCAGGTAGCGGTCCGGGCGGAGCTGGCTTCCCCAGCCCAGCACGACCTGGCCATGGATCAGGCGCTCGTCGACCCGCCAGAGGACGATGGGCATGGGCCTCGCGGTCAGCCCTTCCCGGGGAGGGCGCGTATCCCGTCCCGGCCCTTGTCGACCAGGCGCCCCACGAGCTCCTCGAGAGGCATGTCCCGATGGAACACGAAGTCGAGGAGGACGGGGAGGTTCACGCCGCAGATCACCGCCTGGTGGTCGGACCCCCGCACGCACACCATGGCGGCGAGGGCGCAGCTCCCGGAGAGGAGGTCGGTGAAGACGATGGACGGCCCGTCTCCCGCGTGCTCCCGGAGTGCCGCCTGCAGGTCCCCGGGACTCAGACCCTCGTTGGAGAGGGGCACGAGGGCGTCGGCGGCGCCCCCGGCGATGCGCCGGACGGCGTCCACGAGACCCTGGGCCATGCCGCCGTGCCCGACGACGATTCCGCGCACGCCACCGGGTTCACTCATAGTCCTGCTCGAGGTACTCACGGACGGGCTTCAGGTGGTCGCGCAGGCGCTGGTCGAAAGCCCGGGCGGAGTTGATCCCCGAGTACTTGAGGAGGTGGTTCATGGCCACCACCTCGGAGATGACGGTGATGTTCTTGCCGGGATTGAGGGGGACCGTGACCCGGGGGATCTTCACGCCGAGGATGAGCGTCTCGTCCTCCTCCAGGCCCGTGCGCGAGTAGCTGCGATCGGCGTCCCAGATCTCGAGCTGGACGACCACCTCGATGCGCTTCTGCTGACGGACAGCCCGGACGCCGAAGAGGGTGGGGATGTCGATGATCCCCACGCCCCGGATCTCCATGTGGTGGCGCTGGAGCTCGTGCCCCTTCCCGATGAGGACGTCGTTCCCCTGGCGGGTCACGAGGACCAGGTCGTCGGCCACGAGGCGGTGGCCCCGCTCCACCAGGTCCAGGACGCATTCACTCTTGCCCACGCCGCTCTCCCCCACGAAGAGCAGCCCGACGCCGTACACGTCGGCCAGGGACCCGTGGAGGTTGGTGCTGGGGGCCAGCGCCGCCTCCAGGAAGGGCTTGAGGCGCTGGTACACGTCCTTGGTGGAGCGGCGGCTGAGGATGACGGGAACGCCCTTCTCCCGGGCCGCCTCGAGGAAGTACTCGGGAACGGCCTGCCCCTTGCTCACGAAGATGGCGGGCACGTCGAAGGAGCACAGGCGCACCAGATTCTCCCGGGCCTGCTCCGGCGAGAGCGACGAGAGGTACGTCATCTCCGTCTCGCCGAAGACCCACATGCGCCCCTCGGCGATGCGGGCGGTGAAGCCGGCCAGCGCGAGCCCAGGGCTGGAGATGTCCGGGTCCGCGGCCCGCCGGTCCAACGGGACCCCGGGCGTGAGAAGCTCGAGGGCCAGGGTGTCGCGCTTGACGTCCAGGATCTCCTGCACGGAGATGCTCTTCACGCCGGGGGCGCCCGGGCCGGGAGGGTTCGGGCTCACGAGCGGCTCGACCTACTCGACGGCCACTCCCCCGGAGAGCCGGGGTCCCTGGTGGCTCTTGGCCTGGCCCCTCTGCCGCCTGAGGATGCGGCCGAGGCGGTCCACCACTTTGTCCAGAGCCGTCCGGAACTCCTCGCCCTCTCCCCTCGCCACCACGGGCTCGCCCCGGTCGACGGAGAGGATGACCTCCACCTTCCTGACGCGTTTCTCCTCCTCGAAAACCACCTCGGCGGCGGCGACCCTGGGGTCGTACTTCGCGAGGCGGGTGATCTGCTCTTCGGTGCGTTTACGGACGGAATCGGGGATATCGCAGTGGCGCGCCGCGACCTGGATTCTCAAGTCGGCCTCCGAGCTGAGGGGTGGGCAGTCATGAAGAAAATTAGCCGGACCGGGATTTCCGTACCACCCGGGTGAGGAACGACTCCATGGCGTCGGCCGAGGCGTCCCAGGAGAACCCCTCGGCGAAGCGTCGGGCCTGGTGGCCCATGCGGTCCCTGAGCGCCGGGTCCGCCAGGAGCCGGGCGATGGCCCGGGCCAGGGCCTCCACGTCGCCGTGGGGGACCAGGTACCCGGTGTCCCCGTCCACCACCGAATCCCGAAGCCCCGGGGCATCGCTGGCCACGGTGGGTGTCCCGGCCGCCGCCGCTTCCAAGCAGGCGATCCCCCAGCCCTCCTTGGGCGATGCGAGGACGTGCACCCAGCTGCGCCGGAACAGCGCGCGCTTCTCCTCCTCGCTCACGAACCCGAGGAAGTCCACGGCGTCCGCCACCCCCATCCGCGCCGCCAGGGCACGGAGAACGGGTGCGTGGTCCCCCTTTCCGCCCACCAGGAGCCGCGCGGGGAGCCCCGCGGCGCGGAGGCGGGCGAGGGCCCCGATGACCAGGTCCACGCCCTTGTACCGCTTCAGGCGGCCCAGGTACAGGAGCGTGGGCTCCTCGTACCGCTCCCCCTCCGCCGCCGCGGCGATGCCCGACAGGTCCAGTCCGTTGGGAATCACCTCGATGAGCGAGGGGTCCATGCCCCTTCCCGCCAGGTCGGCCCGCGTGCTCTCCGAAACCGCGACGGTGTCGGTCCCCGCGAAGACCCGGGGCACCGGCCGCTCCAGGAGCCACGTCGCGGCGGCCAGGGGGAGCGAGGCCTCCCGGAACGCGGTGACGCCGAAGAGGTGGTGCACCAGGAGAGCCACGGGTCCGGGGGTCCAGTACGGCGTGAAGAGGGGGACCTTGTTCAGGTCCTCCACCACCACGTCGAAGGGCTCCCCTGCCAGGTGGCGGCGGAAGTGGAGCGGGGCCGCGAGGGAGAAGGTGTAGCGCCCGCCGGTGCGGTGCACGCGGATGCCGTCCAGCTCCGCCGTGGGGGCGCAGCCCGGCCACCCCGAGGCGAGGAGGGTCACCCGGTGCCCTCGAGACGCCAGTCGGCCGAAGGTCTCGTGGAGGTGGGTCTCGGCCCCGCCTCCCTGGGGGTTCTCCCGGTCCTGCCAGTTCACCACCAGGATCCGGAGTGGCGCGTCCCCCCGGGGCCCCTGGGTCACTTTCCCGCCCCTGGAAGCCCTTTGTACAGGGCGTCGAGGACGCCGTTCACGAAGCGCGGGGAATCCAGGCCCCCATACTGCTCCGAGAGTCGGATGGCCTCCTGGATGGAGACCTTGGGAGGGACGTCCTCCATGTACAGCATCTCGGCGGCGGCGAGGCGCAGGACGGCCCTGTCCAGGGTGGAGAGGCGCTCCAGGCGCCAATTCTCCAGCGCGCCCTGGAGGGTCCGGTCCACGTCGGCCATGTGCTGGTCCAGGAGGGTGAGCACCTGGCGCACGTAGGGCACGCGCCGCGGCGACACGCGACGGGTCGCCAGCGTCTCCACCAGCGCGTCGCGAAGCGATCCTGGCCGCCCCGTGCTCTCCCAGCGGTACTGGATCTGGAGGATCCAGGCCCGGGCCCGGGTGCGATCCAGCCGCTCCACCCTTCCCATCCCCCCCGCCCTGTGCTCGGTCATCGGCCGTCCATGCTCCGGTAGAGGGCCACCATCTGCAGGGCGGCCAGGGTGACCTCGTACCCCTTGTTGGAGGGGCCCTCTCCCGCCCGGGCCATGGCCTGGGCGTGGGTGTCGGTGGTGAGGACGCCGAAGACAAGCGGTGCGCGGCTGGCCCGGGCCACCTCGCCGAGCCCCCGGTTGGCTTCGTCGCACACGTACTCGAAGTGGGGCGTCTCGCCGCGGATGACGCACCCGAGGGTGACGATGGCTCCGTGGCGCCCCCGCGCCACCACCCGCGCCGCGGCCTGGGGCAACTCCCAGGCCCCGGGGACCCGGTAGACGTCGACGTCGCTCTCCGCGGCCCCGTGCTCGCGCAGGCACGCCATGGCGCCGTCCAGGAGGCGGTCGGTGACGTCGGCGTTGAAGCGCGCCACGATCACGGCGACGCGAAGCCCGTCGGCGTCCACCGTTCCGCGGGTCTGAGCCGCGTGGCTTCCACTGGAGCTCACAGGAGGTGTCCCAGCTTGGTGCGCTTGGTGTCCAGGTACCGCTCGTTGTGCTCCCCAGCGGGGACCTGGAGGGGCTCCCGGCCGGTGATCTCGATGTCGTACCCGTCCAGGCCGACGATCTTGCGGGGGTTGTTGGTGAGGAGGCGGATGGACGTGAGGCCCAGGTCGAGGAGGATCTGTGCCCCGATGCCGTAGTCCCGCAGGTCCGGCTTGAAGCCCAGGCGCTCGTTGGCCTCCACCGTGTCCATGCCCTCGTCCTGGAGGGCGTAGGCCTTCAGCTTGTTCCCCAGCCCGATGCCCCGCCCCTCCTGGCGCAGGTAGACGATGGCCCCGAGTCCCTCCTCCTCGATGCGGCGCATGGCGGCTTCGAGCTGGTCTCCGCAGTCGCACCGGAGGGACGAGAACACGTCTCCGGTCATGCACTCGGAGTGCATGCGCACCAGGACGTTGGCCTTCCCGGCGATGTCGCCCTTCACCAGCGCCAGGTGCTCGCGGCGGTCCACGATGCTCTCGTACCCGATGACGGTGAAGTTGCCGAGCTTGGTGGGGAGGTCGGCGGTGGCCACCCGCTTCACCAGGCGCGTCTTGGTGAGGCGGTACGCCACGAGCTGGGCCACCGTGATGAACTTGAGGTCGTGGTCCGCGGCGATCTTCTCGAGCTGGGGACGGCGCGCCATCGTGCCATCCTCGTTCAGGATCTCGCAGATCACCCCCGCGGGCTCCAGCCCGGCCAGGCGGGCCAGGTCGACGCCGGCCTCGGTCTGGCCCACCCGCCGCAGCACGCCTCCGGGCTTGGCCCTGAGGGGGAAGATGTGGCCCGGCCGGCGCAGGTCCGTCGGGGCCGTGCGGGGGTCCAGGAGCACCTGGATGGTCTTGGCGCGGTCGTGGGCGCTGATCCCCGTGGTGACGCCGAAGCGGCGGTGGGCGTCCACCGAGATGGTGAAGGCGGTGCCCTGGGGGTCGGTGTTGGCGTCGGTCATGAGCGGGAGCTCCAACGCGTCGGCGCGCTCGTTGGTGAGCGCAACGCAGATGAGCCCCCGGCCGTGCTTGGTCATGAAGTTGATGTGGTCGGGCGTCACCAGCGACGCCGCCATCACCAGATCGCCTTCGTTCTCTCGGTCCTCGTCGTCGGCCACGATGACCATCCGCCCCTGGCGGATGTCCTCGATGGCGTCCTCGACACGATCGAACGGCATGGTCGCTTCCTGTTCCCTGGTGTCCAGCGCGGTCAGCCACCGCGCACGGCGAGAATCCTACCCACGTACTTCCCGATCAGGTCCCCCTCCACGTTCACACGGCCTCCGGGCGCGAGGGCTCCCAGGTTGGTGTGCTCCCAGGTGAACGGGATGATCCCGATACGGACGACGTCCGGTGCGGGCATGTCACTCACCGTGAGGCTCACCCCGTTGAGGGCGATGGAGCCGTGGAGGATGGTCGTCTCCGCCACGTCCCGGGGGATGCGGAAGTCCATCAGCCAGTACTCGCCGTCCTCTCGAACCTGCTCCAGGTGGCCGACCCCATCTACGTGTCCCTGAACGAGATGGCCGTCTAGCCGAGCTCCCATGGCCATGGCGCGCTCCAGGTTTACGCGGGCCCCTTCCCCGTACCCTCCGGCGATGGTCCGTTCCAGCGTGGTGCCGATGACGTCCACCGCGAAGGTGGCCCCGTCCACGGCCACGGCGGTGAGGCAGGCCCCGTCCACGGCGATGGAGTCGCCGGGCTCGAGGGCCCCCTCGAAGGCCTCGGCGCGCACGACGAAGCGGCGGGTGGTGTCCAGGTCCCGGGCCTCGGCGACGAGGCCGGTGGTCTCGATGATCCCGGTGAACATCAGTCGGGTCTCCGGTCCAGCACGAGAAGCGTGTCCCGTCCGTGGGTCTCCGGCGGGAGGGTGGGATGGAAGCGGTCCCATGCGTCCCGGCCCACCCCTGGGAAGGCGGGCACGCCTCCGGGGCCGTGGGTCCACGGGGCCACGAAGAGATAGATCCGCTGGGAGAGCCCGCGGACGAGGAGGGAGGCCGCCAGCCTGCCCCCGCCCTCGCAGAGGATGGATCGGACGCCCAGCCCCCAGGCCACCGAGAGGAGGGCCTCCAGGTCCAGCCCGGACCGGTCGAAGGGGATGGGGTGCACGTGGGCACCGGCGCCCTCGAGACGCTCCAGCTCAAGCTCCCGCACGTCCCGGCGCGTGAAGACGTGGACCGGGGCCCTGGCGGCGTCCCGCAACAGCGCCGCCGTGGAGGGCATCTCCGCCCGGGGGTCCAGGACGAACCGGGCGGGCGGGGTCCGGCCGGGCTCGGCCAGGCGAACGGTGAGGCGGGGGTCGTCGGCCCTCACCGTCCCCGCACCCACCAGGAGGGCGTCGAAGCCGGAGCGGAGACGGTGCACCTCCCGCTCGGCCTCGGGGCCGGTGATGCGCGTGGACCGCCCCGGTGCCTCGGCGATGACGCCGTCCAGCGTCTGCGCCAGCTTGACGGCGACGAAGGGCGTCCCGTGCCGCGCCGCGTGGAGGAACGCCGGGTTCTCCGCCTGGGCCAGGGCCGGGTCCCAGGCCGGCCCGACCACCTCGATGCCGGCGGCGCGGAGCGTCGCCGCCCCCCCGCCGGACTCGGCCCCCGGGTCGGCAGCGCCGTACACCACCTTCGTCACGCCCGCCTGGACGAGGGCCTGCGTGCACGGGGGCGTCTTCCCGAAATGGTCGCAGGGCTCCAGCGTGACGTACGCCGTGGCCCCCTCCGCCCGGGAGCGTGCCGCCTCCAGGGCGACGATCTCGGCGTGGGGGCCGCCGAACTCGCGGTGGTACCCCTCCCCCACCACTTCGCCGTCGCGGACCAGGACGCACCCCACCAGCGGGTTCGGGTGGACGCGCCCCCACCCCTCGCGGGCCAGGAGCCGGGCCCGGGCCAGGTAGCCCTGGTCCGCGGGCGTGAGCGAGGGGTCGGTGGCCATCCTCAGAGGGTCAGGCGGAGCGCCAGGCTTCCGTACGCCGTTCCCGAGGTCGGGTCGAAGGGGGCTCCCCGGTACGGGTCCACGGCGCCGTAGCCCCGGGCCCACCCCACCTCCCCGGAGAGCTGGAGGACCAGGAAGTTCATGGAGAGCCCCCCGAAGAGGAGCGTGCGGGCGTGGGCGAAGTCGTCCTCGGTCCACGCGTCGGCGGAGCCCCCCGGCGCCCGCACCGTCGTCGAGCCCGAGTACCAGTCCCATCCCATGCCGGCCATCACGCCCAGGGAGAGGAGGTCCTTGCCCACGGTGGCGCGCACCGACGTCACCACGGGGTCCACCTCCACCGAGCCTCCGCCGGGTCCCTGGGCGTCGCCGAAGCGCAGGGGGGCAACGTCGCGGCGGGTCACGGAGACCGCGACGCCGGGAAGGGTGAAGGACTCCCGGAGGATCCCCAGGCGCGCCCCCACCGACCAGGCCGAGGCCCTCCCGTCGAAGCCCTCCCCCGGGGGGAAGAAGAGGACGCTGGTCTGTCCCAGGAGGTCCAGGCTGAGCACGCCCCCCACGGTGGGGAGGAGGAAGAAGCCGTCGAAGACGCCCAGGGCCACGCCGGCGTGCACCGCGGGGACGACGAAGGAGGCTTCCCGCGAGGGCTCGGAGCCCGGGTCCTGGAGGTCGGGAAGGGTCACCGGGGCGAAGGCCGCCCGGGTGCTCACCGCGATGCGAGGGCTGGTCCCCAGGCGGCGCCCCAGCGTGCTCGGGCTTCCGGCCACCTCCGAACCCAGCCCCGCCAGCAGGCCCGACGCACCCTGGAGGGAGCGGGCGGTCACGGCGAGCTCGATACAGCGCGTCGGGGCCACGCCTCCTGCGGCGCAGCGGTCCGCCAGGTCCCGGACGGCGGATTGGGCCAGGGCCCCTCCCCCCGGGAAAAGGGACAGGACGAGGGCCACAATCGCCACGACGCCGGGGCGAACGCCGGGGGCCTTCATCCCAGGTACCGCACGCCCTTCCCCGATTCCACCTGGCCCACGCTCCAGACCTCCGTGCCGGCGGCGCGGGCGGAGCGGGCCACGTCGTCCGCGTCGTCCGGGCGCACCACGATCAACATGCCGATGCCCATGTTGAAGACACGGTCCATCTCGAAACGATCCACCCGGCCGGCATCCTGGAGGGTACGGAACACCGGCGGAACCTCCCAGGCCGCACGATCCACCACCGCCCCCAGCCCCTCGGGGAGAACCCGGGGGAGGTTGCCGGGGATGCCCCCGCCGGTGATGTGAGCCAGCCCCCGGACCCGTCCCGCTTCCAGGAGGGGCCAGAGGACGGGGAGATAGCTCCGATGGACGGAGAGGAGCTCGTCGGCCACGGACCGGCCCGTGCCGGGAAGCTCGTCGCCGACGGCGAGCCCCATGACGTCGAAGACGATGCGTCGGGCCAGCGTGTACCCGTTGGTGTGCAGCCCGGTGGAGGCCAGGCCCAGGAGCACGTCGCCCTCGCGGATGTCCCGGCCGTCCAGGACCCGGTCCCGCTCCACCACGCCCACGATGAAGCCTGCCAGGTCGTACTCGTCCGCGGCATAGAAGTCGGGCATCTGGGCGGTCTCACCCCCCAGGAGCGCGCAGGCGTTCTCCTTGCACGCCACGGCGACGCCGCTCACCACCTGTGTGACCACCGTCTCGTCCATCTCGCCGGTGGCCAGGTAGTCCAGGAAGAAGAGGGGGCGGGCGCCCTGGACCAGGATGTCGTTGACGCAGTGGTTCACCAGGCACTGGCCCACCGTGTCGTGGCGCCCGGCCTCGAAGGCGACCTTCAGCTTGGTCCCCACGCCGTCGGCGGACGACACCAGCACGGGGGTGGCCAGGCCGTCGGGGACCTGGTAGAGGCCCCCGAAGAGCCCCAGGTCGGAGAGGGTGTACCGGTCCCGGGTGGACGCCACCAGAGCCTTGAGGCGGTCTTTGGCCCGCTCTGCCGCGTCCAGGTCCACGCCGGCGTCGCGGTAGCTCAGGCCTCCCTCAGACATGGCTCCCCTCCACGCGGGTCTCGAAAGCGGTCATCTCTCGGAACTCCGTCACGCGCCCCGAGACCTCGGCGGGATCGAGGGTGCGGAAGCGGTCGATGCTGAAGTCCTCGACGGCGTAGGAGCCCATGACCGAACCATACACCATGGCGCGCCGGAGGTCCTCCGCGTCCAGGGAGGAGGTGCGGGCGACGTAGCCCATGAAGCCGCCCGCGAAGGCGTCGCCGGCGCCGGTGGGGTCGAAGACCACCTCCAGGGGGTAGCCGGGCGCGAAGAAGACCCACCCGTCGGCGAAGAGGATGGCGCCGTGCTCCCCCTTCTTCACCACCACGATCCGGGGGCCCCGCTCGCGGATCCACCGGGACGCCTTGAGGAGGTTGGGCTCGTCGGCGAGCTGACGGGCCTCGCCGTCGTTCACCAGGAGGATGTCCACCCGCTCCAGGAGGGAGAGGAGCTCCTTGCGGCTCCCCTCGATCCAGTAATTCATGGTGTCGCACGCCACCAGCTCGGGCCTCTCCACCTGGTCCAGCACCTCGTGCTGGAGGCTCGGGTCGATGTTGCCCAGGAACACGTGGCGCGCGTCCCGGAAGGCGTCGGGGATCCGGGGCTTGAAGTCGGCGAAGACCCCCAGCCGCGTCTCCAGGGTGTCCCGGGCGTTCAGGTCGTAATGGTAGCGACCGGCCCAGAAGAAGCTCTCCCCCGGCCGCGTCTCGATCCCCGAGAGATCGGCTCCCCGGCCGGCGAGGAAGTCCAGGTCGCCGTGGGGGTAGTCGTCTCCCACCACGCCCACGATCCGGACCGGGGAGAAGAACGTGGCCGCCGCCGAGAAGAAGACGGCGGATCCGCCCAGGACCCGGTCGGCCTTCCCGAAGGGCGTCTCCACCGAGTCCAGGGCGACGCTTCCGACACAGAGGATGGACATGGTGCTCGCGGTTGAGGCTACGCTTCCTCGGCGCGGTCCATGCGCCGGGGAGCTTGGATGCCGAGGAGGGTGAGGCCGTTGCGGAGCACGATCTGCACCGCACGGGCCAGCACCAGGCGCGCGGCGCGCAGCCCCGGGTCGTCCACCAGGACGGCCAGCTCGGGGTTCCGCGAAGGGTTCCCCGCGTGGTACCAGGAGTTGGCGGCGCCCGCGGTCTGCTCCAGGTAGTCGCAGATGACGTGGGGCGTGGCCCCGGCGGCGGCCCGCTCGACGGTCTCGGGGAACTCACCCAGCCGCTTCACCAGCTCCCGCTCCAGCTCATGGGAGAGCAGCGAGAGGTCGGCGCCGTCGGCGCTGACCCCCTCGGGCTCCACGCCGGCCTTGGCGAAGATCGAGCACATCCGCGCATGCGCGTACTGGACCTTGTAGACGGGGTTCTTGTCCGACTGGTCCAGCGCCATGTCCAGGTCGAAGACCAGGTGGGCGTCGGGCTTGCGCATCTGCAGGAAGTAGCGGGCCACGTCCACGCCCACCTCGTCGTACAGCTCGCGCATGGTGGTGTAGGAGCCCGCCCGCTTGGAGAACTTCACCTCCTTGCCGTCCCGCTCGACACGCACCATCTGGTGCAGCACGTACTCGGGGTACCCGGCGGGGAGCCCGAGGGCCTGGAGGCCGGCGCGCACGCGGGCGACGGTTCCGTGGTGGTCGCTCCCCTGGACGTTGATGACCCGGTGGAACCCCCTCCCCCACTTGTCCATGTGGTAGGCCACGTCGGGGAGGAAGTACGTCGGCGCGCCGTTGGAGCGGATCATCACCCGGTCCTTGTCGTCGCCGAACTCTGTGGTGCGGAGCCACTGGGCGCCGTCCCGCTCGTAGACGTGGCCGGTGCCCTTCAGCGCCTCGGTGGCGCCGTCCACCTTCCCGTCGGTGTAGAGCGACGACTCGAGGAAGTACTCGTCGAAGCGGACGCGGAAGTCGGCCAGGTCCCGGTCCTGCTCCTCCCGGAGGAGGTGCACGGCGAAGAGGCGCATGGCGTCCAACGCCTGGGGCGAGTCGTCCCCGGCGTAGCGGTCGCCCACCTCGTCGGACAGGCCCCGCGCGATGTCCCGGATGTACTCGCCCTGGTAGCCGCCCTCGGGCATCTCCGCGGCGTGGCCGTGGAGCTCCTGGTACCGCACCCAGACGCTGCGGGCCAGGTTGTCGATCTGGGTGCCTGCGTCGTTGTAGTAGTACTCCCGGTGGACGTCCCACCCGGTCCACTCCAGGAGGGACGCGACCGCGTCTCCCAGCGCCGCCTGACGCCCGTGCCCCAGGTGGAGGGGACCCGTGGGATTGGCGGAGACGAACTCCACCATGACCCTGGCGCCCTCTCCCGTGTCGGAGCGCCCGAAGTCCTCGTCCCGCTGGAGGACCTCCTCGAGACGGGACGCGACCGCCCCCGCGGTGAGGCGGAAGTTGAGGAAGCCCGGCCCAGCCACCTCCACGGCGCTCACGCCGGCCGCTTCCAGGTCGAGGCGGCGGACGATCTCCTCGGCGATCTCACGGGGGGGCCGCCCCAGGCGCTTGGCGAGCACCATGGCCAGGTTCGTGGCCAGGTCGCCGTGGGAGGGGTCGCGCGGCCGCTCGAGCTGGACGTTGGCGTCGGCGGCGCCGAGCTCCGAGAGCACGGCTCCAAGGGCGGCGCGGATGGCTTCCTGGGGCATGGGCTCAGCCGTCGGAGGAGCTGGAGGGAGTCGAGGAGCCGGTGGACGAGGAGGAGTCCTTCTCGCTCCTGCCGGAGCCGGCGGTGGAGCCCTCCGACGAGGCCTTCTTCTTGTAGTCGGCGCTCCGGTAGTCGGTGACGTAGAAGCCGTCCCCCTTGAAGAGGAAGCCCGCCCCCGCGGAGATCTGGCGCTGGGCCGCCTCGCCGCACTCCGGACAGGCGGCTCCCGGCTCGTCGGAGATGCGCTGGAACACCTCGAAGTTGTGCCCCTGGGGGCAGCGGTACTCGTACGTGGGCATGACGTGCTTCGAAGACGTTGGCGTTCGGCTGAAACAGCCCAAAAAGCTAACGCTGCGCTACCCCACGGACCACCGCGCCGGGGGGGCGCGCCCCTTCTTCAGCACCCCGTCAGGCGTCGTAGACGCCCCACTCCCCCCGGAGGGCGTCGCTGATTTCCCCCAGGGTCACGGCGGCCTTCACGGCCACGATGATGGGGGGCATGAGGTTCTCGTCTCCGCGGGCCGCTCGCCGGATGGCCTCCAGTGCGCTTCGGACGGCTCCCTCGTCGCGTCCCGCCTTCCAGGAGGCGAGCTTCCGCCTCTGCCCGCGCTCCAGGGCGGTGTAGTCGGGCTGGGCGATGCGCAGAGGGCCCTCCTCCTCGGTGTTGGCGTTCACGCCCACGACGGTGCGCTCTCCGGCCTCGATGTCCTTCTGGACGGCGTACGCGGCCCGGTGGATCTCCTCCTGCATGTAGTCGATGGCCCGCGACGCGCCGCCCAGCTCGGCGATGCGCTCCAGGTACTCCCGGGCCCGGGTCTCGATGGCGTCGGTGAGGGCCTCCACGTAGTGGGAGCCGCCCAGGGGGTCCACCGTCCGGGTGACGCCCGACTCCGCGGCGAGGATCTGCTGGGTCCGCAGCGCCAGCTTCGCCGACTCCTCCGTGGGAAGCGCCAGGGCCTCGTCGTACCCGTTGGTGTGGAGGGACTGCGTCCCGCCCAGCACCGCGGCCAGGGCCTGCACGGTCACGCGGACCACGTTGTTCAGCGGCTGCTGCGCCGTGAGGGTGGAGCCGCCCGTTTGGGTGTGGAAGCGGAGGAGGCAGGCCCGGTCGGAGGCGCCGTACCGCTCCCGCATGAGGGTGGCCCAGAGCCGGCGAGCGGCGCGGAACTTGGCCACCTCTTCGAGGAAGTCGTTGTGGGCCGCGAAGAAGAAGGAGAGCCGCGGCGCGAAGGACTCCAGCTCGATGCCGCGCGCCAGCGCCTGCTCCACGTACTCGAGGCCGTTGGCGAAGGTGAAGGCCACCTCCTGGGGCGCGGTGGAGCCCGCCTCGCGGATGTGGTAGCCGGAGATGGAGATGGTGTTCCAGCGGGGCACCTCGGCTGCGCAGAACGCCATGATGTCGGAGATGAGCCGCAGCGACCGCGCCACCGGGTAGATGTAGGTCCCCCGGGCGATGTACTCCTTGAGGACGTCGTTCTGGATGGTCCCGGCGAGCCTGTCCCTGGGTACGCCCTGCTCGTCGCCCAGGGCGACGTAGAGCGCCAGCAGGACGGCCGCCGTGGAGTTGATGGTCATGGACGTGGACACCTGGTCCAGGCGGATCCCCTGGAAGAGGGTCCGCATGTCGTCCACGGAGTCGACGGCCACGCCCACCCGCCCCACCTCGCCGGCCGCCATCGCGTGGTCAGAGTCGTAGCCCATCTGGGTGGGGAGGTCGAAGGCCACCGAAAGCCCCGTCTGGCCCTGCTCCAGGAGGTACCGGAAGCGCTCGTTCGTCTCCTCGGCGGTGCCGAAGCCGGCATACTGGCGCATGGTCCACACGCGCCCCCGGTACATGTCCGGGTAGACGCCACGGGTGAAGGGGAAGGCGCCCCCCTCGCCGGGGCCGTACACCCGGTCCACGGGGATGCCGCTCTCGGTGTGGAAGGCCTTCCGGTCGGCCATCAGGGCTCCCCCTCCGCCACGGGCTCCAGGTCGATGAGCACCTGGTCCTTCTCCACGGCCTGCCCCGGCGCCACGTGGATGCGCGCCACCACGGCGGGGCCCTCGGCCTTGAGCTCGTTCTCCATCTTCATGGCCTCGACGATGACCACTCCCTGCCCCGCGTCGACGCGGTCCCCGGGGGCGACCTCGATCTTGACCACCAGCCCGGGCATGGGCGCCCGGATGGGCCTGGGCCCGGACGGGACGGCGCCGGCCCCGGTCATCTCGCGGATGGTGTGGGTGCGCTCGTCCACCGCCTCCACGGCGAAGCGGCGGCCCCGGAGGTGGAGGTGCCACCGAGCGTCGCCGTCCCGGGCCGCCAGGATGCGGAACGAGGCTCCGTCCACGAGGAGGCTCCTGAGATCGGTCCCCTCCACGTGGGCCAGGTGGGCGGAGACGCGGGTCCCGTCCACGGTGGCACCGCCGGGGCCGAGCTCCACGTCGAAGGTGCGGGTGCCCACGGTCACGTAGTAGCGCATCAGGCCCTCCCGCCCGAGCCGCGGAGGGTGAAGACCGCCACCGTCTCCACGTGGCTGGTCTGGGGAAAGAGGTCGAAGCCGCGCAGCGAGGCGAGAGCGTAGGCGTCGGCCAGGCGCCGGGCGTCCCGGGCCAGCGTGGCGGGGTCGCAGCTCACGTAGACGACGCGGGGGGGATGGTGGCGGAGGAGCTGGGGCGGGATGTCCCCGTGGAGCCCGGTGCGGGGGGGGTTGAGGATCACCAGTCCTGCGGGAAGGACGTCGGCCAGCCGCTCCTCCACGCGCCCCGCCACCACCCGGAAGCCCTCGGGGGCCCCGTGGCGCGCCGCGGCGCACGCGTCGGCGTCCACCTCGATGCCCGTCACGGTCCAGCCAGCGCGGGCCAGAGCCCTCCCGTAGACCCCCACCCCGCAGTACGCGTCCACGGCGGGGCCCGCGGCTCCCGCTTGGGCCAGGACGTGCGCGGCGAGAGGGGCGGCGGCGGCTCGGTTGACCTGCAGGAAGGCCTGTCCGCCCACCGGGACCCGCTCTTCGCCCCACGTCTCGAGGAAGGCCTCGCCGGCCACGTGGACGGCCGTGGCGGCGCCGTCCGCCCAGTGCCAGACCCCTACCACCCCGGGGACGCCCTCGGCGAGGGGCGCCGGGTCCCAACCCGGGGCACCCCCCCGCACGAGGGCCACCACGCCGCCGCCTTCCAGGGCCCGGAGCGTGACGCGGAGCTCCCGGGCGGGAGGCAGCAGGGCCGGCGCCCCGGCCCTCAACGCCGCCCGCAGCGCGCCCCAGGCCTCGCCGATGGCGGGCTCGGGGAGGAGGCAGCGGTGGTCCACGTCCACGACCCGGGCGGGGTCCTCCAGGGCGTGGAAGCCGGCCAGCACCCGCTTGGGGGAGAGGCGTCGCACGGTGAAGGTCACCCGATTCCGGTACCGGAGCCGCTCCGGGGAGGCGACCACCTCGGGGGCGGCCACGTCGGTGCCCCCGATGCGGGCCATGGCGTCGGCGACGAAGCGAGCCTTCCACGCCCGCTGCTCGTCGTACTCCAGGTGCTGGAGGGTGCATCCCCCGCACCGCTGGTAATGGGGGCACGGCGCCTCCACGCGGGCGGGCCCGGGCTCCAGGACCCGCAGCAGCTCCGCCTGCCCCCAGCGGGGCCGCAGGCGCCGAACCCGGGCCTCGACCAGGTCTCCGGGGGCCGCGCGCTGCACGAAGGCCACCCGGCCGTCGGGGAGCTCGGCCAGCCCGGCCCCGCTGGACGCCAGGGCCCGGATCCGCAGGGCCACCACGTCTCCCACCGCCACGGACGGGGCCTCCCTCACGGGGCCTGCCAGGGCCACCCGGCCCGTCGCCAGGGTGTCATGCCCCCGGTCGAGGCGTCGCCGATGCGCACCGTGCGGTGGCGCTGGCGGCGCTCCTCCTCCAGGAGCGCCGCTGCCACCGCCGCCGCCCGGAGCACGTCGTCGGGCACCTGGCCGTCCAGGAGGTCCGGGTGCTCCTCCACGTAGCGGATGCTCAGGTTCCCCGCCCTGAAGTCGGCCTCGTCCATGACCCGGCGGTGGAAGGGGGCGCTGGTGTCCACGCCCACCACCACCAGCTCGTCCAGGGCGCGGGCCATGCGCCGGATGGCCTCGGCCCGGGTGGGCGCGTGCACGATGAGCTTGGCCAGGAGCGGGTCGTAGTGCAGCGAGACCTCGAAGCCCTCCTGGATGCCCCCGTCCCAGCGCACCCCGGGCCCCGTGGGGACCTGGAGGTGGGTCACCGTTCCCGTCGAAGGGAGGAAGCCCCGATACGGGTCTTCCGAGGTGAGGCGGCATTCGATGGAGTGACCGGAGAGGGCCACGTCCTCCTGGCGGACGGTCAGGGCCTCGCCCGAAGCGACGCGGAGCTGCCACGCCACGATGTCCACGCCGGTGACCAGCTCGGTGACGGGGTGCTCCACCTGGAGGCGGGTGTTCATCTCCAGGAAGAAGAACTCGCCGTCCTGGTAGAGGAACTCTACCGTGCCGGCCCCCACGTAGTCCACCGCCTGGGCGGCGCGTACCGCCGCCTCGCCCATGGCGGCGCGAAGCTCCGGCGTGAGGACGGCCGAGGGGCACTCCTCCACCAGCTTCTGGTGCCGCCGCTGGATGGAGCACTCCCGCTCGGCGAGGTGGATCACGTTCCCGTGGCGGTCGCCCAGGACCTGGATCTCCACGTGCCGGGGGCGCCCCAGGTACCGCTCCAGGTACACGGACCCGTCGCCGAAGGCCGCCAGCGCCTCCCGTTGCGCGCCCTCGAAGGCCCGGGGAAGGTGCGCCGCGTCCTCCACCACCCGCATGCCCTTGCCACCCCCCCCCGCGGCGGCCTTCAGGAGCACCGGGTACCCGATGCCGGCCGCGGCGTCCAGGGCCTCGGCGCTGTCGGCCAGGGGGTCCACCAGCCCGGGGACGATGGGCACCCCGGCTGCCTGCATGCGTCGCCGGGCCTCCGTCTTGTCGCCCATGGCGTGGATCGTGGCGGCGTCGGGTCCGACGAAGACGAGCCCCGCGTCGGTCACCGCCTCGGCGAAGTGGGCGCGCTCGGCCAGGAAGCCGTAGCCCGGGTGCACCGCCTCGGCGCCCGATCTGCGGGCGGCCTCCAGGATCCGGTCCACGCGGAGGTAGCTCTCGGACGAGGGCGCCGGTCCCAGGAAATGGGCTTCGTCGGCTTCCAGGACGTGGGGGGCCAGCCGGTCGGGCTCGGAAAAGACCGCGACCGTGCGGATCCCCAGCTCCCGGGCCGCCCGCACGATGCGGAGGGCGATTTCGCCGCGATTCGCGATGAGGACGCTTCGGATCACCGGCGGGCCGGGGGCGGGGGGAGACGTCGTTTCCGGGGCGGCGTGATGTTCCCTACTCGCGCCGGTGGGGGGAAACCCCGCCCCATCCCCGGCACGGGGGTGGGAGCCTCCGGCTCCCACCCCGCGTCGGACCTCTCGCGGCGTCCGGCGGCGCCGTCAGCGCCCCAGCGTGCCCTGGATGCTCATCTCCCGCTTCTGGCGCATGATCCGGACGGTCACCTCCTCGTCCGGGCCGTAGCTGTCCAGGATGCGCCGGAGCCGGTCGGGGTCGGCAGCGTCCCGGCTTCCCACGCCGAGGACCACGTCGCCGGGGCGGAGACCGGTCCTGGAGTCCGCGTGGACGTCGGCCACCAGCACCCCGGTGGAGGTCCCGAAGTACTCCGCCAGTCCCGGGTTGAGCTCCACGAGCTGGAGTCCCCCCGGGCACCCTCCGAAGGCCAGGACCCCCCAGCCTCCCTCCGCGCGGGCGGGACAGGTCCGGAGGATGTCGTCCTCGCCCCCGAAGCGATAGCGGAAGCTGCCGGAGGGCGCGTCGCCGCGCAGGAAGACGCGGGGCGCGTCCGCGGAGTCGTTCCACAGGGTGATGGTTCCGGGGGCACCCGGAGCGCGGAGCCTGAGCTCCCGCATCCGTCCCTGCAGGTCGCCCATGCGGTCGCGGAGGATCTCCGCGTGGCCCATGTCGGGCATGGCGTAGGAGAAGCTCCAGGCGCCCAGGTCCCTGGCCTCCAGCGTGGCGGTGCGCCGCTCCCCGTCGCGGAGGTACTCCACCGCGACGTCGTCGCCGGGGTCGATGGCCCGGACCAGCGCCATCAGACGCTGCACGGGGAGGTTGCCGTCCTCGTCGAAGTCCCGCTCCAGGTCGGCGCCCAGGGGCTCGAGGAGGCTCTTGCCGTCGACGCGCGTGATGACGTCACCCTCGCGGATGCCCGCCTCGTCGGCCGGCCCCTCCTCGAGGACCGACTCGACCTCGGCGCCCCGGGGATTGGCTTCGGAGGCCAGCGTAACGCCGAGGCGCGCGCGGCCACGCACCGCGGACAGGGCCGTCGTCGTGATCCGATCCACGTCGGGCATGACGAAGCAGGTGCACCGCTCGATGGGCTTCCCGTCCTTGTCCACGCACTTGCAGTCCTCCTGCTGCACGTGGACCCGGGGCCGCACCACCACGTTCTGGCCCGCCGCCGGCGCGGCGCCGGTCAGCGCCAGGGCCCCCAGCGCCAGGAGTGCGCCCACGGCGCGTCCCGGCTTCCAGATCATCCTCGACATCGTCGTCCCTCCAAGGGGGTTGTCTCGCGATTCCACTCCCTCAGATGCGCGACGACGTCTCCGGGGTTGTCCGCTCGGCGCAGCCCCCGTCCGCTAGAGCGGGATGTTCCCGTGCTTCCGCACCGGGTTGGCGTCCCGCTTGTTGCGGAGCATGTCCAGGGCGCTGATGAGGCGGGGTCGGGTCTCCCGGGGGTCGATGACGTCGTCCACGTACCCCCGCGCCGCGGCGATGTAGGGATGGGCCAGCGTGTCACGGTATTCCTGGATGCGGGCCTCCGTGGCCTCCGCTGGGTCCTCGGCCTCGGCGATCTCCTTCCGGAAGAGGATCTCCACCGCCCCCTTGGGGCCCATGACGGCGATCTCGGCCTGGGGCCACGCCAGGTTGATGTCGCCCCGGATGTGCTTGGAGTTCATCACGTCGTACGCCCCGCCGTACGCCTTCCGGGTGATGACCGTCACCTTGGGCACGGTGGCCTCGCTGAAGGCGTAGAGGAGCTTGGCGCCGTGGCGGATGATGCCCCCGTGCTCCTGGGTCACGCCCGGGAGGAAGCCGGGCACGTCCTCGAAGACCACGAGGGGGACGTTGAAGGCGTCGCAGAAGCGCACGAACCGGGCGCCCTTGTCCGAGGAGTCGATGTCCAGCACCCCCGCCAGCACCGCCGGCTGGTTGGCCACGATGCCCACCGCCTGGCCGCCGAGGCGTGCGAAGCCCACCAGGATGTTCCCGGCGAACTGGGCGTGGACCTCGTAGAACGTCCCGCCGTCCACCACGTGGCGGATGACGTCGTGCATGTCGTAGGGGCGGTTGGGGTTGTCCGGCACGACCTCGAGGAGCTTCTCGTCCTGCCGGTCCGGGGGGTCGGCCCCCTCGGTGGAGGGCGGCAGGTCGGTGTTGTTCTGCGGGAGATAGGCCATGAGCTCCCGCACCGACGCCAGGCACTCGGCCTCGGTGTCGAAGGCGAAGTGGGCCACCCCGGACTTCGAGGCATGGACGTCGGCGCCGCCCAGCCCCTCCATGTCGATGTCCTCGTGGGTCACGGTCTTCACCACGTTGGGGCCGGTGACGAACATGTAGCTCGTCCCCCGGACCATGTAGATGAAGTCGGTGATGGCCGGCGAATACACCGCGCCCCCGGCGCAGGGCCCCAGGACCACCGAGATCTGGGGGATGACCCCCGACGCCAGCGTGTTGCGCAGGAAGATGTCGGCGTAGCCTCCCAGGCTCACCACGCCCTCCTGGATGCGGGCGCCGCCCGAGTCGTTGAGACCGATGATGGGAGCCCCGTTCTTCAGCGCCATGTCCTGGAGCTTGACGATCTTCTCGGCGTGGGCTTCCGAAAGGGATCCGCCGAAGACGGTGAAGTCCTGGCTGAAGACGTAGACCAGGCGGCCGTGGATCGTGCCGTACCCGGTGACCACGCCGTCTCCGAGGAACTTCTTGTCCGCCAGGCCGAAGTCGGTGGCCCGGTGCGTGACGAAGCGGTCGAGCTCCACGAACGAGCCTGGGTCCAGGAGGAGGTCCACCCGCTCCCGGGCGGAGAGCTTCCCCCGCTCGTGCTGCTGGCGGACACGTTCCGGCCCCCCGCCCTCCTCGGCGGCGCGGCGGAGCTCTTCGAGGCGCTTCAGCTTGTCGTGGATGGACATGGTCAGCCGGTGGGAATGAGGGCTCCGTGCTCGATGAGGACCACCTCGGTCCTTCGCAGCACGCGGCCGCCTATGATGGAGAGGATGCCGGTGGCGCCCTCCACGTCGCGGACCCGCCCGAGGGCCGCGGCGAGCTGCTGGGGTGTGCGGGCCCCGTTCCGCGCCCCCTCCAGGAGCAGCAGCGCGGCATCGTATCCCAGGGCGGGCACCGGGCTCACCAGCGTGCGCTGGAAGTGGCGCTCGTAGGCCTGGCGGAACCGGGCGTACCCCGGCGATCCGGGCCCGCCGGGGGCGGGAGCGGTAGCCACGACGCCCGTGGTGTGGCGCGGGTCGACGGTCTCGAGGGCCTGCCGGTCCGTCCAGCCGCCGGTTCCCAGCACGCGGATGGCCAGGGTGTCCAGGCCGAAGAAGGTGATCTGGGGCGCCACCAGCTCCACGTCCTCCGGCGGTACGGGCACGAAGAGCGCCACGGGCTCCAGCACCTCCACGTGGAGGGTGTCGTCGGGGCCGAGGCCCAGCGCGCGGATCTCCGCCCCCCGGAGCGCCTCCTGGGCGCCGCGGATCTGCTCCTGGAAGTAGGTGGCGCCGGCGTCGTAGGGGAATCGTCCCACAAGAGGCACGCCCAGGGAGCGGAGAGCGCCCTCGAAGGCGTCGGCCTCCTCCACCGACTCGGGGGAGCGGGAGTGGATCATGGCCACCCGGCGGAAGCCCGCCCGGGCGGCGTACCGGGCCATGGCCACCGCGCTCTGCGGGTCGGCGCCCGAGAGGGTGTACACGCCGTCACCGGAGGCCACGCGGGCGGTGGGGGAGACGAGGGGGGTGCCCCGGGCGCGCCGGTCCACCGCCGCCCCGAGCGCTCCTTCCTCGAGGAACCCGACGACCCCAGCCACGCCCTCGCGCTCCAACTCGCCGAGGGCGGACGCCGCCTGCGCCGGGCTCGCCATGTCGTCCCGGGCCTCCACGGCCACCGGAACGCCCTCCAGCCAGGTGGCCGCCGCCACCTCCACGCCCTCCGCCACCCACAGCGCGAAGTCCCGGAACGCCGGCGACCCACCCGTGGGCAGGATCGTCCCGAGGGTGAGGGTCCGCTCCGTGCCGGGGGACGGGAGGGTGGGCTCCGCGCCCATGAGCTCGGCGACGGTCGTTCCCGACAGGACTGCCACGGCGCGGAGGGAGTCGGTGCCCCGGGCGCCGGCGTCCAGGGCGGCCCGGGCGAAGCGCTCCGCCTCGTCCTCCTCTCCCGACTCGTCGAGGAGGGCGGCGTATCGGGCCAGCGCCACGGGGCGCACCGCCTGCCCCGGCGGCGTGCGTCGCAGCACGCGTTCGAGGTCGGCCCGCTCCAGGCGGCCCGCCGCCTCCCGGGCCGCGTCCACCGCCCGAAGCACCACGTTGGTGGGTGCGCCCGGCTCGATGAGGAGGAGGCGCTCCAGGCGGGCCGCCTCGTCGCCCCGCCGCTCCAGCGCCTCGGCCTGGAGGAGTCGCGCCTCTGCGGCCCGCGGGTCTCCTTCGGCGAGGAGGCGCGCGAAGCGGTCGGCTGCCCGCTCCGCCGTTTCCGGCGCCCCGGCCAGGAGCGCCGCGCGGGCGAACGTCAGGAGCGCCATGCCCGACACGGGCGCTTGCGGGTAGAGCTCCACCACCTCGGCCGCCAGCGCCTGCGCCCGGGCCGCGTCCCCCGCCTCCAACGCCTCCTCTGCCTCGCGGTAGAGCTGCGCCGCCCTGGCCTCCCGGGCCGGGGCGAGCGCACCCCGCTCCAGCACCGGGTCGGCGAAACGGGGCGCCGGCTCGGGCAGCACGCGGGCCGGAGGCGCCTGGCAGGACGCCCCCCCTGCCAGGAGGGCGAAAAGGAAGCGCCCGGACGCTGTCCGCGTCCGGGCGATCCAGTTCCGTCGGGTCATGATTCCCCTTGGGAGCTCGGTTTCACGAGTGCGGGGCGGCTCACGCCTCGGCCCCGCCCTCCTCCTCGGCCGCGCCTTCCTCCTCGACCTCGGCCTCGGCCTCGGCCTCCGGCTCCTCCTCGGCGGCGGGCTCGACGGCGGCCGCGGTAGCCCTGGGCGCCGGTGCCTCGGACTCCTCGCCCTCTCCGGCCTCCTGGGCCTTGGCGGCCTCACGGGCGCGACGGGCGGCCTCGATGACCTCCTGCGGCTT
Organism: Gemmatimonadota bacterium; assembly: GCA_045863275.1. Classification (GTDB taxonomy): domain Bacteria; phylum Gemmatimonadota; class Gemmatimonadetes; order Longimicrobiales; family Gaopeijiaceae; genus SZUA-318. Next base: position 27,130 of record BTVB01000037.1, read on the forward strand.
GCGCTCCGGCGTCTCGGTGACCTCGAGGACGATGCGCCGGTTCGCGGCGTCGGACTCGATGACCCGGAGGCTCACCGCGTCGCCCTCGGCGTAGTACTCCTCCAGCCGGTTGGCGTCCTCGATGCCCGAGTGGGACGCGGGCACGAAGCCCTCGATGTCGTCGCCCAGGTCCACCACCACGCCCTTGTCCTGCACGCGGGCGACCTTGCCGTCGCACTCCACGCCGGGGGCGAAGCGCTCGGAGATGCTGGGCCACGGGTCGTCCTGGAGCTGCTTGATGCCGAGGCTGATCCGCTTGTTCTCGGCGTCCACGTCCAGCACCATCACGTCCACTTCCTGGCCCTTCTGCACGACCTCGGAGGGGTGCTCGACGCGCTTGGTCCAGCTCATATCGGAGACGTGCACCAGGCCATCGATGCCCGGCTCGATCTCCACGAAGGCGCCGAAGCTGGTGAGGTTGCGGACCACGCCGTTGAGCTTGGTGCCGGTGGGGTACTTCACCGGCAGCGCCAGCCACGGATCCTCCTCGATCTGCTTCATGCCCAGCGAGATCTTCTCGTCGTTGGGGTCCACCTTCAGGACCACCGCCTCGATCTCCTCGCCGATGGACACCACCTTCGAGGGGTGCCGGACGTTGCGCGTCCAGCTCATCTCGGAGATGTGCACCAGGCCCTCCACGCCCTTCTCCAGCTCCACGAAGGCGCCGTAGTTGGTGATGGAGACCACCTTGCCACGGACGCGGGAGCCCACGGGGTACTTCTTGTCGATGTCCGTCCAGGGATACGGCAGGAGCTGCTTCATCCCCAGGGAGATGCGCTCCCGGTTCCAGTCGATGTCCAGCACCTTCACGTCCAGCGCCTTGCCGATCTCCACCACCTCGGAGGGGTGGCCGACGCGGCCCCACGACATGTCGGTGATGTGGAGCAGGCCGTCGAGGCCGCCCAGGTCGATGAAGGCGCCGAAGTCGGTGATGTTCTTCACCACGCCCTCGCGCACCTGACCCACCAGGAGCTCCTTCACCAGCGTCTCGCGCTTCTTCTCGCGCTCGGCCTCCAGGATCACCCGGCGCGAAACCACGATGTTACGCCGCCGCTTGTTGAGCTTGATGATCTTGAACTTGTAGGTCTCGCCGATGAGGTCCTCGATGTTGGGGACCCGGCGGAGCGCGATCTGGGACCCGGGGAGGAACGCGTCCACGCCCATGAGGTCCACGGTGACGCCGCCCTTGATCTTGCGGACCAGCGTGCCCTTGACCGGCCGGTCGGCCTCGTGGGCCTCGCGGATCTTCTCCCAGACGCGGAGGAAGTCGGCCTTCTTCTTCGACAGGACCACGACGCCGTCGTCGTCCTCGAGGCTCTCGAGGAGGACCTCAACCTCCTGGCCGGGCTCCGGCGGGTCCTTGAACTCGTCGAGGGCCACCGAGCCCTCGCTCTTGAAGCCGAACTCGAGGATCACCGACGAGTCGGTCACGCGAAGGACCTTGGCGTTGACGATCTCGCCTTCGCGGATGTGCTGGAAGTCCTCGTCGAAGTCGGCGAGAAGGGCTTCGAAGTCCGCCCGGGAGGTGGTAAGGGGCTCCTCGCCGTACGGGTCGTGGAGGAGCTCGGGGGAGATCCCGTCGGGGATGTCGGCGCCCTCCTCGGTGAGGGCGGCGATGACGGCCTGCTCTTCGGCGAGCTCCTCGGCGGAGAAACCGTCCGTTGTGTTCTGGGTCTGGTTGTCGGTCATGTTCTCGGGGCACCCCGCGCGGGAGCGCGGGTCCTTTTCCGGCATTCCGGGAACGGAACGTCCGGGCTGAGGGAAACAAGAGAGGCCCGGGACGCATCTGGCGCCCTCCGTGGCCTCTCGGCGATCACCGGCTGGCCCCCGAACCGCTGGGGCCGAGCCTGGATATTTTAGGTCCGGGGCGGATTCCGGTCAACGTCGGACGTTTCGGGAGCCCTCGCCCTGACCAGCGCAACCACCGCCTCCACCTGCTCCCTGAAGGAGAGGTGGGTGGTGTCCAGGTCCACGGCGTCGGCGGGTCGCCGCAGGGGGGAGATCTCCCGCGTGGAGTCTCGCTCGTCGCGCTCGGCGATGCGGCGAGCCTCCTCCTCCACCGCGGTCTCCGTCGGCTCGGTATCCGCCTGCTCGAGGAGGCGACGACGGGCCCGCTCCCGAAGGTCGGCGACGAGGAAGACCTTCACCTCGGCGTCGGGGAAGACCACGGTCCCCATGTCCCGGCCGTCGGCGACGAGCCGCCCGTGCGCCCCGGCCTGGCGTTGGAGGCCCAGCAGCGCGCTCCGCACCGCCGACAGCCGGGCCAGGGGCGAGACCAGGGCCGTCACCTCGGGGGTGCGGAGCTCCCGGTCCAGGGTCTGGTCGCCCAGGAGGACCTGGAGCGTCGAACGCGAGGCGGTGACGCGGACCCCCAGCCGCAGCAGCGCGTCCTCGGACAGGGAATCCCATGTTTCGCGGGGGTACTCCGAGCGGAGGAGGGCGACGGTGAGGGCGCGGTAGAGGGCGCCCGAGTCCAGGTGCCGAAAGCCCAGGCGGCGCGCGACCTCGCGGGCGGTGGTGGACTTCCCCGAGCCCGCGGGGCCGTCCAGCGTCACCACGGGTCCCTCCCGCCGAGGGGCGCTCACCCGCGCTTCCCCCGGGCCACCCCGTCCAGGAGCTTCCAGAAGCCGGGGAAGCTCACGTCCGCGGCGTCGGGGTCGTCCACTCCGATGCGGTTTCCCGGGAGGGCGCCCAGGACACCGAAGGCCATGGCGATGCGGTGGTCGCCCCGGGTCCTGATCTTGCCCCGGAGTGGCCGGTCGGAGCCCACCACCACCATCCCGTCGGGGAGCTCCTCCGCTTCCACCCCCAGCCCCCGCAGGTTCTCCACGGTGGCGGTGATGCGGTCCGACTCCTTGTGCCGGAGCTCTCCGGCCCCGGTGATGCGGGTTTCGCCCTGCGCGCGGGCGCCCAGGACCGCCACCAGCGGGAGCTCGTCGATGAGCCCGGGCACCTCGTCGCCTCCCACCTCCGTGGCCCGGAGGGCGGCGGGCCCGACGGTGAGGGTGCCCACGGGCTCCCCTCCCTCCGGGTCCGCGGCGAGGGTGGCCTCGACGCGGGCGCCCATCCGGCGCAGCACGTCCAGGAAGGCGGTGCGGGTGGGGTTGAGGCCCACGTCGTCCACGTCCAGCTGGTCGCCCGCGCCCCCCAGCGCCGCCAGCGCGAGGAAGAAGGCCGCCGAGGACGGATCCCCGGGAACCTGGAACTCCAGGGGCCGGAGGCGCTCGGGCGGGTCGCGGAGCTCCACGCGCCACCCGCCCCCCGCCGCGTGCTCCACCAGCGGGGCGCCCATCATGGCCAGAAGTCGCTCGGTGTGGTCCCGGGAGCGCCGGGGCTCGTTGTACAGCACGAACGCCCCCCCGGTGACCCCGGCGAGCAGGAGGGCGCTCTTCACCTGGGCGCTGGCCACGGGGGAAGGCCACTCCAGCGGGGCCAGGGGACGGGCTCCCCGCACCTCCAGGGGAAGGCGCCCCTCCACCTCCAGGGAGCGGAAGGTGGCCCCCATGCGTGCGAGGGGCTCCACCACGCGGGCCATGGGCCGGCTCCGGAGCGAGGCGTCTCCGGTGACCAGCGCCGTCACGGGCGAGCCGGCCAGGACCCCCATGAGGAGGCGTGTTCCCGTCCCCGAGTTCCCCAGGTCCAGGGGGACGTCGGGCTGGGTGATTCCCTGGAGGCCCAGGCCCTCCACGCGCACCGGGCTCCCGTCGGAGGGGATGGGGCCCAGGGGCACGCCCAGGAGCCGGAGCGCCCCTGCTGTGGACGCGGCATCCCCCCCGTAGAGGAGGCCGGAGAGGACGCTCTCCCCCTCCGCGAGCCCGGAGAAGATGAGGGCGCGCTGCGTGAGGGACTTGTCGCCGGGGACCCTGATGCTCATGTGCGCGTCTTCCATGCGCGGGTGGCCTCCATGAGGGACGCGATCGCGTCCACGTCCCTCGCCTCGAGGGCGTCGGCCAGGGCGCGCAGGTGGTCCGCCATGGTCCGGAGACCGTCGGAGAGGGGAGGTGTGAAGGACAGGGCGAGGATGTCCCGCCACATCTCCGGGGAGCTCCCCGCGAGGCGGGTCATGTCGATCCCCCCGGGACCCAGGGCCGCGGCGGCCACACCCGCGTCCTCCAGCGTCCGGGCGAGGGCGTTGGAGGCGAGCTGGGGAAGGTGGCTGACGAAGCTCATGAGGGCGTCGTGGGCCGACGAGTCGATGCGCACCGTATGCGCGCCCACGGCCAGCCAGAGGGCGTCGACGGCGTCGACGTGCTCGCCGGCCTCCGGGGGGAGCACCACCCAGACTCGGGCTCCGCGATACAGGTCGGGGCGTGAGGCGCGGTATCCCGAGTCCGCGCTCCCGCACATGGGGTGGGAGCCCACCCAGCGGGCGCGGGCGCCCGCCTTGCTTACCGCCACCCACACGGGGCCCTTGAGGCTGGCCACGTCGGTGAGCACCGCGTCGGGCGGCATGGCGCGGAGAACGCGGGGAAGGAGCTCCACGCAGGCGGCGACGGGAACGGCCAGGACCACCACCTCGGCGCCGGCCACGGCGTCCTCCACGGATCCCGCCACCGCGTCGAGGGCACCGCCGGCCAGGGCCGCCTCGCCCTCTCCGGGGTCGGGCGACCACCCCACGCGTCGGGGCGGCCTGCGGAGGGCGCCCAGCGCCTGCCCAAGAGAGCCCCCCATGACGCCGAGCCCGAGGAGGGCCACGCTTGCGAAGGGAGTGGTGGTGGGGGCGTCAGGGCTCATGGGGTCCCACGACGAACAGGAGGGGGACGCGGGTCATGAGGGGGTCGCCGCCCACCATGCCCAGGAAAGCGCGCTCCTTCTCCCGGTGGCTGTCCAGGCAGCGGAAGGGCACGTCCAGCCGGAGAAGGCCCCGGAGCGCGCCCCCCGGGCGGAGCCCGAGGAGCGTGCCCGTCACGCCGGGGCCGAAGGCGGCCCGCGCGAGCTCCAGCGCGCGCCACTGGGCGGCCCGCACCTCCCAGCGCGCCAGGCGCTCGGACTCGGTGAGGACTCCCTGGAGACGGGGCTCGGGGAGGTCGGACCGCTCGCCCCCACCCCAGGGGCGCAGGGGAGGCAGCACGCTCACGTGCCCTCGGCCGCTCCCGCCCCGGCACCGGCGGCGCTCACGCCCTCCTCGGCGTAGGGGACCTCCACCACCAGGCCGTCGTGGGCCACGCGGGTGGCGGGGAACACCTCCCTGGCCTCCTCCTCCAGGGGCCCGGGCTGGTCGGAATACCGCGCCGAGAGGTGGGTGAGGAGGAGCTCCCGCACGCCGGCGTCCCTGGCCACTTCGGCGGCCTGGAGAGACGTGGTGTGGAAGGTCTCCCTGGCCCGGTCGGCCTCATCGGCCCCGAAGGTGGCCTCGTGGATGAGGACGTCGGCCCCACGGGCGCGCTCCACCGTGCCGGCGCAGGGGCGCGTGTCCCCGGTGTAGACCACCGTGCGGCCCGGGCGGGCCGGTCCCACCAGCATGTCGGGGTGGACCGTGCGGCCCTCCACCTCCACCGGCTCCCCGCGGTGGAGACGACCGAAGAGGGGCCCCTCGGGAACGCCCAGGGCGCGCGCCCGCTCCACGTCGAAGCGGCCCAGGCGGGGCTCCTCGACCAGGGCCCACCCCACCGCCTGCACCCCGTGGGCCACCCCGAACGCCTCCACGGCGTAGCCGTCACCCGTCATGCCCTGCCCCGGCGCCACCTCCTCCACCGTCACGGGAAATTGGACGCGGTCCACGCCCAGGTGGGCCGCGGTCTCCAGGAGCCGGGCCGACCCCCGGGGACCGTAGAGCGCGAGGGGCTCCTCGCGGTTCTGGAGCGCCATGGTGCGGAGGAGACCGGTGATGCCGAGGAAGTGGTCGGCGTGGAGGTGGGTGACGAAGATGGCCCTCACTCCGAAGCCCGTGCCGAAGCGCATCATCTGTCGCTGCGTGCCCTCGCCGCAGTCGAAGAGCACCAGGTCGCCCTCCCTCTGCACGGCGATGCCCGCGACGTTCCTCCCCACCGTGGGGCGGGAGGCGGCGGTGCCGAGGAAGGTGATGCGGATCATGGCGATACGGGCACGAAGGGTAGCGCGGGCGCGGCGGCGGATCGCCCCGTGCCAAGGTAGCCTTCGCCCCGCGCGGGTCCAAGAACCCCCCCGGGGTTGGACAACCCCGGGGGGCGGCGCGTATCCTGACGCCGCGTGCCACCCCTGCGCCTGGAGGCCCCATGCATAGCCGCCGCACCTTCCTCGGGACGTTCACCCTGCCCGCCGCAGCCGTAGCCCTGGGCGTCCCGCTGCGGCCGGCCCTGCTCCGCGCCTCCGCCCTGGACGTGACCGACGCCCTTCGTCGGCACCCGGGCTCGGCCGCCGACGTGGCCGCGGACGAGGACTTCTGGTTCGAGGTAGGGCGCGCCTTCACCGTCGATCGGACGCTGGTGAACCTGAACAACGGTGGGGTGAGCCCCTCTCCCGGCTGGGTCCAGGAGGCGATGAAGCGCCACCTGGATTTCTCCAATCTGGCGCCCAGCTACACCATGTGGGGGATCCTGGAGCCCCAGAGGGAGGGCGTGCGGGCGCGCGTGGCCGAGGAGTGGGGCGTGGACAAGGAGGAGATCGCCTTCGTGCGCAACGCCTCGGAGGGGCTCCAGACCATGCAGCTCGGGCTGGACTTCCAGCGGGGCGACGAGGTGCTCACCACCACGCAGGACTACGGGAGGATGATCACCACGTTCAAGCAGCGGGAGCGCCGCGACGGGATCGTGCTCCGCCAGATCAAGATCCCCGTGCCCGCTGAGGACCCGGCGGAGGTGGTGCGCCTCTTCGAGTCGGCCATCACGCCGCGCACCCGGGCTATACTGGCGTGCCACATGATCAACCTGACGGGTCAGATCCTCCCCATCCGGGAGCTCAACGCCATGGCCCGGCGCCACGGGATCCCCCTCATCGTGGACGGCGCCCACGCCCTGGCCCACTTCGACTTCAAGCTCTCCGACCTGGACGTGGACAACTACTCGAGCAGCCTCCACAAGTGGCTCTTCGCGCCCCACGGCACGGGCCTGCTGTACGTGCGCAAGGAGAAGATCCCCGGGATCTGGCCCCTCATGGCCGCGCCGGAGACCATGGACGACAACATCCGGAAGTTCGAGGAGATCGGCACCCACCCGGCGGCCAACTACCTGGCCATCGGCGAGGCCCTCACGTTCCATCAGGGAATCGGCGCGGCCCGCAAGGACGCCCGCCTGACCTACCTGCGGGACTACTGGGCCAAGCCCCTCCTGGAGCTGGACAACGTGCGGCTCCACACGAGCCTCCGGCAGGGCTTCGCGTGCGGCATCGCCAACGTGGAGATCGTGGGGGTGGACCCCGGCGCGCTCATCACCCACCTCTGGGACAGGCACCGGATCATCGCCGTGGCCATCAAGCACGCCGAGTTCCAGGGGATCCGGGTGTCGCCCTCCGTCTACACGCAGCTTGAGGAGTTGGACCGCTTCGTGGACGCCATGAGCACGGTGGCCCGCCACGGGCTGTCCGCCTAGGAGGCTCCCATGGCCCGGTCGCCGACCGCCCTCCTGCTCGCGCTGGTGCTCGCGGGGGCGCCGGGCGTGTCTGCCCAGATCCGGGTGCGCGACGCCCTGTCGTCCTCCTTCGTCCAGGGCCTGGTGGCCGCGCCCACCGGCGACCGCGTCGCGTGGGTCGTGAACGAGGCGGGCGCCCGGAACGTCTGGGTGGCGGAGGGGCCCGCCTGGCAGGGGCGGAAGGTCACCGCCTACGCGGAAGACGACGGGCAGGACGTGGGATCGCTGGCCTTCACCGCCGACGGCGCGTGGGTGCTCTTCGTGCGGGGGGGCGCGCCCAACCGCCAGGGCGAGGTGCCCGATCCCCGATCCACGACCGACGCCGAGGGGCGGGCCGTCTGGGTGGTCGCCACCGCCGGAGGGACGCCCCGGAAGGTGGTCGACGCGGGCGGCTTCGCCCTCGCGCCTGACGGCTCCCGGTTGGCGTACGTGCGCGGCCGGGAGATCTGGTGGGTGGGGCTGGAGGAGGGGTCGGAGCCGGCGAGGCTCGCCACGGTGCGGGGAGGGCCGGGCTCCCTCGTCTGGTCGCCCGACGGGCGGCTCCTGGCCTTCGTGTCCAGCCGGGGGGATCACGGCTACGTCGGGGTCCTCGATCCAGCCGGGGGACCCGTGCGCTACCTGGATCCGAGCGTCCACGACGACGCCTCGCCGGCGTGGAGCCCCGACGGGCGGCGCATCGCGTTCCTGCGGGTCCCCAACGAACGGGGCATCCTCCCCTTCGCGCCCCGCCGCGAAGGGCTTCCCTTCTCCCTCCGCGTGGCGGACGTGGCCACGGGGGTGGGCTGGGAGGTCTGGCGGGCACGGCCGGGCCGCGGCAGCGCGTTCAGCGGCGTGGACGCCCCGTCGCAGGTCTTCTGGGGGGCCGGGGACCGCATCGTCTTCCCCTGGGAGGGCGACGGGTGGAAGCACCTCTACTCGGTGCCCGCCGACGGGGGCGACGCCGTTCCGCTCACGCCCGGGGCCTTCGAGGTCCAGTACGTCGGGATCACGCCCGACCGCCGCTGGATGGTCTACGACGCGAACCAGGACGACGTGGACCGCAAGCACGTCTGGCGGGTGGCGGTGGAGGGTGGTCCGCCCGAGCTCCTCACGCCGGGAGCGGGGCTGGAGTGGGGCGGCGTCGTGACCGCGGAGGGGACGCTGGCGTTCCTGGCGTCATCCGCCACGCGCCCCGCCCACGCGGTGGCGCGGGTGGACGGAGCGCGCCGCGAGCTGGGTCCCCCCCTCTCCCGCCGATTCCCCGGCGACCGTCTGGTGGAGCCGCAGCAGGTGGTCTTTCGCGCCGCCGACGGCATGGAGATCCACGGCCAGCTCTTCCTCCCCGCGGACCACCGCCCCGGCCAGCGGCACCCGGCGGTGCTCTTCTTCCACGGCGGCTCCCGCCGGCAGATGCTCCTGGGGTTCCACCACCGCGACTACTACCACAACGCCTACGCCTTCAACCAGGTGCTGGCGAGCCACGGCTACGTCGTGCTCTCCGTGAACTACCGCAGCGGCATCGGCTACGGGATGGAGTTCCGCGAGGCGCTGGACTACGGGGCCACGGGCGCCAGCGAGTTCAACGACGTGGTGGGCGCCGGGCTCTGGCTCCAGGGCCGCGACGACGTGGACCCGGAGCGTATAGGGCTGTGGGGTGGCTCGTACGGGGGGTACCTGACGGCGCTGGGCCTGGCCCGGGCCTCGGATCTGTTCGCCGCGGGGGTGGACCTCCACGGCGTCCACGACTGGAACGTGGTGATCAAGAACTTCGTCCCCGACTACGACGCCAAGGCGTACCCCGAGTTCTCCGAGCGGGCCTTCGCGTCCTCGCCCATGGCGCACCTGTCCGGGTGGCGCTCGCCGGTACTCCTCATCCACGGCGACGACGACCGGAACGTGCCCTTCTCCGAGTCGGTGGACCTGGCCGAGTCGCTGGACCGCCGCGGCGTGCCCTACGAGCAGCTCGTCTTCCCCGACGAGGTCCACGGCTTCCTCCTCCACCGCAACTGGGTGGCCGCCTACGAGGCGGCGCTGGACTTCCTGGACCGGAAGCTCAAGAGTGGTGGTCGCCCCGCGATGAACTGAACCAGGCTCCCCGATGTCGGCAACGCTGGCCCTCGCCATCTCCCTCCTGCTGGCTCCCGCGGCTCACGCCGGCGCTCCGGACTCCCCCGGAGACGACACCCTGCGTGCGCTCTACCAGCAGGGTCGCACCTTCCGGGACTTCGTAGGAGCGGCCCAGCGCCGCACCGAGCTCTGGAAGCGCCTGAGCACGGAGGGCCGCGTCTCGGCGCCGCTGGTGGAGCGTGCGCGGGCGGTGGGGGGCTCGTGGCGCATCCTGGCCATCGCCGAGGACTGGTGCGGGGACTCGGCGTACAACCTCCCCTACGTGGCCAAGCTCGTGGAGGCCGTGGAAGGCCTGGAGCTACGCATCGTCGACTCGACGGCGGGACGCGCGGTCATGCGGGCGCACCGCACCCCCGACGGGCGCCCGGCGACGCCCACCTTCCTCCTCCTGGACGCGTCCTGGGACGAGGTGGGCTGCTTCGTGGAGCGGCCGGCGCCCCTCATGGCCTGGTACCAGGAGAACCGGACGTCCATGGACACCGATGCCCTCCACGCGTACATCGTGGACTTCTACGAGCGAGACGGGGGGACGAGCACCGTCACGGACGTGCTCGAGATGCTCGAGGCGGCGGCGGCGGGCCGTCCCCGTTGCGGGACGGGGGGATCATGAGGCGCGCCATCCTCGCCGCCGGCATCCTGGGCCTGGCGCTGGCCGCATGCGACGCGCCCCCGGTGCCGCAGCGGGACGATTCCAGGGCGGTGGTGTGGACCGCGGGTCCGCCTCTGCCCCAGCCGGTAACGAACAACGCGGTGGCCGCCGTCGAGGTGGACGGCGCCGTCGCCGTCTTCTCCTTCCTTGGAATGGACTCCACCAAGGTCTGGTCGGGCGTGACCAACGCGGCGTACCGGTGGGACGTGGGGTCGCCGGACGGGTGGCAGGCCATCGAGCCGGTGCCCGGCCCGGGCCGCCTGGCCTCCACCGCGCAGGTCGTGCGGGGTAGGATCTACGTGCTGGGCGGATATACCGTGGGCGCCGACGGCTCGGAGCGGTCGGTCCCCGACGTGAACGTCTACGACCCGGTGAGCGGGGCGTGGAGCCGGGGTGCCGACATCCCCGTGCCCGTGGACGACGCCGTGAGCGGCGTCTGGCGCGACTCGCTCATCGTCCTGGTGTCGGGATGGCGCAACGACCGCGCCGTCGCCGACGTCCAGTGGTACGACCCCGTCAGGGACCGGTGGAGCTCGGCTTCGCCCATTCCGGGCACGCCGGTGTTCGGCCACGCCGGCGCCGTGGTGGGAGACCACATCATCTACCTCGACGGCGCCAAGGCGGCGGAGGGCGAGCCCCGGTTCGCGCTGGACACGGCGGCGTGGCTGGGGAACGTGGACCCGGAGGATCCCGCCCTCGTGGAGTGGACGGCGCTCCCCGAGCACCCCATGCCCGGCCTGTACCGCGCCGCGGGAGGGAGCGTGGGTGGTCTGGCGCTCTTCGTGGGGGGGACGGAGAACCCCTACAACTACGACGGGGTGGGGTACGACGGGGTCCCCGCCGAGCCCATCCGGCAGGTGCTCGCCTACGCGCCCCGTGCGGGGACCTGGCGGAACCTGGCGGCGCCGCCCCTGCCCTCCATGGACCACCGGACCCTGGGTGTCGCCGGCGGCGTCGTGTACGTCGTCGGAGGCATGGAGGAGGACCGGGTGGTGTCCAGCAAGGTCTGGCTCGCCAGCGTGCCTACGCTCCTGGCCAGCATCTGGTAGACGGCCCCGCTCCTCCTCAGGTCGCCACGCGGTTCCGCCCGCCGCGCTTGGCGCGGTAGAGGGCCTCGTCCGCCCGCTTCAGCGCTGCCTCGGGGGAGGGGTCGCCGGGGGCCGCCTCCGAGACCCCGATGGAGACCGTCACCGAGAGGCGTCGGGGCGCCGGGTGCTTGCCGGGCCGTTTCGGCTTGGCGGCCGGCCGCTTCCAGCCCCTCAGCGCGAAGGTCGCCTGCTCCACCGACGCCCGCACCGCCTCCAGGTGCGCCAGGGCCTCGTCACGGCCCTTTCCCGGGAAGAGGAGCGTGAACTCCTCGCCGCCGTAGCGGTAGCCGCGGGCGCCGCCGGGCGCGCGGGCCAGCCGCCCCCCCACCATGCGCAGCACCTGGTCGCCCACGTCGTGGCCGTGGCGGTCGTTGAAGCTCTTGAAGTGGTCCACGTCCACCATGGCCACGGCCCAGCGCCCGCCCATCTCCTCCAGGTCGCGGGTGAGTGCCCGGCGCCCGGGGAGGCCGGTGAGGTCGTCCCGGTATGCCATGGCATACGACGTCTCCACCAGGGACAGGGCCAGGACCACCGACGCGGCCATGAGCCAGAGCATCCTGGACCCGGGATCGGGTGCCACGTGGAGCGCCACACCCACCGCCACGAGGAACCAGGGGAGGGCGCGCTCCACGGGTCCTCCGTGGCGAAGCGCGCCGTACGCCACGCCGGCGCCACCCAGTGCGTAGACCAGCGCAGCCATCTCCGGGAGCCCGGTCCACGCGGTGAGGCCGGGGGGGAAGGAGGGCGTGGAGAAGAGCGTGCGCACCGCCTCCGGGGGCGCGGCGGCGGCGGTCACCCCGGCGCCCCCGACGAGGGCGGTGAAGCCGAGCTGCCCCAACCCCGCCGGAGCGGCGATGCCCCGGTCCCGGGTGAGAGCCAGGAGACCCGCCACCAGCGCCACCGTGGTGCCCAGGAGCGATGCGCCGAGGGAGTCGCCCGACCCCGCTCCGGCACCCCAGGCCACCCCGGCGAGGAGGAGGGCCAGGCACGCCGGGCGCGTACGGTGGTAGAGGGCCGCCAGGGCCACGGTGACGGCGAAGGCGACCCACGGGTACCCCCGCGCGGCCTCCGCCAGGACGGGAGGAGGGGCCCATCGCTCCGCCGCGGCGGCGATCACGAGGACACCCCCTCCGGGGAGCGCCCACCGCAGCGCGGCGAGCCCCATGCGGGACGGGCTCAGGCGGCCGCTCCCCTCTTGGTCCCGCGGGCCGCCGCCCCGTCTCCGGCTCGCCTCACGGCTGGGAGATCACCGGCGGGAGCCCCCGGTCGGCGAGCATCCGGTTGAAGCGGGCCAGGTCCCCCCGGGCCAGCTCCGCCCACCCGGCCAGGACCGCGTGGAGCTCCTCCCGGTACCGGTCCCGGACCTCCAGCGCCTGGTCCGTGGGGCGGCTGTCGTCCCCGGCGACGTACCCCGCCAGGCTGGTGAGCTTGGCGTACAGCCGTCGGGGCCACCGGATGGTGTCCTGTCCGGCCAGCCCGCCGGAGAGGCGGAGGTCGAACAGGCGCATCTCCAGCTCGACAAGGAGCCGGTTCAAGGCTTCTCCCGCCTCCACCACGTCGGCGTACCCCGTCTCGCCCCCGAGCCGCGCCTCGAGGTCGCCGAGGCCCTTGCGGGTCCACTCCAGCCGTTCGATGAGCGCGGCGGTGCTGTCGGTCATGGCGCGGAGCTCCAGCTGCAGCGCGAGCTGCGCGGCCATGTCATCGGGGCCGGCGCGGCTCGCCGGGTCCTGGAGCACATCCAGCCACGCCGTGCGCTCCTCGCCGCCCACGGACAGACGGACCCGGTACCGGCCCGGCACGGCCTTGGGGCGGACGACGCCCCCGTCCACCGGCCCCCGCCACCCTTCGGGACCAACGTCCACGTGGCCGTGCTCCAATGCCGGCGTGCGAAGACGGGGGCGGACCGAAGCCGTGTGGGTGAGGTCCCACACCACCCGGTTGAGGCCCGCGCCCGCCGACCGGACCGGGATGCGGCGCACCACGCCTCCCGCCTCGTCCTCGATGGTGACGGTGGCGGCTCCCCGTGGATCCTCCTTCAGCCAGAAGTCGAGCGTGGCCCCGTACTCCGGGTTCTCTCCGGCGGCGGGGTCGCCGGGCTGGCTGGCGGCGCCTTCCCTGCGCACGAAGCGGTAGGCGGCCCGGGGCCGGAAGAGGTGCACCGCCGACGCCAGCGCCTCGTCGTCGAGCTGCTGGATGGGCGACAGGTCGTCGAGGATCCAGAACCCCCGTCCGTACGTGGCCACCACCAGGTCGTTGAAGCGAGGCTGGACGGTGAGCCAGTGGACGGGGGCGTGGGGGAGGTCCCCCTGCAGGGGGTGCCAGGAGCGCCCGTCGTCCCACGAGACGTGCAGGGCGTTCTCCGTGCCCAGGTAGAGGAGTCCCGCCCGGGTGGGGTCCTCCCGCACCACGTGGACGTAGCCGAAGACGTCCCGGGGGAGGTTCGCCGCGAGGGGCCGCCAGGACCGCCCGTAGTCCTCGGTCTTGTACACGTAGGGCGCGAAGTCCCCGATCTGGTGCAGGTCCACGGTGAGGTAGGCCGTGCCGGCGTCGAAGCGCGAAGGCTCGATGTTGCTCACGGTGCCGAAGGGCGGGAGCCCGGGGACGTTGGCGGTGACGTTCTCCCACCGGTCGCCGCCGTCGCGGGTCACGTGCACCAGCCCGTCGTTGGACCCGGCCCAGATCACCCCCGGCTCCAGCGGCGACTCGGCGATGGCGAACAACACCGCGTAGTACGTCGGGCTCACGTCGTCGGTGGTGAGCCCGCCCGAGGGCTGCTGGCGCGTCTTGTCGTCGGTGGTGAGGTCGGGGCTGATCACGTCCCAGCTCTGTCCCCCGTCGCGCGAGCGGTGCACGTGCTGGCTCCCCACGTAGACCGTGTTGGGGTCGTGGGGGGAGATGTGGATGGGGAACGTCCACTGGAAGCGATAGCGCAGGTCGGCGGCGCCCCACCCCTCCGGGTTGTCGGGCCACACGCTCACCGTGCGGGTGATGCCGGTGGAGAGCTCGTGGCGGTCCAGGATGCCCTCGTAGCACCCGGACCAGACCACGTCGTTGGTCACGGTGTCGGCCACGGCGAAGCCCGACTCGCACCCCCCCACCGAGCGCCAGGCCCCCAGGGGGATCTCGCCGAAGGTGAGCGTGTTGGACGGCCCGCCGAAGGACGACCCGTCCTGGCGGTTGCCGTAGAGGTTGTACGGCACCTTGTTGTCGGTGAAGACGTGGTACATCTGGGCGATGGGGAGTTGGGGCCGATACCAGCTCTCGCCCCGCGTGGTGGAAATGCTGAGCCCCTGGTCGTGCCCGACGATCATGCGGTCGGGGAGGAGGGGGTCGATCCACATGTCGTGGTTGTCGCCCCCCGCCCCGCCCCGCTCCACGGACACGCCCCCGTCCAGCGAGCGGGTGTGCACGGTGGACATGAAGTGGACCTCGTCCCGGTCGTCGGGGGCCACGGCCAGGCGCGTGTAGTAGAGGGGGCGCTGGGCGAGGGTGTGGTCGGCGTTCACCATGCGCCACGCGCGCCCGCCGTCGTCGGAGCGCCAGAGCACGCCCTCGTGCTCCGCGAGGGGCTCGTACTCCCCGTTGCTGTTCGTCTCGATGAGGGCGTACACCCGGTCCGGGTCGTCGGGGGTCATGCCCAGGCCGATCTTGCCCACGGTCCCCCGGGGGAGCCCGCTCCCCGCGAGGCGCGTCCAGGTGTCACCGCCGTCGTCGGAGCGCCAGAGCCCGCTCTCGGGTCCGCCGCTCTCCCGCCCCCACGTCCAGATGCGCATCTGCCAGGTGGCGGCGAAGAGGATGCGGGGGTTGGCGGGGTTCATGACGATGTCCACCGCGCCGCTGTTCTCGCCGGAGAAAAGGACCTGCTCCCAGGTCTCGCCGCCGTCGCGCGTCCGGTAGACGCCCCGCTGCCTCTGGGGCCCGTAGAGGTGCCCGAGCGCGGCCACGAAGACCACGTCCGGGTCCCGGGGGTCGATGACGATGCGCCCGATGCGGCCGCTCTCCTCCAGGCCCATGTGGCGCCAGGTCTCGCCGCCGTCGGTGGAGCGGTACACCCCGTTGCCCACGGAGACGTTGGAGCGGATGAAGGCCTCGCCCGTGCCCGCCCAGAGCACGTTGGGGTCGGAGGGCGCGAGCGCCAACGCGCCGATGGACTGGGCCGGCTGGTCGTCGAATACGGGCCGCCACGTGTGGCCCCCGTCCTCGCTCTTGAAGACGCCTCCGGACGCCGCCCCGAAGTAGTAGACGTTCGGGTTGCCCGGCTCGCCGACGACGGCGCTCACCCGGTTCCCCACGGGGCCCACGTGGCGGAAGTCGCGGCCCTCCAGGAGTCCCTCCGGCGGCGATGAGACCCTCTGGGCGAAGGCCGGCGCGGCGGTGGCGAGGAGGACGGCGAGGAGGCTCGGGACGACGGGGCGCATGGCGGAGGCTCCGGATGCAGGCTGAAGGCACCGGGAAGGTAGAGGGGCGCGCCAGGGCCTGAAAGCCGAGGGCTTCGTTGATGCCGCGGCCCCCGAGCGCTAGGCTTGTCCCCTCCACGATCTGCTCGGACCGGGACCCGCCTTGCGCGACTTCCTCCTCTTCTTCGTCTCCCTGTTCTCCATCGTGAACCCCTTCTCGGCCATCCCGGCCTTCGTGGGGCTCACGGCGGAGCTGCCCGCGCCGGACCGGCGCCGGGTGACCCGTCAGGCTTCGGTCGCCGTCCTGGTCATCCTGGCCGTATCCTACGTGGCGGGGGAGAGCCTGCTCCGCTTCTTCGGCATCAGCGTCGCGTCCCTCCGGGTCGCCGGCGGCCTCCTGGTCCTCGCCATGGCGTGGAGCATGCTCCAGGCGAAGATGAGCCCCGCCAAGCAGACCCCCGAGGAAGCCCGGGAGGCCCGCGACGCCCAGGACGCCTCCGAGCGTCCCAACATCGGCGTGGTTCCGGTGGGTATGCCCCTCCTGGCCGGCCCCGGGTCCATCAGCGTCATGATCATCGCCGCCGGGCGGACGGACAGCGTGGCGGGACACGTCGCGGTCCTGGCGGCCACGCTGGTGGTCGCCCTCCTCTCCTGGGTCATCCTCCTCGCGGCGGGACCCATCGCCAAGGGGCTGGGGCGCACGGGAATGAACATCGCCACCCGGTTCATGGGCCTGATCCTCGCGGCCATCGCCGTGGAGTTCATCACGTCGGGCCTGGGGGAGATCTTCCCCGGATGGAAGGTGCCCCGTGCCCCGTAGCGCCGGGCGCGTTCCCTCCGGCGGGGCGCTGCTCTCCCTGGCGGCGGCGGTGGGCGCCGCGGTGGGGCTCCGCTCCGTGGCGGCCCTGGAGCTTCCCCGATTCCGCCTCCTCCTCCGGGTGGCCCCAGTGCCGAGGGAGACGCTGGGGCTCACGTGGTCGCCGAGGGCGGTGTGGCCGGACCAACTCCAGGAGGCGGCGCTGGAGCGGCTGGCGGGGGTGGTGGTGGCGCTCTTCCTGGCCGCCATGGCGGTGGCGCTCCTCAACGCCCTGGTGCTCCTCGCGGACGCCGGGGCGGCGCGACGCCGGGAGATGGCCGTTCGCACCGCCGTGGGCGCGGGGCGTCGGACGCTCCTGGCCCTCCTCCTCCGGCACGTGCGCGCCCTCCTCCTGGCCGGCGTGGTGGTGGGGCTTCTCGCCGGCCTCGCCGCCGGGGGCGCGCTGCGCGCGTCCTGGCCGGGGGCGGTGGAGACGTTGGGATGGGTGGAAGCCCTGGGTACCGGGCTTCCCCTGCTGGGGCTCCTCGCCGCGGCGGCGGCGGCGGCGTACGTCCACGTAGGGTTGGGCGTCACCGGCGGCGCGCCCCTGGCGCCGGACCTTGGGTCCGGCGGGCGCCTCACGGCCCACCCGGCGGAGGTGTTCCGCCGCCGCGTCCTGTCGGCCTTCCAGATGGGCATGGGGGGCGCCGTGGCGCTGGGGGCCCTGGCCCTCGCCTCCAGCGTGGCGACGGCCGGCGGACCGGCCCCCGGGGACGGGGACGCCCTCGCCCTGAGCGTCCGTGCCCGCGGGGAGGGCCCGCCCCCGTGGGCTCGTCTGCTTCCCGCCCTGGAGGGCCTGGACGGGGTGGACCTGGCGGCGGTGGCCTCCCCCGGAGCCCTGGTGGGGCTCGGGGTGCGGGACAACGCCCTCGCCCAGTGCGGGAACTGCTACCGCGGGGGCCTCCCCCTGCCCCTCTGGGGCGCCCGCGCCGACCACCACGCCGTCGCCCCGGGCTTCTTCGACTCGCTGGGGATGGTCGCCACGTCGGGACGCCTCTTCACCGAGGACGACATCGGTGGCGCCCGCCCGGTGGCGGTGGTGAACCGCACCTTCGCCAACACCGCCTTCGAGAAGGGAAATCCGCTGGGGCGCATGGTGCGCCTGGGTCGGGACCTGGACGGCTGGTACGAGGTCATCGGGGTGGTGGAGGACCGCACCCCCGTGGTGCTCGGGGGCGACGAGCTCGCCCGCGCCGCCGTCTACGTCAGCGCCCTGGAGCACCCCCCGGCGGGGGGCGAGCTCATCGTGCGGGGGACGGAGGAAGGCGCCGCCCGGGCCCGCGCCCTGCTCCTCGCCGCCGGCGTGGACGCGGGGGCGCCCCGGTCCCTGCGGGCGGTGGCGGACGAGGCGCGCGCACCCGTGCGGTGGATGGCCGGCCTGGCCCTGGGCCTCGGTCTCCTGGCCCTGGCGCTGGCGCTCCACGGCGTCCACGCGAC
>BTVB01000038.1:0-43731 GCA_045863275.1 Gemmatimonadota bacterium
GCCCCCCGGGGGGGGGGGGCGCGGGGGGGGGGGGGGGGGGGGGGGGGGGGGGGGGGGCCCGCCCCCCCCCCCCCCCCCACCCCCCCTCGCCCCGTGTAGAAAACCCGCTAGATTCCCTCGCCTCCGATTCGCCGGCCGTCCGGCCGGTGGAACGGAGGGGCCCTCCCAAGGAACGAACGCGCCGTGAGGCTGCTGGCCTCTCTGCTGCTCGCCGTAGCCCTGGCCGCCCCCTTCGGGGATGCCGGGGCCTTCTCGTTGGCGGCCGCCGGTGCGTGTCCGGGCGGCGACTCCGCCCAGGTCGAGGGCACCTGGGGTGGGGGTGCTCACGGGATCGGTGCCGGCGGTGTTCCCACCGCCAAGCGCTACCTGCCTCCCTCGCTGGGCGCGTCTTCCGGCGAAGGCATGGGCGGGAGCGAAGCGCCCGTCCGAGCCGGCCTGGCATCGCGCCATGGCGCCGCCGCCTCGGGCTTGCCCCGGCCCGCGGTCACCCCCGCCGGCCGCGCCTCCCTGCCGGGCGGCATCTCCACGTTCCTGCTGGGCTTCCCCGCCCACCCCAGCACCGCTCCTCCCCTCCGCGGGTGACCGGCCGGGAGCACTACGCTCCCGCGCTCCGAGTGCCTCTCGGGCGCCCGCACACCGCGGGTGTCCCCCTACCCATGCGGATCCCCGCCCTGCGGGGAGGAGTCCATCCATGTACGGTATCATCGCGGCGCTCGCTCCGGCCCAGGCCGGGGGCGAGGGCTCCCTCTGGCAGAACATCGTCGAGTCGTTCCCCACCGACCCCGCGTCCCTCTTCACGCTGGCCCTGGCCGTGGGCGCGACCATCCTGGTCATCGTCGCCGGGCGGGGCACCGGCGGGAAGGGCAAGGGCAGGGGCGGGGTCACCCCGTGAGCGTCTTCGCTCGCAAACCCGTGGCCGCCCTCCGCCGGGAGGCGGAGGGCGGCACGCTGGAACGCGCCCTGGGCCCGGTGAGCCTCACCACCTTGGGGGTGGGCGCCATCATCGGCGCGGGCATCTTCGTCCTCACCGGGCAGGCGGCGGCCCAGTACGCCGGCCCGGCCATCGTGCTGTCCTTCGTGCTGGCGGGGGTGGCGTGCGCCTTCGCCGGGCTGGCCTACGCCGAGCTGGCCAGCATGATCCCCGTGGCGGGGAGCGCGTACACATACTCCTACGCCACGCTGGGGCAGCTCCTGGCGTGGGTCATCGGGTGGGACCTGATCCTGGAATACTCCCTGGGCGCCGCCACGGTGGCGGTGGGGTGGTCGGGGTACGTGGTGTCGTTCCTCCACGACCTGGGCATCGATGTCCCGGCGCCCCTGGCGTCGGCTCCGGGGATGGCGGTGCTGTACCCGCACACCGGGCAGACCGACGCCATCTTCAACCTCCCCGCCGCGCTCATCGTGCTGGTGGTGACCGTGCTTCTCGTCCTGGGCATCAAGGAGTCGGCCCGGGCCAACGCCGCGGTGGTCATCGTCAAGCTCGCCGTCATCGCCCTGTTCCTCGTGGTGGGCGTCTCCGCCGTGAACCCGGGGAATTGGCAGCCCTTCATTCCGGAGAACACGGGGACCTTCGGCCAGTACGGCTGGAGCGGGATCTTGCGCGGGGCCGGCGTGATCTTCTTCGCCTACATCGGCTTCGACGCAGTCTCCACCGCGGCGCAGGAGGCGAAGAACCCGGGCCGCGACCTACCCATCGGGATCCTGGTGTCGCTGGTCCTGTGCACGATCCTCTACATCACGGTGTCGCTGGTCATCACCGGGATCGTGCCCTACGCCCGCCTGGGCGTGCCCGACCCCATCGCCGTGGCCATCGACGCCGCGGGGATCCCCTGGCTCCGCTTCCTCATCAAGGCGGGGGCCATCGCCGGGCTGTCGTCGGTGATCCTGGTCATGCTCCTGGCCCAGCCGCGGATCTTCTACTCCATGGCCCGGGACGGCTTCCTGCCCCCGGTGTTCGCGAAGATCCACCCTCGCTTCAAGACGCCCTACGTCACCACCATCGTTACCGGGTTCCTGGTGGCGCTGGCCGCGGGGCTCTTCCCCATCGGCGTGCTGGGCGAGCTGGTGAGCATCGGGACGCTGCTGGCCTTCGTGCTGGTGTGCGTGGGCGTGGTCGTCCTCCGCCGCACCGACCCCGACGCGCCCCGCCCCTTCCGGACCCCGGGCTCGCCGTGGGTGCCCCTCCTGGGGGCGCTTTCCTGCCTCTACCTCATGGCCGGCCTTCCGCTGGCCACGTGGGCCCGGCTGGGCGCGTGGCTCGCCGTGGGCTTCGTGATCTACTTCGCGTACGGGCGGAAGCGTGCGCTGGCGCGGCTGGCGGAGGGGGGCTCCGCGTGAGCGGGCCCGCCACAGGCGACGGACGCCTCGTCCGGGAGCTGGGCGTCTGGAGCGCCGCCGCCGTCCTCGTCGGCTCCACCATCGGGAGCGGGATCTTCCGGGTCCCCTCCCAGGTGGCCGCCGAGACGGGCGCGCTCTGGATGATCGTGGCGGTGTGGGTGGCGGGCGCCGCGGTGTCCCTCATGGGCGCCCTCACCATGGCCGAGCTGTCCACGCTGTACCCGCGCTCGGGGGGGATCTACGTCTTCCTGCGGG
The DNA here is from genome assembly GCA_045863275.1 of Gemmatimonadota bacterium. Taxonomy (GTDB): domain Bacteria; phylum Gemmatimonadota; class Gemmatimonadetes; order Longimicrobiales; family Gaopeijiaceae; genus SZUA-318. The sequence goes on from BTVB01000038.1 coordinate 2,593, forward strand.
AGACGTACGGCCCGAGGGTGGCGTTCCTCTTCGGGTGGACGCAGCTCGTGGTCATCCGCCCGTCGGCGCTGGGCGCCATCGCCATGATCTTCGCCGAGTACCTGCGCAACCTCATGGGCGGGGGCCCCGGGGTCCGGTGGATCGCCGCCGGAGCCATCGTGGGCGTGGGCCTCCTGAACATGCGCTCGGTCCGGTGGACGGCATGGCTGGAGAACAGCACCACGCTGGCCAAGGTGGGCGCCATGGTGGCGGTGGCCGCGCTGGCGCTGTGGGTGGCGGCGGCGGGCGGAGGCGACGGTGCCGGCGTGGGCCCGGGCGTGGGCCCGGCCGCGGGCGCCGCCCTCCCCGCCGGAGGGATCCCGTGGACGGGGCTGGGGGTGGCGCTGGTGGCCGCCCTCTGGGCCTACGACGGCTGGGCGGACCTGACGTTCATGGCCGGGGAGGTGAAGGACCCGTCCCGGACGCTCCCCCGCGCGCTGGGGTGGGGGGTGCTGGTGGTGGTGGTGGTCTACCTCCTGGTGAACGCCGCGTACCTCAGCGTACTGTCCGTCCCCGAGATGGCCGCGTCCGAGCTGGTGGCGGCGTCCACCGCCGAGCGGCTGGCCGGGGACTGGGGCGGGGGGCTCGTCTCGCTGCTCGTGGTCCTCTCGACGCTGGGCGCGCTCAACGGCGCCATGATGACCGGGCCCCGCATCTTCTTCGCCATGGCAGAGGACGGCACCATGTGGCGCCCCGTGGCCGCCGTGCACCCCCGCTATCACACCCCCTGGGGCGCGGTGGCGCTGGCTACGCTCCTGGGCGTGGGATACGTGTCGGTGCGCTCCTTCGAGGAGCTTGCCGGGGGCTTCATCCTGGGCATCTGGCCTTTCTACGCCCTGGCGGTGGGGGCGGTGATCCTCCTGCGCCGGCGCCACCCCGACGTGCCCCGCGCCTACCGGACGCCGGGGTATCCGTGGGTGCCGGTGGTCTTCCTGATGGCCTCGGTGGGCATGCTCCTGAGCGCGCTGGTGCAGGAGCCGGCGCTCACGCTCTTCGGCTTCGCCGTCGTCGCGGCGGGGATCCCGGTGTTCGAGGTGGTACGGCGGCGGGGCCCTCGGACCCCGCATGACCGCGAGTGCCTTCAGGCGCGGGGAGGCGCACCCCCGACCGCCGGTCCCGGGCGTGGGAGGCCTCGACGCGAGAATCTCGACACCGGAGAAGGGGGGCACGTGGGAGGGTTCATAGCCGATCTGCGTCTCGGGCTGCGCATGTTGGTCAAGGCACCCGGTCTGTCCATCGTAGCGGCCCTCACCATCGCCTTGGGCGTGGGGCTGACCACCTTTGCCTACAGCGGGCTGGACGGAACCGTGCTCCGGGGGCTCCCGGTCCCCGGAGCCGATCGCCTGATGTTCGTAGCGGAGCGCATCGATCGGCTGGGGGTGGAGCACACCAACGCCCCGTTCCTCGACTACCTGGACCTGCGCGAGCGGCAGACCGTCTTCGAGGATGTCGCGGCGTACGACGGGACGTCGTTGAACCTGGCCGGGGACGAAGGTCCGCCCGAGCGCGTCCTGGGGGCCCTGGTGTCCGCGAACGCCCTGGAGCTGCTGGGGGTGCCACCCCTCCTCGGCCGGGTCTTCCGGGACGGGGAGGACGCTCCCGACGCAGAGCCGCGGATCGTGCTCTCCTGGTCGCTCTGGCAGAGCCGTCTTCGACGGGGACCGGGATGTTGTGGGCCGCACCATCCGGGTGAACGGGGTAGCCACCGAGGTCGTGGGGGTCATGCCGGAGGGGTTCCACTTCCCCTTCGAACAGGTTGCGTGGATGCCTTTCCGGTACGACCCGGCGACGGCGGAGCGCCGGAGCCTCGGGCTGGACGTCTTCGGACGGCGCCTCCAAGGGGTATCGGAGGAGGCGGCCGCGGAGGAGGTGGACCGGATCTCGCGGGACATCGAAGCCGTCCATCCAGAGGACAACGCGGGGGTGCGCATGTGGGTGGCACCCTTCTCGGAGCTGTACATGCCCTCCCAGATCACGGCGGTGATGTTCCTGATGCTCGGCGCGACCCTCGGCGTGCTCCTCATCGCCTGCGCGAACGTCGCCAACCTCCTCCTGGCGCGCGCATCGGCTCGGGGGCGGGAGGTGGCGATCCGGACCGCGCTGGGCGCGGGCCGGCTCCGTGTCATTCGACAGCTCCTGGCGGAGGCCCTGGTCCTCGCCGCCGTCGGGGGGGTGCTCGGGGTCGCCGTCGCGTGGATCGGTGTCGAGGCGTTCAACGACGTCATCCTCGAGGTTCGTAAGCCGTATTGGATCGACATCAGGCTCGACCTGCCCGCGCTCACGTTCGCCCTCGCGGTGACCCTGGTGGCCACCTTGGCCGCGGGTACGTTACCCGCGCTGCGGGCCTCGGGGGCGGGTGTGGGGGATGCCCTCCGGGAGCAGGCCCGGGGTTCGTCGTCGAGGCGCCTCGGCCGCCTCACCTCGGCGCTGGTGGTCACCGAGATCGCCGTTTCGTGCGGGCTCCTGGTGGCGGCGGGCCTCATGATCCGCAGCATCGTGAACCTGAACGACGTGGACCTGGGCTTCGAGCCTCAGGGGGTATTGATCGGCCACGTGGTCCTCCAGGCGGCCGACTACCCGACGGCCGCGGCGCGGAACAACCTCTTCCAGTCCCTTGAGGAACGCCTCGAGGCCGAGCCTGGCGTCGAGGGCGTGGTGCTCTCGACGGCGCTGCCGGCGCTGGGCGCCGATTCGTGGGCCGTCATGGCCGATGGGCAGAGTTACCCCACCGACCGCGATGTACCCGTTGTCCACGGGAGCGTCGTGACCCAGGGGTACTTCGACGTCATGGGCATGCGGCTCGTGCGCGGCCGGGACTTCGAGGCGTCAGAGGTGTGGGACGCCGCTGAGGGGGTGGCCATCGTGAGCGAGAGCTTCGCCCGTCGAGTCCTGGGCGAAAGGGACCCCCTGGGAGCACGGATCCGGCTGGGACGCGCGTCGGACACGGCGCCCTGGATGCGCATCGTCGGGGTGGCACCCGACGCACACCTGGGAGGAGGGGTCGGCGGGCTCGGCGACGACCGGCGCACCCGCGAATTCGTCTACGTGACCCCGTCGTCGTTGGGTGTGTCCTCCGTGGCTGTGGCGGTGCGCACCGAGGGGGCGGCGACCGCGATGGCGTCCAGACTGCGATCTGTCGTGACCGGCCTCGACGCCAACCTCCCGGTGTTCGACGTCGAGACCCTGCCCACGGCCATCCAAGAGGCGACCTGGGCCTTCGGCCTGTTCGGCTCGCTCTTCTCGATCTTCGGGCTGGCGGCTCTCTTCATGGCGGCGGTGGGGCTCTACGGGGTGATGGCCTTCTCGGTGGTCCAGAGGCGTCAGGAGTTGGGCGTGCGCATGGCCCTCGGCGCCACGTCCAACCAGATCCTCCGGTTGGTGCTCCGCGAGGGGACCCTCCAGCTGGCCGGCGGCGCCGCGCTCGGGCTGCTCCTGGGATACGGCCTCTCCAAGCCGCTGAGCTCCGTCACCTATGGGGTGACGCTCGCGGATCCCTTCCTCTATCTCTTCATCCTGGGCACCCTGGGCACGGCGGGGCTGTTCGCGTGCTTCGTCCCGGCCAGGTCGGCCACCCGGTCGGATCCGGTGGAGGCCATGCGGCCGCGGTAGGCCGCCTCGGGGGAACGCGGTTCGATGAGTGCCGGATCACCCGCCACCTCGCGGCAGTCCGAGGTTGCTGGCGGGGTCCGCGCTCCGGGTCCAGGAGGAAGACCGTGTGCCCACGGGAACGAAGGCCACCCGTCCACCGTCCTCGGCAGCAGCGAAGGCCACGATGCTCGCTCGCGCCATGAACGCCTCACGCGGCGGCACCGATTTCGTGCGGCCCTCAGGGGAGGTCGCGGATGTCGAATCGCTCCAGCCACTGGAAGTCCACGTCGTCGGTGTAGACCGCATAGAGCGAGTTGGGTCCGAACCCGACCACGCGCCGACGGGGAGGGAGTCGGACCTGGGCGATCCGGCGTCCATCGGGTCCCACGACGTCGAAAAGCGCCCGGATCTCGGCCTGATGCTGGAGCCGCCCGATCCATCCCCGGCCCTCCGACCACATCCGCCGGTCTTCGGCGGTGACCGACAGTCGGGAGCCGTCGAGTCGCGGCCCCGAGCGCTGGCGACCGTCCGGAAAGAACCATTCCACGCGGTACTCATCCTGGTTCCTGACGACCAACACCCGCCCGTCGGACCCGACCGCCCACCCGTCCCACTCGGGCCACGGCGGCGGATTCGGGGGCCCCGGAACGCGAAGGGTGGTGATGGTGTCCGCCACGCCGCCACGCTCCGGATCCACACGGGCGAGGGGAGCGCGATCCCCCGCCGAGGGATCCCTGGCCCGGTCGAGCCGGACGGTCGCCACGCCATCGACATAGAATCGGCCCACGCGATCGGTCCCGCCGATGATCGTGCCCACGACTTCGAACATCGGCATCGTCCGCCCCATGTGAAGGCCGGAGTCGAGCACGACCAAGCGCCCGTTTCCCAGGTCCTCCAGGATCAGGGAGTCACCGCGGAAAGGGAGGATTCGGATCGGGTTCCTGTACTCCCCCGGTCCCGAGCCCTCCCTCCCCACCTGCTGCCGCGTAGCGCGCGCGAAGTCCACCACCCAGACGGCAACCTCTCTCTGGTCGCTCACCAGGACGCGTCCGCCCCCCACCGCTCGGACGCCGCGGACCACGGAGAAGGGCGCCGCCGCGAAGGACTCAGCGACCCGCAGTTCCGGTATTTCCTGCGCGGCCGCCGCGGCGCCAACCACCAAAGCCCCAAGGGTCGCTGCGGCCAGGGCCACCCCACGGCCAAACGGCTTCAGACCCTTGGTGGCCGGACCGGCGTTCGCGGCTTCCACGTCCGGCATCGTCACCCCCACGCCGCGTTGACCAATCCCCCCTCCCGTGACGAGCCCCTGAGACGGCGCTCAGGGACCCCTGAGCCCGAGGTCGCAATAGCGGGCCCCGTCCCGCTCGACCACCTCGCCCAACGCGACAGGGAGCGGGTCCATCCCCGCACCCCCGATGAAGCAGGTGTGGAACTCCCCGTTCTCCCCACAGGGATCGACGTCATCGGGGAACCGCGAGACCGTCTCAGGGGACCATGGCTGACCCACGAACTGGGAAGCACCCGAGTCGGTGGGCGCGGAGACGATCACCGCCGACAGGCCCTCGTCCTGCATCTCCCTGGCCAACGCCTTCGTATCGCGTCCCCAGAGGGGGAAGAGGGGCTCCAGGGGCGTCGACGACAGGCGCTCCTCCCGGTAGGCGCGGACGTCTTCCAGGAACAGGTCGCCGAAAGCCACGTGGGTGGGAGCCCATCGCGACAGCATCCCGGCCACCGCCCGACCCATGGCCTCCTCGTATGCCTCGTTGCTGCAGGGGTAGGGAAGCTCCACGAGCCAGACCGGAAGTCCCAGGTACGCCGCCTGTGCCCGCAGGACCTCCAGGCGAGTCCCGTGGATCGTCACCCGACGGAAGGGCCGGGTGACCGTGGAGAGGAGCCCGATGACCTGATCCCCCGACTCCCTGCGCAGGGTGCGCAGGCACCACGCGGCGTCCTTGCCGGTGCTCCACGATACCACCACGCGACGGTCGATGACACTGCCCTCCACTCGAGCGTGACCGAACGAGGATGGGGAACCTACGAGGAACCGGCCGACACCTCGAATCGGTGCGAGCCCGCCAGAGCTGTCCCGACGACGCCCGTACGCCTTACACGCGCCGGTGGGGCAGGCGTGCCGAGTTGGCGAGATCAGCGCCACGTAAGGTGTGAGCCCGCGGAACGGACAGAAGGTCGACCCGCAGAATCCGATCCACCCTCCCTCTCCGGCAGGTAGACCGTGACGTCGATTCGCCTCCGTCCCGCCCTCGCGGCCCCGCTCCTGGTCGTCGCGACGATCCTCGCGGGAGCGCCTCAGGCCGGGAGCCAGGTTCCCGTGGCGTGCGAAGCCCCACCGGGTGGCGCCGCGGGGACCTGGCTGGCCAGGGCCAGGGCCGCGGTCGACCTCCCTGGTAGCGGTGTCCTTCGTCAGAAGAACGTGGTCCGCCAGTCCATGAACTTCCAGTCGGACCGTCCCTACCCTCCGTTTTTCTCCGGGTACGACGTCACCGAGAACTGGTATGATGTGGCCAGCGGCATCGAGCGGAGCGATATAGCGTCGGTCTACGCCCTCACCGGCCCGGGGGTGCCGAGGACGCTGGTTAGCGACGAAGCGCACGCTTGGGTCCTCCGTGGCGAGGACCTTGCGGAACAGCCGGCGGCGTTGGAGTTCGCGACCCTGCGACGCGCCCTCAACCCCTGGGCCGTCCTGTTCGACTGGAGTGGCTCGCTGGACGTGCGAGTACTGGGGTTGTGCTCCTATCGCGGGGAAGCCCGGGTGGTTCTGGAGCGGACAAGTGCGGTGCTCGAACGGCTTTTTCTCGATCGTGATACTGGTTTGCCCGTCAAGACGGATCGCCTGGCCCCTCACGCAACGTGGGGGCAGCGGCACGAGGAGGTTGTGTGGAGCAACTGGCTCGGGGTGCCGGGCGGCGGTGTCTACCCGGCTGACGCCACCCGGCTCGCGGACGGAGAAGTGGAGTGGTCCCGCACCGCAGGTGAGACGAGCTGGTCGCCGACACAGGATCCGGTCATCGGGGGCCTCCCTGCTCCGACCATGCCAGCGCCGGCCCCTGACCCGTTCCTCAAGAACTGGACCCGACAAGATCCGGATACCATCCGGGTCTCGGCCGACGTCGTCGTGCTGAAGCACGCGGCCTACAACACGGTGCTGGTTCGTGCCGCGGATACCGTCTTCGTGCTCGATGCTCCCCTCTCCCAAGACCGCGCCCGCCAGGACTCCACCTGGGCGGCCCGACTCTTTCCAGAAGCACCTCACAGGGTGTTGGTCGTGACCGATCTCGCGTGGCCGCACATCGGGGGCGTCCGCTTCTGGGTGGCGCGGGGCGCGAAGGTGGTCTCGCACCCGTGGTCACGGGCCTTCCTCGAGGCCGTGGTAGATCGCGTCTGGACCGCGGCTCCGGACGTCCTCGAAGCGGAGCGCGCGACTCGGGCGATCCCCTTCGACTTCATACCCGTGGGTGAGACCCTCGACCTGGGTTCGGGGGTTGTGCGGGTATCGCACATCGGCGGGAGGGCCGCCGAGGGCGCGCTCATGGCGTTCCTGCCCCGGGAGCGCTTCCTCTGGGTGGGCGACTTCGTACAGGACCTGGGCGGCCCGACGCTCTATGCCGAGGACGTCCTGGCCGCAGTGGCGGCCGCGTCCCTCACTCCAACGGGGTTCGCGGCCCAGCACCTGCCTCCGGGGGCCTGGGTGGAGGTGGAGCGGGCCAACGGGCGGCGCGCGAGGTGACCCGTATCAGTGATGAGCAACATGTCACGCACGCGCGGTGGCGCGCCCGAGTGGGATTCACCGGTAGGGGGTCGGTACCACGATCTTCAGGTGTAGCCGCGGCAAGGCGACGCCCTGGGCCATCGGTCAGGACCGGGCCGTGGAGTCGCCGCAGCTACGGCTGCCCCCCCAAGACCCGGGCTTCGAGCTCATAGAACAGCCCGAAGGCTTCTCGGCCCACGGGATCCCGGACGCTTGGGCAGCTCTCGGTCGCCCACGACCCGAAGAAGAGTGACAACGGCCCGCCGGAATAGACGATCTCCGCGGCTCGGGCGATTTCCTCTCCGCTTACGCGCGAGAAGACGCGCTTTCGAGTGGCATGCGCACCCCAGGGAAGACGCTCCACGTCCAGGGAGACCGAGTACTCTGCACCGGGTGACGGGATGGTCGCGACCTCCACGACCTCACCTGGATTTCCCAGAGTGTACCGAACGAACCTGCCGGGGTGGTATGGGTCCACGCTCTCGATCCACGAGAAGCCCGCCGACCGCAAATAGGCTTCCGCTTCGAAGGAGAACATGCGGTCTCGAAAGAAGCCGTCAGCCCTCACTGTGCGTGCGACGGAGGGGACCGACTCGGACGCACACAGCCGCCCGTACTCCATCTTGCCCGGAATCCACGAGAGCAACAAGACGACGGCCACCAATGCGCATGAGACCAGGAGTGGTTGGTATGGTGGGTACCCTGGGCGGGTACGCCCCATGTGCGGTCCGATGACCCAACGCGACAGGCTCCAGGCCAGTGCGACAGCCATCAGGGGTCCCCCAATCGCCAGAGCGAACCCCAGAAGGGTCAGGGCCTCACTCATCGACTCCGCTCCACCTGTACAGGCCCATTACGAGCCGAACTCGGCACGACGACGGGCAACGAACGACCGCTTCAGCTCGGTGACCGGGTCGGGGTATCGGTCGAAGGCTTCCGTCAGTACGTCCCAGTGTGCCTTCGCAACGTCGTCCATGGCGGCGATCTGAGCCCATCGCTGCGGTTGCGCCGGGGACGGGCCGGTGTCCGGGAAGACCGCCACGGCGGCCGCGACGATGGCGGCGAGTCGATGGGCGCCGATGGCACGAAAGGCGGTGACGACCTCCGATGCGTGGTCCCCGACCAGGTTCTCGAAGAACTGGTGGAAACCTCCGTTTCCGAGCTCACGCTCCGTCTCATCGACGAGGAAGACCACGCGCTCGGCCTCGGTCAGCGCATCGATCCCGAGGGTGTAGGCCTTGGGGCAGACCATGTCGGACAGCGCGATGGTGAACTCGATGTCGTCGCTGAGGGAGAGGACGTCGGCGATGTCCATGGCTGGTGCACCGGTCGTGGGAGAGCGGATGGCTTGCCCTATCGTCCCGTCCGTCGAGCATTCACTTACGAGAGACCGTTTCGCACCTCTCGCTCGGCGCGCGTCGCCAGCCGACCCAGCCATGTAAGTTCTCCTTCCCCGGGCGGGACCAAGCCATCATGCAGCAACTGCGTTACTCGCCACTGTCGGTTTGCGCCGTGCTGGCGCTCGGGATCCACCCATGTGGCGCTCGCCTCGCCGCCCAGGTGGTCGCCCCCTTCACTGAGCCGATTACCATCCCTCTCGAGCCCTGGGTGGGGAGGTTCCTCACGGTTCGAGGTACGATCGAGGGCCGGCCCGTGTCCCTGCTGTTCGACACGGGCGGAGGTGAGACCTTGGTCGCCCCTCGACTCCTGGACGAGATCGGATGTGCCCCGGAGGGCCGTAGCGTGGGTTACCGCATGTCGGGGGAGCGCGTGGAGTGGGCACGATGCGGTGGGCTTCCCATCGAGGTGGCGGGGACCACCCTTCGTCCGCGGACCCTGGGCAGCTTCGACATCATGGCGCTCTTTGGCGACCAACTGCCCGCTGAGACCCCACCGGTCGACGGCGTCCTCTCGCTGGACGTGGCGAGAGGGCGACAACTCACCCTCGACCTCGCCGCATCCACCTTGACCATCGAGACCGACGGGTCTTTCCGGGAACGCACCTCACATATGCACGAAGTCCCGGCCAGGGTGGCCACCGGGCCGGATGGAGGGGCACTCACCGTCCATCTCCGCGCGACCCTGCGGGAGACGGCCAACCCCGTTTGGCTGCTCCTGGACAGCGGGAACCTGGCAGGGCTACTCCTCGACGAGAGCGTGGCGCTTCGGGGCATGGAGGGAACCGATGTGCATCTCGACTTCGGCGAGGGCGTCTCCGTGACGGCCATCCCCCGGCGAGCGGGCCTCATCTATGACGGGGCGCTGTCCTGGCGGGAGATCCGGGCCCTGGTCGTCACCCTGGATCTGGAGGAGGGCAGGGCCTGGCTGGGAGTCCAGACCCTCAGCGACCCCGGAGCGCCCCCCCAAGGAGGATCGCGGGGCCCGTCGCCGCGATGAGGAAGACCCACATCCATCCCGGTGTGTAGCGGCTGTACTCCGTGCCCGATGCGCCCCATGCCAACGCGACCGTCTGGACGACCGCGAGGATCCAGACCGGGGTCATGGGACGGCCTGCCGGGGCCAGCCTGGCGGCGAGGTACCCCGCCGCCAGGGCGAACAGGATGTTGTAGACCGCTTTGCCGGCGAGAAAGAGAGGCTGGTTTCGGATGGCGAAGTACGTCTCCGGGTCCCTGGTCATGCCTCGATTCAGGAGCGAGACCAGCCCGAGCTCCAGCGCCTCGGTGAGTCCGGACAACACGACCAGGCCGGCGAGCACGCCGCCGCCGATGCGCAGGAAATCGACCATCAGCCTTGGACTCCGTCGTGGCGCCGGGGCGCTTTGGATCACAGCGCGGTCGTACACAATGTCCACGGAGAGGTACCGGACCTTACATGGATCGGACCGACAAGGCGAGTGGCGTCCTCACGGGCCTGTTGCGGGCGTGACGAGGCGATTATATCGTATTGCGATACAACCGACACCTCCCCCTTTCCCAGGCCTCATCCTGATGACGGACCGCGGGACGACCAGGCCCGTTGCCGGCACGAGCTTCTACGTTCTGCTCGCCCTCGCCGACCAGCCGCGTTACGGGCTCGGCATCGCCGAAGAGGTGGCCCGGCGAACGGGAGGGGAGATCCGCCTCGGGCCCGGCACGCTCTACGGCACCCTCAAGAAGCTGCTGGAGGAGGGCCACATCGGGGAGGTCACCCCGTCCGGCCACGACCAGGACCCTCGTCGGCGCTACTACGGGATTCTGCCTGCGGGTCGGCTGGCACTCTCGGCCGAAGCGGCCCGCCTGGAGCAGCTCGTCTTCGCCGCGCGCGCCAAGGGCGCGCTCCCCCTCGCCTAGCCACCTCATGGCAACGGACCGTCTCGCCCGCCTTCTCCTGCGGCTCTATCCCAGGGCGTTCAGAGGGCGTTTCGGCACCGAATGGCTGGAGACGGCGGCCTGGTACACCCGCGACGCTCGCCCTGGGCGGCTCGGCAGCCTGAGGCTCGCCGCGCGCCTGCTCGCCGACACGCTGCGGACCCTCCCCCACGCCTATCTCTCGGGCGGGCCCCCGGGGCGACGTCCCGCCGGCGCCTCCCCAGGCCGCTGGGGACAGGATCTCGGCTTCGCGGCACGTGCGGTGGTCCGGAGCCCGGTCTTCACGGTTGCCGCCGTCGGGTCCATCGCCCTTGGCATCGCCTCGAACACGGCCGTGTTCAGCGTGGTCAACGGAGTACTCCTTCGCCCCCTGCCCTACGTCGACCCTGATCGACTCATGGTCGTCTGGAACGAGTTCCCTGGCGCTGGCCTGTCCCGGCTCCCCATGTCGGGCCCCGAGCTCCAGGTCTTGCGAGGGGAGTCCGAGGCCTTCGAGGGAGTCGCCGGTATCTGGGCGACGTCCGGCACCGTCGTCGAGGTCGACGGCACGGTGAGCCAGCTGTCGACGGGTCTCATCACGCCCGACCTGTTCGATCTACTCGGTGTCCAGGCCCATGCGGGGCGGCTCTTCGAGAGGGCAGAAGGGGAGGAGCCGACCCCCGCGGGGGTCGTGCTGAGCCACGCCTTGTGGCAGCAGCGTTACGGAGGGGATCGAGCGGTCATCGGCACGACGATCCAGTTGAACGGGCGCCCGACGCAGGTCGTCGGTGTGTTGCCGGAGGGCTTCACCCTCTTCTTCTCCGAGGACAGCGCCGTTCCGCCGACGCTGGACGCCTACACCGCGCTCCCGTGGGACCTGGCGCCGCTCCCGCCCGAGCAGCACTTCCTTAGGGTCGTCGCCCGTGTTCGCCCGGGGGTCGGGGTCGAGGACGCGGGGGCCGCCGCGGCCAGGGCGTCCGGCGTCGCGCGACGCCTCTACCCCGGGCTGGAGGCCACGGGAGACCACTTCACCGTCCGGCCGCTACACGAGGACAGCGTGAGCGCCGCCCGACCAGCGCTGCTGGTCCTCCTCGGCTCCGTCGGGCTCTTCCTCCTGCTGTCGCTCGCCAACGTGTCGAACCTGGTGCTCGCACGGACCCTCGCGCGAGGTCGCGAGTTCGCCATCCGAAGCGCCATCGGGGCCTCGGCCGGGAGCCTGGCCCGCCTCGTGGTGGCGGAGGTCCTGATCCTCTCCGTGGTCGGGTCATTGGTTGGGTTGGCGCTGGGCCACCTGGGCACGACCGCGCTGTGGGGCCTGAGGCCCCTCGGGCTTGCCCGCGCCAGCGACGTGCCCCTCGATCACCGTGTCCTCGGCTTCACCCTCGGGATGTCCGTGGCGGCGGCGCTGGGGATTGCCCTGGGGTCGTTGGCGGCCGTCCGGAGCGTGAGATCCAGGCCGGGGGCCGGAGGGCGTGGGGACCTCCCGGGCGGGCCGGGCCGACGACTCCGGGAGCTCGGCACGGTGCTCCAGTTGGCCGTCGGAGTCGTCCTCGTGACGGGATCCTCCCTCATGATCCAGAGCTTGCGGAGCCTCGGACAGGAGAGCGTGGGCTTCGAGCCGGCTGGCGCCCTCACGTTCCGCGTCGCGTTGAACATGGGCCGGTTCCCCACCGACGGCGAGCGCGCGAGGCTGGCCCGGGAGGTCGAAAGGAAGCTCGCCGACATCCCCGGCGTGACGGAGGCCGGCGCCACTTCGCACCTCCCCTTCGTGGAGTGGGCGAACTGGGCCGAAGCCGCTCCTCCGGAAGGGACCCCCGCTTCGGAGCGCAGCGCGTACTACGCCGACCTGCGCGCGGTGACCCCGTCGTACCTAAGGGCCATCGGCGCCCGGGTGGTGGCCGGACGGCACTTCGAGGAGACGGACGACGCTTCCGGCGCCCCGGTTGTGATCATCGATGAAACGATGGCGCGCCGGATCTTCCCGGAGGGCGACCCGGTGGGAAGGACGGTGCTGCCCTCCCGCTTCGTGAACGGGTCCTTCTCCGAAACGCCGGCACGGGTCGTGGGGGTGGTGCAGGACATCAGGGACCGATCTCCCGCCCATCCCTCCACCGGACAGGTGTTCTGGCCCTTCGCGCAGAGCCCGCGCTGGGAGCTCACGTACTTCGTGCGAACGGGGGGCGACCCCTCCGCCCTCGCGGCGGCGGTGCCGGGCGCGGTGCGCGCGGTCGACCCCGACCTGGTCGCCGCCCGGATCGCGCCGATGGACGCACACGTCCGGTCGGCAACGGGCATCACGCGCTTCCTGGCCCTCGTCGGCACGATCTTCTCCGGCCTCGCCGTCCTCCTTGCGGCCATCGGTCTGTACGGCCTGGTGGCGTTCGTCGCCACGCAGCGGACACGCGAGGTGGGCGTGAGGATGGCCCTCGGGGCCAGGGCCCCCGAAGTTCTCGGTGGGGTCCTTCGACACGGAGCGCGGGTGGCTGGAGCAGGCGTGCTCCTCGGGCTCGCAGGCGCCCTGGGCGCCGCGCGACTCCTCGCTGGACTGGTCTACGGGGTGAGCCCCCACGACCCGGTCACGCTCGGGGGCGTGTGCGTGGCACTCGTGGTGGTCGCGCTGGCGGCGAGCCTCGGCCCGGCCCACCGCGCCACGCGGACCGACCCCGCGCTCGTGCTCCGAGAGCCATGACCGTCCACGCCACGGTCCCCTTCCTCTGGGTGACGGACATGGAGCGGTCCCTCCGCTATTACGTGGACGGCCTGGGATTCGAGATCGTGGACCGATGGCTCGACGGCGGGAAGCTGCGTTGGTGCCGGCTCGAGCACGGCGGCGCCGCGCTGATGCTGCAGGAGTTCTGGAGGGAGGGGCCGCATCAGCGCCGACCCGATGCCCCGCTCGGTGCCGGTGTGACGCTCTGCTTCATCTGCGACGACGCGCTGGCCCTTCATCGTGCCTACACCGGACGCGGAGTGCCGTCCTCGCGCGAGCCTTTCGTGGGGAATGGGATGTGGGTGACGTCCCTGGAGGACCCGGACGGCTACGCGCTCTCCTTTGAAAGCAGGACGGATTGCCCCGAGGGCACCCGCCTCGGTGTGGACGGGCACTGAGTGGCGGTGGTTCGGGTGACACCACGGCCCTGGGGCTCGGCAACTGAGCGGCTCCGAGGCCCGGTCCGAGGGAGATAGCGGAGACGGGGGGCCGCCGGTACGCTCACCTCCCTCCCTTCATCTCTGGTCGCCGGAAAGCACCGACCGCGTCGCGGCGAGCTCAGCGAGTTCCCGCCTGGCCGCCCGGGCATACCACCACGCCCATGCTCCGATGCCGGCGACGATGCCGACCACGAGGGCGATGGCAAGACCCCACGCGAGATCGAGCCCGCCGGGTCGCGGGGGCGAGGCTCTCACCAGACCCAGGACCACGACGCCCTCGACGACGGCGAGGGGGCCCACCGCGCCGGCCGTCCTGAGGCTCGCTCGGGCCCGACGCTCGAGGAGGGCCAGGTACCCCTCGATCCCTGCCGTGTCGGCCCGCCAGCTCTCGCGGCGGTTCCACCAGGCGAAGGAGAACAGTCCCACGGCCCATGCCCAGATCGTGGCGATCAGGGCGACCTGGAGGGTGGACGGCTCCGGCCCCAGGTACCACCTGCTGATGAGGGCCAGCGCGGCCAGGACCAGGACTTCACCCACCGACGTGGCTCGCATGACGAGCGTCCGCGTCCGGATCTTCGCCTTGAGCTTCCCGACCAACTCGTCCGCGACCCGCTCCCCAGCCCAGACCTGGGAAAGCCGATCCCAGTCCAGCCCCGCCTCGTGGTTCATGGTTCTCTCCCCTCTGCCAGGAGTTCCTCCAGGGCGGCGCGCGCCCGGTGGAGTCGAACACCCACGTTGTTCTCCGTGATGTCCATGACTTCCGCGATCTCGGCGTAGGACAGTCCTTCGAGGCTGAGCATGACGGTCCGGGACAGGGATAGAGGGAGTCGTCTCACCGCTTCCAGGAGTCGTTGGCGTGCCAGGCGGGCATCGAGCGTCGTGTCAGCTCCGGGTCGGGAGTCCCGCAGATCCGGAGGCACCTCGGCCTCCCGCCTCGCCCTGGCCGCCACCCGGCCCCGGAACGTCATGCCGCGATTGTGCGCGATCCGGTAGACGAAGGTCCGAAGCGACGATTCGCCCCGGAAGCGCGGGAGCGCGCGCCAGACGGCAAGGAGGACCTCCTGGTACAGATCCTCCCGGTCGGCTGGCTGGAACGCGTACCCCGCCGTCAGGCGCCACAGGGCATCCCCGTGGAGCCGCAGCACTTCATCCAAGCTGGTCCCGCTGTCTGGCACCGGGGTACGCTCCGCTGCGGGCGATCTTCGGAGGAACTCGACCGGAATGGTCCCTGCTACGGCCCGTGGTCTTACGCCGCCGCAAGCCCGTCCGCCAGCGGCGCGCTCACCGACGCGCGCGGAAGTCGTCCATCCGGGAGGCCGGGCGCATCCACGGCGCGAGGATCTCCTGCGGCCGGTGGATCTCACCGCCCTTCATGACCCACTCGATGGACCGGGTGGCGGAGATGTCGCGGAGGGGGTCCTCCCGGAGAAGGACCAGGTCCGCGCGCTTCCCGACCTCCACCGTGCCGGAGTCGTCGTCGATACCCAGGATGCGGGCGCCGTTTCGGGTGGCGATCCCCAGCACGTCCAGGGGCGGGATGCCCGCCTGGACCAGGAGCTCCATTTCCCGGTGGAAGCTCTCGCCCGCCACCGTCCAGGGGTTGGAGGCGTCCGTGCCCGCGCCGAGAAGGACCCCGCGGTCGAAAAGGAGCTTGGTGAGTTCCAGCGCCTTGGGCCACGCGGCCCGGGCCCGCGCGTAGTCATCGGCGCTCCATCCGGTGTTGAACGTGAAGAACGAGCGCCAGTTCTCGAGGAGCGCCGGGGGCGCCATGGACAGCTCCGGGCTCTGGGTCACCGCAGGGTCGTCTCCGCGCATCGCGCGCTCGAAGACCACCAGGTCGGGGTCCACCGCCACGCGGCGTTGAGCGAGCAGGTCCACCGTGCGCCGCATCTCGGGGGCGGCGAGGTCGAGGTGCTCCAGCCAACCGTAGAGGTACTGCGTGCCGCCCAGCATCGATGTGTACGCGGCCCGCGAGGATTCGGGCAGCAGCTTCGGCGACCACCCGATGATGTGTACGATGCCGTCGAGGCCCAGCGCCGCCGCCTCGGCCCAACTGGTTCCCATGATGTGCCCGATGACCGGGAGCCCCTGGCGGTGCGCCTCGTCGATCCCCGCGGCCACCAGCTCGGGCGTCAGGGACGCGTAGAGCTTGATGACATCCACGCCTATTGCCGCCTGCCGCCGCACTTCCTGTCGAATCTCCTCCGGCGTCGATACCGGGGCGCTCAGGCCCGGGAAGGTCGCCTGGTCGATGACCTCGCCTGCGACGAAGAGCCGTGGCCCCGGCAGAAGTCCGTCCAACACCGAGTCGCGCGCCGCGACGGTGCGCTCCGCGGCCCCGCCGGGATCCCTGGCCGTGGTGACCCCGTGGGCGAGAAGGAGGGCGAGGTTCCGGCCGCTGCCCTCGGGGTCCGGAAGTGCGACGATGGCCGGCGGGCTGCGGTCGCGGTCGAACCCGACCGGGCCGAGGGTGACGTGGGCATGGACGTCCACGAATCCCGGGAGGAGCGTCATTCCCCGCGCGTCGATACGTGTAGCGCCGGATGGAACCTGCACCGAGCCCGCGTGGCCCACGGCCCTGATGCGTCCGCCGGACACGAGGACCAGGGCATTCGACAGGGGAGTCCCGCCCCGCCCGTCGATGAGGGTGGCACCTTCGATGGCCACGACGACCGACGGCTCGACCTGGCCGTGGGCCGGAGCCCCGGCCAGGAACGCGGCGATGAGGAGAGCGCCGGAGCGACGACCCGAGGATTCCATGGAGCCTCCATACGGCTTGAGTGTTCCCGTGGCTGTCTCCCGCCGGGCTCGTCCCTTACAGTGGCGACGCCGCGCGTAAGGGATCGGCACGCACGGGGACCAACCGAGACCCACCGTCCTTCCGGGAGAGATGCCATGCCCACATTCCTCCGCTCCCTCGTCGCGGCCGGCTTCCTCGCCGCCGCCCCATCCTGCACCGTCCTGGCCCAGACGCCCCCGGACCTGGGCGCCGAGGCGCGAGCCTTCATGGACGCGTACGCACGCGACCTCCAGGCCCGCGATGCCGAGGCGGTCATCCGGCGCTACGATCCGCGCGGCGCCGTGATCCTCATCGGAGGACAAGGAGGAGCCCGCACCTGGGCGCAGATCGCCGACGTCTACCGCACCGCGTGGCGGGGTCCGCTGCGCTTCTCCTGGCGGGACCTTCTGCTCGACGTCGTGGCCCCCGACGCCGTGATCGTGCGCGGAGGCTTCCTGTACCAGGCCGTCGAGGGCGGACCGGACCTGCCGTACTCCTATCTGGCGGTCCTCGTCTGGGACGGAGGGGCGCTGCGCATCGTGTTCGAGGAGGAGTCGCCGAGCCACCCCGGGGTGTAAGGCGGGGCCATCCGGCGGGACTACCTCGCAGCAATCGCAGGTAGAACCTTCCGCTGGAGCGCACGCGATGTCCGCCGCATCTCACCGCCGGAGCCGAAGGCCGCGCTTCGTGCTTGCCTTGGTAGCGCTCGGCCTGACCGCGGCCTCATGCCGCCCCGGGTCGGAGGCCTCGGCCGTGGCCGATCATCCGGTCCCAGCGACGGAGCAGAGCTGTTACATCCCCGGCCTGTCCCGCCCCGTCCGCTGCGTCACCCTCCGCGTGCCCCTGGACTGGGAGGCCGGCGGAAGGGACAGCATGGACGTCTCCGCGGTCGTCGTTCCAGCCATCGGGCGTCCCTTGCCGGACCCGTTGTTCGTGCTCCCGGGAGGGCCGGGGCAGGGCGCCAGCCCCTACGGGCGGCTGGTCACGACCGCATTCGCCGAAGTGCGGAAGCACCGGGACATCGTGCTCATCGACCCCAGGGGGACGGGGATGTCCACCCCGTTCCCCTGTGTGCTCTGGGGTGGCATGGACCGGATCCCCACCAGCGAGGAGCGGGCCCGCGCCGGGGCCGAGTGCGCCGCGTCGGCGCCGGTGGACCCGCGCTACCTCACGGCCGCCGATGTCGTCTCGGACGTCGAGGCGTTCCGCGTTGCCCTTGGGTACGAGCGGATCAACCTGTGGGGTGGGTCGTTCGGGACGCGGCTCGCCCAGTACTACGCCAGAGCCCATCCGTCCGCGGTCCGGGCGGCGGTCTTCGACGCGGCGGTTCCCGTGGGTGTCCCTCTCATCCGCTCCGCGCTCACCGACGCCCCGGCGGCCCTCGAGGAGCTCTTCCTCCGATGCGCTCGGGACGCGGCATGCGCCAAGCGCTTTCCAGGAGGCAGGGCCGAGGCGGAAAGGGTGGTCCGGAGCTTCGCCCGACCGAGAGGCGTTCCGACCCTCGATCCACGCACGGGCGAGCTGGTGAACAGGATCTTCGACCGGGCGGCGGTCGCCGAGATCGTCCGCGGGGCGCTGTATCGCCCGGACCACGCGGTTCAGCTTCCCCTGGCCCTGGAGCGACTCGGATCAGGGGATGCGATCCCTGCCGCGGCCCTGCAGATGGAGACCGCAGGGTGGTCCACGTCCACGATGGAGATGGGCGCCATGCTGGCCATCATGTGCAGCGAGGAGGCACCGGTCGCGGCGGCCGGTGGCCACAGTTTGGAACTGCCTGCCTCGATCTTCGCGGACGACTACACCCGGGTGTTTCTCGACGCGTGTCGCGACTGGCCCACCCGGCGGCTACCGGACGGTTTCCTCGACCCCCTCGACGGCAACCCCGTCCCTGCCCTCGTCCTGTCGGGGGAGATGGACCCAGTCTGCCCTCCCAGCCGCGGCGCGGAGCTACTGCGGGGCTTCGTCCAGGGCACCCACCTGGTGGCTCGCAACGGCGGACATACAGTCAGCGGACTGGGTTGCGCCCCGCGCCTCATCGGCGCGTTTCTGGACGCGCCCGGAGCCCCCCTCGACGGCGCTTGCCTCGACGATGTGGCATGGCCGCCCTTCGCGCTGTCGGCCCTGGGACCGGTGACCCTGCCATGATCCAGGCCACCGCGATCCGAAAGCGCTACGGGAGGCTCGACGTCCTGAACGGGACGACGTTCACCGCGCACGACGGCGCGATCACGACCCTTCTGGGCGTGAACGGCGCCGGCAAGACGACAACGCTTCGCATCGTCTGCGGCCTGTTGAAGGCCGACGGCGGGTCCGTTCTCGTCGACGGCGTCAGCGTCGAGGCGGAGCCGCTGGCGGCCAAGCAGCAGATGGGGATCCTCCCCGACCGGTTCGGGCTCTACCCCCACCTCACGCCGCGGGAGCACCTCGAGTTCTTCGGCCGACTCCAGGGGCTCTCCCCCGAGATCCTCGAAGCCAGGGTCCTGGAGGTGCGCGCCACCCTGGACATGGGCCCGTTCTTCGAACGCCCCGCGCGTCATCTCAGCCTGGGCCAGAGCATGAAGGTCGCCCTCGGGAGGGCGCTCTTGCACTCCCCACGCAACATCGTCATGGACGAGCCGACCCGCGGCCTCGACGTGTTGGCCATCCGGGCACTCCGTGGGCTCCTGAGGGAGCTCCGGGACCAGGGGCGGGCCGTCTTCATCACGAACCACAGCCTGGCGGAGGTGGAGGAGTTGTCCGATCGCGTGCTCATCCTGGCCGGTGGAGAGATCGTGGCCGAAGGCTCGGCCGAAGAGGTCCGGCGGCGGGCCGGAGCGGAGACCCTGGAGGAGAGCTTCGTGAAGCTCTCCTCCGCCTCCCGGGAGGTCGCGTGACCCGCCGCGCGCTCGCCGTCTTCCGGAAGGAGGCCCTCGAGGGCGTTCGAGACCGCCGGGCGGCAGCCGCTGCCCTGGTGTACTCCCTCGTGGGTCCCCTGGTGCTGTTCATGGTTCTGACCGTTCTCGCGCGTGAGTCCACCGATCCGGGGGCGATGCAGGTCGTGACCGTCGGCGCGGAGCACGCTCCCGGCTTGGAAGGGATCCTGTTGCAGCACGGTGTCGTCCCCACCGACTCGGGCGCCGCCGGGGTTCGTCTCGACGTTCCGCCGGACTTCTCCACGAAGCTCGCTCTGGGCGAACGCCCGCGCGTGACGATCACCGCCGACCTCGATCGCGACGGGCGGGCGGTCACGCGGATTCAGGACGCCCTGGCGCAGCTCAACCAGATCGTGGTGTCGCAGCGCCTCGTCGCCCGCGGGGCGCCGACGGACCTCACGCGCCCGTTCGCCGTGGACGTCCGCGATGCCGGCGCCCTCGATCGCCGCAGCCGGGTCATCATCAGCGCGATCCTCTTGATCTTGATCACGGCCCCGTTCTTCGGCGGCATCGCATTGGCGAGCGATTCCACCGCAGGCGAGCGCGAGCGGCACTCGCTGACGCCGCTCCTCGCGCAGCCGGTACACCCTCTCGAGGTGGCGCTGGGCAAGTGGCTGGCGGTGAGCGTGGCCGCCGCTCTGGGAAGCGTGGCCACCGCGGTGGCGTCCGCGGCCGTCCTCGCCCGGGTTCCCCTGGCAGACCTGGGGCTGGGCCTCTCCCTCGGCGTCGGCGGCGCCGTGGTGCTCTCGGGCCTCTTCATTCCGCTCTCGCTCGGCGTGGCCGCGGCCCAACTGCTCATCGCCCTGGGCAGCCGGACCTTCAAGGAAGGCCAGACCTACCTCACGCTGCTCTCGTTCCTTCCCTTCCTGGTGGTGCTGGTGGCGAACTCGGAGATGGGGAAGCGTCTCGCCGGGGCACCCATCCCCCTCCTCTGGGAGATGGACGCCATCGGCAAGGTCATGGTAGGCCAGCCGGTCGGGTGGGTCGGCCTCGCACTGGTTCTGGGGGTCTACGCTCTCGTGACGGCGGGGATGTTGCTGGCGCTGGCGCGGCAGCTTCGGCGCGCCGTGGTGGCCGACGCATAGAGGCACTCTCGTCGCTTCCGCCGGGCAACGTGAAACGGGTGGGGGGGGCCTCGCGGAGGCAGGAGCGATCGATGCCGTTGGCCGACGCCGTCCGAATGACCTCCAGGACCATGGCTTCGACGCAAGGCCCCGACTGGCCGTGGCCCCCGTTGGGCACCACGACGTGCCGGCTGTTCGGCCAGAGGCGGGCGACCTCATCGGCATTCGCCGGCGGCGTGACGGGGTCCCTCCCACCCGAGAGCAGGAGCGCGGGCCTGTCGGAGGCCACGGGCGCGAAGTACGCCTCGGGAAGGCGGGCGGAGGGCCAGGCCTCGCAGGCCCGCAGGTAGCTCGTGACGAGGAAGTCGCCCAGGTAGGTACCCTCGGTGGCGCGGGCGACGTCCCCGGAGGTCGTCCCGCGGAGGTCCTCCGCGCAGAGCACCGACAGGTGATATCCCGCGGGTACGTCGTCGGACCCGACCCATGCCTGCCGGTCCAGGTACGCCCGGGCGAGGGACCTCCAGGAGCCCGACCGGGCCTCCATCACCATGGCGGGCACGGCCCCCGCTCGTGCGTAGAGCAACCCGCGAAGGGCATAGGCGAGGGGGCCCGGGCCCATCCGGACGGTATCCCCCTCGATCTCGACGGGTGGGGCGCCGCTCCGCGCCGTGCCGAAGACGTCGCGGAATGCCTGGGCGAGGTCGGGGAACGCCCGGAGGCACTCCGGCTGGGTGCCACACTCCGCGCTCAACCCCTCCAGGGCCAGGTCGAGGCTACGAGCCGCTCGGAGGTACGTCTTCTGCTCAACGGGGGCCACGCCGTCCAGGATCAAGGCGCGCACGCGGTCCGGGTGGCGGCGGGTGAACACGAGGGCTTCGCGGGTGCCGTACGACCCCCCGTTCAGGTCGACCTGCTCATATCCAAGCCACGCGGTCAGGTCCTCCAGGTCGTCCATGGCGTTGGCCGTGGTGTACTGCGCGAGGTCCGCCCGCTCTGCCAGCCGGTCCCTGCACGCCACGAGGTGATCCAGGGGGAAGAGGGTCGTCATCCGCGAGGCCACCCCACCGGGAAAGGGCGCTTCACACGTCAGCGCCTGGGACCGTCCGGTGCCGCGGTGGTCCACCAGGAGGATGTCCCGTTCGGCGCGAACGTACGCCAGGAACGAGGCCATGCCCTCGGCGAAGGGCGTGGTGGGGGCCCCGGGCCCCCCGTTGAGGGGCACGACGACATCGGCGCGCGGTATCCCGTCGAGGGCCTTGAGGAGGACGAAGGCCACATCCACGGTGCGGCCACTTCCCGCCGCTCGGTTCTCGAGGACGCGGTACCGACCGCAGAGGACCTCGCCCGGGAGTTGACCCAGGCACGGCTGCACCCGCCCCTCGCCCGCCCGGAGGGCCTCGGGGAGGGAAGGAAACGAGTCGGCCCCCTGCGCTGCCACGTCCGGCGGGGATGCCAGCAGCGCGAGCAGAGTGAGCAGCACCCATGACCCGCCTGAATGGCGGCCTCGATCAACGCGAACGACCAACGCCCACCTCCCGTCGAGGGTGTGTCCCGTCACTTGCTCCCGCCGGTGCCCGATCGCCAAACCTACGTCCCGGGGAGGTCCTCCGGCCTTACAGGGCCCGGACGCCTGCCGCCTGGGCGGGCGTCCCCCTCGCAACCCACGAGAAGGGTGTAAGCCCCGGCGCCGACGTCGGGACCTTCACCGGATGGACAAGGCTCGCGTCCGCGGCACCCGGAGACCCAGGAGGCCTTCGAGACATGGTGAGACCCGGCAGACATCTCGTGCGATACCCTCCGTTCGGGAGGCTTCGGTGGGCGGTCCTGGCCGCCGGCTTCACCTTCCTCCCCGCCGGCGCACCTCCGCCACGGGCCGACGCGGCGGACGTCCCGACCCTCCGCGGGAGGGTCACCCTTCGCATCGGAGACGCCTTCGGGGCCGAGGAGTACGCCTTCGGGAAGGTGAGCGGCGTGGTGCCGGTGGGTGGAGGCCGCATCGCCATCGCCGACGCCCAGGCGTCCGAGGTCCGGATCTTCGGGCCCGACGGCCGATACCTCTATACCGCCACGAAGTCCGGGCAGGGCCCCACCGAGGTGGCGCAGCCCTGCTGCCTCAAGCGTGGACCCGACGGAGCCCTGTGGATTCGCGACACCGGGAACGCCCGGTACCTCGTCGTCGACCTCGCGCCGACGGGGGCGGCCACCAGGGGAACGGTGCGCATGGTCCACGCCTTCGCAGGGATGTGGGCGGCGCCGGCGTTCCGTGGGGATACCCTCATCGACGTCGGGGCCGACTTCGACCCGGCGTACGGTCCGAGGGTGAAGAGGTTCTTCGTTACCCCGGACGGGCGTGTCGCTCGGAGCGAGACGGGCGCTCAGCCTCCCGCCACGGAGCTGGGCGACGTGCAGCTCAGCACGTCCCGTGGACTTCTCTACTTCGCCCAGCCCTACGGCGCGAAGTACCTCGTGGCCCATGGCCGCGACGGCATCTGGGCCGAGGCGGTGACCTCGATGGGACGAGTCACGCTCCACCGGCCTGATGGCGGGTCCCTGACCGTCGAAACCGGCATCGCGCTGGGCCCGGCGCTCAGCCGAGGGGAGCGACGCGCCGCCGAGGAGGCCCTGGGCCGTCACCGCCGGCGAGCCGGAGCGCAGGCCGGGCAGCTCTCCATGACGCTCCCCGCACGCAAGCCTCCCCTGGCCGCGCTGTACTTCGACGAATCGGGGAGACTCTGGGTGCAGCAGTCCGTCGGCGACGGGGCGGACGAAGAGGCGCTGGTGTACTCGACGGCGGGCGCTCTTGTCGAGCGACGGGTGTGGCCGTCGGGCATCAGCTTCGCCGATATCGGATTCCCCGGCGGCTCGTCCGGATTCGGGGTCCAGCGCGACGCCCTCGACGTGGAGCAGGTCGTTCGGGTCGAGTGGACGAGGACCGGGGGGCCCGGTGGTGGATGAGCCTCCGGGCCGGGGAGACGCCTTCGCGCGCCTGGCGGAGGACGTCGTGGCCTCCCTCCGCGAACACATGGAGGCCTGTGCCGACCCGGAGGCGGACGCGATCCGGCTGGCTCCCCTGGAGGACGTCACCGCTGCCCTGGGTGTGAGGGAGCTGCTGCGGGAGGGCGGCCTCGGACCCGGCCACCCGTTCCTCCGCGCCTACCTGGAGGGCGCCACCCGCCTGCACAGCCCCAACTGCATGGCCCATCAGGTGGCGGCGACCCTCTATCCCTCGGCCGTCGCCGATCTCATCGCGGGCTTCACCAACAACGCGACGTCCATCTACGAGATGGGTCCCACTGCCGTCGCCGTCGAGCTGGCCGTGGTGGACTGGATGATCGAGAAGGTCGGCTGGAACCGACCGAGTGTCGGCGCCGCTGGCGACGGCCGGGTCGACCCCGGGGGGGTGCTCACGCACGGTGGGTCGCTCGCGAACCTCACCGCGCTCCTGGCCGCGCGGGCGGTTGCCGCGCCGGAGGCGTGGAAGGAGGGCGTTCCGCAGAACCTGGCGATCCTCGCCCCGGCATCCGCCCACTTCTCGCTCTCGCGGGCAGCGGGGATCATGGGGCTGGGAACCGACGGGATCTACCTGTTGCCCGCCGACCCATGGGAGCGCGTCCTCCCCGACCAGATCCACCGCGTCCACGCTCGCGCGGTCGCGGACGGAAAGCGGGTGGCGGCGCTGTGTGCGAACGCCTGCGCCACCGCCACGGGCCTCTATGACCCGCTGGAGGAATGCGGGCTCTGGTGCCGCGAGAACGACGTCTGGTTCCACGTGGACGGTGCGCACGGCGCCTCCGCCCTGATCTCGCAGAAGGAGCGGCATCGGATGCGCGGCGCGGACCTCGCCGACTCCTTGGTCTGGGACACCCACAAGATGCTGCACACCTCGGCGCTGTGTGCGGCCGTGCTCGTGAGGGACGTCCGGACCCTCACCGCCGCCTTCCGGCAGGACGCGGACTACGTCCTCCACGAGCGGGCGGACCCGCCGGGTCCGGATCTCCTTCCCCGGACGGTGGAGTGCACGAAGCCGGCCATCGGCCTCAAGCTCGCCCTCAACCTGGCGGTGTACGGCGAGGCAGGCCTCGCCAGGCGTGTGGAGTCCCTGTACGAACGGACCAGGTCGCTCGCCCGGGTCATCCGGACTCACGCGTCGTTCGACGTACCCTTCGAGCCCCAGTCGAACATCCTGTGCTTCCGCTACCGCCCCGGCGACGACAACGCCCAGGAGCGCCTGCGCGAGAGGCTCCTCGCCGACGGGAGGTACTACGTCTCCAGCGCCACCCTCGGCGGGCGCCGATACCTCCGCCTCACGATCATGAGCGCACGCACCACGGACGACACGGTCCGGGGGTTGCTCGAGCGAATCGAAGCGCTGGCCCAGCTGCCGGGAGGCAGCCTCGCCGGACCCCCGCGGTCATCCTCCCCGGGCCGCATCCCGTAGCCACTCGATGATCACCCGGGCCGGCTCGGGGGTGTACGTCCCACCGGACCCGGCGAAGGCGTCCCCGGGCGACGCGTACCGGTCGAAGTGATGGTCCGTGCCCGGCACGGTCACCAGGCGCGCGGAACCCGGGCGGCTCCGGTTCACGATGGACGCGATCCGCTCGTGCTCCTCGGGCGCCATGATCCAGTCGTACTCCCCGCTCACCACCAGCACCGGCACCCGCACCGAGGCCCAGGCACCCTCCCAGCCGGCGCGCTGCGCCTGGTGGTGGAAGGCGAAGGGGCGTCCGTAGTGCGTGCGCTCCTCCGCCCCGAGGGTCTCCCGCCACGCCTGGGCGAGGGAGGGGTCGGACGCCACGATCTCCCGGGGGTCGCGACCCTCGGCGAGGTACGCGGCCTGGAGTCGCGCCTGGCTCGCGAGCTTCTCCGCCAACTCCCCGGGGCTCGTGTCGGAAAGCTCCAATACTCTCCGGTTCAGCAGCAGCATGTGCTCGAGCCACGAGACGCCCGTCGCTCCCCACACGACCACGCCACGGACGCCCGGGTCGGCGGCGGCGAGCAGGGGTGCCATGGTTCCCCCCATGCTCGCCCCGAAGATGAAGATCTGGCCCGGATCCACCCACGGAGACGCCCTCAACGCCCCCAGAGCCGCACGGTGCGCGGACAGCTCCGTGAGGTAGTCCAACTGGTCGCAGGGAGGGCCCTCGCTCTCGCCGAGCCCCGGCTTCTCCGTCCGGGCGAAGACCATGCCGGTACCCGTCATGACCTCGCGGAGCATGCGCGCCCACCCGTCGCCGCCCTCGGCCGGCACCTCGACGGGGTCACAGGAAAGCCACTGGACGAAGAGGACGGCCGGCAGCCTCCCCGAGGCCCCCTCGGGGCGCGTGAGGATGGTGCGCACCCGGTAGCCCTCCTCCGTGCGGACCACCCCTCGCGACTCCTCGAGTCCCGGCAGTACCTGCACCGATTGCGGCGTGGCCTCAGTCGGACCCAGGAGCGCGAGACCCAGGGCGGCGAGACCTGCGGGGAACTGGGGTATGCGTCGCATCGTCCTCATCTCCGGGCAGGAGTCCACGTCCGCCGTCTCTGGCTCCGGCAAGACCTCCTGGGGGCAGTCCACCCGCCAGCGCTCACCCTTACCACCGTCCCAGGGCCCGAGGCCGTCTGCCTCCTCGTTGGCCTGGTGGCGCTACTCCGCGCCCAGCGGGCGCCGGAAGGCCCTCGGCGGGGGCTTCGCCCCCCGGAGGCCGAGCGGTGGGCCAGCCCTCCGGGGCGGTCGTGTGAAGCGCCGCGGGAACCCGGGTGTCGAGAGACGCCCGGCCCTCGGTGGCCGCCTCGAAGGTCACCCCCAGCGGGCTGCTCGCCTTCCCGTACTCCCGGGCGAGGAAGTCGTAGTATGCCAGCTCCGCACGCGAGAGCGCGGCTCGTGTCGAGACGACGGTCGCCACCGTGAAGTGGCGGGGTGCGTCGGGCCAGGCGGGGGTTCGCGGGCCCGCGGCCGAGACGATGTCGTGAATCGTCGTGCCTGTGGCGGTCAGCGCGCCCGTCACCGAGTCGGGGGGAAGGAGGCCTGCGAGGTACAACTCGAGGGGCCCGAAGCGGCACGCACCGGCGTGTCCGAACCCGGAGCGGTTCCGGAGCAGGGTCGCCGACCAGTGCGAGCCGACGGAGAGCCCCAGCGGCAGGTAGGCCGCCCAGGTGTGCAGGAGCTCGTGGGTCGGAAGGCAGAACCCCGCCTCCGGGTCCCCCGTGGGAATCCACGGGTCGACGGCGAAGACCGGCGCGCGCAGGAGGTGACGAGTCCCCAGGTCGAGGGACTGCAGCGAGACCGGGCCGACCCCCGAGAACGGAGCCGAGATTCCGTAGGAGACGCCGGACCACTCCAGAGAACGGGGGGTCAGGAGGAGGAACAGGAAGTCCCGGTCATCCGGGAAGACACCGAAGTATCGTCTGCCGGCCTGCACGAGCTCTTCATCGGGGGACCCAAGCGGCGTCACGATCGCGACCACGTTCGCGGTGGCCTGCATGCCAGGGGCGGGTACGTAGGACGGCGGAACCGGTACGGCGAGGGTGTCCACCGCTCGGAGCGTCAGCTTCAAGGGGATGTACTTCGACGTGCGGCCCCCGGACTCCAGTTGGATGAGGGCCGCGGAGGTGGAGCGGATCGGCCCGTCTCCCGCGGGCGACAGCCCGGTCGCCGTGTAGCGCGCGTCGCCGGCGACCGAGTCGCCGTGGGTGCCGTCGTCCCACAGCTCAATGGCCCGGGCCGCCGCCCCGTCCACCTCGAACGTGAAGCGGTCGTCGAACCGGGCGGTCACATGCGGCGCGCCCACCCCGCTGAGCGCGAGCACCATGGAAGAACGTTGGCTTCCCAGAATGGCTACTGAGGGCTGGAGTTCCGCACTCAGAAGCCCCGGTGACCACATCGAGGACCCAGGTGGATCGGTCACCGGCCCGGTCGGCGGATGGCCGCATGACCCGAGGGTCAACAGGGCGAGGCTCAAGGCCCGCCACACGCTGTCGCTCCGCACTTGTCGCTCACGATCGCGACTACCCGCGCTCTTCGCGAACTCGTCGGGTGGCTCGCGCTGCTGTAGTGTGAGGAATGGTCCCCGTCCCAAGGCGGCAGCTTACAGGACGTGCCCTCCACCCCTCCCCCGCGTCCCAGGGGGGTCGAATCCTGGCCCACCCACGTTTCCAAGAGACCTCACCCGTAAGCCGACACGGGCCCATGGGGACCAACTCTCCATGCGGAGGCCCGTTCCTCCCCGGGACGGATCTTCGAGCCGACCTCGCTTCTTCGCGCCCGCCATGAGTGGACTTGAGGTACGCGGCCTGTGCCGGAGCTTCGGCGGCATTCGCGTACTCGATGGTGTCAACTTCTCCGTCCCGACTGGCCAGACGGCCATCGTCGTCGGGGCCAACGGAGTGGGCAAGACGACCTTGCTCCGCTGTATCGTCGGGGCTGACCGCCCCGACGCCGGGGACGTCCTGTTCGACGGTCGACCCATGTGTGAGACCGACCCGGCGGTGCGGGCCGCGGTGGCCGCGGTGCTCGACGACATGGACTTCTTCCCCGACCTCTCGGTGTCGGAGCACCTGGAGCTGCTGGCGTTCGCCCACGGTGGGGAGAGCGGGGCCATACCGGGCCTCTTGGCTGAGTCGGCCCTCTGGGCGGTGCGCAATCAGATGCCTGCGACGTTGTCCACCGGTCAGCGGAGGCGCCTTGCCCTCGCATCCTGCTTCGCTCGCCCTCGGCGGCTTCTGATCCTGGACGAACCCGAGCAACGGCTTGACTCAGGAGGACGTGACTGGCTCGTGAGCCGACTCATCGGAGAGAAGGCCGCGGGAACCACGGTGCTCATGGCGTCGCACGATGCCGATCTCACGCGGCGGGTGGCCGACCAGTTGATAGAGATGGGGTAGTGACGATGTCCAGCGTCCCTGCGCCCCCTTCCGCCGCGGCATGGCGAGCCCGCCTGGGGCGAGAACGCCGGGCACATCGCCATCGTCGCCTCCGGGACGTGCTCACGGATCTCTATGGACTACTCTGGTTCACGCTGGTCTATGGGGCGGTGTTGATCTCCGCGATTCGGGACCAGGTGGACCGCGCCGACCACCCGGCTTCTGCCGAGGCAATGTGGATTGGGGTGGCGGTCCTCCTGGTATGCGGGGGCCTGGGGTGGAGAGGTCTCCGCGCGGTCGGGCCGCTCCTGGCGACACCAGCCGAGCAATCATGGGGCGTGTCGACGCCCCTGGACCGACGCTCATGGCTCCGCCCGCGCCTTGGACTGGTCGTGGCGGCAACATCCGCGTTGGGCGCCGCGCTCTTCGGCGCGGGCGCTGTGGGCCTCGGGATCGGTGCTCCCTGGTGGGCCCTCGGCGTCGGAGCGCTTTCCGGCGCGGTCCTGGCTGCCCGAGCCGCCGCCATGCAGGGTGGCAGGACGCCGGCGCATGGGTCCGACGCCCTTGGGTGGGTGCTGGTCTGCGGGGGCCTCGGAGTGGCGCTCCTGGTCGTCGTGGGTCAACGCCTGGATTGGCCTCTCCCACTCCCTGGACTCCTGTCCCCCGCCCTTGTGCTTGGGATCCTCCTCCCCTTCGCGATCGCATACGTCGCCTTGGCGCTTCGGAGGCTCACCCGCGTCGAGCGATCGACGCTGACCGCCGGAGCGGATCTCGCCTCGGCCACCGCGACGGCTGCCGTCGGCCTGGCCCCTTCTCTCCTGACCTCCGTCCTGGAGGCCCGGCGCTGGCGCCGGGTCGGGAGCGTACCCAGTCGCCCCTTCCGCTTTCCCCGGCTGGGTCGTACCGGTGCGCTGCTCCAAGCCGAGATCCGGCGGCTGGTTCGGCGCCCTGGTGCCGTAGCCCTATGGGGCGCCCTCGTGCTGGCGCACTACTCGTCGACGGTGGTGGCGCCGGAAGGGGAGGGGGTGATCCGCCTGGTGCTGGCGTACCTGGCGGCGAGCGCGCTGGCGAACGGTCTCAGGACCCTCTCCCGCTCCCCCGGACTGGAGAGGGCGCTTGGCGGGAATCAGGCGCAGGCGCGCCTCGTCCATCTCGTCATACCGACACTCGGCACCGCGCTTTGGTGGGCCCTCACCGCTTCACACGGCGGCGATCCGACGGGTCCAGGTGGTGACCTGCTCCTCGTTTCCGGCGTGGTTTGCGCCGTCTACCGTGGCTCCACACGCCCACCGATGGCATACGATGGGGCAGTTGCGGAGACACCCCTGGGTCTCCTCCCCGTGGGACCGATGGCCCAGTCCCTCCGTGGCCTCGATGTCCTGGGGATCACCATCGCGCTGAGCATCTGGATGTCGCCCTGAGGCATGGGGCGGCGATCGCCGCGGGGATCCGTGGCCCGCTTCCCGGCGTCGTAAGGACTCGCCAGGTCGGGAGGACTCGACCGGAGGGGCCAACCGTCACACGCTCCACCGGAGATCCGACCCATCAGGCACGGCGTCGTCCCCTGGCTCGCGGTGGCCGGTTCGACCGCCGTCGCGTGCGTCTGGGCCTACTGGGGCGCCAACGAGGCGTTCCACGAAGGCTGGTACGGAGCGTCGTTCCGCGCGAACGTCGTCCTGTCCCTTCCCTACCTGGCCCCCATGGCGTACTTCGTCTGCGCCTCGGCCCTGGGCATCCGGTGGGGCGGTGCCGGGTTCCTCGTCCACGCGGCGGGGGCGGTCTGGTGCCTGTGGTTCTTCCGGGGCGCCCTCCGGGCCCGGCTGGCCCACCCGCGGAATGTCGTGGCACGACGCCGTGGATCATGCCGCTCGCCTCAGTCCCGACGGCTTCCGCCTGGAATCCGAGCCGGTCCACGCGTGGCGCCTCCCCACGGTGGAGGAGGCGGTGCGCTCGCTGACGTTCCGCGGGCTGAACGCGGGGGGCGTCTGGGACCCACGAGCGGAGCGGGCGACCTACCGGGTCACACCCGACAAGGAGACGCCCCTCTGGGACCCGCACTCGCGGGTCATCTACTGGTGGACATCCACGGAGGTGGATCGCTCCGCCGCCCTCTCCGTCACCTACAACGGCCGCACCAACCGCCGGCCCAAGAGCGCGGCACAGGACTACCTGGGGTTCCGCGCCGTTCGGGCGGCGTCGGTGACGGCACCTACCGGGGTGAGGTGAGGACCATCAGGGCCACCGCCAGGAGGGCCATCGCGGTGGAGACCGACGCGGACACGAGCCACCGGCGCCTGAGGCGATGATAGGCTTCCGGGTTCGGCCCCGCGAGCAGGGTGGCGCCCTCGCGCACCAGCTTCCTCTGGGCGGGCAGCACCAGCAGGAGAAACGCCGCTCCCGACAGTCCGAAGAGCAGGAGCGGCCGCGTGACCCAGGGCTGGAGCAAGGTGATGCCTGCTACCCTTGCCGCGGCGACTCCGCCTGCGAATATCAGGGCCACCGAGACGGGCGTCAGCCAGAGATCGACTCGATGGAGCAGCCGATAGGAGTGCCCGATCACCGACGGGTCGGACTGGCGCCGGGCGCCGAGCATGAGCGCAAACGCGACGGAAAGGTTGCCGAAGAAGAGGAGCACCCCCAGGAGGTGAACGAGGACTGCGGCGCGGTACATCGACATCGGTTGGACTCCGGGCAGGAGACTTGTCGGATCAGAGTGAGCGGAAGACCACGCGCAGGAGGACCAGGAGGGCCAGGCCGGGAAGAAGCCAGCGGCTGAGCAGGAGATCCCCGGCCCGGTACCAGAGCGCGTTCGCCCGCGCGAGGAACGCGACGAAGACGGGAAAGGTCCGGAACCCGACGCCGAGGCGGATGCACGACTCCACCTCGCGGGCCACGGCGCCCGGCGACGTCTTGGGGGCCCAGCGGACCAGGGGAGGCACCGTGCCGGGGGGGATGCGCTCCGGGTCCCAGAACGCCGTGCGCACCGATCCGGGGTTCAAGCAGGAGGCCCGCACGCCGGTCCCCATGAGCTCGCGGTGAAGGGACTCGGAGAGAGCTGTCAGGGCGGCGGTGGCGGCGCTGTACCCGCTCGTGACCGGAAGCGGAATCCTGGCCGAGGCGGCCGCCACGTTCACGATGTGGCCGCGGCCGCGCTCGCGCATGGCGGGGAGCGCGGCACGGATCCAGTGGAACGCCCCCCAGTAGATCGTGTCCATCATTCCCCTGTGCTCTGCTTCCGTCACCTGGTGGAAGCCCTTCCAGACGCCGAAACCCGCCGCGTTGACCACGACGTCCGGCGCGCCCAGCTCCCCGCACACGAGGGCGTGGGCACGCGCCACCTCTTCGGGGTTGGCGACGTCGCACAGGACCACCATGGCCGTCCCGCCCGAGGCCCGGATCGCCGCCGCGACCTGGTCGAGGGCGGAAGCCGTGCGGGCGACGAGCGCGACCTTGGCGCCGCGCCGGGCAAGACGCAGCGCCACGGCCTTCCCGATCCCGGAAGAGGCTCCGGTCACCACCGCGACGCGGTTGGTCAAGCTCAGCATGAGGAGTCCTGGTTCAAGGGAATTCTACGCTGTACATTATACAGCGTACAGTTCTCGGTCAAGAGCACCCTTTCGGCGGGGGGACGTATGTTCTTTGGGCCGTGAATGGACTCAAGAAGAGAGGGAGTGCGCGAAACGGGCCACGCCCGGGCGCCGCCGACTCCGTCACGGAACCCGCTGCCATCGACGATGTCTATCCGACCTGCAACGCCCTCCTTCGAAGAGGTGGTCCAGGAGCATGGCGACATGCTGTGGCGCATCGCCGGCATCTATGCCGGCGACGCCGCGGCGAGGGAGGACCTCTACCAGGAGATCCTCGTCGCGCTCTGGAAGGCGCTGCCGACGTTCCGGGGAGAGTCGTCCATCCGCACGTTCATAAGTCGGGTGGGTCACAACCGGGGAGCGACCCACCGCCTCGTGGCGACGCGGCGGTGGCGAAGGGAGGCCCCGCTGATTCCCGGCGGCCCCGGTTCCTCGGAACCCGCCCGGGGCACGTCTCCCCTGGCCTACGCAGAGGCGAAAGACCGTGGTGCTCGTCTGAGAGCCGCGGTGGCCACCCTCCCCGAGCCGCTCGCGCAGGTGACGTCGTTGCGATTGGAGGGCTTCAGCGCCAAGGAGATCGGAACGATCCTCGGCCTGAGCACGAACAACGTCGAGGTGCGACTGCATCGGTCCCGGAAGCAGCTACGTTCCATCCTGAGCCCGGAGGACTTCCAGTGAGCGACCTCGAGGATCGGGAGTGGGTGGTTTGGAGCGAGGCGTGGAGGCGTGCCGAGGCCGCCCGGCCCGCGCTTCCTGTCGCCTGGTCTCCGGAGGGCGAACGGAGCGGAGCGCGACGTTGGATGGTCGCCCTCCACGTCGGCCTGGGAGCCCTCGTGGCGTACGGTTTCCTGGCGTCCGCGGGCGTGGTCCTCACCGTGTTCGTGTTGTTCCTCCTCGGGGGCCTGGCCCTGGGTGGCCGCGAGCTCAGCCGCCCGAGGATCATGCCGGCGCCAAATGGCTATGACTCGCTTGCCGCCCACCTTGAACGCGCACTGTTGGCCGTCGAGGCCGCACGGGGGAGGGCGCGCGCCGTAGCGGGCTCCATGGGGGCCCTGGTCCTGGGCTGCGGCCCCGGCACGTGGGCCGCTTGGGCTACCCTCGACGGCGATTCGGCCGTTCCGCATCTACCGCCCGTGACCCCCAGCCTTCTCGTTGGCCTGGTCGCGCTACTGTACGCCGGGTGGATGACGGCCCACGCCAACCGGCTGGCGCACCGAGCGAAGGAGCTCAGCCGCGCGCGGGCTACGCTGCTGGAGGAAGGCGACGCGTAAGTGAACCACCACCACCGGTGACAGGAGGAGCGGACCGGCGGGGAGTCGCCCCGTCCGGTATCGCACACTCCCGGAGGTGGATCATGAGTCTGTGGGCCGCCGGACTTTCTCTGCTCCTTTCTGTATCCCCGGGCCTCGCCCCACAGCCCGCGACCGACTTCTCGGGGCGCTGGAAGCTGGTCGAGCAGGAGACGTCGGCCTGGATGGGCCGGAGCAGTACCGGGGCCCACGAGGAGGACCTGGCGATAACCCAGTCGGAAAACCGACTCGCCGTGGCCTTCGCCGACACGGACGGTGCGTGGGATTTCGCCTACTCCATCGCGCCTCCCCCGGCGGGAGACCGGGGCGACGCGTGGTCGGCGGGACACTGGGAGAACGGAGCACTGGTCACCGTCGGGCGGAGGACCTTCCGGTCGTCCAAGGGCCCCGTCACGTGCGACTTCGAAGAGAGGCGATCCCTGTCGTCGGATGGCGCCCGGATGACCGTCGTACTCAGGCTCAAGATGTTCCCCAAGGACCTGGTCCGGACCTCCGCGTACGAAAGGGTGGAGTAGGCGGAAGATGGACGTCATGCGGGGCGACGTGCGGCATGCTCTTCGCAGCCTTCGACGCCAACCGGCCTTGAGCGCGACGATCCTCGGGATCCTGTCGCTGAGCATCGGCGCCTTGACCGCTGTCTTCTCGGCGGTCGACGCGGCCCTCTTCAAGCCGCTGCCCGGGGTGCGGGATCCCGAGCGCATGGTCTGGCTGACCACCGTCTCGCGGATGCGTGCCCAGCCCCAGGGGCTCTCCTATCCGGAGTTCGAGGTATTCAGGCGGGACGCGAAGGCTCCCCTGTCCGGCATCGGGTGCTACGATGCCCGCAACGTGAGCTTGGCCAGCGGGGGAGAGCCGGTTCGTCTCCGCGCCCACTACGTGGGCGGAGGGTACTTCGACGTCCTCGGGGTCACACCGCACACCGGGCGGTTCTTCGCACCCGAGGAACTCGATCCTGCCTCCGGTGCCGCCGTCGTCATCCTCGGGTATGCGCTGTGGCGGGACCGCTTCGGGTCGGATCCCGGCGTGGTGGGAGGTACCGTCACGTTGAACGGATTCGCCGCTCGCGTGGTGGGCGTTGCCGGTATCGGGTTCCGGGGCCCCGAGCTCGGTGCCGAAGCGGACCTCTGGCTGCCCTTGGGGGCTTCCGAGCCCACGCCCCTCGAGGTGTTGGCCGCCCTCGACCGGCCTGAGAACCGCTTCCTGCGGGTGATGGGAAGGCTGGCCCCCGGCGTCTCGCGGGAGGCGGCGGAGGGAGCGCTTTCGGGCCTCGCGCGCGGGCTGACCGAGCGAGCCGGTGACGAATCGGAGGGGCTGACCCTCCGCGTGGTCCGCATGTCCGGTGGGGTCGGTCCCGACGTGCGCCGGGACACAGGATACATGGCGGGCCTGGTAGCGGGTGTCGGGATCCTGGTCCTGATCATCGCGTGCCTGAACGTCGCGAACCTCCTTCTCGCGCGCGCCGCCAACCGCCAGCAGGAGATCTCGATCCGGATGGCCTTGGGGTCGTCGAGGGCCCGGATCGCACGGCTCCTCCTCACGGAGAGCGTCGTGCTCGCCGTCGGGGGAGGCGCCGGCGGCGTGGCTCTCGCGGTGGCCGCGGGCTCGTCCCTTGCGGCGGCCTACCCGCCGATTCGGGGGCTCGCCGCCGTGGGCACCGAGCCGCGCATGATGCTCTTCGTGCTGGCGGTGACCTGCTGCAGCGGCATCCTCTTCGGAGCCTTGCCGGCGCTCCGCGCCGCTGGAGGGGGAGAGGGCGCGCAACCGGGGCGGGCGGGACGCGCCGGGTTCGCAACGCGGGCCCTGCGGAGACTCCAGGGGGCGTCCGTCGTCGGGCAGCTCGGGGCGTCCATCGTGATTCTGGTGGCCGCGGGGCAGTTCTACTCCGCTCTCCGCGCCGCGAATCGGGTGGACCTGGGCTTCGAGGCGCGGGGAGTCACGCTGTTCTCCTACGATCTCGCCCTCCAGAACTACGGCGGGGACCGGAGGGCGATCTTCGAGGAGGAGACGGTGGACCGCCTCGCGGCCCTTCCGGGTGTGACCTCGGTGGGTCTCGCCGACGTGGCTCCCCTGAGCGGCACCATGGTCGTCGAGGGGATGACGGTGGAAGGGCCGTTGGGTCGGGTCAGGCGACCCGTCGCGCTGGCGTCGGTGTCTCCGTCGTACTTCCAGACGCTGGAGATCCCCCTGGTTTCCGGGCGTACCTTCGCTCGCGGAGACCGCGATGGCGCCCCCCTGGTGGCCATCGTCAACGAGACGGCCGCCAGGGAGTTCTGGGGAACGGAGAGCCCGTTGGGCAGGCCGCTGAATCTCGAGGGCAGCCCTGGACTGGAGGTCGTGGGCGTCGTCGCGGACGCCAAGTACGACGAGCCGTTGGAGCCGGCCACGGGTGTCGTGTACCTCCCCCGGGGGCAGCGGACGCTCCTCGACCGCACCACGGTGCTCGTGAGGGCCGCCGGGGGAGGTCTGTTTCGCCGGGAGGAGATCCAGGCGGTCATCCGCGAGATGGATCCGGCTTTGCCGATCTTCGACGTGCGGACACTGGACGCCGTGGTGCGGAGTCGCATGGATCGGCAGGACGCGACCGCGCGTCTCCTGACCGTGTTCGGCGTGCTGGGGCTCACCATCGCCGCCATCGGGCTGTATGGGACGACCAGCTACGCGGTCACCCAGCGGACGCGTGAGTTCGGCGTGCGCATGGCACTGGGATCCACTGCGGGCGACGTCGTACGCTCCGTGGTGGGCCACGGGCTGAGGCTGGCGGGCATGGGGGTCGCCCTGGGGGCCCTCGCGTGCGCGCCCGTGGCCGCGCTCCTGTCGAGATCCGTGTTCGGGGTCGGGGACGGTGCTGCGGCCACCTTCGCGGGGGCGGCGGGCCTCCTCACGGCCGTGACCCTCCTGGCCGCGTGGGTGCCGGCGCGACGGGCGTCCCTCGTCGACCCCGTAGTATCCCTCCGAACGGATTGAGAAGGCGCGTCGGCGTCCCAGCCTACGTTCTCTCTCCCCGCCACCGCCCCGGGCGGAGACACCGTGAGCACCGCTCAGTCCAGGCGCGGTGTCGTAGTCGGTGAAGTAGCCGCTCACGTCGTAATAGCGGGGGTCACAAAGCCTGACCAGCTCGGCGGAGCCCAGGCCTCGGGAGAGGACCCAGGCGAGGTACATCCCGATGTGCGTGCCGGCGTTGTCCTGGGGTACGTCCGATGGATACTCACCACCCCAGTGCCAGTCGGCATTGTCGATGCTGCTCATCGTCGGGCGCTCCCTCACGGCGCCACCGGGCTCCTGGGGGAGATGATGGTCCCCGGCCCGTCGCGAAAGCCTACCGCCGGCGAGGGAGATCGAGCGCCTGGCTGAAGGCGAGGGGGCGACTTGTCTTGACTTCTTAATTATACGACGTATACTTTACATTGTATATTTCTTCCTTCAGGAGATCGGAATGAACCACCCCAAGTCATGGGGAGGCCGGACGCGGCTCCGCGCTTCCCAGGCCCAAACCGTCGGCCTCGTCGTGCTCGCCCTGGCGGCGACTGCGATCGAGCCCCTGAGCGGCCAGTCACCCGGCCATCAGGCAGCCGCGCAGGCGCTCGGTCAGTGCGTCGAGGCCAACCAGCCGACCGGTGGCGATTCGACGCGCGACGTCCGACGCGCCTCGGACCGGGCGCAGGAACTCCACGAGGCCATGATCACGGCCGACCCCACGGACGTCGAGGCCCTCGTGGGCCTGGCGCAGGTCCTCAGCCGCTGCCAGGTCCCCCTGGCCGGAATCACGCGGGTGATGGCGATCCTCGATCGGTCCAACGACGTGCTGGGCAAGGCCCTGAAGCTGCAGCCGGAGCACTGGCTGGCGCGGTACGTCCTGGCCATGAACCACTACAATGTCCCGCCGATCATGGGGCGCACCGACGACGCCATCCGCGAGTTCGAAGCCCTTCTGGGGATCCAGGGGGCACGATCCGACGTAGCCGAGATGGCGGCGCCCTATGCCTACCTCGGCGATCTCTACCTCCGAAAGGGCCGACAAAGGGAGGCCAAGGAGCTGTGGCGACGCGGGCTGGTCCTGTTCCCGGCCGACCCACGCCTGCTCGAGCGCGCTGGCGTATCGCAGGAGCAGCCCATGGAGGGGCCCACCTCCCTGCCGACCGTCCTGGCGCTGGAGCCCCTGACCGTCGAGGTGCGGGATCACCAGCTCGACGACGCCCGAAGCGGAACGGCCCTCCGACGCCTGGACGTTCTGACCACTCCCGGCGGCGCGGCCGACATGCTTCAAGCCCTCCAGACCCTGCCCGGCTCGACGCGAGCCGGTGATGGCGCGGAGTTGTACGTGCGAGGGGGAGACTCGGGAGAGACGGCGATCTTCCTCGACGGGGGACGCATGATGAGCGCCGGGCGATGGGAGACGCTCAACGGCTCGGTGATGGGCGTGATGGACTCGAACGTCCTGCGGTCAGCGTACTTCTCGGCGGGTGGCTTCTCCGCACGGTACGGAAACGCCCTCTCGGGGGTGGTGGAGGCCGAGTCGGAGGACATGCCCCAGCAGGGCGGGCACCGGGTGGGGCTGAGCCTGGTACAGGCCGCGGCCACGTCCCGCCTGACGGTGTCCCCCACGGTGGGCGCATGGGCCAGCGCCTCGCTGACGAATGTGGCGCTCCTCTCCAGGATGAGCGGCCAGGAGGACTTCAGTCGGGCGCCTCGGTCCCTCCAGGGCACGGCCGGCATCACGATCTTCCCGGTGGAAGGGCTGAGGGTGAAGGCAACCGCGCTCCTCGCGAACGACCAGGCCGCGCGGATCGTCGACGTCGGCGGCTTCAGCGGACCCTTTTCCAGCGAGGGTGACATGAGCCACCTCAGCGTCACCGGACGTTGGTTGAGCCGGGATTCGAGGACGGGACTTACACTCGCGGCTGTGCGGTCGGACGTGGGGTCGAACACCGACTATGGCGTCCTGCGCCAAGCGCGGTCGAACGCGGAGAACCTGCTGCGACTCGACGGAGATCTCGTCGCCGGCGGGGTTCGGATTCGTGGGGGCTTCGAGGGGGCCATCATCACGGCGACCGCCCGCGGCACGGTTCCCACCACCGACCGACTCGCTCCCGGGTCACCGGAACGGCGCCTCCAGGATGAGGAAGACCGATTCGGCCATGCAGGTGGGTACGTGGAGGCTGAAGGCGAGCCGGCCCGGAATGCCAGCCTCGTCCTGGGGGTCCGGGTGGATCGCCTGCCGGGGGAGGAGGCCGTGACCGTCGATCCGCGGGTGGCATTGGGGTACAGGAGAGAAGAGTGGGCCTTTCGGCTGGCGACCGGGGTGTTTCACCAGGGACGGTGGCGTCCGCGCTACGAGATCCCCAACCCGGGAGCCCCCACCGGGGTCCCCCGCGTGGCCCGCCACCTGGTGGTTGCCGCGGAGCGGGAAGGAGAGCCCTCCCTACGCCTGGAGGCCTACGCCAAGGGCTACGGATCATACGAGGGCTTCCGGGACGGACAGCATACCCGGAGCGGAAGCGCCACCGGCCTCGACGCCATCGTGCGCTGGTCCCGCCAGGCGCGACTCAACGGGTGGATCACCTACTCGTTCCTCGACGCCCGGGCTCGGTTGGCCGACGGCAGCGTGGTTCCCGCTGCCGTGGACGTGACCCATAGCCTGACCGCCGTGGGCCGACTCGCCATCGGCGAGCACTGGGAGATCGGGACGACCGTCAAGGCCGCGACAGGCCGGCCCTATACGGAAGTCCTCGGAATCGTGCGCGACGCCGTTGGCTCAGGTCCCCTGTATGGGGCCACCCACGCCGCCCGACTCCCGGCCTACGTTCGGTCCGACGTCCGGCTCACACGGTACGCGAGACTCCCCTCCGGCGTGGCCGTGGCGTATCTCGAAGTCCTGAACCTGCTCGACCGCCCCAACGTGTCAGGCTACTCCTGGGGCCAGGACTACGCCGTTCGGTCGCCGATCCGCTCGTACTTCGCCGTGCGCAGCGCCGTCCTCGGCGTCGAGATCCAGTTCTAGGTCAGCGAAGCTCGCCCACGATCTCCCGCGGACCCACCTTCATGAACCACCGCGGCTGCCGCCGCTCCTTCAAGTCCACCCACTGCGACACGATCTACCGGGGCACGACTCCGTGTCGAGGGCACCCTTTCCCCCTCGCTCGGGGCGTCGTACTATACTGTGTATAGCTCCAAGCGGACCCCGTGCCCTCCCCTGCCGATGCCCACCAAGTCTCCACGCCAGCCAAAGCGAAAAGACCCGGGCCAGCACCATCACGGAGACCTCAGGGCGGCCTTGCTCGACGCCGCCTGGTTGGTGCTCCACGAAGAAGGCCTTCAGGCCGTGTCCGTCCGGGAGGTAGCGAAGCGGGTGGGCGTCACTCCCATGGCCACCTACTACCATTTCGCCAACAAGGCCAGCCTGATCGCGGCCGTGGCCGCGAGGGGCTTCGAGGCTCTCAGTCGGGAGATCCAGCACCGCATGTCGATGGAGGAGGACCCCCTCCTCAAGCTCCGCGCGATGGGCGTTGCGTACGCCGTCTTCGCGGTCCGCCATCCGGAAGTCTTCCGGACGATGTTCGGAGAAGAACTGGCCGACACGTCCGCACACCCGGATCTTCGCAGAGCCGCCCGCGACACCATGGCGGGCGTCGTGGGAACCTTCCAGGGAGCAGCCGACACGGGGAGCATCGCGCTGGTCGACGCCCCCGATGCGGCGCTCACCGCGTGGTCCGCCATGCACGGCCTGGCCACACTCCTGGTCGCGGGACAACTCGGGCCGGTCACCGAAGAGAACGCCGAGCGCGTTGCCGGGGTGGTTCTCGAGGGGCTTCGGAAGGGACTCCGCCCCCCGGAGACCGAGCGGTAGGCGGAGTCGCTCTGCCTCATCCCGTGCAGGAGCCCCGGCGACGGTAGCGGGACGCGACGTGCGACGACCGACCGCATGTCCTCTGCGGGCTCCGTGGTCAACTCCCTGGCGGGGCCGCGGCGGCCCGCAGCTCCTGTACCACCGCGTCGAGGCGGTCCGCCCACATCACGATGCGGGTATCCGGTATCGTGCGCACGCGCGTCTCCCGACCCTCCGACTCGCCCCAGCTCCCTGCCGTGAAGGCCCGCATGTAGGGATTCGCTGGATCCTCCCTGATGCCTTCCAGCCCCGGATGGAGGAGGACGACCGGCACGCGTACCCGGGTAAGCTCCTCCGTCGCGTCCTGTGCGTAGAACTCGCACAGGTACCGCACCCACACGTCGAGCCGAGGGCGCGCCGCTTCCCGCCAATACCGGAGTCCCAGGACCGGATCAGCCGCGTAGTCCTGTGGGAGGAAGTTGTTGTCGTCCCAGGTCTCACGCGTCACGGTCTTGAACCAGCGGGGCGCCATCAACGTGTCGATGACCGCGACACGGGCCGCCAGTGGAGGCACGGGCGTGCCGGGTCTGACCAGACGAGCCGAGCCGGCCAGCAGCACGACGGCGCGAACCCGGTCCGGGTGCGCCGCCCCGAGGTCCAGCGCGAGGCGAGCGCCGGTCAGCCAGTGGCCGACCACCACCGCGTCGCGGATATCCTCGTCGAGGAGCAACTTCTCGAGACCCCGAAACGCGCTCTCTGTCCATGTCTGCTCCCCGAAGCTGGTACCGGGGGGAGGAACCGGAGGAGGGGGGGTGCCGCCGAACCCGGCCAATGTCACCGACCAGATGCGATGGGACTCCTCGAACGCACCGACCAGGCCCTCGAAGACGTCGCCCCCGAAGCCCAGCCCTGGAATGAGCACCATCGAGCCCGGTCCCGTCCCGCGACGGTCGACCGCGCCCAACTGACCGAGGGGTGTTAACGCACTC
>BTVB01000038.1:43741-44430 GCA_045863275.1 Gemmatimonadota bacterium
CAGGTTATCCAGGGCCGGGTCCTGATTCAGGACCCTCGGAGCCATGGCCTGGGCCGCGAGTGGAGTGGTTCCCCAACCACCCATGGGCCCCGTCCCGGCTGAGAGAGATACGACCAAGCCCATGCAACGCAGTGCCCTGCGCATCCCTGCCCTCCTGAGAGATGTGGCGATGCACCCGCCCGTGACTGTACTCGCAGCACGTCGGAGGATTACATCCCAAACGCCCGGCACATCCCCGACCATGGGATCGGGTACACGGGGGGGGAGCCGGGGCTGGACGCCGGCCGTGCAACTTATCGGCCGCGGAACGCGCCGAGGCGCTGCGAGCATTCGCAGCGTCTGAGACCGAGGTGCGCAACCGATGAAGCGCGGAGAATTCGAGCGCGCCATCCAAGCAGCGGGCGCCGTCGTCGGCGTCGACGAAGTGCTCGTCATGGGTAGTCAGGCGCTGCATGCGACGATTCACGGTGCACTCCCCGACGAGGCCGCACGGTCCGTCGAGGTCGACGTCGCCGCGCGCGGCGATGAAGAGGGTCGGCTGGCAGACCTTGCCCCAGCCACCTGCGCACGGGAACTTCAGGGATGGCACTCCGGGACCAGGAAACCGACCTACGTCGTCGTATGACGCCCGCCCCGAAACTGGCTGTCATGCAGACGCTCGTCAGACAGGCCTACGAGCTCAAGGCCGC
>BTVB01000039.1:0-43439 GCA_045863275.1 Gemmatimonadota bacterium
GGGGGGTTTGGTGGGGGCGCTCGTGGTGGTTTGGGGGGTGCCGGTTCTGGGGGGGGGGGGGGGGGCGGGGCTGGACGACCTGGAGACCTTCGACCCCGACGCCTTCGTGGAAGGCGTCTTCGCGTAGCGGCGGCGTGAGCGAGTCCGGCGGCGGCCCCGAGCGCTACTCCCACCTGGACCGTCCGGTCCAGTTCCTCAAGGGGGTGGGACCCAAGCGGGCCGACGCCCTGGTGTCGCTGGGGATCACCACGGCCAGGGAGCTCCTCTACCACACGCCCCGACGCTACGACGACGCCTCCACCGTGGAGCCCATCGCCCGCCTGGAGGTGGGTATGGACGCCACCGCCGTGGGGCGGGTGCGCACCAAGGGGGTCATCCCCACCCGGAAGGGGCTCAGGATCTTCCAGGCGGTCCTCCAGGACGAGACGGGCATGATCACCGTGGCGTGGCCGGGGCAGGCGTGGCTGGACCGGAAGATCCGCGAGGGGGACATGCTTCTCGTCACCGGGCCGGTGCGCTTCTTCCACGGCCGCCAGATCCAGCCCCGGGAGTACACCGTGCTCGCCCGGGGCGGCGACGAGAGCCGGAAGGAGGGGACGATCTTCGTCTCGTACCCCGCCTCGGAGGAGGTCCCCCAGTGGGTGCTCCGGGGGATCTTCGAGAAGAACCTGGACGCGTTGCTGGGGTGGGCCGACGAGGACGAGTACCTGTCGCCGAAGATGCTCGCCGACCTGGGTCTGCCTTC
The DNA here is from genome assembly GCA_045863275.1 of Gemmatimonadota bacterium. Classification (GTDB taxonomy): domain Bacteria; phylum Gemmatimonadota; class Gemmatimonadetes; order Longimicrobiales; family Gaopeijiaceae; genus SZUA-318. The sequence continues at coordinate 746 of BTVB01000039.1, forward strand.
CCTCTCCCGGGCGCTGACCCTCCTCCACCGCCCCGCCACGCTGGCCGACGCGCGGGCGGGGCGTCGGCGCATGGCCTGGGACGAGCTCTTCTTCCTCCAGGTGGTGCAGGCCCAGGCCCGCAGGGTCCAGGCCGAGGCCCAGCGGGGGGTGGCCCACGTGCGCACCAACGCCCTCATCCGCCCCCTCCACGAGTCGCTTCCCTACCAGCTCACCGAGGCCCAGGCCCGCGTGCTGCGGGAGGTCTACGGCGACATGACCGCCGAACGGCGCATGAACCGTCTCCTCCAGGGAGACGTGGGGTCGGGCAAGACGGTGGTGGCCCTCTTCGCCATGCTCCTGTCCGCGGAAGGAGGACGCCAGGCGGTCCTCATGGCCCCCACCGAGATCCTCGCCGAGCAGCATGCACGCCGCGTGGGAGAGCTGGTGGCGCCCATCGGGCTGGAGGTGGAGCTCCTCACCGGCAGGTTGGGGGCCGCCCAGCGGCGCCAGGCCCTCGAGCGCATCCGCACGGGCGAAGCCAGGCTGGTGGTGGGCACCCACGCTCTCATCCAGGACCGGGTGGCCTTCCACGATCTGGGGCTCGTGGTGGTGGACGAGCAGCACCGCTTCGGCGTACGCCAACGCATGGCCCTCGCCGAGGCCGGCGGGGGCGGCGCCGACGTCCTCATCATGTCCGCCACGCCCATTCCCCGCTCTCTGGCCCTGGCCCTCTACGGGGACCTGGACCTGAGCATCCTCGACGAGCTCCCCCCCGGACGCAGGCCGGTGCGCACGGCGCTGCGTACCCCCGACCGGCGCGATGCGGTCTACCGCTTCGTGGAAGAAGAGGTGGACGCAGGGCGCCAGGCGTATGTGGTCTACCCCCTGGTGGCGGAGTCGGAGAAGGTGGACCTGCTGGCCGCCACGCAGGAGTTCGAGCGGCTGCGCGCGGAGGTCTTCCCCGGCCGGCGCCTCGGCCTCCTCCACGGCCAGCTCTCCTCCGACGAGAAGGACCGGGTCATGCGCGCCTTCCTGGCCGGCGACGTGGACATCCTGGTGTCCACCACGGTCATCGAAGTGGGGATCGACGTGCCCAACGCCTCGGTGATGATCATCGAGCACGCCGAGCGCTTCGGGCTCTCGCAGCTCCACCAGCTCCGGGGCCGGGTTGGCCGGGGCGCGGCGGAGAGCCACTGCATCCTCGTCGCCGAGCCCGGCGAGGAGGCCGCCGAGCGCCTGAAGATCTTCCGCGACACCTCCGACGGTTTCGCCGTGGCCCGCGCCGACCTGCGCATCCGCGGCCAGGGGGACTTCTTCGGCGCCCAGCAGCACGGCGTCCCCGTGCTCCGTTTCGCCGACCTGGAGCAGGACGAGGACCTGCTGGTCCGGGCCCAGGCCGAGGCCCGGGCGCTGGTGGAGCGGGACCCGGGGCTGGCCGACCCCGCCCACGCCACACTGCGGACGCATCTCAACGCCCGCTACCGGGAGCGCCTGGAGATGTTCGGCGTAGGGTAGTTACCTTTCGCGCCGCCGGCGCCTCCCGCGCCGGCCCCAACTTCAGCCGATGCGGGCCATGGTGGAGATCAAGGATCTGGGACAGCACGTGGGGGAGACGGTCACCCTCCGCGGCTGGGTGGAGACCACCCGGGGCCACGGGAAGGTGGCCTTCGCCGTCCTCCGCGACGGCACCGGCGTCGTCCAGTGCGTGCTGGTGAAGAAGCAGGTGGACGACGCCACGTGGGACCTCCACGGCACCCTTACCCAGGAGTCGGTGGTCTCCGTCTCCGGGGAGGTGCGCGCCGACGACCGGGCGCCGGGCGGCTACGAGATCGGCGTGGCCACCCTGACCTTGGGGGCGCTGGCACAGGAGTACCCCATCCAGCCCAAGGAGCACGGGGTGGACTTCCTCCTGGACCACCGTCACCTGTGGCTCCGCTCCTCCATGCAGCGGGCCGGCCTCAAGGTGCGCGCCGAGGTGGAGCAGGCCATCCACGACTTCTTCTACGGGCGGGGGTTCGTGCGCATCGACACTCCCATCCTCACCGGCTCCATCGGTGAGCACGCCGGCACGCTGTTCTCCACCGACTACTTCGGCGAGAAGGCGTACCTGGCGCAGACGGGCCAGCTCTACGTGGAGGCGGCGTGCCCCGCCTTCCGGAAGGTGTACTGCTTCGGCCCCACGTTCCGGGCGGAGAAGTCCAAGACCCGGCGCCACCTCACCGAGTTCTGGATGGTGGAGCCCGAGGTGGCCTTCGCCGACTCGGCGGACAACATGCGCCTCCAGGAGGACTTCGTGTCGTACCTGGTGGAGCGGGCGTTGGAGCGCTGCCCGGAGGAGCTGAAGGTGCTGGAGAGGGACACGTCCAAGATCGAGCACGTGAAGCCGCCCTTCCCCCGCATCAGCTACACCGACGCCGTGGCACGGCTCCAGGAGAAGGGAAGCGACGTCCAGTGGGGCGCCGACCTGGGCGCCGGCGACGAGGCGACGCTCACCGAGGACTACGACCTCCCGGTGTTCGTGTACAACTACCCCAAGGAGGCCAAGGCCTTCTACATGAAGGAGAATCCGGAGGACCCGCGCACCGTGTTGTGCGACGACCTCCTGGCCCCCGAGGGGTACGGCGAGATCATCGGCGGGAGCCAGCGCGAGGACGACCTGGACCGCCTCCGGGAGCGCATCCGCGAGGAGAAGCTCCCCGAGGAGGCGTACTCCTGGTACCTCGACCTGCGCCGTTACGGCACCTTCCCCCACTCGGGCTTCGGCCTGGGGGTGGAGCGTACCGTGGCGTGGATCACCGGGCGGCACCACATCCGGGAGTTCATTCCGTTCCCCCGGCTCATGAACCGCCTCTTCCCCTAGCAGGCAGCGCGCCCGACCCATGCCTCGCGTCGTACTGGACATGAACGACCGGCGTCCCATCTGGGCCATGCCGGCGTGGGTGCCCGAGCGCCTCGGCGAGGCCCTCCCCGCCGGGTGGGAGCTCCGGGTCATGGAGGACGTCACCGATGGCTCGGGGGACGGCGCCGGGCGCGTGGCCCCGGCGGTGCTGGAGGCGGTGGCCGACGCCGAGGTATACCTGGGGTACGGCATCGCGGCGGATCTGCTGCGCGCCGCCCCGGGGCTCCGGTGGGTCCACTCGGGGGCCGCCGGGGTGGGGAGCTCCCTCACGCCGGAGATGAAGGCGAGCCCGGTGGTCTTCACCAACTCGGCGGGGATCCACGCCGAGCCCATGGCCGAGACCGTCCTGGGGATGATCCTCTTCTTCGGGCGCGGCTTCGACTTCGCCGTGGCGAACCAGGCGCGGGCCACCTGGTCCACCGAGCCCTTCTACGTGGCGGGCGCACCCCTGCGCGAGATGCCCGACACCACCGTCGGCCTGGTGGGCTTCGGCGGCATCGGGAGGGAGATCGCGCGGCGCGTGGCCGCGCTGGGCGCGCGGGTCATCGCGGTGAAGCGCACGCCGCCCCGGGCCGGTGAGGCCAACCTGGAGACGGTGGTGGGTGGCGGGATGCTGGGCGACCGCATCGAGCTCCTCTACGGCGCCTCGGGGCTGGACGCGGTCCTGCGGGAGAGCGACGTCGTGGTGCTGTGCGCTCCCGAGACCGCCGAGACCCGCGGGCTGCTGGACGCGGCGGCGCTGGCCCGCATGAAGGACGGCGCGCTGCTCGTCAACGTGGGCCGGGGCAAGCTCCTGGACGAATCGGCGCTGGTGGCCGAGCTGGGGAGCGGCCGCCTCCGGGGCGCGGGGCTGGACGTCTTCGCGAAGGAGCCCCTGGCGGGCGACCACCCCATCTGGTCGCTCCCCAACGTCCTGGTCACGCCCCACGTCTCGGCGGTGACGCGTGGCTTCTGGCGGCGCGAGACCGACCTGATGCTCCACAACCTGGCCTGCTGGCTCGAGGGGGAGGACCCCCACGCCCGCGACACCCGCTGGCGGAACGTGGTGGACAAGGAAGCCGGCTACTAGGGAAGCTCCGCTACCAGGGCTTCATGTCCTCCGGCACCGGCCCCGCCACCGCCGAGTAGGTCCGCCCGAACCGGTCGGTGGCCTCCACCCGCACCTCCCGCGCCGACGCCGACACCGGTGCATAGAACAGGTAGCGCGGGTAGGGGTCCACCCAGGGGCGGCGGGGGGGAAGCTGGTCCCCGGGGTGGATCACGAGGCTCACCGGGTCGGCGCCCACGCGCCGGGCCATGAGCCCCTTCCGCTCGCCGTCCTCGTACCACGTCACGGACCAGCCGTCGTCGGCGTCCCACACATTGGCGACGAGCTCCTGGGGCGCCCTCGGATCGGAGCCGGGGAGGTACGCCCGGAGCTGGTGGTCGGCGGGGAGCCCCGTCCCCTTGTAGCGCCAGCGCACCTCCTCCCCGTCGATCTCGTAGACGCTGTACCCGTTGGGCGTCCCGTCGCCGCAGATGGGGCCGCTCCACCAGGCTCCGCACACCGTCCCGCTCACGTGCTCGTGGAAGCCCATCTCCCGGTTGTGGTCGTTCTCGTGGGTATGGCCCGAGAGGACATGGGCCGGGTACGCCTCCAGGACGCGGGCCAGCGCCTCCCGATTGTTCACGGACGCGGCCTGCCCCGGCCGGGACTCGAAGCGGCGCAGGTGCTGGGTCCCCAGCACCGGGATGTGGAGGCAGACCACAACGGGGCGCCCCGGCTCCACCAGGGCCAGGTCCGCCTCCAGCCACGCGAGCTGGTCCCGATCCAGGTATCCCAGGTAGCCGGTGCCGAACCAGAAGACGTCGTCCAGCACCACGTAGTGGACGGCCCCCCGGTCGAAGGAGTAGTACCGCGGCCCGAAGTGGCGGGAGAAGGTGGCGGTGGACGCCTCGTCCGTACGCCCCTCCTGGTCCAGGTCGTGGTTTCCCACCACCTGGAAGAAGGGGATGCCCATGCGCTCGACGCCCCGTTCGTACTCCGGGTAGAGGGAGAGGTCGTCGAACATGATGTCGCCGCACGCCACGCCGAAGGCGGCGCGGTCGCCCAATGCGCGGACGGTGGCCTGCACGTCGGGGACGGTCTGCTCGTGGAAGCGGTCCATCTCCCAGGGGTCCTCGGTCTGGACGTCGGGGAGGAGGAGGAAGGCGTGGCGAGCGTCGTCTCCGTCCAGGCGCTCCAGCTCGAAGGCGGCCTGGACGTCTCTGCGCCCGTCCGCGGCGAGGGGATGGTAGAAGCGCGCCGTGCCCGTGGCGTTGCGGGGGATGCGATACCCTGGCGGCACCGAGACGCGGACGAAGTCGCGGTCCGATGAGCTGGGGATCTCGTACCGCCCCTCGCGGTCCGTCCGCACCACCGCGAGCCCGTCGGACACCGCCACCCCCGCCACGCCTCTGCCGCGGGAGGTCACCCGCCCCCGCACGCGGAGCGGCGTCCCCCGCCGCACCCTGGGGATGCGCGCGTAGGGGTCGACGAGGATCCGCTCGGCCACCGCCGGCGAAGCCACGGCGCCGGCGGCCATGGCCAGGAAGGAGCGGCGGTCCACGGGGAACGGTTCGTCGGACGGGGTGGGGGCGCGCCGCCTCATGCAGCCTCCGAAGCAAGGGTCGCCGGCCGGGTGCCGGCCTCTTCGAGGGTACCACCCGCGCGAGGGTCCGTCGAGACGCGCCGGTGACAGCTCGGTTTCCGGCCCGCTCAACCCTCCCGCTCAACCCTCCCGCTTCAGCTCCTCCCAGAGGCCGTCCAGCACTTCGAGCCCCGCCGTCTCCAGGCGGATCCCCCGCTCCCGCGCCAGCGCCTCCAGGCGCTCGAAGCGGGCGTGGAACTTCCGGTTGGCCCGGTCCAGGGCGGTGGTGGCGTGGCCGCCGGCGAGGCGGGTGAGGTTCACCACGGCGAACAGGAGGTCGCCCAGCTCCTCGTCCACGGCGGGGCGCTCCCCACCCTCCAGGGCCTCCCGCACCTCCTCCAGCTCCTCGGCCACCTTGTCCCACGCGCCCTGGTAGTCGGACCAGTCGAAGCCCACGCCCGCCACGCGCTCCTGGATGCGGTGGGCCTTGGTGAGGGGATCGAGCCCCCTCGCGAGCCCCGAGAGGACCCCGTGGGCCTCCTCCCGCTCCGCCGCCTTCAGGGCCTCCCAGTCCTGGCGCTCGCCGTCGCCGAAGAGGTGGGGGTGCCGCCGCACCATCTTCTCCTCCAGGCGCCGGTAGACCCGAGCGGCGTCGAAGGCGCCCCGCTCTTCACCGAGGACGACCTGGAACGCGAGATTCAGCAGCAGGTCCCCCAGCTCCTTCTCCAGCTCCGGGGCCGAGCCCCCCCGGATGGCATCCACCACCTCGTGGGTCTCCTCCAGGAGGTGGGGCACCAGCGTCTCCGCCGTCTGGGCCTGGTCCCCCGGGCCGGGGCCCCCCCGGACGCGGCCCCGCGCCCGCGGGGGGCCCCGCCCCCCGGGGGGGGGGGGGGGGGGCCCGCGGGGGGGGGGGGGGGGTGGGGTGGGGGGCTTGGGGCTGTGGGCCTCTGGACGGGGGGTGCCCGGGTTGCTCCGGCGCTCCTTCTTCGCATCTTTCACGGTCTATGTCAACGGACGGGAAGACCCGGGCCTGGATGGAGATCCGGGCCGATGCGCTGCGCCGCAACCTGGCTCGGATCCGTGCCTCCGTGGGGCCCGGTCCGCGCCTGGTGCCCATGGTGAAGGCCGACGCCTACGGCACCGGCGTGGCCGGCGCGGTGGCCGCCCTCCTTCCCGCGGATCCGTGGGGCTTCGGCGTCGCCGCCGTGGAGGAGGGGGTGGCGCTCCGTGCGCTGGGCGTGACCCGGCCGGTGGTGGTCTTCTCCCCCGTTCCCCCCGACGACGTGCCCCGCGCGGTGGAGGCGGGGCTGGTCCTCACGATCTCCTCCCTCCAGACGCTGGACCTCCTCGTCGGGGCCGCCGCGGGGCGCGAGGCGGCCTTCCACGTGGAGGTGGACACGGGCATGGGCCGCGCGGGCTTCGACTGGAGGGACGCCGCGGCCTGGGGTCCCCGGGCCCGGGCCGCCCATGCCGCGGGCGTGCGCTGGGCGGGGTGCTACACCCACCTCCATTCCGCCGACGAGGACCGGGCCTCCGTGGACGAGCAGTGGCGCCGCTTCCAGGAAGCCCTGGCCCAGGCGTCGCCGCCCTCCGGCGACTTCCTGGTCCATGCGCTGAACAGCGCCGGGGCGCTGCGCTGCCCCGAGTACGCCGGCGACCTGGTGCGCCCGGGGATCTTCCTCTACGGCGGCTCCGCCGGCGCCGACCAGCCCCGCCCCGAGGAAGTGGCGGCGGTGCGGGCACGTGTCGTGCACGTCCGGTCAGCCGAGGCGGGGACCACGCTGGGATACGGCGCCACGCACCGGAGCCGGGGCGAGGAGCGGTGGGCCACGGCGGCCATCGGGTACGGCGACGGCCTCCCCCGGGCCCTGGGAAATCGGGGCCGAGCGCTGGTCCACGGGCGGAGCGTCCCCATCGTCGGACGGATCTCCATGGACGTCACGGTGGTAGACATCACCGACGTGCCCGGCGTGAGCCCGGGGGACGTGGTCACGTTCGTGGGGTCCGACGGAGCCGAGCGGATCTCCGTGGACGAGGTGGCGGAGACGGTGGGGACCATCAGCTACGAGATCCTCACCGGCTTCACGCCACGGGTGAAGCGGATCTGGATGGACGGACACGATGGACCATGACACGCTGCTGGCCCGGGCCCGGGAGGTCCGGGACCGGGCCTACGCTCCCTACTCGGGGTTCCGGGTGGGCGCCGCGCTCCTGACGGAGGGCGGGTCGGTGTTCGTGGGATGCAACGTGGAGAGCGCGTCGTACGGTCTCACCATCTGCGCCGAGCGCTCCGCGGTGGCGGCGGCCGTGGCGGCTGGAGAGACCCGCTTCGCCGCCATGGCCATCGCCACGTCGGGAGACGACGCCGTGGCGCCGTGCGGTGCCTGCCGGCAGGTGATGGCCGAGTTCGCTCCGTCGCTGCGCCTGGTGTCGGAGGCGGGGGGCCGAAAGGCCGAGTGGACCCTGGACGAGCTGCTGCCCGAGCCGTTCCGGGGGTTGAGGGCCGGGGACCGATGAAGGGATCGATGAAGCGACGACTCACAGGCGGAAAGGGATCGCCGAGGATGCAGGGTATCCAGTGATGCGGACGAAGACGGTCGTGCTCGTGGGGTCGGTGCTGCTCGCGGGCATCGCCTGTGGGGAGCAGTCCCCCACGTCGGTAGACCCGGACCTGCTGCCCATCCGGCCCACCAGCATCGAGGTGCGCCTGACCTGGGAGGAGTTCGGCTCCAACCTGGAGGTCTTCGGCGGCTACGGCTCGCCCCGGGAGCTGGGGAGCGGCGTGGTGGCCCACGCCTTCGGCGGCGTCCTGGAAGGGAGAACGCTGGTGCGCTTCCTCGACCTCCCCACGTCGGCCACCGTCACCGACACCACGGGCACGTCCCGGTCCGACACGCTCCTGACGCTCAAGGGCGGGCGTATCGTGGCCTTCCTGGACACGCTCCAGTCGGTGGCGCCGGGGCCCGTGACGCTGGAGATCGGCGCCCTGCACCAGCGCTGGGACGCGGGCTCCCTGAGCTGGGCCATGGCGGTGGACACCGCTGGCGACCGGGTGGCGTGGGACGAGCCAGGGGCCGGCCCGGTGGACCGCGTGGCCACGGCGGTGTGGGACCCGGCCTCCGGCGACTCGGTGGTCTTCGCCCTCGACTCCGCCCAGGTGGAGATCTGGCGCGACACGTCCCAGGTGAACCAGGGAGCGGTGCTGGGGATGGTGAGCGAGGGGGCGCGCCTCAAGGTGAACAACATCGCCTTCCGGGCGAACGTCGTGCCTTCGGTGCGCCCCGACACCACGGTCACCCTGTCCGCGGGCCGCGAGGCCTTCTCCTTCGTGTACACGCCGGAGCCGGGGGCTCCCACGGGCTCCCTGCGCGTGGGCGGCGCCCCCGCCTGGCGGACGGTCCTCGACATCGACGTCCCGGTCCGCCTCACCGGACCCGCATCCCTCTGCGCCGCGGCGGGATGCCCCGTGGAGCTCACGCCCACCCGCGTGAACTACGCCGCGCTGGTCCTCCGGGGGCAGCGCACCGAGGCGGCCTTCCAGCCGTCGGATTCCCTTCCGCTGGACGTGCGCGCCGTCCACCAGCGGTCGGCCATGCCCAAGTCCCCCCTGGGCCCGACGCTGGTGGGGCCCTTCGGGAGGAACGTGGCCCCCGGACCCTTCGGGGACGGGGAGGGGACGGAGGTGGAGATCCCCATCACGAGCTTCGTCCGCGCCATCCTGGAGGGCGACTCGGTCGGGGGCTTCCCCCCCTCCCGGAGCCTGGCGCTCCTGTCGGCCTTCGAGCCCTCGTCCATCACCTTCGCCTCCTTCTTCGGGCCCGGCACGCCGGGGGCGCCGGTGCTGAAGCTCATCGTCACCGCCGGGCGCTCCGTGGAGCTGCCATGAGCCGCCGCGTCCTTCTCCTGGCCGTGCTCCTGGCGGCAGCGCCGGCAACGGCGTCGGCCCAGTCCCTTTTCAATGCCGCCGGACTCGGCCTTCCCGCCACGCCGGGCGATGCCCGCAGCCGGGCCCTCGGGGGGATCGGCCTCGGACTCCGCGGCACGACGCTGGCCGGCTCCGATCCCGCCGCGGCCGCCGATTTCGTCATGCCCACGGCGGTCCTCACGGCCCAGCCGAGCTGGGTGGACTTCGCCCGCTCGGACGGGGTCGAGTCGGGCACCTTCAAGGGCACCCGCTTCCCGTCCCTGGGCATCGCCTACCCCGCTTGGCGGGGGGTGGTGGCCACGCTGAGCCTCGAGTCGGTCCTCGACCAGCGCTACGAGGCCGAGTCCGCTTCCACGGTGGACTTCGGCGGCACGCCGGTGGAGGTGAGGGACGCCTTCGTCTCCACCGGGGGCGTCTCCCAGGTTCGCCTCGGGCTGGCCCGGCGGCTGAGCCCCAGCCTGGCCGTAGGCCTGTCGGCGGGACGCCTCAGCGGCTCGGTGACCCGGCGCATGGTGCGCAGCTTCGGGGAGGGCGTCGACACCACCACGGTGGAGCCCTTCCAGGCCGGCGGGTACTGGAGCTACTCCGGGGTCGCCCTCACGGGAGGTGCCGTCGTCACGCTGGGCCCCGTGGCCACCGTGTCCGCCAGCGCCACCTGGTCGTCGGGGCTGGACGCCGAGGCGTCCCACGACACCGAGGGCGCGTCCCGCTCCTACGACCTCCCCATCCAGCTCCGGGTGGGAGCGTCGGCGGTGCTCGCCCCGGGCCTGCTGGTCACCGGAGGGCTCTCCACCTCCGACTGGTCCTCGTTGGACGAGGACCTCCGGGACGGCGAGTCCGCGGGAACGGCCCTGTCCTGGGGCATGGGCCTGGAGCTGACCCGGGCCCGCCTCCTGGGGCGCAGCGCGCCCCTGCGGGTGGGGTATCGGAAGACGGACCTCCCCTTCGCCCTGGGCGGGGGCCAGCCCAGCGAGTCCGTGTGGACCGGGGGCCTGGGGCTCAACCTGAGCCAGGTGGGGGACCTGGTGCGCGCCGCCGTGGACCTGGCCCTCGAGCGGGGAGACCGGGCCGACGCCCTCGTCTCCGAGCGCTTCTGGCGCGGCACCCTCACGGTGCGCGTGTCCGGGTTCTAGCGGGTTCCAGGGCGTGCGGGTCTACTTCCACACCTTCGGCTGCAAGGCCAACCAGTACGACACCGAGCGCATGCGCCAGGAGGCGGAGGCGCGGGGAGTCGAGGCCGTGGGCTCGTGGGCCGGCGCCGACACGTGCGTCGTGAACACCTGCACGGTGACCAACCAGGCCGACGCCGAGGCCCGCCGCTTCATCCGGAGGCTCCACCGGGAGAACCCGGGGGCGCGGGTGGTGGTGGCGGGGTGCTCCGCGGCCCTCCGGGCCGACGAGTACCGACGCATGGACGGGGTGGCCGAAGTGGTCCCCGGCCACGACCCCGCCGCCGTGGCCGGAGCCCTGCGGATGGCCGCGCCGGTCCAGCTCCGCCTGAGGTCCTCGCTGGACCGGATCCACGACGAGCCCATCGGCGGGGAGCTGCTCATGGAGCGCGCAGGAGCCTCCCGGGGATGGCTGAAGGTGCAGGACGGCTGCGACCGGAAGTGCTCGTTCTGCGCCACCCGCCTGGCTCGGGGAGCGTCCCGGTCCCGTGACCCCGACGAGGTGGTGCGGGAAGCGCGGATGCTGGCCCGGACCCATCCCGAGCTCGTGGTCACGGGCATCCACATCGGCCACTACGGCCTCGATCTCGCCCCCCCCTGGTCCCTCTCTCGCCTGGTGGCGCTCCTCCTGGAGGAGGTCCCGGAGGCCCGCTTCCGCCTGGGGAGCGTGGAGGCCACCGAGGTGGACGACGACATGGTCGCCCTGCTGGCGTCGTCGGGCGGGCGGCTGGCCCCCCACCTCCACATGCCCCTCCAGAGCGGCTCCGACGGCGTGCTCCGGGGCATGCGCCGTTGGCACACCCGGGAGCAGTACCGCCGCCGCGCCTGGGAGATCGTGGAGCGTGTGGGGGAGATGGGCCTGGGCGCCGACGTCATCACCGGCTTCCCCGGGGAAGGGGAGGGCCACCACGCCGAGACCCGCGCCCTGGTGGAGGAGCTCCCCTTCACCTACCTGCACGTGTTCCCCTTCTCCCCCCGCGACGGCACCGCCGCCGTCGAGCTTCCCCGCCCCGTCCCCCAACGGGTGGCGGGGGAGCGGAGCCGCGAGCTGCGGGAGCTGGCCCAGGAGAAGGGACGCGCGTACCGTGCCCGGCGCGCCGGGGGGCGAGCCCACGTGGTGGTGGAGGGCCGGGGCGGGACGGCCCTCACCGGCGACTACCTCCGCGTGGACGTGACCACGCCACCCCCCGCTCCGCGAGGTCTCTTCGAGGCGACCCTGCGGGGCGAAGGGGGGCATCTGTATATTGCGTGGCCCCGCCCGATCCCCTCGAATTGACGCCATGAGCACCACCCCCCGTACCCGGCGCGCGTACGTGGAGACGTACGGCTGCCAGATGAACATCTCCGACGGCGAGCTCATGGAGGGCATCCTCGCCGCCCGGGGATACCAGATCGTCGGCGTCCCCGAGGAGGCCGACGTGGTGTTGGTGAACACGTGCGCCATCCGGGAGCACGCCGAGCAGCGCGTCCTCGGCCGGGTGGGGCAGCTCACGGCCCTGAAGCGCCAGCGGCCCGACCTGGTCATCGGCGTCACCGGGTGCATGGCCCAGCGCATGGGTGAGGGGCTCCTGGGGCCGGGGGGGCAGGTGGATCTGGTCATGGGCCCCGACGGGTACCGCTCCCTCCCCGACGCCCTGGAGCGCCTCGGTGCTCCCGCCCAGGCCGGACCGGCGGCGGCGCCCGCCCGGCGATCCCGCCAGCTCGCGGTCCTCGACCTCAACCTGGGCGAGAACTACCAGGGACTGGAGCAGCTGCGGAAGGAGGGGCCGTCGGCGTGGATCCCCATCCAACGCGGGTGTGACCACCGGTGCACGTTCTGCATCGTGCCCTACGTGCGGGGCCCCGAGAAGAACCGGAGCGCCGACGAGATCCTGGACGAGGTGCGCGCCCTCGCCGACGGCGGCGTGAGCGACGTCACGCTCCTGGGGCAGACGGTGAACTCCTACGCCTGGGACGGCTGGTCCTTCCCCCGCCTCCTCCGGGAGGTGGCCCGGGTGGACGGAATCCGCCGGGTCTGGTTCACGTCGCCCCACCCCAACGACGTCACCCCCCGGCTCGTGGAGGTCATGGCCACCGAGCCGGCGGTGTGCGAGATGCTCCACCTTCCCGTCCAGTCGGGGTCGGACCGGACGCTGAAGCGCATGCTCCGGCGCTACACGGTGGAGAGCTTCCTGGAGAAGGTGGAGCTGGCGCGCTCCGCCATCCCCGACATCGCCCTCACCACCGACGTCATCGTCGCCTTCCCGGGGGAGACGGAGGAGGAGTTCCAGGCCACCCTCGAGCTCATGCGCGCCGTGCGCTTCGACGACGCGTACACCTACAAGTACTCGGCGCGGGAAGGGACCCCGGCGACCCGCCTCCCCGAGGCGGACTTCCTGCCCGCCGACGAGGCCCAGGCCCGCCTCTCCACCCTCATCGACGTCGCCCGCGGCATCCAGGCTGAGATCAACCGGGGCGAGGTGGGGCGCGTGGAGGAGGTGCTGGTCGAGAAGGAGGCCAAGAGCCCCGGCCACGTCCTCGGGCGCACGCGACGCAACAAGGTGGTGGCGTTCCCCGGCTCCCTGGAGCAGCGGGGGAGCTACGTGCACGTCGCCCTGGAGCGCACCACGGGCGCCACCTTCCTGGGCTCCGGGGTTCCCGAGCCCGCCTTCGCGGAACGGACATGAGCCGCGTCGCCGGAGCGTTGGGGGTGCTGCTGGTGGTGGCGCTCTCCCTGGGCTTCGCCGCGCTCAACGGCAACCAGCGCGTCACCCTGCGCCTGGGCGTCGCCACGTTCTACGGCGTGCCCCTCACCGTCGTGGCCTTCGGCGGCCTCATGCTGGGGATGGTGATCATGCTCGTGGCCGGCATCCGCTCCGACCTGAAGGTCCGGCGGATCCTCCGGGCCCGCCTCGCCGACGAGGGCCTGGAGGACAAGGATCGCTTCGTGGACCAGAGCCAGCAGGACCTCTTCCAGGGAGGCGCGCCTCCCGAGTGATCCTCCCCCGCCGGTAGGAGGGTCGGCCCCGGGGCGTGGGCGCCCTCCCTCCCGTGGCGCGCCTGGCCCTGGTCTTCTCCGGCGGCGCCGCGCTGGCCTTCCTTCCCGGGCGCTTCTCCCTCCCCGCGCTCCTCCTGGCCCTGGGCGCCCTGGCGCCCATCCCCGCATCCCCCGGTCCCCGCGTGCGCCTCGCGCTGGTGCTGGGCGTGCTCTCCGGCGCCGCGGCGGGCCTCGCGGCTCGGCCGGAGGCGCCGCCGGACCCGCCCGCCGGATGGGCCGTGCGCTGGCGCGAGGCCCTCGGCGCGCGGGTGGACGCCCTCTACGGCGAGCAGGCCCCCGTGGTGGGCGCCCTCATCCTCGCCCGCCGGGAGGGGCTGGATCCGGCCCTGAGGGAGGCCTTCGCCCGGAGCGGCACCGCCCACCTCCTGGCCATCTCCGGATTCCACGTGGGGGTTCTCGCCGGCGCGCTCTTCGCCCTCCTCCGCGGTGCGAGGGTGGGACGGCGGCGCGCCGGGCTGGGGGCGGCGCTGGCCGCGTGGCTCTACGTGGCGCTGCTGGGCTTCCCCGACGCGGCGTCCCGAGCCGCGCTCATCCTCACGGCGGTGGCGGCGTCCAGGGCGCGGGGGCGGCCTCCCGCCAGGTGGGGTGGCCTGGGCGCGGCGCTCCTGGCCCTGGTGGCCGGAGACCCGGCGCGCCTCCTGTCGCCGGGCTTCCAGCTCTCCTTCGCCGGCGCCGCCGGGCTGGTGGCGTGGTCCCGGCCCCTCCGACGGCGTCTGGCCCGGTGGCCTCGACTCCCCGACGGGGTCGCCGACGGCGTGGCGGCTGGAGTGGCCGCGACGTTGGCCACGCTTCCCATCGTCGCCTGGCACTTCGAGCGGGTCTCGCTGGTGGGGATCCCCGCCACGCTGGCTGCGACCCCCCTGGTGGTGGTGGCGCTCCCGGGGACGGTCCTCTCCCTCCTCGTGGACGCCGTCCTGCCCGCCGGCGGGCGCTTCCTCGCCGGAGGGGTGACCCTGTGCCTGGAGGCGCTGACGTGGGTCACCACCACCCTCGCGGACCCCGAGTGGGCCAGCGTCTGGGTGCCCCGCCCCTGGGTGTCGGTGGGGGCGGGGGGACTGGTGGCGTCGGCCCTCGCCGCCCGGGCGGTGCGGGGGCCCGCGCGGCGGTGGGTGTGGGGCGCCGGGGTCGCCGCCGGGATCGTGGCGTGGCCCGCCCTCCTGACGCTCCAGGCCCGGGGGACGGTGGAGCTCGTCATGGTGGACGTGGGGCAGGGGGACGCGGTGGCCGTGCGGACGCCGGCGGGGCGGTGGATCCTGGTGGACGCGGGCCCGCCGTGGCGAGGGGACCCGGGGGGCGCGCCGGTGGTGCGGGCGCTCCGGCGCCGGGGGGTGGTGCGCCTCGAGGCCCTCGTCCTCACCCACCCGGACCTGGACCACATCGGAGGGGCCGCGGCGGTGCTCCACGACTTCCGGGTGCTCCAGGTCCTGGACCCGGCCCGGGCCGTGGGGAAGCCCGAATACCTGGCGCTCCTGGAGCTGGCCTCGGACGCGGGGGTCCCGTGGCGCGGCGCGCGGGCCGGCGAGGTGCTGGCCCTGGACGGCGTCACGCTGGAGGTGCTCCACCCCCCGACGCCGGCTCCGGGGGAGGACGTGGAGTCCAACGACCTCTCCGTGGTGCTTTCACTGCGGTTCGGGGACTTCGACGCCCTCCTCACCGGCGACGCGCCCTCCGCCGTGGAGCGGGCCGTCCTGCCCCGCGTGCCCGCCGACCTCGAGGTGCTCAAGGTGGGACACCACGGGAGCGCCACGTCCACCGGCGCCGAGCTCCTGGAGGGGGCGCCTCCGGAGGTGGCGCTGGTGTCCGTGGGCGCCAGGAACCGGTACGGCCACCCAGACCCGGGGGTGCTCCGCAGGCTGGGGACGGCGGGCGTCGAGGTACGGCGCACGGACCGGGAGGGGACGCTCTCCGTCCTCGCCCGTCCCGACGGCACCTTCCAGGTGCGCGCCGCGGGACCCGCGAGGCGTTGACCCCGTCCGTGCCGTCGCCTAACGTCGTCGCGACGGGGCGTCGGCCGCTCCGTCGCCCGCCTCTCTCCCCCCGCCGAGCCCATGCCCGACACCAGCGTCGTCACCATCTCCCGCTTCCTCATCGACCAGGAGCGGAGGTTCCCCGAGGCCACCGGCGCGTTCACGAGCATCCTCCACGACATCGCGCTGGCGGCCAAGATCATCTCGAAGCAGGTGAACATGGCCGGCCTGGTGGACATCCTCGGGCGGGCGGGGACGGAGAACGTCCACGGGGAGCAGGTCCAGAAGCTGGACGTCTTCGCCAACGACGTGCTCTACAAGGCCCTGGACCACACCGGCCACATCGCCGTCCTGGCCTCGGAGGAGAGCGAGGACCCCATCCCCATCCCGGAGAAGTTCCCCGCCGGCGACTACGTGGTGCTCTACGATCCGCTGGACGGCTCGTCGAACATCGACGTCAACGTCTCCATCGGGACCATCTTCTCCATCCACCGCAAGGTGACCACGGGAGAGCGGGGCACGCTGGAGGACTGCCTCCAGCCCGGGTCGCGGCAGTTGGCCGCCGGATACGTGGTGTACGGGTCGTCCACCATGCTCGTCTACACCACCGGGGCGGGGGTCCACGGCTTCACGCTGGACCCGTCCATCGGCGAGTTCCTCCTGAGCCACCCCAACCTCCGCATCCCGGACCCGCCCTCGAAGACGTACTCCATCAACGAGGCGTACTACGACCGCTGGTCTCCGGGGCAGCAGCGCCTGGTGAGCCACATGAAGCGGGAGGGGGGCTTCGGGTCGCGCTATATCGGGTCCCTGGTGGCGGACATTCACCGGACCCTCCTCCAGGGGGGGCTCTTCATGTACCCCGGCGACCGAAAAAACCCCGAAGGAAAGCTCCGCCTCCTGTACGAGGCGGCCCCCATGGCCCTCGTGGTGGAGCAGGCGGGGGGGCGGGCCAGCAACGGTCGGGTCCCCCTCCTGGACGTCCAGCCCACCGCGCTCCACCAGAGGACTCCGGTGTACCTGGGCTCCGGCCCCTTCGTGGACCTTGCGGAGCGCTTCCTGGCCGAGGGCGCGGAAAACTGAGATCCCTCGGTTTTCTGAGGCCGCCGGGCCGTCCGTCCGATCGTCTAAGTGTATGCAGAGAAGTCGGTTAGGGCGACGGGCATCCTGGCACCGTTCTTGCTCCTGACCTTCTCGGTTTCATGTGCCCGTCTTCGGGCACCCCATCACCCTTCATGGGAACAGGTGACATGAAGCGTCTCAAGGTACTTTCTCTCGCAGCGCTCGTAGCGTTCGCTGCCTGCGATGAGGGCTCGGAGCCGACTCCGCCGCCCGTCATCACGGGTACGATCTCGGGCGTGGTGACGATCGAGGGTGCGAGCCGCTCTGGTGTCACCGTTACGCTCTCGTCCGGCGCCACGGCGACCACGGACGGGTCCGGCGCCTACTCCTTCGCGGGAGTGAATGCCGGTGCGTACACGGTGACCATCAGCGGCTTCCCCACCGACGCCACGTTCTCCTCCACCACCAAGGCTGCCACGATCACGACGGCGGCCCAGGTGGTGACGGTCAACTTCGACGGCACCTACGTGCGCACGTCGGCCATCAGCGGCGCCATCACGGCCGGTGGTAAGGGCCTGGCGGGCGTGAAGGTGTCCATCGGCTCGTCGTCCGTGAACACGGGTGCCAACGGCATCTACGGGTTCAGCGGGCTCCGCGCCGGCTCCTACACCGTGACCATCTCCGGCTTCGACGCCGGCCAGTACTCCTTCGCCTCGACGACCGCCACGGTCACGGTGGGCGTGGGTGAGACCAAGGTCGCGGACTTCACCGGTCAGCTCCTCGCGACGGCGAGCATCAGCGGTAAGGTCACCATCGACGGCACCGCCGCCGCTGGCGTGACGGCGACCCTGTCCACGGGTGCGGTGGCTACCACCGACGCCGCGGGCGCGTACGCCTTCACGAACCTTACGGCCGGCAACTACACGGTGACCATCTCCGGTTACCCCGCCGACGCCCAGTTCTCGTCGGTGGCCAAGCCGGTGGTCATCACCTCGGCTGGCTCGACGGTGACGGCCGACTTCTCCGGCGCGTTCGTCAAGACGTCCGTCATCAGCGGTACGGTGACGGTGGGTGCCATGGGCCTGGGCGGCGTGAAGGTCACGCTGAGCAACGGCACCACGGTGAACACCGACACGAACGGCCAGTACTCGTTCGCGACCCTGCGGGCCGGCACCTACACGGTGACGATCTCCGACTGGGATGCCACGCAGTACGCCTTCGCCACCACGACGGCCAGCGTCACGGTCGCCACGGGTGAGTCGAAGGTCGCCAACTTCGGCGGCGCCTACCTGGCGACGGCGAAGATCATGGGTAAGCTCTACATCGACGAGCTGCCCAAGAACGACGTGATGGACTCGTCCGAGGCCGTTTACACGGCCACGGGGATCACCATCACGATCGAGGGTGGCGCGGTCAACAACACGCAGACCATGACCACCACCAACGGCGCCTACGAGTTCACGGGCCTGGTGGCGGGCACGTACCGTGTGACCATCACCGCTCCCGCGGCCGGCACGTTCGGCTACGGCGGTGCCAGCACGTCCTTCATCGTGGTGGTTCCAGTGGGTGGCACGGGCACGGTCAACTTCCCCTTCGACATCCTCCGGCAGTACGTGACGTCCCACGCGTTCCTCGGTAAGGACGCGCAGGTCGCCACGCCGGCGGGCGTCCCGACGGGTGTGCGCCCGCAGCAGGGCGTCATCGTCGACATCTACGACACGTACGCCAACGCCACGGCTGCTGTGCCCGTGCCGGGAGTGGCGACGCCTGGATACCTGGGCTCCGCCACGACGAACGCGGCGGGTGCTGCGTCGTTCAACTTCCTCAGGTCCGCGGACAAGAGCCCAGCCGGAGCGACGGACAACATCGTGTTCGCCGTGTACCGTCCGGGCCTGGCGCTCGCCAACCGTGTCACCAACGGTGAGACGGTCATCGAGATCAAGTACAACGGGCAGGACACGCTGGTCATGGCGCCCGACACCTTCGACCTGCTCAACACGGGCATCATCGTCCGGTTTGCCGCCAAGGACGGGGTCGGTAATGCCCTGAGCAACTGGACCTACAACGTCTGGAACATCACCGGGGCGGCTCCCGCGGACACGACCGGTGCAGCGTTGCTGGTCGCGAACCTTGCCACGCAGGCGGCGCCGGGTGTTGCCACGCTGCCGACTGGCTACGGCCGGATGGTAATCGCCGCGATCAACACCGGTGCCCCGACCATCAACGCGGTTGCCGTGGCTCCGTTTGCCACGAATCCTGTGCCTCCGGCCGTTTGGGGCGGCACAGACACCCTGTTCGCGCGCCTGAACGAGGCTGCTGCGAACAACGGTCTGACGTACACGCAGACCGCGGCCATCACGACGGACGTGGCCCGGACCATCGGGTCGCACCTGGGCATCGTGCTCAACGGCACGCAGCCCGACTCCATCACGCTGGCTGGTACGCAGACGGTGAACTACACGCAGGGCCGCATTCAGGTGAGGGCTCACCGTGAGCAGGACGACGTGGTGAGGTTCACCGCGGGCGACCCGGCTCCGGCGGCTGACCCGATCAACGTTCGTATCTACAACCTGAACGCTGACGGATCGCGCGGCACGGAGATTCTGTTTGACCCGGACGGTGCCGGCCCGCTCGTTCCGGCGGCGGCCGGTGTCGGCCAGCCGCTGAACGCTACCGGCGAGGTCAACTCCGGCGTTCTGACCGCGAACAAGTCGTACCTGATCGCAGCCCAGCCGACGGCCGCGACCACGAGCATGATCTCCGACACGGCCTACACCGTGTTCCTGAGCGGTAAGCAGCAGGCCGATACGGCCAAGGGCTTCAACGTGAACGGGGCGACCGCCGCCCTGTACTCGTCGTTCGCCTGGAAGAGCAACAACAACCAGATCACCGGTCGGATCGCTGACGCCACGGGCGGTGTCGCCGCCCAGGCGGGCTCGCCCCTCGCGGGCCTGAAAGTGTGGGTCAAGACCGCGCCGACGTTCGTCGGTCCGTCGAAGGACACGGTGGTGACGGTGACGGCTCTCGGTGGCGCTCCCTGCCCCGCGGCGGTGGGTCAGTACTGCACCTTCGCGAACCTGCTCGAGGGTCCGTACACCGTTCAGGCGCTCGACGGCGCCACGACGGCGACTTGGCAGTTCAAGACCACGCTGCTTACGACCACCGTGCCTCCTGTGTCTGCGTACCCCTCGGGTACGGACGGCGACGGTGTCGCCACGGCGGTGAACAACAGCAGCGCCTCGACCGGCTCCCGGCACATCCAGGGTACCGGCCAGGTGGCCGTGGCCAACTTCCTGGCCACGCGGATGGACACGCAGATCCAGGGCGCGATCCTCAACGACCGTGACCTTGACACCAACACCATCGACGGTGGTGAGGCGCTTTCCGGCGCCACGGTGGATCTGATCCTGGACCTCGACGCCGACGGCATCATCGATGCCGGCGAGTCGGTGGTCGCCACGACGACCACTGCGGCGGATGGCTCGTACGAGTTCACCGCGCTGCAGGAGGGTGCCTACATCGTCCGCGCGTCGTCCACGACGGCGCACGTGACGCGCGCCCTCAGCCCGGCGGGTGTCCACACGAACACGCTGGGGGTCGTCACCAACGCAGTTGCCGCCGCGGCGTCTCCCGCCGACGGTGCGAACCCCAGCCGGCGCGTCGGTACCAAGACGCCGGCGGCCAACGCCGCCATGCCCAACTGGAACTACGCCGGCGACGTTGCGAACCTGATCTCCAGCACGCACTTCACGTTCCTCGCGAAGGCTGTGGGTGAGGTCAAGGGCACCGTGCTCAAGGGTGCTACCCTTGCGGCCGGCGTGGCGCAGTCGGGTGTGACGGTCGTGCTGACGCGGTGCATTTCGGCCGGGTCGCAGCCCACGCCTCCTGCCTCGGCCGCGCTGTGCGCCAAGATCCCGGGCACGCAGCGGAACGCCGTCTCGGGTACGGACGGCAGCTACAGCTTCACCGGCCTCGACGAGGGTGTGTACGCCCTCGAGGTGGTGCCCAGCTCGGTGGGTCTGGCTCTCATCGTCGAGCCTGGCACGACCATCGGTGCCTTCCCGCAGTACCGGGCCACGATCCAGCTCGGCGCCTCGGCGACCGACACGGAGACGGCTCCGCCCTTCGTGATCAACTAAGCACGGAGTAGCAGTACAGCTCAGTTCGCTGAGCGAATCCGCCCCCGTCGGACTTCGGTCCGGCGGGGGCGATTCGTTTGGGCCCGTACGAGCCGGGACCGGCGGCGCGCCTGGAGGAGCCGAGCAGAACCGGCGCGCCCGCCACCTGGAGGAAGGAGGCGGCTCCCCCCAAGAGGGTGATGGGCCGCGGGGAGGCACACCCCCCCGAGGGGGGCTCACATGCGAAGCATGTGGAGTGAAGCAAGCGAAGCGACGCGAAACGCCCCCCCGAGCGGGGGGTGTACCTCCCGCCGGCCCCTACCGTGAGGAAGAAGGCGGCGGCGGTCGGTCCGTCAGAGCCCCGCCACGTCCCGGTCGAAGGCCTCCAGGAGCACCGCGCGCTCCCACGCGTCCACGTACGCCACGTCGAAGCCCGTGCGTGCCACGCGCACCAGCTCGTCCCACCCGAACCCCAGGTGGTCCCGGGCGTGCACGTACTCGTCGGTGACCGTCACCCCCGACATGAGCCGGTTGTCGGTGCAGAGCACCACCGGGATGCCCCGGTCCAGGTACCGGCGTGCCGGGTGATGGGCGTAGCTCGGGGCCACGGTGGTCTGGACGTTGGAGGTGAGGCACACCTCCAGGGGGATCTGCCGGTCCAGGACCAGGGTCTCCAGCTCGGCGTCCTCGTGGAGGCGGGTGCCGTGCCCGATCCGGCTGGCGCCGGCCAGGTGCACGGCCTGGCGGATGGACGCGGGCCCGAAGCCCTCGCCGGCGTGAACGGTGCAGGGACGGCCCGCCTCGGACACCAGGCGGAAGGCCTCCAGGTGGTCCACGACCGGGTTGCCCGCTTCGGCGCCGGCCAGGTCGAAGGCGGCCACGCCCCGGTCGCGGTACGCCAGGGCCAGGGCGGCCATCTCCACGGAGACCATGGGGTCCAGGGTGCGCAGCGCGCACACGATGACCCGGGCGCGGACCTTGAAGTCCCGCTCGCCCCGGGCCACGCCCCGGAGGACGGCCTCCAGGACCTGGTGGACCGCGAGCCCGTCGCGGGTGCACAGCGCGGGGCAGAAGCGGACCTCCAGGTAGCGGACGTTCTCCCGGGCATGGTCCTCCACCAGCTCGTACGCGATGCGCTCCAGCGCCTCCTCGTCCTGCATGACCCCCAGGGTCAGGACGAAGCGGGCCAGGTACTCCTCCAAGCTGTGGGCGTCGGAGACCAGCATGTGCCCCGCCAGCCCCCGGGGGTCGTACGTGGGGAGAGGCGCACCCCGCTCCCGGGCCAGCTCGGCCATGGTGGCCGGCCGGAGGCTCCCGTCCAGGTGGACGTGGAGCTCGGCCTTGGGGAGGGCGCGGAGGCGCTCCGTCGCCGGAAGCGGAGCCTCCCGGTCCTCCGAGGCGCCCCGACCGCCCGGCTCGTTCAGCACCCCGGAGGTCCCTCCGCCGAGCCCAGGCCCCGCTCCACGTCCACCAGGGGAGCCGGATAGTCGCCGGAGAAGCACGCGTCGCAGTACGGCCCGCCCTCCGCCACCGCGCCCACCATCCCCTGCAGGGAGAGATACCCCAGGGAGTCCACGCCCAGCTTCTTGGCGATCTCCGGCACCTCGAGGCGCGAGCCGATGAGCTCCCCCCGGGTGGGCATGTCGATGCCGTAGAAGCAGGGGAAGCGCACCGGAGGGCTGGCGATGCGGAAGTGCACCTCGCTGGCGCCCGCCGAGCGGAGCATCCGAACCAGGGAGCGGCTCGTCGTGCCCCGGACCAGGGAGTCGTCCACCACCACCACGCGCTTGCCCGCCAGCACCTCCCGCACCGGGTTGTACTTCATGCGGGCGCCGAAGTCCCGGTCCTTCTGGGTGGGCTGGATGAACGTGCGGCCCACGTAGTGGTTGCGCAGGAGGCCCAGCTCGAAGGGGATGCCGCTCTCCTCGGCGTAGCCGAGGGCCGCCGAGTTGGCGCTGTCGGGCACCGCCATGACCGCGTCCGCGTCGACGGGGTGCTCCCGGGCCAGGCAGCGGCCGAAGGCCCTCCGGGCGCGGTCCACGCTCTGCCCCCAGATGTGGGAGTCCGGGCGGGCGAAGTAGACCAGCTCGAAGATGCACGGGGCATGACGGTCGGCCCGGGGAAGGGAGCGCAGGCGCTCCACCTTGCCCCGGTGGATCTTCAGCACCTCTCCGGGTTCCACGTCCCGGACGTACTCGGCGCCCAGGATGTCCAGCGCCACCGTCTCGCTGGCCACGACGTGCCCCTTGTCCAGCCGGCCCAGGACCAGGGGGCGGAAGCCCCGGGGGTCGCGGACGGCGTAGATGGTCTCCCCCACGGAGAGGACGATGGAAAAGGCGCCCTCCAGGTGGGTGAGGGCGTCGTCCACCTGGGCCTCGACGGTGTCGTGCCGGGACTTGGCCACCAGGTGGACGAGGATCTCGGTGTCGGAAGAGCCCCTGAAGATGGCGCCCTCCTCCACCAGACGGCTCCTCAGGTCCAGCTGGTTGGTGAGGTTCCCGTTGTGGGCCAGCGCCATGTCCCCCCGGGCGTATCGCGCGGTGATGGGCTGGATGTTCTCCGCGTCGCTCCCGCCGGCGGTGGAGTACCGGACGTGCCCCACGGCGGTGCTCCCCGAGAGCCGGCTCAGCGTCGCGGCGTCGAAGACGTCGGACACGAGCCCGGCGCCCTTGTGGAGGCGGCTCACGCCGTCGTCACCCACCGCGACGATGCCGGCGGCCTCCTGCCCCCGGTGCTGGAGCGCGTAGAGGGCCAGGAAGGCCAGCTCCGAGGCGTTCTCCAGCCCCGACACGCCCACCACGCCGCACTCCTCGCGGGGACGGTCCTCCAGGGCGAGGCCGGACACGTCCAGGGGGGCGGCAGCCCGGGTGGGGAGCACGGGGAGGGGGGCTCTCGGCATGCGGTTCAGGCTCCCGCGGTGGCAGGGGCGTCCATGATGGCGGGGATGGCCCCGAAGTAGGCCCGGGCCATGGCGTCGGAGGCCACCGCCACCCGGGCGTCGGGGAGGGCGATGCGGAAGTCGGATCCAGGGGCGCCCACGGCGCCGATGCGCCGCGCGGGGACGTCGTGCTCGGCGGCCAGCGCCAGGACGGCGTCCAGGTGGTGGTGGGCGCACGAGATCACCACGCGCCCCTGGGCTTCGCCGAAGAGCGCCGCCACCGGCGGCACGTCGTCGTCGAGGGTGACGTCCACGCCGAAGGGCACGGATCCGCCGCTCAGCGCCGACTCGGCGAGGGCGCAGGCCAGGCCGCCGTCGGAGCAGTCGTGGGCCGAGCGGACCCACCCCTTCCCGATGAGGGCCAGCACGGCCCGCTGGAGGCCCCGCTCCTTCATCAGGTCCACGCGCGGAGGGGTTCCCGCTACCAGGTCGGCGGTGACGTAGAGGTACTCGGAGCCGCCGATCTCGCCGGTGTTCTCCCCCAGGAGCACGATGGCGTCGCCCTCGGTGCAGAAACCCTGGGACGTGATGTCCTCCACGTCCTCCACCACGCCCACCATGCCGATGACGGGCGTGGGGTATATGGCCCGGCCGTCGGTCTCGTTGTAGAAGGAGACGTTCCCACCGGTGACGGGGGTCTCGAAGACCTTGCAGGCGTCGGCCATGCCCAGAACCGCCTCGCGGAACTGGTGGTAGATGTGGGGCTTGAGGGGGTTGCCGAAGTTCAGGTTGTTGGTGATGGCCGTGGGGAGCGCCCCCACGCACACCAGGTTCCGCGCCGCTTCGGCCATGGCGATCAGGGCGCCGGCGCGGGGCTCCAGGTAGACGAAGCGGCCGTTGCAGTCGGTGGTCGCCGCCACCGCCCGACGCGTTCCCCGGATGCGCACCACGCCGGCGTCGCCGCCGGGGCGCACCGCCGTGGAGGTCCGCACCGTGGTGTCGTACTGGCGGTACACCCACTGCTTGGAGGCGATGTTGGGCGAGCCCACCATCTTCAGGAACAGCTCCGAGAGGTCGCCCCGGGGCGCCAGGTGGGCCGTGAGGTCCAGGGCGCGCAGCGCCTTCACGTCCTCGGCCTCCACGCCCTCGCGCTCGTAGGTGGGGCACCCCTCGGTGAGGGGGAGCGCCGGGATGTCCGCCACCACCGTGCCCGCCTCCAGCACGCGGAAGCGGCCATGGTCGGTGACGTGGCCGATGGTGGCCGCCTCCAGCTCCCACTTCTCCAGGATCCGGTGGACCTCGTCCTCGTGGCCGGGCTTGGCCACCACGAGCATCCGCTCCTGGGACTCGGAGAGGAGGATCTCGTACGGGGTCATGCCCGGCTCGCGCACGGGCACCAGCGCCATGTCGATGTCCACGCCGCTCCCCCCACGTCCCGCCATCTCCGACGCCGACGACGTGATGCCTGCGGCGCCCATGTCCTGGATGCCGGTGATGGCGCCGGAGGCGATGAGCTCCAGGGATGCCTCGAGGAGGAGCTTCTCGGTGAAGGGATCACCCACCTGCACCTGGGGGCGGCTGGCCTCGTCCGAGTCTTCGGAGAGCTCCTCGGAGGCGAACGTGGCGCCGTGGATGCCGTCGCGGCCCGTGCGTGCGCCCACCGCCATGAGAGGGCTCCCGTTGCCCGACGCCACCGCCTTGATGAGCTCCTCGTGCTTCATGAGGCCCAGGCACATGGCGTTCACGATGGGATTCCCCTCGTAGCCCCGGTCGAAGACCGTCTCTCCGCCGATGTTGGGGATCCCCATGCAGTTGCCGTAGTCGCCGATCCCAGAGACCACGCCGGAGAACAGGTAGCGCACCCGCCCCGAGTCCAGGTCGCCGAAGCGCAGGGAGTCCAGCACCGCGATGGGGCGGGCGCCCATGGTGAAGATGTCCCGGAGGATCCCGCCCACCCCGGTGGCCGCGCCCTGGTAGGGCTCCACGGCGGAGGGGTGGTTGTGGGACTCGATCTTGAAGGCGAGAGCGTACCCGTCGCCGATGTCGATGACGCCGGCGTTCTCGCCGGGTCCCTGGATGACCCAGGGCGCCTTGGTGGGCAGCAGGCGGAGCATGCGCTTGGAGTTCTTGTAGCCGCAGTGCTCGGACCACATTGCGGAGAAGATGCCCAGCTCGGTGAAGGTGGGCGTGCGCCCGACGATCCGGACGATCCGCTGGAACTCCTCCTCGGAGAGCCCGTGGTCGGCCACCAGCTCCGGGGTGATCTCGGGGTCGCCGGGACGGGGATCGACGTGGGTGACGACTTCGGCCGTGCTCACGATGGATCTACTCGCTTGGTTTTCGGTTTCTGGCGTACGGTCCGTCACCGGGCCTGCGTGCCGGCGGGGGCGAGGCTCTTCACAAGGGACGTGAAGAGTCCCGTTCCGTCGGTGGAGCCGAGGATCCCCTCCATGGCGCGCTCGGGGTGGGGCATCATGCCCAGCACGTTGCCCCGCTCGTTGATGATCCCGGCGATGTTGTGCCACGACCCGTTGGGGTTGGCCTCCTCGGTGGCCTCGCCCTCGGCGTCCACGTAGCGGAACACCACGCGACCGTCGCCCTCCAGGCGCTCCAGCGTGGCCTTGTCCGCCTCGTAGTTGCCCTCGCCGTGGGCGATGGGGATCCGGAGGATCCGCCCCTCCGCGTAGTCTCCGGTGAAGAGGGTGTCGGTACGCTCCACGCGGAGGAGCACGTCCCGGCTCTCGAACTTCAAGGACGCGTTCTTGATGAGGGCGCCGGGCAGGAGGCCGGCCTCGCACAGGATCTGGAAGCCGTTGCACACGCCGAAGACGGGGCCGCCGGCCTGGGCGTAGGCCACCACGTCCTCCATGACGGGGCTCATGCGGGCGATGGCGCCGGCCCGGAGGTAGTCGCCGTAGGAGAAGCCGCCGGGGAGCATGACCACGTCGAAGCGGTCCAGGCCCCGCTCACGGTGCCAGACGAAGGTAGGCTCCCCGCCGACGAGCTGGATGGCCTTGTACAGGTCGTAGTCGCAATTGGAGCCGGGGAAGGTGACGACCGCGACCTTCATGTGGCGGCCCCCTGGGTCTGGTGGGTCTCGTGGGTCTCACCCACGAGGGCGACCTCGAAGTTCTCCGTCACCGGGTTGGCCAGGATCTTCCGGCACATGGCCTCGGCGGCCTCCACCGCGGCCTCCGGAGAGGCGGCGTCCAGGTCCACGTAGATGGCCTTGCCCACCCGGACGTCGGAGACGCCGCTCCACCCCAGGGAGTTGAGGGCGTGGTGGATGGCCTTCCCCTCGGGGTTGAGAAGCCCCGGCCGGGGCTTCACGCGGATCTCCAGATGAAAGCGGCTCAAGCCTTGTCCTCCTGGGTGTCGTCGGCGCTGGCGGCTTCGGGGCTCGCCTGGGCGCGGGGTCCGAGATCGGCATAGTCCACGTCACGCACCTCGGCCCGTCCCGCCAGGTCGTCCTCCTCCTCGTCGAGGAGGGGATCGCCACCGGGAAGCCGGTCCAGCAGGCCGAGGAGCGACGACTTCACCAGCCCCCACGCGATGTACAGGAAGAGGGAGGTGAAGAAGTAATATCGGGGAATCGTGAGCGCCGCGAAGAGGCAGGCGAGGATGAACGCGGTGTTGAAGAGCCCGCGGGCGGTGCGCACCCCGATCCGCGGCACCTTGGCGTAGGGGATGTGGCTCACCAGCAGGACCCCGATGAGCACCGTGACCATGGCCATGATCTGGTGCCAGGGGAAGTCTCCCAGGTACGTCTGGAAGAAGGGCGTCTGGCTGAAGGGGTAGTAGGACGCCAGGAACATCCCCGCCGCGGGAGACGGGAGGCCGTGGAAGTACTTCTTCGCCTCGCCCCCCTGCTCCACGTTGAAGCGGGCCAGGCGCACCACCACGGCCGTGACGTACACGTAGGAGAGGAGCCAGCTCCAGTTCGTGTCGGCGAAGTAGAGCCGGTACATGATGAGCGCCGGCGCCACGCCGAAGGAGATGGCGTCCACCAGCGAGTCCAGCTCCGCACCGAAGCGCGACCCGGTGCGGGTGAAGCGGGCGATGCGCCCGTCCAGCATGTCCAGCGTTCCGGCGAAGACGATGAACCACCCCGCCCACACGTAGTCGCCCCTCAGGGCGGCCACCATGGCGTAGATCCCGAAGAACAGGTTCCCGAGGGTGAACGCCGAGGGGAGGATGATCACGCCGCGCTGGAGCGTCTCTCGGCGGGGGGGACGGGGGACCTTCATGGCGCTGCCCCGGGCTGGCGTGCCAGGACGGTGAGGCCGGCCACGGCCCGATCGCCCACGGCGCAGGTGACCTCCCAGTCCAGCGGGAAGAAGAGGTCCACGCGGGACCCGAAGCGGATGAGGCCGATGCGCTCTCCGCGCGCCACCGCCTGTCCCTCGACCGGGTAGGTGACGATGCGCCGGGCGATGAGCCCGGCGATCTGGCGAACCAGGACCTTCCCGTGGGGCGTGGCCAATCCGAGGGACGCCTGCTCGTTGTCGTCGGAGGCCTTGTCCAGCCACGCCACGGCGTACGTGCCCGGCTTGTACACCCGATGCTCCACCGTCCCGGCGCACGGTGCGCGCTGCACGTGGATGTCGAAGACGCTGAGGAAGATGGAGACCTTCCTGCAGCCGCCCCGCACGTAGGTGGGCTCCTCCGACTCCTCCACCACGATGACCCGCCCCTCTCCCGGCGCCACCACCACCCCCGCCTCCGTGGGGATGCGCCGCTCCGGGTCGCGGAAGAACCAGAGGACGAAGAGGGCGAGGACGGTGAGGACGGAGGCCAGCACCTGGCCGGCCAGGCCGGCGAAGCCGGTGGCCCATCCCACCCAGCCCAGGGCCGCCAGGACCAGTGCGGCTCCGATGAACGGGTATCCCTCGCGCGCGAACCTCATGCCGTGTCTCCGAAACGGGGGAGGGGATACTCGTCCAGGCCCATGCCGGTGAGGCGGCGGAAGACGTCCTGGTACCGTGCCGACGTGGCGGCGACCACCGCGTCGGGGAGGGGAGGCGGCGGAGGCGTCTTGTTCCAGTCGTCCAGCGTCTCCAACCAGTCCCGCAGCGGCTGCTTGTCCAGGGAGGGCTGCCCCCGGCCCACGGCGTAGTGCTCCTTGGGCCAGAAGCGGGAGGAGTCGGGGGTGAGGCACTCGTCGATGAGGAGGAGCCTTCCCTCGGCGTCGTGGCCGAACTCGAACTTGGTGTCGGCGAGGATGATGCCCCGCTGCCCGGCCACGTCCCGCCCGAACGCGTAGATGCGGTGGGAAAGGTCCCGGAGCCGGGCGGCCAGGTCGGGCCCGAGCACCTGAGCGGCCATGGCGTACGTGATGTTCTCGTCGTGCTCGCCCTGCTGGGCCTTGGTCGCGGGCGAGAAGATGGGCGGGTCCAGGCGCTCGGACTCGCGCAGCCCGGGCGCCAGGGGCTCGCCGGCCAGCGTGCCGTGCTGCCGGTACTCCTTCCACGCCGAGCCGGAGATGTACCCCCGTACCACGCACTCCACGAGCACGGGCGTGGTTCGCCGCACCAGCATGGCCCGTCGGGCCCAGACGTCCTGGCTGGCCGCCAGGGCGGGGTGGCGCCGGACGATGACGTCCGGGTCCACCGCCAGGAGATGGTGGGGGACCTCCCGCTCGAGCTGGGACATCCACCAGGCCGTGATGAGGGTGAGGACCTCGCCCTTGCGGGGCACGGGTCGCCCCATGACCACGTCGAAGGCGCTCACCCGGTCCGACGCCACCATGAGAAGGGTGTCCGCATCCACCTCGTAGACGTCCCGGACCTTCCCCCGGTGGAGGAGGGTCAGGGGGAGCCGGGACTCCAGCACGGCGCCGCCTCCCGCGTCAGACACGGACGTCGGGCTCCGCCGCCCGGCCCACCACGTCGGCGTGCCGCTCCAGCACGGGCTCCACCCACTCCGCCAGGAAGCGGGCCACCTGCTCGGGGGCGCGCCCCACGAAGCGGCGGGCGTCCACCAGCGCGTCCAGCTCCTGGGCGGTGACGCCGAAGGCGGGGTCCGCGACGATGCGCTCCAGCAGGTCGGCGTCGGCGCCCTCGTCCTTCATGCGCCTGGCCGCGGCCATGGAGTGCTGGCGAATGCGCTCGTGGAGCGCCTGCCGGTCGCCTCCTCGGGCGGTGGCGTGCATGAGGATGGTCTCGGTGGCCATGAAGGGAAGGTGCTCGGCCAGGTTCCGACGCACCACCTCCGGGTTCACGATGAGCCCGCGGGCCACGTTCTCCACCAGCACCAGCGTTCCGTCGAGGGAGAGGAACGCGTCGGGGATGGAGAGGCGCCGGTTGGCCGAGTCGTCCAGCGTCCGCTCCAGCCACTGGGTTGCGGCGGTGAAGGCCGGGTCCTGGGCCAGCGTGATGACGTGGCGGGACAGGGCGCAGATGCGCTCGGCGCGCATGGGGTTGCGCTTGTAGGGCATGGCCGACGACCCGATCTGCTCCGACTCGAAGGGCTCCTCCACCTCGCGCAGGTGGGCGAGGAGCCTGAGGTCGTGACCCATCTTGGACGCCGAGGTGGCCACCCCCGCCAGCGTGGCCTGGACCGCGTAGTCCACCTTCCGGGTGTAGGTCTGCCCGCTCACCGGGTAGCTCTCCTCGAAGCCCATACGCCGCCCCACGGCGGCGTCGAGGGCGTCGACCTTGGCGTGGTCGCCGGCGAAGAGCTCGAGGAAGGACGCCTGCGTCCCGGTGGTTCCCCGCACGCCCCGGAAGCGGAGCGTGCGGAGGCGGAACTCGATCTCCTCCAGGTCCAGGAGGAAGTCCTGGATCCAGAGGGTGGCCCGCTTCCCCACCGTGGTGGGTTGGGCGGGCTGGAAGTGGGTGTAGCCCAGCGTGGGGAGCTCGGCGTGCGTTCGGGCGAAGGCGGCCAGGGCGGCGACGCAGCGGACCAGCCGGTCCCGCACCAGCAAGAGGGCCTCACGGTGGAGGATGAGGTCGGTGTTGTCGCCGATGAACGCGCTGGTGGCTCCCAGGTGGATGATGGGCCGTGCCGCCGGGACCACGTCCCCGAAGAGGTGGACGTGGGCCATCACGTCGTGGCGGAAGCGGAGCTCGTACTCGGCGGCCTTGTCCAGGTCCAGGGGCTCGCCCAGGGCGGCCCGCATCTGGTCGATGGCCTCGTCGGGGATGGGAAGCCCCAGCTCCCTCTCCGACTCGGCGAGCGCCAGCCAGAGGCGCCGCCATGTGCCATAGCGCCGGCCGGGAGAGAAGACCTCCTGCATCTCCCGGGACGCGTAGCGTTCCGAGAGGGGGTGGACGTAGCGGTCTTGGGTCATGGGATGACTATCGTCTCCAGTACAGGTCGCGGGCCACGTATCCGCCGTTGCGCTCCACCCAGATCCGCACCCGGCCCTCGCCCCGGAGGCTCTCGAAGATGCGGCGGGCGTCCTCGGCGCTCTGCACCGGGACCTGGTTCACCTGTCGCAGGACGTCGCCGACCTGGAGCCCGAGCTGGCCGGCCAGCCGCTCGGAGATGGACGCGATGAGTGCCCCCTCCTCGCTGACGATGCCCCGCTCCGACCGCACCGCCGGCGTGACGGTGATGAGCTGCATCTCCTGGAGCACGGTGACCCGCTCGGCCGTGACCGTGGGGAGCGCCGCGGCCCGCATGCGCACGGCGCGGGGCTGGCCCTCCAGCGTCAGCTCCAGGTCGTCGCCGGCGCGCAGGTCCAGC
The DNA here is from genome assembly GCA_045863275.1 of Gemmatimonadota bacterium. GTDB lineage: Bacteria > Gemmatimonadota > Gemmatimonadetes > Longimicrobiales > Gaopeijiaceae > SZUA-318. Next base: position 32,079 of record BTVB01000039.1, read on the forward strand.
AGCACGGCCTCGAAGTCGAGGGGGGTGCTCAGCGCCCGGCCGTTGGCCGTGAGGAGCCGGTCTCCCGGTTCGATGGCGGCCTGGTCGGCGGGCGAGCCGGGTGCGACCTGGGCGATGCGTACGCCCCGGGTGCGCCCCCAGGCGTCGGCCTCCACCGGCTGGACGTCCACGCCCAGCCAGGCACGCCGGACCTCGCCGTGGGCCACCAGGTCGTCGGCGATGCGCAGCGCCCGGTCGATGGGGATGGCGAAGCCCGTCCCCTCGCTCCCGCCCGAGCGGGAGAAGATGGACGCGTTGATCCCGATGACCTGCCCAAGGGCGTTCACCAGCGGGCCGCCGGAGTTGCCCGGGTTGATGGAGGCGTCGGTCTGGATCATCCCCAGGTAGAAGCCCTCGTCCTGGGCCGACGGGACCAGGTTGCGCCCCACCGCCGAGATCACTCCCGCGGTGACGGTTGGCTCGGCGTCGGCGAAGTAGTTGGCGAAGGGGTTCCCGATGGCCACGGCCCACTCGCCTATGAGGAGCCCCTGGGCGCTTCCCACCGGCGCCACGGGGAGGTTCTCCCCGCGGATGCGGAGCACGGCCACGTCGGCCACCTGGTCGGTGCCCACCAGCTCGGCCTGGAAGTCCCGGCCGTCGGGGAGGGTGACCTTGATCTGCTCGGCGTTGCGCACGACGTGGTCGTTGGTGAGGATGACGCCGTCCCCGCGGACGATGACTCCCGATCCGAAGCCCATGACCCTCCGTTGGGCGCCGGGGGGCATGAAGAAGCTGTCCCACCAGGAGCTGGCCCGGGCGGCCTCCCGGCCGATCACGCTCACGTTGACGACGGCGGGCGCCACCCTGCGCGCCGCCTCCACGATGGCGGTTCGCCGAGAGGCGTCCACGTCCTGGAACGTGGCCTCGGCGGCCGCTTCGGGAGGGGCGGTGGCCGCCAGGCTGCTCAAGGACCCCGCCCCGGGTGGGCGCTCCGCCGCCTCGGCGCTCCGCGCCGTGGTGCCACCCTCCGGTTGGCACGAAGCGGTTCCCACCGCCAGCGCCAGCGCCGTCCAGAGCCTGCCGCGCCGCACCGTCATCGTCCCTCTTCGCCGCTCCTTTCTCGTCCAGGGGAGCCCGCTCAGATGCTCGCTCCCAGCTTCTCCCAGTCCTTGAGGAAGGCCGCCAGCCCGTTGTCCGTGAGGGGGTGCTTGGAGAGCTGCCAGAGCACCTTGGGGGGCATGGTGGCGGCGTCGGCCCCGATGAGCATGGACTCCACCACGTGCATGGGGTGGCGCAGCGAGGCCGCCAGGATCTCCGTGTCGTACCCGTAGTTGTCGTACACCTGCCGGATCTGGTGGATGAGCTGCATGCCCTCGCCGGAGACGTCGTCGATGCGCCCCACGAAGGGCGAGACGAACGTTGCGCCCGCCTTGGCCGCCAGGAGCGCCTGGGACACGGAGAAGCACAGCGTCACGTTGGTGCGGATCCCCTCGGCGACCAGCGTCCGGCAGGCCTTCAGCCCCTCTTCGACAAGGGGGAGCTTCACGACGATGTTGTCGTGGATGGCCGCCAGCTTCCGCCCCTCGACGATCATGGTCTCCTTGTCGGTTCCCACGACCTCGGCGCTCACGGGGCCGTCCACCGTCTCGCAGATCTCCCGATAGATCTCCTTGGGATCGCGGTCGCCGGCGCTCTGGCTGATGAGGGACGGGTTCGTGGTCACGCCGTCGATGAGGTTCGCTTCGGCGGCGCGCCGGATCTCGGCCAGGTCCGCGGTGTCCAGGAAGATCTTCATCGGGGTGCGGTACTCCGTGTTTCGGGGGGCGTCGCGGCCCCGGTTTCCTCGTCCGGGAGGCGTACGTGCTCTGGATACTCCACTCTCGTCAGGAAGAGCCCTTCCGGTGGCGCGGGGGGCGAGGTTTCGACCCCCCCCTCCGCGCGGAGCAGGGCCGGGATGTCGTCCAGGGGCCTCCGGCCCCGCGCCACGTCCACCATGGTCCCCACAAGATAGCGCACCATGTGGTGGAGGTACCGGTCGGCGGTGACATGGAAGCTCCGCCCCAGCGCCCACCGATCCCAGGCCGCCGCGTGGATGGTGCACCGGTCGCCCCGCTCGGGCTGGCCCGCCTTGGCGAAGGCCAGGAAGGAGTGGTTTCCCTCCAGGTGCGCGGCCCCCTGGTGCAGGAGCTCTGCGTCCAGCGGCTCGCCCAGGGCCCAGCACCAGGGGCGGTGGAAGGGCGAGCGGCACTCGGCCGCGATGCCCACGCGGTACTCGTAGCTCCGGCGCTGCGCGTCGTAGCGGGGGTGGAAATCCTTCTGCACCCGGTGGACGTCCTTGACCCAGATGTCCGGCGGGAGGACGGCGTTGAGGGCGCGATGGAGGGCGTCGGGCACCCACTTCGGGGGCATGTCCACGGAGGCCACCTGACCGGTGGCGTGGACGCCGGCGTCGGTGCGCCCGGAGCCCACCACCGTGCGGGGCCGGTCCGCCAGGCGGGAGAGGGCGGCCTCCAGCTCTCCCTGGACCGTGCGTTGGTCCGGCTGGAACTGCCACCCGTGAAAGCCCGAGCCGTCGTAATGGACGGTGAGCTGAAGACGGATCCACGCCCCGGTTTCCACGGCGGAAAGGTACCGGCGAGGGGGGCGATGTCAAGCGAGTGGCGCGGGCCCGTCATTGACCGAAAAACCGCATAGCCATTAGGATTTCGAGCCCTTCATCCCCCGGTAGGAGACGAGACGTGGCGCGTACCGAGTCCGAGGAGCGGGAGGTGGACCTCACCCGGCTCCTCGAGAAGGTGGCCGACGGGGGGGACCTGACCGGCAGGGAGGCGGAGGACGTCTTCGACGCGTTCATGTCCGGGGCCGCGTCGGAGATCCAGATGGCCGCCTTCCTCGCGGGGCTCCGCACCAAGGGCGTCACGCCGGTGGAAGTGGCGGGAGGCGTGCGTGCGCTGCGCCGGGCCATGGTCCCGGTTCCCGCCTCCGACCCGTCGTCGCTGGTGGACACGGCCGGCACCGGCGGAGGGGGCGTCACCACGTTCAACATCTCCACGGCGGCGGCGCTGGTGGCCGCGGGCGACGGCGTGCGGCTGGCCAAGCACGGGAACCGGTCGTTCACCTCCCGGAGCGGCTCCGCCGACGTCCTGGAGGCGCTGGGGGTGCGCATCACGCTCACCCCCGAGCGCATGGGCGAGATCCTGGCGGAGGAGGGCATCGTCTTCATGTTCGCCCCCCTCCTTCACCCGGCCATGCGCCACGTGGGGCCGGTGCGACGGGGGCTGGGCATCACCACGGTCATGAACATCCTCGGTCCCCTCACCAACCCCGCCGGGGCCCGGCGCCAGGTCATGGGCGTGGCCGACCCCAGGCTCCTGGATCTGGTGGCGGGCGCCCTGGCCGAGCTGGGCCAGGAGCGTGCGCTGGTGGTCCACGGCGAGCCGGGGCTGGACGAGATCAGCCCCGCGGGCCCCACCGCCGTGGCCGAGGTGGCTGCCGGGGAGGTGCGCCGGTACCGCGTGGACCCCGGCGGGCTGGGGCTGGAGCCGGTGGGGCTGGAGGCCCTCCGCGGAGGAGACCCGGACGAGAACGCCGACACCATCCGTCGCGTCCTCGGGGGAGAGGAGGGGCCGCCCCGCTCGGCGACGCTCCTCAACGCCGCCGCCGCCATCTACGTGGCGGGGCGGGCCGCGACGCTGGAGGAGGGAGTGGAGCGGGCAGCCGCCTCGGTGGACGAGGGCCGGGCCCGCGACGCGCTGGAGCGCCTGAGGGCCGCGACGCAGCGGGACTGACGCGGGGCCCTGGAAGCGAAGGAGGCGCCCGGCTCCCGTCGGCCGGACGCCCCTGGCAGCCCGGCTGACGCGCCGGGCTCCTTCACTTCTCGGGGGTCAGTACTTCCGGATGACCCCCACCACCACGCCCTGGATCCGGACGTCCCGCGCGTCCACGATGATGGGCTCCATGGTCGGGTTGGCCGGCTGGAGGCGGATCCGTCCCCCCGGCTCCCGGTAGAGCTTCTTCACGGTGGCAGAGTCGCCGCCCACCAGGGCCACCACCATCTCGCCGTCCTCGGCGGTCTGCTGCGCCTGTACCACGATGTAGTCGCCGTCGCGGATCTGCTCCTCGATCATGGAGTTCCCCTCCACGCGGAGCACGTAGTTCTCCTTCTGGCGGCGCACCATGTCCGGAGGCACCGCCACCGACTCGGTGTCGGGGATCGCCTCGATGGGAAGGCCCGCGGCCACCGCGCCCATGAGGGGGAGCTCGACGGTGGGGGCGCCGACGCCGGGCTCCACCAGCTCGATGGAGCGGCTCTCGTTGTAGGACTTCCGGATGTATCCCTTGCGCTCCAGATTGCTCAGGTGCTCGTGCACCGTCGCCAGCGACGAGTACCCGAAGTGCGCCGCGATCTCCTCGAAGCTCGGCGCATAGCCCTGATCGGCGATGAACGCGTCGACGTAGTCCAGGATCTCTCTTTGGCGCTTCGTCAGGGGCATGGGAACCGCTCCCGTGGCAGGAAACCCGAACAGCAACCGAAGAAAGGATACCCGAACGTTGCCCGAAACGCAAGGACCGCATGCTCTTCCGGGGATCCTGGCGTCCATCGTGGCCACGAAGAGGGAGGAGCTCGTCGCGCTCCGCGGGCGCGCCGGGGAGCTGGAGCGCGCCGCGGCGGATGCCCCGCCCACGCGGGACTTCGCGGAGGCGCTCGGGGCCGGGCCCACCGTCACCCTCATCGCCGAGTGCAAGCGCCGCTCTCCGGGAGCCGGGACCATCCGCCCCGACCTGGACCCGGCGGGGCTCGCGGCGTCCTACGAGGCGGCGGGGGCCCGGGCGCTGAGCGTCCTCACCGACCGGGACTACTTCGGCGGAGCGCTGGAGGACCTGGCGTCCGCCCGGGCGAGGACCGCCCTCCCCGTCCTCCGCAAGGACTTCACGCTGGATCCGCTCCACGTCCTGGAGGCGCGGGCCGGGGGGGCCGACGCCGTCCTCCTCATCGTGCGGATCCTGGGCGACGGGGAGCTGCGCGACCTGCTGACCCTCGCGGAGGGGATGGGCATGGCGGTCCTCGTGGAGGCCCACGACGCCCGTGAGGTCGGCCGGGCCCTGGAGGCGGGGGCCCGGATCGTGGGCATCAACAACCGGGACCTGGCGACGTTCACCACGTCGCTGGACACCACGCTCCGGCTTCTGGACGCGGTGCCTCCGGAAGTGACGGTGGTGTCGGAGAGCGGGATCCGCTCGCCGGAGGACGTGGCCCTGCTGGCCGGCGCGGGAGCCGACGCCATCCTCGTGGGGGAAACGCTGCTCCGGGCCCCCGACCCCGGCGCCGAGGCGGCCCTCCTGTCCGGGGTGCCCCGAGGGAGGGCACGGCGTGGCTGACGGACCGGCGGTGAAGATCTGCGGGCTCACGCGGCGACAGGACGCGGAGGAGGCGGACGCCCTGGGCGCGGACTACCTGGGCGTCGTCCTCACCGGTGGGTTCAGCCGAAGCGTGGACCCGGCCGTCGCCGCCGGCGTGGTCTCCGGACTCCGGGCCACGCCCGTGGCCGTCCTGGTGGACGAAGCGCCGGACGCCGCCGCGGCGCTGGCCGACGGGTTGGGAGCCGGCGTCGTGCAGCTCCACGGCGCCGAGTCGCCCGACGACGTGGAGCGCCTGCGGAGCCTGGGAGGCTGGCGGCTGTGGAAGTCCGTGCGGGCTTCCGGCCCCGGCGACGTGGAGGACGCGGTGCGCCGCTTCGGCTCCCTCGTGGACGGGATCCTGGTGGAGGGGAGGAAGGCGGGGGTGGTGGGGGGTGGCGGAGCGCGGGTGGACCCCGACGCCGTGGGCCGCCTCCGCGACCTCGTTTCCCCGCCGCTCCGCCTGGTCCTCGCCGGGGGGCTCACCCCCGACTCGGTGGCGGCCGCGGTGAACAGGCACGGGCCCGACGTGGTAGACGTCAGTTCGGGGGTGGAGCGTGAGACGGGCCGAAAGGACCGGGAGCTCCTCCGGCGCTTCCTGATAGAGGCGCGCCGGGTCCGGTCCCCCGAACACCCCCTTCCATCCTCAGGAGACGTACCTTGAGCGTGACGCAGGCCCCCCGGGGCCGCTTCGGGAGCTTCGGCGGGCGCTACGTGCCCGAGACCCTCATCCGGGCGCTGGACGAGGTGGAGGCGGCCTTCGCCGAGGCCGGCCGCGACGCGAGGTTCCTCCAGGAGCTGGATGAGCTCCTCCGCGACTTCGTGGGGCGCCCCACCCCCCTGTACCGGGCCCGGCGCCTGGAAGCGGCCGCGGGGCACCCGGAGGTCTACCTCAAGCGCGAGGACCTGAATCACACCGGCGCGCACAAGATCAACAACACGCTGGGTCAGGTGCTCCTGGCTCGGCGCATGGGGAAGCGCCGCATCATCGCCGAGACCGGCGCCGGGCAGCACGGAGTGGCCACGGCGACGGCGTGCGCCCTCTTCGACCTGGAGTGCGTGGTCTACATGGGCGAGGAGGACGTGGAGCGGCAGGCGCTCAACGTCTACCGCATGGAGCTCCTCGGCGCCGAGGTCCGCCCGGTGGCGTCGGGCACCCGCACGCTGAAGGACGCCACCAACGAGGCCATCCGGGACTGGGTGACCAACGTGGAGACCACCCACTACATCATCGGGTCGGTGGTGGGGCCGGACCCCTTCCCCCGGATGGTGCGCGACTTCCAGGCGGTGATCGGGCGCGAGGCCCGCGCGCAGATGCTGGCCACGGCCGGGCGCCTTCCCGCCGCGGTGGTGGCGTGCGTCGGCGGGGGCTCCAACGCCATGGGCATCTTCCATCCCTTCGTGGACGACGAGGGCGTGGCGCTGGTAGGGGTCGAGGCGGCGGGGGAGGGCCTCGAGACGGGCCGCCACTCCGCCTCCCTTTCGGCGGGGCACCCGGGTGTCCTCCACGGTTCGCTGAGCTATCTTCTTCAGGACGCCGACGGGCAGGTGGCTCCCGCCCACTCGGTGTCGGCCGGGCTCGACTACCCCGGGGTGGGCCCCGAGCACTCCTTTCTCAAGGACTCGGGACGGGCGACCTATACTTCCGTGACCGACCGGCAGGCGTTGGATGCCTTCCATCGCCTTGCCCGCCTGGAAGGCATCATACCCGCCCTGGAATCGGCCCACGCCGTGGCGTACGTTCTTGAGCACGGTGGCGGATTCGCGGGGGAGGGCCCCATTCTCATATGCCTCTCGGGGAGGGGCGACAAGGACGTGGCCCACGTGGCGCGGGTGGAAGGCCGGGGTTCACTACTCTAGGTGACGGCATGACGGAAGCGGACCAGACGGCGGGCTCCAAGGGCGCGACCGGGGGAGGATGGGGCGACGGCTCCGGCCTCCCCGTCACGGCCGTGCGGGAGCTTTTCGTCGTCCTGGGCAAGGCGCTTCGGGCCTTCCAGCTCTACGACGAGAACAACCCCGTCCGCCAGCGCTTCGTGGAGAGCCTCCGCCAGGCCCTCACCCAGCTCTGGCTGAACGGCGACCGCCTCACCTTCGCCGTGGAGGAGGAGCGGATCCTCCTCGAGGGCGAGGAGGTCTACCGGTCGGACAGCCGTGGCGATTCCCTGGCGTTCCTCTTCTTCAAGGACGGCGTCCGGGAGATCACGTTCCTCCCCGGCCTGGAGGGCGACGAGCTGGGCAGGTTCCTGGGCGTGCTGCAGCGTGCGCGCAAGCTCCTCCCCGAGGGCGACGACCTCCTCACCGTGCTCTGGGAGGAGGACCTCCAGTACTTCCAGTACCAGTACGTGGACTTCCTCGCCGAGGGCGTGGCCGTCCCCGTCCCGGGGGGTGGACACTCCAAGCAGGAGCTCCAGAACGTCCTGGAGGGTGAGCTGGAGGAAGAGGAGGAGGAGAGTCCCGCGGAGACGGGCAAGCCCGCCGAGCAGCAGCCGCCCCAGGCCAAGACGGTCAACAAGGACGACTTCAACCCCACGCTCTACTCCCTCGACCCGAGGGAGATGCAGACCCTCGAGGCAGACCTCCACAAGGAGCTCCACCGGGACCTGCGCAACGAGGTCCTCTCCGCCCTCTTCGACCGCCTCGAGGAGCCCGAGAATCCAGCGCGCCAGAGCGAGATCCTCGGCGTGCTCGCCACGCTGCTTCCCAACTTCCTCAGCCGCGGTGCCCTCACGGCCGCCACCCTCGTCCTGGAGGAGCTGCGGAAGCTCGAGGCCATGCCCGGCGTGTTCGACGAGCAGCGCCTCGGGGAATCCCGGGCTCTCCTCGACGAGGTGAGCGCCCCCGACGCCATCGGGGAGCTCATCCAGTCCCTCTACGACGGGTCCATCCGCGCCACCCCCCAGCAGCTCGCGGCGTTCCTCCGCTTCCTCCGGGCGGGTGCCCTGTTCCCGCTGCTGCGCGCCTCGGAGACGGTGGATCACAAGGAGTTGCAGGCGGTGCTCCGGGCCGCCGTCAAGGGGATCGCGGAGCGGAACCGGGGCGCGGTGGTGCGGCTCCTCGATGAGCGGGATGCCATCGTCGCGTCGGGCGCGGCGCGTCTGGCCGGCGACATGCAGATCGCCGAGGCGGGCCCCTCGCTGGCCGGCCTCCTGGCCCACGCCGACCCCGGCGTCCGGCTTGCGGCCGTGGAGGCGGCGGTGAGCCTCAAGGCGTCCACCGCGGCCGGGGCCCTCCAGCACACGCTGGACGACCCGGAGCGGGAGGTGCGCATCGCCGCCGCCCGGGCGCTGGGCGCCCTGAAGTACGGTCCCTCGGCGCGGCGCCTGGAAGACATCCTGGCGAGCAAGGAGATCCGCCAGGCCGACATCTCCGAGAAGGTGGCCTTCTTCGAGGCGTACGGGATGGTGGCGGGGGAGGGTGCCGTGGACGTGCTGGACAAGCTTCTGAACGCGAAGGGCTTCCTGGGCAAGCGCGAGCCCTCGGAGATCCGGGCCGCCGCGGCGTTGGGCCTGGGGAAGGTGCCCGGAGGCAAGGCCCATCAGGCCCTCTCCAGGGCGGCGCAGGAGGACGACCCCGTCGTACGGAGCGCGGTGAACCGGGCCATGCGGAGGGAGGACTGAGGTGACCCAGACCCCCCTCAACTACCAGGAGGAAGGGCGCAAGCTCCTCACGGCCTTCTACAGCTGCCTGAGCGCGCTCAAGCTGTACCCCCTGGAGAACGCGGCGGTGCAGCAGGCGCTGGACGAGCTCCATGGTCTCATGTCCCGCATCGTGCAGGTGGACGGCGGCGCCGAGATCCGGGTGGTGGGCGATTTCTTCTTCCTGAACGAGACACGGCTCCGCCTCGACCTCTCCAACTTCTCGACGTTCGGCTCCTTCGCCCGGGCGCTGCAGGACCACGGCATCGGGGCGGTGGAGGTGTACCCCTCGGTCCAACGCACCGAGTGGGCGCCCTTCATCTCCATCCTCCTCCGCAAGCCCCAGGGCGAGGACCCCTTCGAGGGGTTCATGGACCGGCTGGCGGGGACGCCGGTGAAGAGCATCGAGCTCCGCCCGGAGAAGGACGTCCAGGAGCCGGAGCGGGACGAGGAGGCGCTCACCGCCGCGAAGCGCACCTACGCCCAGTCGGTGCAGGTGGCCAAGGACGTCCTCGGCGACGTCCGGTTGGGCAAGGCCGTGAACGTCCGGAAGGTGAAGCGCGCCGTGCAGGGGATCGTGGACCAGGTTCTCGCCAACGAGAACTCCATGGTCACCATGACCACGCTGCGGGACTTCGACGAATACACGTTCACCCACTGCGTGAACGTCTGCATCTTCAGCGTGATCATCGGCCAGAGGCTGGGACTGGAGAAGATCCAGCTGTACGAGCTCGGGCTGGGCGCCCTCTTCCACGACGTGGGGAAGCAGCGCGTCGAATACGAGATCATCAACAAGCCCGGCGGCCTCACGGAGGAGGAGTGGGTCCAGCTCAAGGAGCACACCACCGAGGGGCTGCTCTGCCTGTTCAAGATGCACGGCTTCGCCGACGTGCCGTACCGTCAGATGCTCATGGCGTACGAGCACCACATGAAGATCGACCTCACGGGGTATCCTGCGAACAAGCGGACGCGTGATCCCACGCTCTTCTCCCGCATCGTGGCGGTGGCGGACGCCTTCGACGCGGGGACGTCGGTGCGGAGCTACCAGTACAACCCGTGGCCCCCCGACGCCGTGCTCAGGGAGATGCGGGACAACCCCAAGCGGGGCTTCGACCCCCTCCTGGTGAAGGCCCTCATCACGGCCACGGGCGTCTACCCCATCGGGACGCTGGTCATCCTCGACACCCACGAGCTCGCGGTGGTCTCCGAGGTGAACAAGAACCCGGACCTCCTGCACCGGCCCAAGGTCAAGGTGATCTCCGACGCCATGGGCGTCCCCCTCTCCGAGACGGTGACGCTGGACCTGTCCGTGGACGACCCCGCCACCGGCGGCCCCGCGCGCGCCATCATCAAGACGACGGATCCGCAGAAGTACGGGATCCGGGTGAGCGACTATCTGACGTGACCCCCCGTTCCATCGCGGAGGTCTTCGCGCGGCGTCGCGCCGCGGGCCAGGCCGCGCTCGTCCCCTACGTCACCGCCGGCCATCCCCGCGCGGACGCCACCGTGCCCATCCTGCGCGCGCTTGCCGATGCCGGCGCCGACGTCCTGGAGCTGGGGATCCCCTTCTCGGACCCGCTGGCCGACGGGCCCACCATCCAGCGGTCGTCGTTCCAGGCCCTGGCGGGAGGGACGACGGTGAAGGGGGTCCTGGAGGCGCTGCGCGCCTTCCGCGCCACGCACGACGCCCCGGTCGTGCTCTTCACCTACCTCAATCCCATCCTCCGTTACGGCGTGGACGCGTTCCTCGCCGACGCCCGCGAGGCCGGGGCCCAGGGGCTCCTGGTCACCGACCTCCCGGCGGGGGCCGACCCGGCCCTGGAGGAGGGGATCCGGGGGTCGGGCCTGGACCTCATCCGCCTGCTGGCCCCGACCACCCCCCGGGAGCGCGTCCGCGTGGTGGCGGAGGGAGGCTCGGGGTTCCTCTACTACATCTCCCGCACCGGCGTGACGGGGGCCCGGGAGGCGCTGCGTGCCTCGCTGGCCGCAGAGGTGGCGGAGATCCGGAGCCGGGTGTTCCTCCCCGTGGCGGTGGGCTTCGGCATCTCCACCCCGGAGCAGGCCGCGGCTGTGGCGGCCGTCGCCGACGGGGTCGTGGTGGGCAGCGCCCTGGTCCAGGCCCTGGAGGCCGGGGGCGTGGACGCCGGGGCGGCGTTCGTGGCGTCCCTGCGCGCGGGGATGGACCAGGCCGCCCCGCGGGGCTGAGGCCTCCTCTACTCCACCCGGAGGCGCTCGGCGACCTCGGGGTCGGGCCTCACCAGCAAGGTCTTCACCCGGTCGGGGGCAACCGACCCGGGGGCCGCTCCCCTGGGCTTCCGCACGTGCTTGCGCAGCGTCCAGTCCACGG
>BTVB01000040.1:0-42025 GCA_045863275.1 Gemmatimonadota bacterium
GCCTCGGCCCCCCGGGGCCCCCCCGCCCCCCGGGGGGGGGGGGTGGCCCGCACGGGGGGGGGGTGGCGGGGGTTCCCCGGCGGGGGCCGGGGGGGCCGGGCCCGCGGCCCGGCCCCCCGCCCTTCCCTCCCCCTATCCGCTACGCGTAGCTCGGATAGTCGGGCTCGAACATGGCGTCGCGCACCACCGCGCCCAGGTCTTCCGGACGGGGGGCCCGGGCCAACTCGCGGTCGAACGCAACGCATGCGACCGCCTCGGCGATGTGCGCCGACACCTCCCGGATGCGCTTCAGCGAGGGATAGATCCGGCCCTGCGCCAGGTCGTCCTCGTTGACCATCCCCGCGAGGGTCCGCGCCGCCACGAAGAACATCTCGTCGGTACACGCGCTGGCCTCCGAGACGATGAGGCCCAGGCCGACGCCGGGGAACACGTACGCGTTGTTCCCCTGCCCCGGCACGAAGCGCCTCCCCTCGTAGACCACCGGATCGAAGGGGCTCCCCGAGGCGAAGATCGCACGGCCGCCGGTGGCGTTGTACGCCTGCTCGGCGGTGCACTCCGACTTGGACGTCGGGTTGGACAGGGCGAAGATCACCGGCCGCTCGTTGAGGCGGGCCATGGCCTCCAGGATGGGCTGCGTGAAGGTCTGCGGCTGCCCCGACACCCCGATGAGATACCCGGGCTTGATCCGCTCCACGGCTTCGAGGAAGTCGTCGGTGAACTCGCCGTCGTGAGCGAAGGCCTTCTTGTGGTGCGCCAGGTCCTTGCGGCTCTTCACCACCAGGCCCTTGGAGTCGAAGAACCAGCAGCGGCTCCGGGCCTCCGCCTCGTCCCACCCCTCGTGGACCAGCGCGGCGACGATGAGGTCGCCGATGCCGATGCCCGCCTCTCCGGCGCCCAGGAAGAGGAACGGGCTGTCGCCCAGCTCCTTCTTCGTGATGCGCAGCGAGGAGAAGACGCCGGCCAGCGCGACGCCCGCGGTGCCCTGGATGTCGTCGTCGAAGGAGCAGAAGCCGACGCGGTACTTCTCGAGGAGCCTGAAGGCATTCTGCGTGGCGAAGTCCTCGAGCTGAACCACCGCCCTGGGGAAGACCTCGGCGACGGCCTCGAAGAACTCGTCCACCAGCTCGTCGTACGCCTCGCCACGCAGCCTGCGCCTGGGAATGCCCAGGTACAGGGGGTCGGCGAGGAGCGACTCGTTGTTGGTGCCGACGTCCAGCGTCACCGGAAGCGTATTCATGGGATGGATGCCGGCGCAGGCGCTGTAGAGCGCGAGCTTGCCGATGGGGATGCCCATCCCGTCGGCGCCCAGGTCGCCCAGCCCCAGGATGCGCTCGCCGTCGGTGACGACGATGATGCGCACGTCCTCGTGGGGCCAGTTACGGAGCACGTCGCGGATGTGACCCCGGTCGTGCGCCGAGATGAAGAGCCCTCGGGGCCTGCGGAAGATGTGCCCGAACTCCTGGCACGCCTGTCCCACCGTGGGCGTGTAGATGATGGGCATGATCTCTTCCAGGTGGTTCAGGATCACCCGGTAGTAGAGCATCTCGTTCCGGTCCTGGAGCGCCGCCAGAGCGATGTACCGCTCCAGGTTCGTGGCCTTGCCCCGCAGGTTCGCGATGACCCGCTTGGCCTGCAGCTCCTGGGTGAGGACCCGTGGAGGCAGGAGGCCGCGAAGACCGAGGGCTTCACGCTCGGCCTCGGAGAAGGCCGTGCCCTTGTTGCGTTGTGGATCGTGGAGGAGCCGAACGCCCCTCGGGAATTCAGGAGAGATAGGCGCCGTCATGGGGGCGTCCCTGAGCGTCGTGGTCATGATTCCTCGACAGCGAAGTGTAGTCGAGGTCGGGGCGGCCACGGGCAGGTGGGGTCACCCCCACCGCAGAACGGGAGGGATCCAGCATATGAACGTTCACCCTTTTCGGCCCCCGGGGCAACCGGTCGCGACGGGAGGAATTCCGTTGCGCGAGAACGTCTCGCGTGCCCGCCGCACCCCCCCGCACGACCCGCCGCACCGCGGGCGGAAAACGAAAGGCCCGGCGAGGCTCTCGCCTCACCGGGCCAGGTAGGGGCGCCTGCGACCCTCCCGCCAACAGGACACCCCTCACCGCTCTCGGGAACCGGAAGGTGCGCCTTCCACCTTCCCCTTCCCTTCATTCGGTCGGACGGAGCGGGCGTGCTGCTGGCGGGGTCCCGCTCAACGCTCGGCTCGCTCTGGGGCCTCGGGCCCCTCGGTCTATGCTCAAGCCAGGTTGAGCCTAGCTCCGTCCGATCATGCTTCGGGCCGCCGGAAGCTCCTGCCCTAAGCTCCCGGCAGGCCCCGGAGCTGCTCCCCGGCGAGGGCGGGTAGAGGTTGCTGGACCTCGTCCCGTCGGGTCGACAGCCCCGTCAATTCACTGAACGATGATACCCGATCCGAGGAGGCCCGGGTGTCGGGCAAAGTCGGCTTGCGGCTGTAGGGGAACGCCCTACATGCACCATCCGGTGCATGCCGGATGGACCGAGGCCCGGCGGAAGGGTCTCCGCCGGGCCTCGGCATATCTCGCAGATTATGCGCCGTGGGCGCCTCACGCCTTCTTGCGATACACGCCGATGCGCAGCTCGGGCGCCACCGTGTACGTGAAGTGGAGCCTGTTCTCCCCTTCCTCCACCACGTTGCGGATTTCCTGCCGCGTCTTGGGCCAGCCGTGCCCGTCGGCGTTCTCCACCACCAGGACATGGCTGCCGTCCAGCCCCGACTCCAGCTCCAGCATCCGGGCCTCGAGGCGGTCGAGGAGGAGCTGCTCGGTGTGGTCCTGCACCGGACCCTCGGCGTGGGCCACGAGGTCGTGGGTGGAGACGCGCTCGTACATCCGATCGAACTCCTCCACCGGGATCGCCATCTCCCGGTCCCTTCGGAAGCCGATCTCGTTCAGGGCCTTGGACTCGAAGTTGGGGTCCACGCTCTGGTAGGACGTCCCGTAGCGCTTGAAGATCATGTTGGTCTCGCGACGTGGAGGGTTGGGCGTCGTGTGGCGCGGCGTCCGGTCAGGACTGGCCCGGATTCAGGAGCGCGGCCAGCTCCTCGGGCGACAGGTCCTCCGCCGCGCGGGTCCCCATGCCCTTGGGTGACCGTGAGTGGCTCCCCCGCCGGAACGACGCGCGCCCCTCGGAGTGGGGCACGCCGGCGTAGTCGAACTCGGGCAGGTGCGTGCGCTCCAGCGCGCGGCCGACGCGGTGCTCCAGCGTCTTGAACGCCCCCAGGTCGGTGGCGGTGACGAAGGTCACGGCAGTGCCGGTGGCGCCGGCCCGGCCCGTCCGCCCGATGCGGTGGACGTAGTCCTCCGGGTCGAGGGGAACGTCGTAGTTCACCACGTGGCTGATGCCCTCGACGTCCAGGCCCCTCTGAGCGATGTCGGTGGCCACCAGCACGCGGACCTTGCCGGTGGCGAACTTGTCCAACGCCCGGGTGCGGTGCTTCATCTGTCGGTCGGAGTGCATCACGTCGGCGGAAACGCCCTCGCGCTGCAGCCGCGCCTCGAGGACGTCGGCTCCGGCCTTGGTGCGGGTGAAGACGAGCACCTGGTCCCAGGCGGGGTCCTTGAGCAGCTCCAGGAGCAGATCGGGCTTCTTCTCGGGCTTCACCGAGTAGAAGAGCTCCTCGATCCCCTCGGCCGTGGTCCCCGCCTTGGCGGCCTCGATCCAGAGCGCGCTCCGCGTGATGCGGGTGGCGAGGTCATGTACGCCGTGGGGCATAGTGGCGCTGAACAGCATGGTCTGCCGATCCGCGGGCATACCCCGCAGCACCTGCTCGATCTGCGGACGGAAGCCCATGTCCAGCATGCGGTCGGCCTCGTCGAGCACCAGGTACCGCACGGTGCCCAACTTGACCCTCTTGGACTGGATGTGGTCGATGAAGCGCCCGGGGGTCGCCACGATGACCTCGAAGCCCTTCTCCAGGGCCTCGATCTGAGGCCCGTACCCGACGCCGCCGAAGATGGCCTCCACGCGCACGGCCGTCCCCTTGGCCAGGGCGGCGGTGTCGTCGGCCACCTGCTGGGCCAGCTCACGGGTGGGGCACAGGACCAGCACCTGGAGCCCCTTCCCCGCCTCGAGCCGCTCCAGGGCGGGGATCATGAACGCCCCCGTCTTCCCCGTGCCCGTCTGGGCGATCCCCACCACGTCCTTTCCCTCGAGCCCCGAGGGAATGGCCTTGTACTGGATGGGGGTGGGCTTGGACCACCCTATGGCCTCGATCGCGGCCAGGCGGTCCTCGGACAGGTTCAGATCCCGGAATGATGCAGCTTCCACGGCGACTCCGTTGGGGTGCTCAACGCGAAAAAAGGTAGGTCGTTTCTTGCCAAGGGCATAGGGCGGACCCAACTTCGACGGAGACGGACGCCGCCGCCTCCACCACCCGTCCCGCCTCCCGGTCCGCCATGGCCCCGCCCGCTCCGGGCTCACGACCGACATCGGTCCTCTTCGTTTGCCTGGGTAACATCTGTCGCTCGCCCCTGGCCGAGGGCGTCTTCGCGCACCTGGTCTCCGAGGCCGGGCTGAGCGCGGACTTCGCCATCGACTCCGCGGGGACCGGCGCCTGGCACGTGGGTGAGCGGCCCGACCCCCGCTCCGTCGCGGTGGCCGAGTCCCACGGCGTCGGGCTCCCCGGGCGGGCACGACAGGTTACCCCCGATGACCTGAGGCGTTTCGACGTGGTGGTGGCCATGGACCGGGACAACCTCGCGGAGCTGGAGCGCCTGTCCCTGGCCTCGGGGGGCACCGCGCGCCTCCACCTCCTCCGTGAGTTCGACCCCGACGCCGACGGGGACGAGGTCCCCGACCCCTACTACGGGGGGCCGTCGGGCTTCGAGAAGGTCTACGCCATGGTCCACGCCGCGTGCCGCGGCCTCCTGGACGAGCTCCGCGGCGGATCTTGAGCCCCCAGAGCCTTCCCCGGCCGGTCCGCGAGGGCGTGGAATCGGCGCTGCTCCGCCTCGGCCTCCCGTCGTCCGTCCGCTCGGTGACTCCCGTGGCGGGGGGGTGCGTCAACCACGGAGCCCGGGTGGAGGTGGAAGGGGGAAGCGCGTTCTTCCTGAAGTGGAACGCATCGGCCCCGCCCCGCCTCTTCGACGCTGAGGCGAACGGGCTCCGCGCGCTGGGCGCCGCGCAGGCGCTCCGCGTGCCCACACCGCTGGCCCGAGGCGGCGGCTCGGGCTCGCCGGCGTGGCTCCTCATGGAGCACATCGCCGCCGGCCGGCCCGCGCCGGACTACGACGAGCGCATGGGGTTGGGCCTCGCCCGCCTCCACGCCTCCACCGCCCCGGACGCCACCTTCGGCTGGAGCCGGAGCAACTGGATCGGGTCCCTTCCCCAGGGAAACCGTCCGTCCACGTCCTGGTCCGCGTTCTGGCGGGACAGCCGCCTGGCGCCCCAGGTGAAGCGGGCCCGGGACCGGGGATTCCTGAAGGGTGCCGCCGCGCCGGCCCTGGACCGGCTCCTCGACCGGGTGCCCGAGGCCCTGGCCGACGTGGACCGGGGACCGGTCCACCTCCTCCACGGCGACCTCTGGGGGGGCAACGCCTTCGCCGGCCCCGGGGGCGAGCCCGTGATCATCGATCCGGCGGTGTACCGCGGCCACGGTGAGGTGGACCTGGCCATGACCGAGCTCTTCGGCGGGTTCGGGGCGGGATTCTACGCCGCCTACTCCGCCGCCTCCTATGTGACCGCCGCGTACGCCGCCTACCGCAGGGACCTGTACCAGCTCTACTACCTGCTGGTGCACGTCAACCTGTTCGGCCTCCAGTACGAGGCCCGGACGGTGGCGGCGGCGCAGCGGGTCCTGGCCGCCCTCTCGGGCTGAGCGAGCCGGCTCAGCCGCCCGAGACGAAGCGGGCCATGCGGCGGAATGCCTCCTCCAGCGTCTCGTCCGACGCGGCGTAGCTCATGCGCACCCACCGATCGTCGCCGAAGGCCGCACCGGGCACGAGCGCGACGCCCTCGGCCTCCAGGAGGCGGCTGCACCAGGCGGTGCCGTCGGCCACGTCCCCGGCGAACAGCGAGTCCACCCGGAAGTAGAGGTAGAAGGCTCCCCCCGGGTACACGAACGGCAGTCCCGGGAGCAGCTCCTTCATGCGCGCCACCACCAGGTCCCGGCGCCGGGTGAAGGCGGCGGCCATCTCGTGCACGGAGGTATCGGCGGCGGCGACGTTCGAGAACGCCTCGAGCGCGGCCACCTGGGCCGGGGTGCTGGTGTTGGAGGTCACCTGGCTCTGGAGGTCGGTGAACTTCTTGGCCACTTCGGGCTTGCACCATGAGAAGCCCACCCGCCACCCCGTCATGGCGTAGCTCTTGGAGGCTCCGTCGATGAGGACGAAGTCGCCCAGGCTCCCGGCGGGCACGTCCAGCAGCCCGGCCGCCGGAGCGCCGCCGTCCTCGTGGTGGATGTTGCGGTAGATCTCGTCGGAGATGAGCCATACGCCCTTGTCCCTGGCCCACTCGGCCAGGGCGGTGAGCTCCTCCAGGGAGTACACCGCCCCCGTGGGGTTGCAGGGCGTGTTGATGATGAGCCCCCGCGTCCGCTCGGTCCACGCCGCGTCCAGTGCGGCGGGGGTGAGCTTGAAGTCGTCGGCCTCGTCCCCGAAGACCTCCACAGGCTCGGCCCGCGCGATCATCACCAGGTCCGGGTAGCTGGTCCAGTACGGCGCCGCGACCATGACGTCGTCGCCGGGCCCGAAGAGGCAGAACGTGGCGTTGAACAGCGACTGCTTCGCCCCCGCCGTCACCACCACCCCGTTCCAGTCCATGGCACGGCCGGCGCGCTCGGAGAGGCGCGCGCCGATGGCCTTCCGCAGCGCCGGGATCCCCGCGGGCGGCGTGTACCGCGTCTGCCCACCCCGGATGCCCTTCACCGCCGCGTCGGCGATGAACACGGGCGTGTCGAAGTCCGGCTCGCCAGCGCTGAGGTTGAGGATGTCCCGTCCTTCGTCCGCGAGACGCTTGGCCAGGGTGCTCACCGCGATGGTGGCGGAGGGCTGGAGACGCTCGATGTTGGCGCTGTAGCGCATGGATCCGCTCTCGGTAGGAGGCTGGGGCAGGACCCGGAATATCTGCCAGCGGGGAGGGGGGATCAAGGAACCGGGACGCGGGGTTGGCGCCCCCTTCGAAGCCGGCGAGCTTCAAGGGATGGCGCGCTCCTCTCCCCTGTTCTGCTTCGACTACCTGGACCCCCTCTCGTACCTCGTCCAGCGCGAGCTCGACGCGCTGGCGGCCGAGGGGGCACTCCCGTCCGTGCGGCGCATCCCGTTGGAAATCCGCACCCCCGCGCAGCCCATGCTCGACCCCGACGACGCGCCGTGGCGCACGCTCTGGGCACGGGCCGAAGAGGAGGCCGCGGCGCTGGGTGTCCCCCTGGTGCCGCCGACGCTCCTGCCCTGGACGCGGAAAGCCCACGAGCTCGTCCTCCACGCCGGAGAGAAGGGCGTGGGCGACGAGGCCCACCGTCTCGTCTTCGAAGCCCTCTTCCGCCGCGGGCGCGACATCGGCCGGGTGGACGTGCTCGTCGAGCTGGCACGGGAGCTGGGGATGGACGCCCAGGAGGCGAAGGCGGTGCTGGACGTGGACCGCTTCGCCGCCGACGTCGCGGCGCTCGGCGCCGAGGCCCGGGCGGCCGGGGCGGGGTCCCCGCCGACCCTCGTCCTGGGGGCGCGGACGCTCCGGGGCTTCCACAACCGCGACGCCCTGCGCACCTTTCTCGTCCGTTGACGCGCTTTTCGACAACCGAGGCGAAGCCATGGCTGGATACCAGCGCAAGACCGCTCTGTCCCCCAGGGACGTGCTGGAGCGTGCGGACACGCTCCTCCCCGATTGGATCGGCCTGTCCAAGACCAAGGGCACGGCCCACGGCGCCACCTACGCGGGCGCCGAAGGCACCGTCACGCTCTCGGTCCATCGCCACGGTCCCTACACCGACGTGGTGGCGTCCACCGACCGGCTGCGCACGTCCCGGGTGGACTACGAAATCCAGAAATTCCTGAACAAGCTCCCCTACGAGCCCGGCGACGTCGGCGGGCCCGGGTCCGGAGAGCCGAACTAGGCCTCCGCGGCCGCCATTCCCATGGAATCCTTCGAAGATCTCGGGCTCCCTCCGGAGCTCGTGGAGGCCCTCGCGTCCGAGGGCATAGAGCGCCCCAGCCCCCTCCAGGAGGCGGCGATCCCCGTGCTCCGACGGGGCAACAACCTCCTCCTCGCCGCCGGCCCGGGAAGCGGGACGCTGGTGGCCTGGGGGGCTCCCCTCCTGGAGCGCCTGGACGCCGACAGCCCCGGCCTCGCCGCGCTCGTCCTCACCCCCACGGCGGAGTCGGCGCAGCGGCTGGCCGAGTCCCTCCAACGGATGGCGGTCGCCACCGGCCACACGGTTGCGGCGCTGGGCTCTCCGTGGGCGCTCCCCGAGCGGGCGCAGATCCTGTTCGGCACCCCCGAGCACGTCCTGGCCGCCGCCGGCGGGCCGGTGGACCTCACCGGCGTCTCCACGCTCGTGGTGGACCAGGCGGACCGTATCGAGAAGCTGGCGGGGCTCGGAGCGGTGGAGGAGGTGCTGGGGTTCCTTCCCAAGGAGGGCCAGCGCGTCATCGTCGCCCTCCCCCTCACCCCCGCCGTCGAGGACCTGGTGGAGCGGCACGCCCGCCGGGCCACCACCCTCCCGCCCCGGCCGCAGGACGGGACCCAGGAGCGGGCCGGGGTGGACCGGGGCACCATCCGCTTCCGCATCGTCCCCGAGCCCAAGGAGGAAGGGCTCCTGGGAACGGTGGCGGAGCTCCTCGCCGACGAGGCCCGGCACGTCCTGGTGTACGCCAGGAGCGAGGACCGTGCGGCGGACGTGGGCGACTACCTGACGCTCCACGGGTACGAGGCGGGCCCCCCGGGAGACGCGCGGGTCCCCGTGTGGCTGGGGGTCAACGAGCTGGAGGCCCGTGCCGCCGCCCAGGGCGGCGAGGGGGTCGTCGTGGTCAGCTACGACGTGCCTGCCGACCCCGACTCCCTGGACCGGCGCCACGGGATGCACCACGGAGGCGTCGTCATCGTGGCCGCCCGCGAGGTGGCCCACCTGCGCGACGTGGCCAAGCGCACCGGGTACTCCGTGGTGCCCTCCCCACCGCCCGCCCGGCCCCATGACGCGGCCGAGCAGTTCCGGGCACTCCTGGCCAGGGCCATCGAGGAGGAGGACGCCGCCCCGTACCTCCTTCTGCTCGAACCCCTCTTCGAGCGCTTCGACCCCGCCGAAGTGGCGGCGGCCGCCGCCGCACTGCTGAGGAAGAAGGCGCCCGTGGCATCCGCCGCGACGGCTCCCCTCGTCTCGGCTCCGGGCCGCGAGGCCCCCTCTGCTTGGGTGAAGGTCTTCCTGAGCGTGGGCGAGCGCGACGGTCTGACCGCCAAGGATCTGGTGGGGGCCATCACCGGGGAGGCCAGCGTGGCCGGGTCGAACGTGGGGAAGATCGAGATCCGTGAGTCCCACACGGTGGTGGAGATCATGGAGCCCGTTGCCCGGAAGGTCATCACCGCCCTCAACGGCACGACCATCCGGGGCCGCGCGGTGCGCGCGGACTTCGATCGCGCCAAGAGCCGCGCTCCCGCGGGCCGGGGAGGCCCTCCCCGGGGGCGTCCTCCCCGTCGCTCCTGAGCAACGAGCGGGCAGAAAGCGAGAAGGGGGGGGGGGGGAGGGGGCGCCGCCCGCCCCCGACGCCCCCGTCCCCCCGTCCCCTCCGGGGGCCTTTCTGCCGTCCGGGGGGGCCCCCCGTCGCGCCCCCCGCCCCTTCGTGCTTCACGCTTCCGGCGGAGCCATGGGCTCCGGCGGAGCACCCTACTTGATGCCGTCCTTCAGGCCCTTACCGGCGCGGAACGAAGGCGTCTTCGTCGCGGCGATCTTGATGGTCTGGCCCGTACGCGGGTTCCGGCCGGTGCGCGCCTTGCGCTGCTTGGCCTCGAACGTGCCGAAGCCCGTGATCTGGACGCGGCCGTTCTTCTTCAGCGTCTTGGCGATGATGCCGCCGTCGGGGCTGAAGAGCGCGTCCACGGCACGACCGGCATCGGCCTTGGTCATGCCTGTGGCATCGGCGAGGGCGTCCACGAGATCGGACTTGTTCATCGGGCAACTCCTTACGGAAGGTGTTGAGAGGTGCGCGGCTGTGGCCGCCCTGGAGTGCGGGCCTGGAACGCCCTCTCCGAGAGAATCTCGGGAGACCCGAAAACCCGCTTGAATCAAGTGTTTCCGGGCCCGCTGGTTCGTGATTCTCCAACGGTAAGACGCCCAACTCGGAGCGTCAAGAGAGATGGTGGCCGAAAACCCGCGCCGTACCTAGCTTCTCAGCAGATGGCCCCTGTCCGGGCGACCCCGGACGCACCCATGGCGCCGCCCCTGCGCCTAACCTGCGTACATGTCCAGCTTCGCCCACCGATTCATCTGGACCTTCGTCCTCCTCGTCACGCTCCTCGTGGTGGGGACGATCGGCTATGTGGTCATCGAGGGGCAGTCGGCGGGCGACTCCCTCTTCATGACCGCCATCACGCTCACCGCCGTGGGCTACGAGGAGGTGTGGCCCCTGAGCCCGGTGGGGCGCGTGTTCACCATGATACTCCTGGTGGGCGGGCTGACCTGGCTGGGGCTCTGGTTCGCCACACTCACGTCCCTCATCGTCGAGCTCGACCTGAAGGGGGCGCTGCGGAGGCGCCGCAACATGAACGAGATCGCCCACATGAAGGACCACGTCATCGTCTGCGGAGCGGGCCGTACCGGCCGCCAGGTGGCCCAGGAGCTGGAGACGATGACCAGCCACTTCGTGATCATCGAGAAGGACCCGAGGCGCATCCAGGAGCTACGGGAGTTCCTTCCCGACGCCCACGTCATCGAGGGGGACGCCACCCACGACCACGTCCTCCTGGAGGCGGGGCTCCTCGAGGCGAAGGGGCTGGTGGCGTGTCTGAGCAAGGACACGGACAACCTCTTCGTCTGCCTGTCCGCCCGGGACCTGGCAGCCACCGTGAAGATCGTGGCCCGCGCCTACGAGGAAGAGACCATGGACAAGCTCTACCGGGCCGGCGCCGACCACGTGGTGAGCCCCAACGTGAGCAGCGCCATCCGCATGGCCTCGGTGCTCCTCCGACCCTCTGCGGTGACGTTCCTGGACATCGCCACGCGCTCCTCCGACCTGGCGCTCCGCATGGAGCAGACGGTCATCGGGGAGCGCTCGGACGTGGCGGGCCGGACCCTCATGGAGGCCAGGATCCCCCAACGCACCGGCCTCATCGTCATCGCCCTCAGGAAGAAAGCCGCCCCGCGGCACGACTTCGTGTTCAACCCGGTGGCCTCGACCCGCCTGGAGGCGGGCGACGAGGTCATCGTCTTGGGGCAGGAGGATCAGATCACCAGGCTGAAGGAGGTGGTGGCCTGATCCGGCGAACGCCTAGGCGACGTCCGCCTCCTTCCTCTTCTTGATCATGGAGTAGACGAAGAAGATCACCGCCGCGATGAGGGCGAACTTCACGGTCATGACCAGCAGGCCGACGAACAGCCCGAAGATGGGGAAGATGAGGGCGGCGAGAAGCTTGAACAGGACGATCCCCGCAACCCCGGTCACCGTAAGCGCCGCAAACGTCTTCATCGTCGTTCCTCCTGGAAGCCTCGTACTCCGTCCACGCCGACCCCTACGGACGCACCCGGCTCCGGGTTTCGTCCGCCCCAGCGGGAGCGCGAAGGCCCCCGCGCCGCGCGGCGTGGGGGCCCCTGGCGGTCCGGGTCCTGGAAGGAGGCTACTTGTAGCGGTACGTGACGCGGCCGCGGGTGAGATCGTAGGGGGAGAGCTCCACCTTGACCCGATCCCCCTCCAGGACGCGGATGTAGTGCTGCCGCATCTTTCCGGAGAGGTAGGCCAGGACCTCGTGTCCGTTCTCCAGCTCGACGCGGAACGTCGCGTTGGGGAGAACCTCGCTCACGGTCCCTTCGATCTCGATTGCCTCTTTCGCCACCCGTTCTCCGCTTCTGATAAGGGTTTCCGGCGTTCTACCTTAACCTGGTCCCCGCGGCCCCTGCAACCGTCATGACGCCTCCGGACGGCTCAGAACCGGAACCGGTAGCTCACCTTGACGAAGAGGCCGTCCTGGGTGGTGCGCAGGTCCCCGAAACGGAACTCCTGGGGGTCCAGGTCTTCCATCTGTCGGGTGTACCCCACGTAGAACACGGTGCCCGGTGACGGCTCGTAGCTCACCAGCCCTTCCATGTGGAAGTCGTGGGCGTCCCTGCCCGTCCGCTCGGTGCACTCCCCGTCCTCGCACCAGGACAGGGCCCGGCCGGTCGCCGGGTCCACGGGAGCCATCCGCTCCTGGGCCGAGTACTCGAAGATCCCCCGGACGAAGAGCGCCCGCGAGAACTGGTACTGGGCACGCACCCGCGGGATGAGCGCGGAGGAGTGGACCTCGCCGTCCAGGTCGCGGGTGATGCGCGTCTGACGGATGCCCACCTCTCCCTGGAGAGAGCGGGTGGGGTAGAGGTTCAGGCTCAGGTTGGTGGACAGCGACCGCGCCGGCGCGATGGCGAGGCCCCGGTCGAACACGGGGGTCTCGTTGAGGGAGACGCGGAGGTTGCCCCGCACCCGCTCGAACGTGTTCACGAACAGGTTCAGGCTGACGCCGTCGAGGGCGCCGAACCGCTCCTGGTCGGGACGGAAGGGCTGGAGCCCCCCCGCCGCGTCCTCCACGAAGAAGCCGTCGTAGAGGTCCGGGGCGAAGTCGAAGAAGTTCCGCTGCACCGTCCCCCAGAGGGAGACGTTGCCGCGGAAGGACACGCTGGTGCTGAGCTGGAGCTGCCCCTCCATGGGCGCGCCGCCGCCCCAGAAGTCGTCGTGGTCCCACGTGCCTCCCACCTCGAACGACGGCCCCCAGCGCTCCACCAGGCTCCCCCGGCCGCCGTAGCGGTTGAGGCGGAGGTTGGCCTGGAGGTCGGTGATCCCGGTACGCCGCAGGAAGCCCGAGCCGGCGCTGAAGTCGTGGTCCGAGTCCTCCACCTCCGCCGAGAAGGAGAAGGCCCGGCCGGCCCGCTCCGCCTTCGCCGACCAGAGGCCGCCCACGACCCGGTCCTCCCCCGGGGCCGCCTCCAGGCTCGCCGAGCCCAGGAACGTGAGCGTATACCGCCGCGCCAGCACGAGGCGGGCGTCCACGCCTCCCACCCGGTTGTAGTCGTCGGCGTGGCGCGTGCGGTCGGTGTACACCATGCCCAGCGTGGAGCTGGCCCCCAGGTCGCGGCGCACCCGGAGGATGTTGGCCAGGGTGTTGTCTGCGTCGTCGAAGGCCTCGTCCACGGCGCCCAGGTACCCCACGTTCCACGAACCCATCTTCCCCGTCATCTTGGCCCCCGCGATGGGGTTGGCGATGGAACGGGTGTAGACGAGCTGCTTCGGCAGGTTGAAGACCTCCGTCCCCTCCAGGAAGAAGGGGCGCTTCTCCGGGAAGAAGAGGGCGAACCGCTCGTTCACCGAGATCTGGCCGGCGTCGGCCTCCACCTGGCTGAAGTCGGGGTTGTACGTGGCGTCCAGGGTGAGGTTGGACGTCAGCCCGTACGTGAGGTTCAGCCCGAAATCGGCTTCGGGGCTCTCCCGCTGGATGGCCTGGAGGCCGTCGTCGAAGTCCCCCAGGCGCTTGCCCGTGAGGACCGGGTTGATCTCCATGAAGAGCCCGGCGTCCAGGTCCTTCAGACCCGTGAGCTTCCCCGCCTGCGTGAGCTTGTTGGCCACGTTGTTCGAGACGGGCGCCCACGACTCCTCGAAGCCGTTGCGCGCGATGCGGCGCAGGACCTGGAGCCCCCAGGACTGCTCGGCCAGCTCGGGGAAGCGGAGGCTCTTCAGGGGGATGCGCACCTCGAGGGCGTACCCCCACTCCACCAGCACCCCCGCCGACTCCCAGAGGAAGTCCGGGTTGTCGTCGATGGGGGGGCCGAACATGCCCCCGCCCCGACCGCCGCCGCCCTCGTTCCAGATCCCGTCGTGCTGCACGCCCAGCGGGTTCACCGAGAACACGTAGGCCCGGCGCTGGTCGTTGAAGGTGTCCAGGACGAACCGGATGTAGTCGTCGGAGCGGGTGTACCCGTCGCGCTCGGCGAGCGTCGCCCGGATGCCGCCGGGGCGGTCGTCGAAGGCGCGGACGCCGAAGTAGATGGCGTCGTCGTCCACGAGGACGAGGACCTCGGTCTTCTGGGAAGCGGCCACCCCCTCCACCGGGTCGTACTGGGTGAAGGAGTGGAGGAGCGCCGCCTGCGCCCAGGCCGCATCGTCCAGGCGTCCGTCCACGCGGATCTCGGCCCGGGGCACCGACGGGGTGGCCACGGAGAGCTCGCCAGCGGCGCCGTCGTAGGCCTTCTCGGCCGGCCCCGAGACCAGGAGCGCGGCCGCGGTGGCTATGTGAAGGAACGGGTTTGCCATGTTCCGTTCGCCCCCGTGGGCGGTTGCGGACCCGGTTGAGCCAGGTAAAGTAGCGGTTCCAGGGACACACCAGGACCCCCGGCTGTTGACCCGGGTACCCCGTCGTCACCATGCCCCACGCCTTCTCCCACGAGGAATGCCACGCCCTGGGACGGGCGCTCCTGGCCGGAGAGCCCCTCTCCTGCCCCCGGTGCGCGGTACCCTTGGACCGCCGCCCCGTGCCCCCGCGACCCGACGTCTCGTACGTCCGTGACCGGGTCTGGGTGAACTGCCCCTCCTGCCACCGGACGGCGGTGCTGGACCGGCGCGAGGGCCCCTGACCCCGTCGTCGTGGCACCTGGCCTTCTCCGGCGCCAGGCTCCTGGTGCAGAGCACGGAGGAGGGGCTCCGGGTTCCCGACGGCGAGGCGCTGGCCTCGGCGCTGGGCGCGGACCCGGAGGGGCTGATACGGGCCGAGATCCCCCTCCCGGAGGCCCTGGGACGTCCCTGCTCGGCCTACGACCTCCCACCGGGGCTCGAGGCGCCGGAGGGCTTCCGGCTCCTGGGGCTGCGGGCCCTCTTCGATCGCATTCCGGCGGAGCTGTTCCGGGTGGCGGGGACAGCGCTCCAGAAGGTGGAGTGGCTGCGAACCAACGGGTTCTGCTCCCGGTGCGGCGCGCCCACGCGCCGCCACGAGGTGCACCAGGCCATGGCGTGCACCGCCTGCGGGCACCTTCACTTCCCCCGGGTGTCCCCGGCGGTGATCGTCCTCGTGGAGCGGGACGGGGAGATGCTCCTGGCCCGGTCGCCCCACTTCCCCGCGGGGGTCTACTCCACGCTGGCGGGCTTCGTGGAGCCGGGGGAGTCGCTGGAGGAGGCCGTCCACCGGGAGATCCTCGAGGAGGTGGGCGTGGAGGTCACCGACCTGAGGTACTTCGGAAGCCAGCCGTGGCCCTTCCCCCACTCCCTCATGGTTGGCTTCGTGGCCCGGTGGGCCGGTGGCGAGATCCGCCTGGACGGCGACGAGATCGAGGATGCCCGCTGGTTCGGCCCCGGGCGGCTCCCACCCGGGCTCCCCACGTCCTTCTCCATCGCCCGCCGCCTGGTGGACGACTTCCTGGAGCGTATGGCCGCCCGTTGAGGCGCCCCGGCCCGGGCCGGGTGGTATTGCCCCCCGCCCCGGGCCCCACCGAGGTTGGGGGGGTCCTTCGCCGCGAACCTCCGAGGGAGCCCATGAAGCGCCGTCCCCTCCGCGTCCTCCTCGCCCTGTCGCTCCTGGCGCCCGCCCCCGTGGCGGCGCAGCGGGCGCCCACGCCCCCCAAGGTCCTCTCCGCCCCGGCCTCGGCCCGGGCCATGGCGCTGGGCGGGGCCTACATGATGAACGCCGGCCACGCCGACGCCCTCTTCTACCACCCGGCCCTCCTCGTGGGCGCCTCGGGTTTCGGCGTGGAGGTGCAGAGCTGGGGCGGCGAGGGGACCGCCGCCGCGGCCTCGGCGGCCATGGCCTGGCTGGGCGGGGGCGTGGGCATCGGCCTCCAGGCGCTCCAGGGCGGGATGGCCACGGCGTACGTGCCCCGGGGGGAGGACGCCCTGTTCGGCCGGGGGGAGGTCGCCCTCTCGGAGCGCGTGGCCACGGTGGGGTACGCCCGCCGCGTCTTCGGAGTCCAGGTGGGCGTGGCCGGCAAGCTGGTGGACGAGCGGCTGGGAGGCGCCTCCAGCGCCACAGTCCTCGCCGACGTGGGCCTGGCCCGGACGCTGGGCCCCGTGACCGTCGGGGCCACGCTCCGGGACATCGGCAAGGACCCCTTCCAGGTGGACGGCGGCTTCGCCCCGGCCCGCCTTGTGGTGGGCGCGGGGTCGTACGGCCGCCAGGTGGGGCCCCTGGACCTGGGCTTCACCGCGTCGCTGAGCTACTCCGACGAGGAAACGCTCGCCGGCGCCGGGGTCGAGGTGGGCTACTGGCCCATCAGCGGGCGCACGTTCGTGGCCCGCGCAGGCGTGCGGAACGCCCCCGACGGGAGCGAGGCCGATCCCTTCACGTTCGGCTTCGCCTTCTGGGGCGACGACCTGGTGCTGGAGTGGGCGTACCAGGGGTTCGGGGACCTGGGCGACGGGACGCACCGCTTCGGGGTGCGCTGGCGGTAGGGACCCAACCGGCCTACCGCTCCACCCGCGCCCCCAGGAACGCCGGGTCCAGCGCGCTGAAGCCGATCTGGTCCACCACCACCTCCCCGGCCAAGGCGCGGTCGAAGACGAGCCGCACCGCCCTCAGGCTCCCCAGGTCCAGCCTGGGGTTGGCCATCAGGAAGTCGCCCAGGGGGATGGAGTAGGTCTGGAGGACCTGCTCCGAGTGGTGGGCGTAGCGCTGGCGCTCCAGGTCGGCCCGGCGGAGGACGTACATCTCCAGGGGGCGGCGGATGGGTCCGTACACCCGCAGGTCCACCGAGGCAGCCTGGCCGGCGGCGTCCTCCACCTGGACGCTGAGGTCCACCGGGGGCTTCTCCTCGTCGTCGCCCCCCCGCCGGCCGCCGCCCCGGGGGCGGTCGCCCTCCTCCTTCTTCGTGGTGTCGGCGGGGGCCGGGTCCTTCCGGGGACCGGGCATGGCGTCGGTGGCGCCCAGCATGAAGTCCAGCGTGGTCCCCTCGTCCAGGGCCCACCCCCGCGCCAGTCCGTCGGGAAGGCTCACCGTGAAGCGCGCCGGCGGCCCGGTGCGCGTGGTGTCGGGTCCGGCGATGCGGTTGTTCCACCCCAGCCACACGGCCTGGTTCTCCTGCGACGCCGACACGTCGCGGTTGGAGGCGTTGGCCGAGCGGAGGAGCAGCGTCCCCTCCTTCCACGTGGCCAGGGAGTCGCCCCGGAGCGTCACGCCGGGCTCGGTGCCCGTGGTGACGTCGATGTCCTCCTCGAAGGTGGCCAGGGGCCGGAGCGCGCTGGTCTCGTACCGGGTGATGTACATGGTCTTCGGGAGCCACTCCCCGATGACCCGGTGGTCGCGGAAGATGGGGAGGTAGCGCTTGTCCCCCTTGAGCACCACGTCGAGGAACGCGGAGACGTAGATCTCGGCGAAGCGGCGCTGGTCCTCCTGGGGCACCAGCGCCCGCAGGTCGAGAATGCGGGCGCTCCGGGGGCCGTTGTCCTTGTTCTGCCAGACGGTGTTCCACTGGCCGTGGTTGGCCCGGTACATGTAGACCGCCGACTTGAAGCGGAACTCCCCGTCGGTGAAGCGGAGCCGGTCGTAGATGCGCAGGCCGTGGAAGCTGGTGACGTCGCCGTCGTGGGAGCCGTGGAACGTGAGGTAGCTCACGTCCTCCACCACGACCTTCCGCCCGGTGGGGAGGTACTGCCCGTCCACCGGGGCGATGGAGACGATCCCCTTGATGTCGAACCCGAAGTCGAAGGTCAGCGTGGCGTCGTCGGGGTAGTGCTTCAGGTGGTTGAACGCCGCGGCGTTGGCCACCGCCTCCCCGCCCCGGGAGTGGCCCATGAGCGCCACGTTGCCCATGTCCACCTTCCCGTGGAACGGGTTGCCCGGCTCCCGGTTGAACTTCTCGAAGAGCTGGACGTGCTTGAGCAGGAACCAGCCCCGGGCGTCGTTCTCCTCGCGGATCCCACCGTTGATGAAGTTCTCGTCCACGCTGGCCAGGATGTAGCCCCGGCTGGCCAGCAGCTCGCCCAGATAGTCGTACCCGGGGTCGGAGAAGTCCTTCATGTTGTGGTTGCCGTGGACCACGAGCACCAGGGGGAAGGGCCCATCGCCCTCGGGATACCAGACCCGGGCGTTGAGGGGCATCTCCTTCGGGGTGAAGCCCCAGTAGTCGTTGCGCTCGTCCGCCGACTGGCCCAGGTCCACCAGCTTGGACGCGTCCACCGGCTCGGTCTCGATGGCCACCGAGTCCCGGTACTCGGGGCGGTTCCGGTCGGTGCCGCTCCCGTAGTAGAGGGTGAGCACCCGATGCGGACCGCGCCGCCCGGGGTCCGGCGCCTGGAGCGCCTGGTGCGCCAGGACCACGTCGGCGTCGCTGGGGGTGAGCTTCAGGGCGGGGGTGCAGGCGGCGGCCAGGAGCGCGGCGCCGGCGAGGATTCGTCGTGTCGTCGGTTCCATGGGGGGAACACTACGAGGGGGTCGCGCGGTAGAGCAATGCGATGTAGCGTAGGCTCGTGGTACCGATGCCACCTGGACCCCAGCGGAGGTCGTCCCGTGGTCCCGCATCGCGCCCTCTCCCGCCTGACCTGTCTGGCCGCCGTCCTGGCCCTCGGGGCCTGCTCCCACCTCCCCTTCGGCCTCGACCGACCCGAGAGACCGAAGGTTGCTTCCAGCATCTACGAGCACGCCCCCGCCAGCGCCTGGCAGCGCTACGCGACGGGGCGGCCCGCGACCCCCACGCTGGACTTCTCCAAGGAGCTGGCCGGGCCCACCCGCTGCGTCGCCGTGCCGAGGGGGATGTCGGCGGTGCTCCCCATCGAGGGGGGCGAGAGCGTGATCATGATGCCGTCCTACGGCTTCGGGGTCGCGGGCGAGCCGGTGGCGGCCGCGCGCACGCTCCTGGCCGAGGACGGCCTGGGGATGGCGAAGGAGGCCATGGCGCGGACGGCGAACGTCTCCACCCACGGCCAGGCGTGCTCCCTCGACCTCTTCGCCTACATCTCCTTCGCGGGCCCCAAGCCGCAGCCCGTGGTGGTGCGCTGACCCGAGGCGGCCCGGCCGCGGGGTTCCCACGGCGGGGCGGGTTGCGTAGCGTTCCCCGTCCACCCCCATGAACGGAGCGCGCGCTGTGGCCAACCCCACCGTCACCATCGAGACCAACCACGGGACCATCACCGCCGAGATGTTCGCCGACGTGGCCCCGAAGACCGCCGGCAACTTCATCGAGCTGGCGAAGAAGGGGTACTACGACAACCTCATCTTCCACCGGGTCATCGACGGCTTCATGATCCAGGGGGGCTGCCCCAAGAAGAACGGCACCGGCGGCCCCGGCTACACCATCCCCGACGAGTTCGCACCGGGGCTGCGCCACACGGGCGAGGGGACGTTCTCCATGGCCAACGCCGGGCCCAACACCGGCGGGTCCCAGTTCTTCATCACGCTGGCGGCCACGCCCTGGCTGGACGGGAAGCACGCCATCTTCGGGAAGGTCACCGGCGGCATGGACGTGGTCCGCGCCATCGGGAAGACGAAGACGGGCCCCGGGGATCGCCCGGTCCAGGAGGTGGTCATGAAGAAGGTGACGGTCTCGGAAGGCTGAGTCGCCGGAGCCGAGCCGCGGCCCCGACCCGTCACGCCTCGCCCAGCAGCCCCCGCGCCCTCTTCAGCGCCCGCGCGTACGTCTCCCCCCGCACGTACCAGGCGTGGCGGGGGGTGTCCAGGTAGCGGCGCCCCCCCGTGAGGTCGGGGCACTGCGACGCCCGCGCGAGGTCGAGCGTCGTCGCGCGGCTCGACCCCGAGCGCCGGGCGTCCAGGTACGCCGCCACCAGCTCGGCCTGGAGGCCGAAGAGCCCGTAGGCGGCGCCGTCGGTCTCGAAGAGCCCCAGGAACGCCAGCGTGGCGTGGCGCCGGTGGAGCGTGAGGAGCCAGAGGTCCTCGCCTCCCTCGCCTGGAAGGGGCGAGCCCTCCAGGAAGGGGAAGCGGCGCTCGTACCCGGTGGCCCACACGATGAGGTCCACCTCCTCCTCGGTGCCGTCGGCGAACACCACCGACCGTCCCCGGAGCTCCCGCACGTCGGGCCGGGCCTCCAGGTCGCCGTGGCCCAGGTGGTGGAGGACCTGGCTGTTCATGACCGGGTGGGAACGGAGGATCGCGTGGTCCGGGCGGGGAAGGCCGTACCGCGTCAGGTCCCCCACCAGGACCCGGTCGACGAGGAAGCCCAGGACCTTCTCCTCCAGCCACGCGGGAAGGAAGGGTCCACCGTGGGCGAAGACGTCGGAGGGCACGCCGAAGACGTACTTGGGCAGGAAGCGGTACCCGCGGCGCACCGACAGGAAGGCCCGCTCGGCGCTCCGGGCGGCGTCGCACGCGATGTCGCACCCCGAGTTGCCCCCGCCCACCACCAGGACGCGCTTTCCGCGGAACCGCTCCGACGACCGGTAGGCGAAGGCGTGGATCTGCTCCCCCGCGAAGGCGCCGGGCACCTCCGGGAGGCGGGGGTGCCAGGTGACCCCCGTGGCCACCACCAGCGCCCCCCACCGCCGCTCCTCGCCGGTGTGCAGCGTCACCCGCCACGAGCCCCCCTCCTCCGCCTCCGCCCGTTCCACACGGGTCTCCAGGCGGACCCGGTCCGTGAGGCCGTGGGCGTCGGCGTACGCCTGGACGTAGCGGAGGATCTGGTCGTGGCGGGGGTAGTCGGGGTAGTCGTCGGGCATGGGGAACCCGGGGAGCCCCGAGACCGTCTTCGACGAGATGAAGTGGGCCGAGCGGTACATGGGCGTCTCGGGGCGGTCCACGTCCCAGATGCCGCCGACCCGGCGGCCGGCGTCCACGATCTCGAAGGGGATCCCCCGGGCCTGGAGCGCCACCGCGGCACAGAGTCCCGCGGGACCCGCACCGACGATGCCGACGGGGAGTGAACTCACAGTCCGTGGTGCGCGACCAGGGCCGCCTCGTACAGGAGGAGGTACTTCCGCGCCGAGCGCTCCCACCCGAAGTCCCGCCCCATGGCCTCGCGCATCTTCGCCTCCCAGGACGGTCGGTCCCGGTACGCGGCGAAGGCGCGGCGCAGGGCCACCTCCAGGGCCTGGGGCGTGTACTCGTCGAATACGAAGCCCGTCTCCTGGTCGTCCACCGTGTCGGAGAGGCCGCCCACCTTCCGCACCACGGGGAGCGCGCCGTAGCGCTGCGCCCGCATCTGCGTGAGGCCGCACGGCTCGTACTGGGACGGCATGAGCAGGATGTCCGCACCCGCAAGGAGGCGGTGCTCCCGCTCCTCGGTGAACTCGAAGAACGCCGCCACCCGCTGGGGAAGGTGGCTCGCCACCTCCCGGAGCTGGCGCTCGTACGAGGGATCACCCTCGCCCAGGAAGATGAACTGGGCCCCGTCCGTGCGGTACAGCAGCCCGTCGCCCAGGATGAGGTCGAAGCCCTTCTGCTTGGCCAGGCGCGCCGTCATCCCCACGAGCGGGACGTCGGCGTTCACGGGAAGCCCGGCCAGCTCCTGGAGCCACGCCTTGCACACGCGCTTCCCGGAGAGGTCCTCGGCGGAGTACGTCTGGAGCGCCTCCTTGTCGGTGGAGGGGTCCCACAGCTCCTGGTCGATGCCGTTGAGGATCCCCCGGAGTCGGTCGCCCATGGCGATGAAGGAGTCGTGGAGGCCGAACCCCCCCGCCGCGGTGCGCAGCTCGTGGGCGTGGGTGGGGCTCACCGTGGTGACCCAGTCGGCGAAGGAGAGCCCGCCCTTGAGCCAGTTGAGCTGCCCGTAGTACTCCATGCGGTCCCACCGGTACACGTCGTCGGGAAGCCCCAGGTCCCGGAGGATGGCCGGGTTGAAGAGCCCCTGGTAGCCGGCGTTGTGCACCGACAGGACGCACGCCACCGCGTCGTAGAACGGGCGCCCCTCGTACACCGTGCGCAGGTAGACGGGGGCCAGGGCGGTGTGCCAGTCGTGGGGGTGGAGGACCACGTGCCCCTCGGGGACGATCTCGGGGAGCGCCTCGAGCACCGCCCGGGCGAAGAGGGCGAAGCGCAGGTGATTGTCGGGGTAATCGCCGCCTCCCTCCCCGTAGATCCCGTCCCGGTCGAAGGCCGGCGGATAGTCCACGAAGTACGTCACCGCCCCCTTCGGCACCTTCTTCTTCCGCCAGATGGCGACCTGGTGGTCCCGTCCGGCCAGGGGCACCGTGACGCGGCACCGCTCCTCCAGCTCCGGCGTCCGGGACTTCGCCACGCGGTACAAGGGCATGAACACGCGTGTGTAGGTGCCGTGGGCCGCCTGGTGCGTCGCGATGCCCCGCACCGCCTCCGCCAGGCCTCCCGTGCGGGCGAAGGGCCAGTACTCGGCCACCAGGTGGACGACGTTCATGCCGTGCTCTTCCGCCATGGGCCCTCAGCCGGCGACGATGTGGAGGCGGGCGGCCACCTTCTCGGCCATGGCCCGGGCGGTGGCCAGGTCGGGGTGGCGCACGGTCACCATGCCGTCTCCCATGAGCACCTTCCGCCAGTCCTTGCGTGGAGCGCCAATGGGGTTGAGGTCGATGTCCACGATGTGCGGCCCCATCTCGGAGAGGATGGCCTCCAGCCCCTCGTAGCGCTGGATGCGCCCCTGCCCCTGCGCCCGCTTGTAGATCCAGGCGGCGTTGTACTTCCGCTCCACCTTCTGCGTGAAGCGGCCGTGGACCACGCACTCCGCCCACCCGGTGTACGTGTCGATGTCCGCGGCGTAGTTGATGAGGTCCACCAGGCCCGCTCCGGGGGAGCGGGCTCCGATCTCCCCGAAGACCGCCTCGCCGTCGGGGGTGCGGTACCACTCCATGTGGGTGTAGCCCGTCTGGAACCCCAGCGCCTCGATGACCTGGAAGCCCATCCTCTTGCCCGCGGCCAGCTCCGGCGCGTCGGGGTCGCGGAGCACGAGGGTGATGGGGCTCACCCACTCGTTCTCCTTCATGTACAGCGCCCGGGGGATGTACGTGGAGATGCTGTAGTGCTGGATCCGCCCGTCCACGCACAGCGTGTCGAAGGTCATGTCGTCGCCCTGGACGAACTCCTCCACGCTCACCTCGGTGACGTGGCGCAGCGCTGGGAGGATGGCGTCCAGCTCCCGGCGGTCGTGCACCTTGTACGTGCTCTCCGAGCCGGCGCCGGCGATGGGCTTCACGATGACCGGGTACCCGACGGCCTCGGCACCCTCCACCACGCCGGCCACCGTGGTGGCGCTGTAGTGGTGGGGCGTTCGGATCCCGGCGGCGTCCAGGACCCGCTTCATGACCTCCTTGTCCCGGAACGGGATGGTCTGCTGGACGGTGAGCCCCGGCAGTCCCAGCCGCTCGCGGATGCGGGCGGCCAGGATGACGTACGGCTCCCAGAGGCACTCCACACGGTGGAAAGGGACCCTCGACGCGAAGTCGGCCACCTGCCGGACGATGGCCTCCTCGTCCTGGAACGAGCCCACGTGGAGGTACGCCGAGAGCGCCTTGCGCGCCTCCTCGGGGAGCTGGGCCTCGGGCTGGTCGCCGAGCCCCACCACCGTGGCCCCCACCCGGGCCAGGCCGCGGGTGAAGTACTGCATCTCCTTGGGAAAGCCCGGCGAGATCATCAGGACGTTCATGGCACTCACCCCAGCTCGACCCTGACGCGGGTCACGATCTTCCACAGGGCGTCCTTCACCACCTCGGTGTCGGGGTGCCGGACGATGACGTACCCCTCCCCCTCGTAGGTGCCCGAGGGCGACTGCCCCTCCCGGGGCATGCGCGCCTCCACCACCAGGGGCCCCAGCTCCCGGGCGATCTCCTCCAGCCCGCGCACCGCCTTCACCCGCCCCTCCCCCTGCCCCCGGAGGTACGCCGCCCCCGCGGCGTAGGGGCGGGGCCGGGGCGTGAAGCGGCCGAAGACCACGGTCTCGGCCCACGCCCGGAAGAGGTCGAAGTCGTGGGCCCAGGAGATGAGGTTCACGAAGCGGGCCCCGGGAGGGCGCGCCCCCACCTCGGAGATGGCCACGCTCCCGTCGGGGCGGCGGAACCACTCCATGTGGGAGAGCCCCGTCCTCATGCCCAGCGCCCTCAGCGCCTGGCCGGCCACCTCCCGGATCCCCTGGTAGCGCGGGTCGTCCGCCTCGCGGGGGAGCAGCACGCACCACTGGATCCACGGCTCGCGGAGCACCTCCAGAGCCGAGGGGAAGTAGTGGTTGATGGAGTGCCACACCACCTCGCCCCCCAGGGCGATGGAGTCGAAGGAGTGCTCCTCCCCCTGGATGAACTCCTCCACCAACGTCGGTCGCTCCGGCGAGGGGGGCATCTGGGCGAGGAGGCTCTCCAGGTCGTCCCGGGTCCCGATGCGGAAGGTGCCCCGTGACCCGGACCCCGCCGGGGGCTTCACGATGACGGGGAGCCCCACCTGGGACACGAAGGCCCGGATCCCTTCGGGAGCGTGGGCCAGCGCGTGACGGGCGCACGGGAGCCCGTGGGCGCGCAGCACGTCCTTCATGCGCGACTTGTCCCGGAAGTTCTCCGCCGCCGCCGCCCCCATGCCGGGAAGGCCGAAGTGATCCCGCACCTCCCCCAGGGGGACCTGGAGCTCCTCGAAGGTGCCCAGCAGCAGCTCGACCTTCTGGCCCCGGCGCCGGAGCTCGTCCACGGCGCGGGTGAGCACCGCGGGGTCCAGCGCGTCCGGCACCCGGAGGAAGTCGACGAGGCGGCCCCGCAGCTCGGCGGGGACGCGGTCCGGCGGGTCCTGGCTCACCAGCGACAGGCGCACCCCCTCCAGTCCGGCCAGCGCCGCCACGAAGCGGAGCGTGGTCTCGGCGAAGAAGGGCGCCACGAAGGTGACGTCGTGCATGGGGTCTCGGGCGTGGCGCGGCCCCGGGGGGGCGGCGCGGCCAGGACGGGGTGGACTTCACGGGACCGCACCGGACAAGGTACCCGCCGGGAGGGATGTCCGGTACCGCCGTGACATCTCGTAGCCTATCTTTTCCCCCGCCGTTCCTTCCCCGACGCAGGCACCTCACCCCTCGGAGCGGCACGCCGGGCCCCGGCAAAGGAAGCACACATGCACGTGGTCTTCATCGAGCCCTGCTTCCCCGCGAACCAGAAGGAGTTCGTGCGGGGGCTGGCGCTCACCGGGGCGAAGGTCTCCGCAATCGGCGAGCGCCCCAGGGATGCCCTGGACGACGACCTGCGCCGCTGGCTCACCCACTACGAGCAGGTGCCCACGGTGGTGGACGTGGACACGCTGGTGCGGGTGGTGGGGTGGATCCACGGCAAGCTCCACGTCGACCGGCTGGAGGCCACGGTGGAGGCCCACGTGCTGCCCGTCGCCCAGGCCCGGGAGCACCTGGGGATCCCCGGCACGTCGGTGCGCACCGCGTTCCTGTGCCGGGACAAGCCGGCCATGAAGGACGTGCTCCGGGAGGGGGGCGTGCCGTGCGCCGCGTCGCTGGGAAGCGGGAGCGAGGAGGAGATCCTCGCCTTCGCCCGGAAGGTGGGGTACCCGCTCATCGTGAAGCCCCGCTCGGCCGCGGGAGCCTCGGGCACCGAGCGCGTCGCCTCCGACGACGAGCTGCGGGAGGCACTGGGGCGGGCGGGGGTGAGCCGGGGCGCCCAGGTGGCGGTGGAGGAGTTCGTCGAGGGGCACGAGGCCTTCTACGACACCATCACCATCGGCGGGAGCGTGGCCCACGAGTTCATCACGCACTACTACCCCAACGTCCTCGAGGCCATGAGGACGCGGTGGATCTCCCCCCAGTTCATCACCACGAACCGCATCGAGAGCGCCTCCCACTACCAGGAGGTCCTGGAGATGGGGCGGAAGGTGAACGGGCTGCTTGGCATCGAGACCTCCGCCACCCACATGGAGTGGTTCGTGGGGCCCAAGGGGCTGCGCTTCTCCGAGATCGGGTGCCGCCCGCCGGGCGTGCGAGCGTGGGACCTGTACGCCGCGGCCAACGACATCGACATCTACCACGAGTGGGCCATGGCGGTGGTCCACGGCCGAACCGTGCGCAAGACGTCGCGGCGCTACTCGGCGGGGATCATCGCGCTGCGCCCCGACCGGGACGGCGTCATCTCGGGGTACGAGGGGCTGGACGAGATCCAGCGCCGCTTCGGCGAATGGGTCATCGACGCCCACCTCCCCTCCGAGGGGACCCCCACTCAGCCGGTGGAGGCGGGGTACATGGCCAACGCCTGGGTGCGCATGAAGCACCCCGACTACGACCACCTCCGCCACATGCTCGACACCGTGGGGGAGGTCGTCCAGGTGAGGGCGCGGTGACGCCACGACCTTCCCGGGTCGTCCTCCTGGGTCCCCAGCGCGGCGACCCCGACGTGGGTCGCGTGCTGGCGGACCTGGGCTCTCCCGGCCCGGTGGCCCTGGTCACCGCGGGCTGGCAGGAGTGGGAGGAGGACGACGCCCGCCTCCGAGGCGCGCTGGGCCCGGGCGCCTTCAACCTGCGCCTCTACGGCCGCGCCGAGGAGGTGTGGCGCGACGACCCGGAGCTGGCCGACGCGCACCGCACGCTCCAGGAACACGTGCGCCTCCTTCGCCGCGCCTACAACGTGCGCCTGGCCCACGCCATGGACGCATGGATCGAGCTCCTGGGCGTCCCCGGCGACGCGGCCGTCCTGGACGCCGAGCAGGCGTCGGCGCTGGAGGCGGTGCGGGAGCTGGACCGGCACCACGCCCGGCGCCTCGCCGCGCTTCGCGAGGCGTTCTACCACCGCTACGACCCCCTCATGCGGGCGGCGGTGGGACGGCGGCGGGACGAGGTGGCCCGGGCGCTGGCGGCGACCCCGGTCGTGGTGGTGGCGGGCGGCCACGTGCCGGCGCTCCTCAATCGCCTGCGCCTCTTCGGCGTGGACCGCCTCCTGGAGGGGAAGACGGTCATCGCCACCGGCGGCGGGGCCATGGCCATGGCCCCCCGGGTGGTGCTCTTCCACGACTCCCCGCCCTGGGGCCCCGGCCACGCCGAGATGGGCGAGGTGGGCCTGGGCCTCTACCCCGGCGTGGTGGCCCTCCCCGACGCCGCGGCCCGCCTCCGCCTGGACGACCCGGGGCGGGTCTCCCGGCTGGCACGGCGCTTCGAGCCCGACGCCTGCGTGCTCCTGGACCCGGGGGCGCGGGTGGCGTGGGAGGGGCGCTGGCGCGCCCGGGGGGCGCGCCGCCTCACAACGTCGGGACGGGTGGAAGGGTGGGACGCGGCGTGAGGTGGGTCCCGGAGGAGCGCCCGTCGGCGCGGGCCCCCGACGTCACGGGGCTGGCCATCGCCGAGATGGTCCACGGACCCGCCCCCTCCCCCGAGGCGGTGCAGGCGTTCCTGGACCGGCACGCCGTGCCCATCGTGGAGGGGAGCAAGATGACGTTCCTCTACCGCGGGCCGGCCGACGAGGTGCGCCTGCGCCACTGGATCTACGGGCTCAACACCGCCGAGAAGCTCCACCGGGTTCAGGGGAGCGACCTCTGGTGGCTGGTCATGGAGATCCCCGAGGGGTCGCGGGTGGAGTACAAGCTGGAGGTGACCCGGGGCAAGGAGGTCCAGTGGCTGGAGGACCCCCTCAACCCCAACCGGGCCCGGGACCCCTTCGGCGCCAACTCGGTGGCCCACGGCGTGGGGTACGCCGTGCCCGAGTGGACCCACCACGACCCGTCGGCCCCCGAGGGCTCCCTGGAGGAGCGGGTCTTCCGGAGTCGCGCCCTGGGCGGCCCCCGGCGCCTGACGCTGTACAAGCCCCCCCGCTTCCGGGAGACCCGGCGCTATCCCCTCCTGCTGGTGCACGACGGCGGGGACTACCTCCAGTACGCCGGGCTCAAGACCGTCCTGGACAACCTCATCCACCGCCTGGAGATCCCGGCGCTGGTGGCGGCGCTCATGCACCCCCCCGACCGCATGGAGCAGTACCGTGCCAACGAGGCCCACGCGCGCTACCTCACCCACGAGCTGGTCCCCTGGCTCGAGGGGGAGTTCCCCCTCCTGGGGACGCCCGAGGGGCGCTGCCTCATGGGGGCGAGCCTGGGGGCGGTGGCGTCCCTGGCCGCGGCGGTGCAGCACCCCGGCTTCTACGGGCGCCTGCTCCTCCAGTCCGGGTCCTTCGCGTTCTCGGACATCGGGGAGCACGGGAGGGGGCCCGTCTTCGACCCCATCGCCGACTTCGTGAACCGCTTCCGGCGGAGCCCCACGGCCGTGAGCCGGCGGGTCTTCGTGAGCTGCGGCATGTACGAGTCGCTCATCTACGAGAACCGGTCCCTGGTCCCCCTCCTCCAGGGCACGGGGATGGACGTACGCTTCGTGGAGGCCCGGGACGGGCACAACTGGGAGAACTGGCGGGACCGCCTGAGGGAGGGGCTCTCGTGGCTCTTCCCCGGCCCGCTCTGGCTGGTCTACGACTAAGGAGAACGCATGGCCGAGGTGACGAAGAAGATCGGCCTGTCGCTGGGCGCGGACATCTGCTGGCCCATCGCCTTCACCGAGATCCTGGGGAAGCTGGACCTGGCCATCCCCGTGGGGAAGGACACCGTGCGCTTCCACGTGGAGCGCATGACCATCGACCCCTTCGACCTCCGGGAGCCCAAGCGCTACGACCTGGTCATCGACCGGCTCACCCACTGGTACCACACGCGCCGGGAGTGGATCAAGAAGGCCGTCATGATGGACGACGTGTACGTCTTCAACAACCCGTGGACGGTCCAGTCCATGGAGAAGTCCACGACGTACGCGGTGATGATGCGCCTGGGCTTCCCCATCCCCGAGACCTGGCTCATCCCACCCCACTCCTACGAGCCCGTGGCGGACCTGGAGTACACGCTCAAGGCGTACGCGCGCCTCTTCGACCTGGGGGCCATCGGAAAGCAGCTCGGCTACCCCATGTTCATGAAGCCCTACGACGGCGGGGGCTGGCGGGCGGTGACGAAGCTGGACGACGAGTCGGCGCTCCGGGAGGCTTACGACCAGAGCGGCAAGCTGGTGATGACGCTGCAGGCGGCGGTGCACCCCTTCGACCGCTTCGTGCGGTGCATCGGCCTCGGGCCCCAGACCCACGTGGTGCTCTACGATGCCAAGGCGCCCCTCCACGACCGCTACACCATGGAGCAGGGCTTCCTGTCGGCGTCGGAGCGCAAGCTCATCGACGACACCACGCTCATCATCAACAGCTTCTTCCGGTGGGACTTCAACTCGTGCGAGCTCCTGCACAAGGAGGGCACCTGGTACCCCATCGACTTCGCCAACCCCTGCCCCGACTCCCAGGTCACGTCGCTCCACTACCACTTCCCGTGGCTCATCAAGGCCAACATCCGCTGGGCCACCTTCGCCGCGGCCACGGGCAGGAAGCTCCGCCCCCTCCAGTGGGACCAGTTCTTCGGGGCCGTGGAGGAGGGCATGACGCTCAGGGAGCGCATCGACGCGCTGCTTCCCCTGGTGCACGCGCACTTCGACACGGAGCGGTTCACGGAGTTCTGCGCCACCCACCTGGCCCACCTGGACGACGTGACCCACGAGTGGTTCGGCACCGACGACGCCAAGGAGGCGGTGCGCCGGAAGGTGGCGGCGCTCTTCCCGCCCCACGAGGTCGAGCAGTTCACCGACACCTTCTTCCAGCGCATCCAGCGGTGGCGCTCCGACTTCGCCGCGGGGGTGAAGCCGTGAAGGAGCGCACGAGCTGGTACAGCCATCGGGTGGGCCAGGAGGTGGCGGTGGTGCGGTGGGGCACCTACGGGATGCCCTTCCTGGTCTTCCCCACCGCCGGGGGCGACGCCGAGGAGATCGAGCGCTTCCACGTCATCACCACGCTCCAGCCCTGGATCGACGCCGGGCGCATCAAGGTCTACTCCTGCGACAGCGTGGCCGGGCGGACCATGCTCAAGGAGGAGGGCTCGCCCCAGCACCGCATGTGGATGATGAACCAGTTCCAGGACTTCATCCGCCACGAGATGGTGCCCGCCATCTGGACCGACTGCCGCACCGAGGGGCTCCCCATCGTGGCCGCCGGCGCGTCCATCGGGGCGTTCCAGGCGCTGGCGGCGGTGTGCCGGTACCCCGACGCCTTCACCAAGGCGCTCTGCATGAGCGGCACGTACGACCTGCTCCGCTTCCTCGAGGCGCCGCCCACGGGGGACTTCCACGTGGCCTCGCCGGTGCACTGGATTCCCGAATCCCGGGACGAGGAGCACCTGGCCCTCCTGCGCACCCGCTTCGTGCTCCTCGCCTCCGGCGAGGGGAAGGCCGAGAACATCGGCGAGTCCTGGCGCGTCGCCGACGTGCTGGGCGCCCGGGGCATCCCCAACCGGGTGGACTCGTGGGGTCCCGAGTGGGGCCACGACTGGCCCACCTGGCGCAACATGCTCCACGTGTACGTCGAGGAGCTCTTCCCCCAGGAGACCTGAGGAGCCATCCATGGAGCCCGTGTTCGTCCACCTCGCCGTCGCCCTGGGTCTCGGCCTCCTGGTGGGGCTCCAGCGCACGTGGTCCCGCCACCCCGAGGCCGGGATCCGCACCTTCCCCCTCATCACCGTGCTGGGCTTCGTGGCGGCGCTCCTGGCCGACGACTTCGGCGGGTGGATCGTGGGCGCCGGCCTGGTGGGCGTGGTGGCGCTCCTCCTCGCCGCCAACTGGGGGATCCTCCGGACGACCCAGGTCCGCGACTTCGGCGTCACCACCGAGATGGCCGCGCTGGTCATGTACGGCGTGGGCGCGCTCCTGGCGGTGGGGTGGCTGGCCCCGGCGCTGGTCCTGGGCGGCGTGGTGGCCGTGCTGCTGCACGCAAAGCGCCCCCTCCACGACATGGCCGAGCGCATCGGCGACGCCGACATCCAGGCGCTCATCCGCCTGTGCATCATCGCGCTGGTCATCCTCCCGGTCCTCCCCGACCGGGACTTCGGGCCTTTCCAGGTCCTCAACCCCTTCGAGATCTGGCTCATGGTGGTCCTCATCGTGGGGATCAGCATGGCCGGCTACGTGGCGTTCAAGCTCTTCGGGACGCGGGCGGGCGCC
The DNA here is from genome assembly GCA_045863275.1 of Gemmatimonadota bacterium. Lineage (GTDB taxonomy): Bacteria > Gemmatimonadota > Gemmatimonadetes > Longimicrobiales > Gaopeijiaceae > SZUA-318. The sequence continues at coordinate 31,037 of BTVB01000040.1, forward strand.
GTGACCGCCGGGCTCCTGGGCGGGCTCATCTCCAGCACCGCCACCACGGTGAGCTACGCCCGGCGGAGCCGGGCCGAGCCGGCGCGGAGCGCGGGGGCGGCGCTGGTCATCGTCCTGGCGTCCACGGTGGTGTTCGGGCGGGTCCTGGCCGAGCTGGGCGTGGTGGCCCCCGAGCTCTTCGGGCGCGTGGCGCCGCCGCTGGTGCTCATGACGCTGGTCATGGCCCTGGTCGCGACGGTCTTCGTTCTCCGCGTGGGGGACGTGGACGGCCACGAGCTGGAGGACCAGGAGCCGCCCTCGGACCTGAAGGCGGCCATCCTCTTCGGCGTGCTCTACGCCGCCGTGCTCCTGGGCGTGGCCTTCGCCCGGGAGTACTTCGGCCCGCGGGGCCTCTACGCGGTGGCGGCCATCTCGGGGCTCACCGACATCGACGCCATCACGCTGTCGACGGCGCAGCTCATGAAGAGCGGGGGTCTGGGCACCGGCACCGGGTGGCGCGTGGTGCTGGTGGGCGCCATGGCCAACCTGGTCTTCAAGGGGGGCGTGGTGGTGGCGCTGGGGCACCCGAGGCTCCGGGGGCGCATCGCCGCGGCGTTCGGCGCGGCGATGGCGGGGGGCGCGGCCATCCTCTGGCTCTGGCCGGGGTAGGGAGCGGCGGATGCGGAGGTGAGAGAGGGTGCGCCACGACCGGCCCGTGGTTATGGTGCGAGTACGGTCCTGCCGGCCCTGACGCGCATCCCACCCCGGAGGGCGAACTCATGGAGATGGACAGAGCCGGCCAGATCATGGCCCAGGGGCACACCTGAAGCGAGGCCGTACTCCTGGCCGTGTGCCAGCACTACCACATCGACTACGACGACCGGATCATCCCCGGCATCGCCACGGGCTTCGCCGGGGGCTTCGGCAACACGGGAGCGGTCTGCGGCGCCGTGGTGGGCGGCGTCATGGGGTTGGGCCTCGAGATGGACTGGGGCGACACGATGGAGGAGACGCTAGGCGCCCTGGCGGTGGTCGCCGGGTTCCGGAGGCGCTTCGAGGCCGAGATGGGATCCGTCCTCTGCGCCGAGCTGACGGGCGCCGATCTCACCACGCCCGAAGGGATCCAGGCGTACATGGCGTCGGACAGGCCCCAGACCGTGTGCTTCCCCGCGGTGGCCACGGCGTACCGGCTGGTCACCGAGGTCCTCGACGACCGCGGTCCCTGACGCCGTCGGGGGGCGCGGGGGCCCGAAGACCCCTCACCGCATCCACAGGTACGCCACGTACGCCAACCCCGCGGCGTAGAGCGTGCCGAAGATCTCCTTGTTGTACCGGGCCAGCCACTCGGGGAGGAAGATGTCGTGGTTGGGGCGCCGATCGTCGGTGTAACGCCCGGCGATGGGGGTGAGGGGGCACGCCATCCCGTTGAACAGCAGGACGAGGACCTCCACGAAGACGACGGCGCAGAGGACGAGGGCCGCCTTCAGGTGCCCCTGGGCGGCGGCCACGGGGATCGCCACGATGCACCCGGCGAAGAAGGCCCACACGACCGTGTGGACGAGCTTGATGGCCAGGAGGCGGTGACGGTCCGGGGAGAGCGTGTCCATGGCCCTCAAGATACGCGCGCGGGGGGTGGCGCGGGACCGGGGCTTGCCGGGCCGCCCTCGGAACGGCGGCGGCCCGGCTTCCCACGGCTACACGCTGTGGAGCTGCCAGATGAAGTTGGGCAGCGGGTCGCCCGTCCGTGACTTCGACCACGGCCACATGATCACCGGCGTCCCGTCGGGATACGTGTCCCCGGCCACGTTGAAGTGGAGGTTGCCACCGGACACGGGACGGATGCCGAACCAGTCGCGGTAGCGCGCGTCACCCGGGTCCACGAGGATCAGGATCGTGTCGTCGTAGATGCCTTGCGCCGTGCCCACCAGGCCGCCCTGCTCGGGAACGCCTCCGGCCACGCCGTTGGCCGCCTGGTTGAAGAGGACGAAGTAGGTGCCGCCGGGCGTCACCAGGTCCACCTTCCGCCACACCATTCCGGGTTCCAGGGGCTTGCCGCCCTTGGGGTAGTCGCGGATGCACAGTCCCTTCCCCCAGTCCGGCGGCCGCCAGTACAGCACCGAGCCGTTGTCGTTCACGTGGGAGACGATGAGGAAGTTGCCCCGGTCCACGACGACGGTGTTCACGCACCAGCTCGCACCCTGGGCGCCGGCGCGGTAGACGCAGAAGTTGCCGTCCTGCTGGACCACCGCCTGCCAGTTGCCGTTGCTGAAGCCGTTCATGCCCCAGAACTGGGTGCTGAGGTCCAGGTTCACGGGCGGGTCGCCGGCGAAGGCGGCCAGGCTGCCGTCGGAGCTGAGGGCAAGGAAGTAGGAGCCCAGGCAGTGCTGGTCGGTGAGCCCCCAGACCCGATGGCCCGGGTCGGAGGGCGAGAACTGCCAGTAGACGCCGAACTCCCCCTGCCGCGCCTGGAGCGACATCTGACCCACCGCCACCGAGTTCGTGACGGAATCCCCCTTGACCAGCCACTGCTGTGGCTGGGGGACGTACTGCAGCGAACTGCGACCCATGGTGCGCCTCCCCGTTGTTGAGTCCCTCTAGGACAGACACCCGCCGCGCGACGCACGACGGGGAACGCCTCCAGACGCAACGCCATGTCCTTCGACGCGCACGACGGTGGCAGGGGGGAGGGCGCACGGGGTGCAGGGTCGTCGGCCTCGGGCAGGCGACGCCCAGGGGGGCCGCGGCCGACGGGAGAAAGGTTCCGCTCCGCCGGGGCCGGAAGTCAATGGTGGCGTGCGGGACGCGTGGGGTTCGCCTATTGTCCCCGCCTTGGATCGGGTGGCCGGCCTCCGGGCCGTCCGCGCCGACGCAGCCTGCCCCACCGCCCGAGGACACCGTGAGGACTCCCCCGCTCCGTTGGCTCGCCGCCTCCGTCGCCGCCCTTGTCCTGGCCGCCTCCACCCCACCGGTGGCCCACGCCCAGGTGGACGAAGCCCTCTTCCAGTCCCTGCGGTTCCGGAACATCGGACCCCACCGCGGTGGCCGGGTCACCACGGTGGCCGGGGTCCGCGGCCAGCCCTACCTCTACTACATGGGGGCCACCGGGGGCGGCGTGTGGAAGACCACCGACGCGGGCACGACGTGGCAGAACATCTCCGACGGGTACTTCGGCACCGGGGGCATCGGGAGCATCGCCGTGGCCCCCTCCGACCCGAACGTCCTCTACGTGGGCACCGGTGAGTCGCCCGTGCGCGGGGTGAAGACGTCCCACGGCGACGGGATCTACAGGTCCACCGACGCCGGGAAGACGTGGACCCACCTGGGGATGGAGGCCACCCGCCACATCAGCAGGGTCCTCGTCCACCCCCGCAACCCCGACCGGGTCTGGATGGGAGCCCAGGGGAACCCCTGGGGCGCCAACCCCGAGCGCGGCGTATACCGCTCCGACGACGGCGGCAGGAGTTGGGACAAGGTGCTCTTCGTCAACGACTCGTCGGGGATCGTGGACATGAGCATGCACCCCACGAACCCCGACGTCCTCATGGCCACGTCCTGGGAGTTCCGGCGGCGGCCGTGGGTGGTGAAGAGCGGCGGGCCCGGCTCCAGGGTCTGGAAGACCACCGACGGCGGAGACACCTGGCGGGAGATCACCAGGGGCCTTCCCGCGCTGAAGGGGAGGATGGGCGTGGCCATCTCTCCGGCGGACCCCAACGTGGTCTATCTGGCCATCGAGGCGCTGGAGCGCGAAGGCGGCGTGTACCGCTCCGACGACGGCGGCGAGACGTTCCGACACGTGAGCAACGACCCCACCACGTTCGCCCGGGCGTGGTACTACATGCACATCGTCGCCGACCCCCAGGACCCCGACGAAGTGTGGGTCCTGAACTCGGGGGCCATGAAGTCCATCGACGGGGGCAAGACGTACACGCGGATCCCCGACAGCCACGTGGACCACCACGCTCTGTGGATCAACCCCGACGACACCGACGTCATGATCAACGGGAACGACGGCGGCGCGTCGGTGACGTTCAACGGCGGGCGGACCTGGTCCACGCTCATGAACCAGCCCACCGCGCAGATGTACCGCGTCATGACCGACGACCTGTACCCCTACAACGTCTACTCGGGGCAGCAGGACGCGTCGGGGATCCGCATCGCCAGCCAGACGCTGGGCTCGGGCATCGGCGAGCACGACTGGCAGACCATCCGCTCCGGCGAGTCGGCCACCGTGGGCCTGGACCCCGAGAACCCGCGCTACGTCTATACCACCTTCTTCGCGTCGTACCTCGGCGAGTGGGACGCCCAGACGTGGAACTACCGGATGGTCCGCCCCTACCCGGAGCGGGTCACCGGCGAGCAGCCCCGCAACCTGAAGCTCCGGGCCAACTGGAACGGTCCCGTCTTCGTGTCGCCCCACGACCCGTCGGTGATCTACTACGGGTCCCAGTACCTGATGAAGTCCACCGACCGGGGCCGCACCTGGGAAACGCTCAGCGGGGACCTGACCCGGAACGACAAGGACCACCAGGGGCCCGGCGGCTACCCCATCTCCAACGAGCAGATCACCGCCGAGAGCTACAACAACGTCTTCAACATCGAGGAATCCCCCCTGGTCGAGGGGGTGATCTGGGTCGGCTCGGACGACGGCCTGGTGCACGTCACCCGGGACGGCGGCCGGACCTGGACGAACGTCACGCCCCCAGGGCTCCCGGAGAGCATCATCAACGTGCTGGAGCCCTCGCCCCACGACCCGGCCACGGCGTACTTCGCCGCGGCGGGGTACAAGCTCAACGACTTCACGCCGTACCTCTACAAGACGAACGACTACGGCGAGACGTGGACGAAGATCGTCCGGGGGATCCCCGGGAACACCTTCGCCCGCTCCATCCGCGAGGACCCGGATCGCCGAGGCCTCCTCTACGCCGGCACGGAGACGGGGCTCTTCGTCTCCTTCGACGACGGCGGCGTCTGGCAGCCGTTGGAGCTGAACTTCCCCGAGGTCCCCGTCACCGACCTGCGCGTCCGCCAGCGGGACCTGGTGGTGTCCACGCAGGGGCGCTCCCTCTGGATCCTGGACGACCTGACGCCGCTGCATCAGGTCTCCGACGCGGTGGCGGCGGCCCCGGTGCACCTGTACTCGCCCCGCGACCCCATCCGGAACATCGCCGACGGCTGGTACGCCGAGGGCGGCCTGGGCGAGAACCCGCCCCGGGGGCTCCAGGTGCACTACGTGCTGAAGGACGCGGCGCCCGACTCGGTGCCCATGGCCATGGAGATCCTGGACGCCGGCGGGCGCGTCATCTACGCCGAGCGCACCGACGACGCGTCCCCCGACTGCGAGGCCCGCCCCCGGCCCATGACGCTGAAGCGCACCGCCGGCGCCAACCGGTGGAGCTGGAACATGAAGGTGGGACGCTTCCCGTGCTTCCCGGAGATCACCGCCACCACCTTCGACATGAGCGCGTACCAGGTGCCCCCCGGCCCGTACCGGGTGCGTCTCACGGTGGGGGACGTGGTCCAGACCCGGGACTTCCGCATCCGCATGGATCCCCGGCTCGAGGGGAACTCCGCCGACCCCGAGGCGGAGTACGCGGAGATCGACCGGCTTTCGGCGTCCATCTACCAGGCCGTCACGGAGATGGGAGACGGGCTCACCGAGCTCCACCGGGTGAAGGACCAACTGAAGGTGATCCTGGACCTGACCGCCGCGGAGGACGTGGAAGCCGGCGGCGCGGCGCTGAGCGGCAAGATGGACGCGTGGATCGCCCAGCTCCTCCAGAAGGAGCTGCGCACGTTCCAGAACCACTACCAGTTCGAGGCGCGCCAGCTCATGAAGATGAAGGACCTGCTGGACGACATGGGGGGCAACGAGCTCCCCCTGAACCAGGGGTACCGGGACGTGACGCGGGACTACCTGGTGATCTGGGACCGGATGGAGGCCGAGCTGAACGCCATCCGGAGCGAGGACATCCCCGCGTTCAACGAGGTGTTGCGGCGTGCGGGGCTCCCGGAGCTGTACCTGCCGAGGGTGATCAGCTAGAGGGGAGCCGGCCGCGTAGGCACGGCGCCCGGGGCGCAACGAGCAGAAGCCCCCGGAGCGGCTCTCCAGGGCTACTTGCTTCGGGCCGCGCAGGAGACGATGGCCCCCTGCTGCTCGGAGCCCGCTTCGCTCGCGCTCTCACTCCGGGCCGCCTCACGTCGCGGGGACTGTGCCCCCGGGCCTCTCGGCCCGGGGGCGCCCCACCCGGTCGGTCCTCCTACAGACGGCTCGCCAGGTCGATGAGGATGGCCGCCTTGTCGGCCGCCAGGAACTTCTTGCCGCCCTGCGCCTGCACGTGGTTCACGAACGCCCCGTACGCCCGAGCGCGCAGCTGCTGGCACATGGAGTTGGCCACGCCCCTGTTGCTCACCCACCGCTGCACCAGCGAGCACAAGCTGTCGCCCGTCACCGATACCGTGAAGGAGGTAGACGCGGCGAAGCTGTTCCCCGCGTTGTCCGTCGCCGTTGCGTTCAGGGCGTGCGTGCCCACCCCGAAGGTGTAGGCGTCACCCGACGCGCCCGGGCAGGAGGAGCTGGCCAGCTGCGACATCGCGTCGCTCGCCCCGCAGGCGATGGCTACCGACTGATCCACCGTGTACGTCCCGGCGTTCCCGGTGAAGACGATGCCCGGGTTCGTCGCGTCGCGCTTCACGGTGACCGACCTGGAGGCTGAGCCCCCGGCCGAAGTCGCGGTACAGGTGTACGTGACCCCGTCCGTGTCGTTCACCACGTCCGTCGTCGTGCACCCGGCCGTCGTCAGCGGCGACGTGGGCTCGCTCACGTCCCATGACACGCTCACGTTCGACGTGTACCAGCCGTTGTTGCCCAGCGTGCCGGAAACCACCGGCGCCACCGCGGGCGCCGTGGCGTCCCGCTTCACGGTCACCGACTGACTGGCGCTCCCGCCCGCCGACGTGGCCGAGCAGGTCAAAGTCACCCCGTCGGTGTCGCTGGTCACGGTGGAGACACCACACCCGGTGGTGGACGTGACTTTGGACTCCGGGTCGGTGACGGTCCACGAGACCGTCACGTCCGAGGTGTACCAGCCGGCGCTCAGGTTCCCGACCACGACGGGCGTGATGGACGGAGCGCTGTTGTCCAGGACCGTGCAGGTCGGATCCAGCGGGCACTGGTCGAGGCGATCGTTGACGCCGTCGCCGTCGGTGTCGGGGTTCAGCCGGTCGGTTCCGGCCTCCCGCTCCTGAGCGTCAGTGAGTCCGTCGTTATCCGAGTCCTGGGTCCTGTCGTCGACTGCGTCGCACGCGTCGCCCACCCCGTCGCCGTCGGCATCCGCCTGGTTCGGGTTCGCCACGACAGAGCAGTTGTCGACCGAATCGTCGACGCCGTCGCCATCGAAATCGGAGTTGGTCTCCGCTGCTGCCGTCGTACGAATGGCGAAAGTCGAGCCGTGCCATGTCTCCTTCGCGGGGACCGTCCACGAAACGGTGGTGAAGGTCCCGATGAACCGGATCACCCCGTATCCCTCCTTGCCGGACAGGACGTTCCCCGCCCTTACGAGCGGATTGTACCCGGCCCAGTGATGCCCGCGCCCATCGCTGAGGATCTCGAAGGGCCGATCGAAGTCGTAGCGCGCGGTGAGACCCGGGTTCCCCAGACTGTGGATGAGCATGATCGGGTCCTTCACCGGCTCGCCGAACGTGACGGTGTACCGGCTGCTGTTCCCGCCCTCGAGCTGGAGGATGTCCGTGCTCGGCGGCGGGTTCAGAACGTACCCGCTCACGTAAGGTTCGTAGTCGTAGGCCACCCAGTAGTTGGTTCCGCCACCACTCGTTTGAGCGCCGTAGAAGGAGCTCTGCGACCCGTCAGGTCGAGTCACGGCGAAGCTCACGGAGACGGTACTCCCGTTCCCGAGTGTGATGGTCCCCGCCGCCGTTCCCCCGGCCGGGGCCGCCGCCGTCCAATCGACGTAGTAGTAGTTGTTGCTGCGGAAGGGCTCGACGTCGGTGGTGTTGGGCCGGCCGTCACCGTCGGAATCCAGCTGCGGGGGAGGTGTCGCGGTGGTCTCGAGGATGAACTTGCCGCCGGCGGAGCCGCCGCCGTCGAAGATGACGAACGTGAGCGTGTGGCTCCCGTTCAGGGTGAGGCCATAGGAGTTCTGGGCGAGGTTCGTCCCCTGGACGCCCACGAGGTTGCCGTCCAGGTATATCCATGAGCAGTTGTCCGCCAGGAGGCGGATGACGAAGGTGCCGTTCCCGGAAACCGTGGTCTGGTATTTGGTCCAGTTGTAGTGGGGGGCGGTCGGGTTGCCACCGGAGGAGGCCAGGCTGCCCCACGCGTTGATCCAGGGCGCCGAGAAGTAGTCGGTGGCCCAGGGATGGTCGGTGAGGACGGAGGCCGCGTGCGGCTGGGTGGTCCACGCCGTGTGGTTGGGACCGTATTTCGGAGTCGCCTTGCAGTACGCGCTGGCCCAGTCGTCGGGCTGGTTGGTCTCGGCGATGGGATCCCATGCCGTCACGCCAGCGCCACTCGTGAACACGGTGTGGGTGGCTTCGTGGGTGAACGAGGGCGCCACGTCGGTGGGCGCCACGCTCGTCGGTCCATCCCCGCATGCGGCCAGCAGAGCCAGCGCGGCGAGGGTCGGCGGACGATGCTTCACGAGAGTCGCTCCTGGGTCCCTTCGGCGGACCCAACAAGGGTGGGCAGTCACAGGCACCGCCCGGCGACGCGACGTGGCATCGCCAGCCGCGGGGGTCGGGGGGACCGGCACCTGTGCGTCACACGGTGCCGCCGCGACGGCCCGGGCCCCATAGACCGTTCGGCCAGTCGGCCCTAGTACCTTCGGATAGGCGGGGGCGCACCTCCCCGGCAGGCGCCCCGCCCGGCCGTGGGCGCTAGATCCAGCCGCGCTCGCGCGCCAACAGGGAGAGCTGTGTGCGGTTGCGCACGCCCAGCTTGTTGAAGGCGCTGTGCAGGTGGAGCTTCACCGTGCTCTCCGCGATACCCAGCTCGGCAGCCACCCGCTTGTTGGAGCTCCCTGCGGCCACCCGCTCCACCACCTCCCGCTCCCGCTGGGTGAGCTCCGTCTCCGGGTCGGCGTCGGGCCGGGCCATGAGCTCCAGCGCCCGGGCGGTGAGGGCGGGGGGGACCCATCGCTCCCCCCGGGACACGGCGTGGATGGCGTCCACCAGGACCTCCGCTGCCGACTCCTTGAGGACGATCCCGTCCACCGCTGCCTGGAGGCAGCGCAGGAGGGTGTCGTCGGAGAGGGTGGCGGTGAGGAGCACGGTGGGGACCCGATCCCCTCGCCCCCGTAGACGTTCGTGGGCCTCGATCCCTCCACAGCGGGGCATGGAGATGTCCATGACCAGGACGTCGGGGCGGTGCTGGGCCACCGCCTCCATGACCTCCTGCCCGTCGGTGCACAGGGCCACCACCTCCATCCCCGATTCCAGGGAAAGGAAGGCACGCATCCCCTGGAGGACCACCGAGTGGTCGTCGGCCAGGACCAGGCGCAGGCTCATAGGGCATCGCTCGAGGAACGGGGGAGCCGAACCGAGACGGACGACCCGGTGGGCGTGGAGCGGATCGCGATCTGCCCCCCGGCGGCCGCCACCCGGTGCTTGAGGCTGAGGGGTCCGAGGCGCTTCTCCTTGAGGGCGGCGGCGTCGTAATCGCCCAGGAACGAGAAGCCGTGTCCGTCGTCGTCGACGCGGATGACGATCTCCCTCCCCTCCACCGTCGCCGACACCGACACCGACCGGGCCCCCCCGTGGCGCACCGCGTTCACCGCCGCCTCCTGGATGATGCGAAGCACCTGGCGTCCCGTCTCCACGGAGAGATCCGAGGGAACCGAGACCCTGGAGCTGGCCTGGAGCCCCCAGATCACGCCCACCCGCTCCAGCATCTCGCTTACCCGGTCGGCCATCTGGAGCCGGCCGCTCCTCCACGCCAGGCTGCGCCCCTTCACTTCGTCGACATAGAGACGCATCTCCTGCTGCTCGGCCGACACGCCCTTGCCCAGGGCCTCCAGCACCCCCTCGGCCGCCTCCGGGTCCTCGCGGATGAGGCGCCGGGCCACCGCGATCTGGAACGAGGCCCCGGTGAGCATCTGCAGGATGCCGTCGTGGAGCTCCATGGCCGTGCGGAGGCGGAGCTCGGCCATCTCCTGGTTCAGTCGGGCCTCGCGGTGGTCCGCCTCCGCCGACCAATCCCTTCCCACCCCGTAGACCCGGCGGCCGGGCCCGGGAGAAAGGGACCAGCGCATGGGAACCCACCCGCCGTCGGCCCTGAGGATCCGGGCGTGGAGGTCGGGCACGACGTGGCCCGCCAGCAGATGCCGGGCCTGGGCGCGGACCAGGTGCTGGTCCTCGGGATGCACCCGGTGGAAGAGGCGCTCGCCGATGAGCTCCTGGAGGGGGTACCCAAGGACCCGCTCCACCGACGGGCTGACCACCAGGACCCGACCCCACCTGTCCAGGATGACCAGGACGTCGTGGGAATACCCGAAGAACCGGGCGAGCTCCCCCTCGAGGGGCTCGTCCGGATCGCCGTCGGCACCGGCGGGGCGCTGGAACGGTGTGCGGAGGCTCGGGGCTCGGTCCATGGGGGGGGCGGGTTCACGGAACCGCAACAACCGCCGCGCCAATGTGCCCAGCGAGCCCCTCGTGCGAAAGAGGCCCCCGCCGTCGGGCTCGCCACACCATCCGGGGGGCGTCGGCCTTTCAAGTGGGTGAGAGGCTTGGAACTGCCTTCGTAGAGGGAAAGGACAAGGAGACGCTCCTTGGCCTTAGTGAGCGACGTCCCCGGGAGGCGCGGGAGGTGGTACTCGGGGATCTCGCGGTGGACGGGCTGGCTGGTGACGTAGATGACCCAGGAGGACCCGCACCACCTCCGGGGGGGGCCCCCCCCCCGCGCCCCCCCCCCCCCCCCCCCCCCCCGCCGGGGCCCCCCCCCAAGACCCCCCCCCCCCCCACCCCCCGCCCCCCACCCAGAGGGCCCCCCCCCCCCCC
>BTVB01000041.1:0-41619 GCA_045863275.1 Gemmatimonadota bacterium
CGACGCCACGACCTTTGTGACCAAGGTCGTGGCCGAGCTGGAGAAGCTCCCGCCCGTCACCACCGGCATCGTCAATTCGTTCGAGAACATCACCGACCAGTCCAAGATCACGGCCTCCTCGTTCGGTGACCGCCTGGTGCCCGCAGTGGTCGGCGTCATGGACGCGGCCGCGGGCGCACTCGGCGTGCTGGAGAAGATGCCGCCGACGCTGAAGGACCTGTCCATCGGCGCGGCGGTGGGCGTCGCGGCGCTCGGGCCGCTGACACTGGGCCTCGCCGGGGTCATCAAGCTCGGGCCGGTGCTGATTGCTCAGTTCGGGACGCTGGCCGCCGTTGGGGGGCCGTTGCTTCTGGCCGCCGCGGCGATGGGCTCGCTCACCGCGGGTGGTCTCGCCGTCGCCAACAACTGGAAGGTCCTACGGTACGAGGCGGGCCAGCTCGGGGACGCGATCCGTAACCGGCTGGTGACGGCATTCAACGAGCTCGGGATGTCGAGGGAGGAGTTGCTCGCGTCCAGGCGGGCCGACCCGAGCGCGCGGTTCGGGCCCCTGCCGGACATCCGCACCGAGACCTACTCGACCTCGGCCCGGAACCAGCTTGCCGTCATGTCCGGGCAGATGGACGCCATGCGCGGCGCTCCCCGCATCGCCACTCCGGCAACGCCCCTTGGCTTCTTCAGCGCCGCCGGCTTCCAGGCGACGGCTCGGGCCGTCGAGGACCTGCTCGACCGGCAGAAAGACCTCACGAAGGAGGCTGCGAAGCTCGCGCTCGACGTCAAGCTCGCCGAGGGCACGGACGCCGCCGACAAGCTGAAGGAGAAGCTTGCGGGGGTGCAGGAGGAGCTCAGCCGCGTTGCCGTCTTCCTGAATACCGACATGGGCAAGGTCTGGACCAGGCTCCAGACGTTCATCGACAAGACCGACCTGACGGGTCCCACGTCAGGGCTCCTGAAGGGTCGTGGGTTCGAGCTTCCGAAGTTCTCGGCCAAGACGTCATGGAAGCTGGAGCTCGACCCGAAGACCGGCCTCCAGACGTGGAAGCGGATTACCGAAGGCGGCATCCCCGTCAACGTGCCCGCCGGCCTGAAGCCGACGACCCGGGCCCCGGATGGCACCGGCGCGGACGCCGCGACGTGGTGGGACGACGTGAAGGGCACGGTGAGCGGGGTTGGGTCCCGGATGCTCGACCCGAAGCTCATCTTCTCTGACCTCGCGTCCCAGGGCATCGCCGCCCTGTCCGGGTGGGTGTTTGGACAGGTGGGCTCGATGCTGTTCGGCGGAGGCGACCGGGACGCGGCGCTCCGAGAGCAGGCCCGGGCGCTGTCCATCAACTCCGAGCGGCTCGCCCAACTGCACGACGGCATCCTGAGCCTCGACCGGAGCCTCATGGGCGAGAAGGGCAGCACGGTATCGGGGGTGTCCAGTGCGATCCGGATGTGGCTCAATCCCGACCAGCGTGGCGGCTTCATTCCGGCGGGCGGCGCGTTCGAGGACTGGCTGGGCCACTTCGGGACGACCATCGAAGACGTGGACAGGCTGGCGGCGTCGTTCGGGCTCACCATCCGGGACAGCAGGGGCCACCTCATCGCCTCGGGCCTTCAGCAGCTTGCCGAGGCGCTGCAGTCCGACTTCCTGCGACAGCTCACCGGTACCTTCGACGGTGCGTTCGGGCTGCTCCGGCAGGAGTTCGAGTTGCTCGACATCACCGATCCCATGGACCGGTTCCAGCGCGCCATCGACTTGGTGGCCGGCATGGTCTCGGGTGACCTGGCCGAGCGGCTCCGCGGGCTGAACCCGGGCAACATCGACGCCTTCATCTCGGGATTCCTGGACCGGATCCGCTCCGGCGACCTCACGGTCTTCGACGAGCTCAACAGCCTCTCGGTCTCGGACTTCCTGGAGTTCCTGGGCTTCGCCGAGGGGAGCCTCGACCAGTTGGCGCAGAGCGCCAACAAGGTCAGCGAGGCGCTCCGCAACGTCCCCGCCGGCTTCAAGGTCCAGCTCGCCCGGTATCGTGCAGACGACGGCCTCATCGCGCCGCCTACGGCGCGCACGGGCGGTGGTGGCGTCACTGGAACGCCCACGACCATGCTGGCCACGGCGGTCGCCGAGGCGCTCCGCACCGAGGGTGCCGGCTCGACCTGGAACTTCACGGGCCCGATCTACGTGGAGGCCAACACCCCGGAGGAGTTCGCCGAGAAGATCGAGTCGCAGATGCAGTGGCGGCAGCGGACCGGCGCCTACGTGATCCCCACCACGACGCGGCGGGGGGGCTGAGGCCATGGCGTTCCTGACGCTCGGCGGGGTGACGGTGCCGGTCCTCATCGAAGGGCCCGATTCGGAAGCCGTGGAAGTCGGCGCCGTCGAGGCGTCGTTCGACGGCACGCCCCGCTCGTCCGTCCGGGCCTACAAGGACCGCTGGGAGATCTCGACAAAGTGGATGACGGTCGCGGCCGCCGACACGCTGGAGGCCGCGCTGAAGGGCACGCCCCCCGTGGCCGCGACCGGCACGCTGACCGGCACCATCTCCGTGCTCATCACCGGGATCCGCCGGACCGACCGGAAGTTCGCCGGCGGGGAGTACCGTCGCCTCACCTTCACGATGCTGGAGCAGTAGCGCCATGCGTATCGTGACGGCGGGCGAGCAGACGGTCCTCGAAAGCGCGCACTACGGCACTCACCTTCGCGTGAAGGTCGAGGACGCCGACGGGGTGTTCCAAGACGTCACGGGCCGGGTCATCGCCGGGCGCGTCGCCCAGACGGTGGACCAGATCGTGGCCACGGCCGAGGTCGAGTTCCAGATGGAAGAGGCGGGCGGTAACTCGCTCGCCCCGCTGGACGAGACGTCAGGGCTCAACGTGGACGCCCTGGCCGCCTACGCGCCGCTCATCGACGCGGGCCGGGGTCTGCGCGTCGAGTTCGCCACGATGGCCATCGGGGATACGCCCACGTCCGGCGACTGGCATCGAATCTTCGAGGGCACCATCGACGAATGGGATGGCACCCAGACGCCCATGCGGGTCATGGCCCGGGACGCCATCGGCGCCCTGATCGCCGACGCCTGGCTAGAGGAGGAGATGGAGCTGGGCTCGGAAGCCGGGGTGGCCATCGAGACGGTCATGCAGGAGATCCTCACCTCCTGGTGCTCGACCGTCACGCTCTACACCCCCACCTCGCCCGGATTCCTCATCACCCCATACCGGCAGGAAAAGGCGAGCGTGCTGGACGCGCTTCAGCAGCTCGCCGCGCTGATCGGGTGGGTGGTCGAGCCCCGGTGGGATGACACGACCGGCGCGTTCCGACTCACCTTCTATGAGCCCGATCGCACGCCGGCCTCGACCGACTGGGTCTGGGCTGCGAACCGGTACTCGGTGGTCCCCCGGTTCCGGCTGTCCCGGCTCAACGTGCGCAACGCCCTCTCGGTCTGGTACACAGACGCCGACGGCGTGAGGCAGCAGTACACGGTCGAGGACGCCAACTCCATCGCCAAGTACGGGCGCCAGTGGATGGAGATCGAAGAGGGAGAGGAGTCGGCGATCACCACCGCGGCCGAAGCTCAGGCGATGGCCGATGCCGCGGTGCTGGACCTGAAGGACCCGGTCGCCGAGCAGGAGATCAAGACGTTCTGCTTCTGGCCGATCCAACTCGGCGACAACGGCGGGTTCACGGCCAACGGCGTCCACTACTCTGAGGACCAGGAGTTCGGCGTCACTGGCTTCCGGCACGAGTTCCGGGGCGGCCACATCTCGACCTTCATCCAGACCCGGGGCAAGCCCGCGGGCTTCACGACGCCATGGCTCAAGCGTGGCGGCAAGAGGCGCGACCCCGTCGAGGACGCGAACGGTCTGCGCATCGGCGTGCGGGTCTACTACGACGAGCCCACAGAGGGCCAGGTCACCATCACGGTCACCCGCGGCTCGAACGTCTACGACGTCGCCTACTACTCCAAGACGCTCACCCAGCCGATCACAAAGGCGAAGAAGCCGTGGCCGGAAGACGGCGACCTCCCGACCGGCGTGATGGCCCGGGGCACCGACGACCTGGTGCTGACGGCGCCGTCGCCCAACCAGATCATCTTCCTGCAGCTGGAGCCCCGCGCCGCCGACGGCAAGGCGGGCAACCCCATGCGGATCGAGATCCACCCGAAGGCCGTCTCGACCGGCGCAGACCTGCCGGCCAACGGTGACATCATCTTCGGGGCGCTGGGCAAGTCGTTCCAGCACTACGGCTTCACCGGGACGTTCTCGAACAACTCGGCGACGACCGTGGCCTGGACGTCCGGCACGCTGACTTTGTCGGACGGGGCCACCTACTCCATCGGCTCGGGCACCGCCACGTCCCTGAGCGGGCCGACAACTCCCACGTACATCTACTTCGACCCGGCTATCTCGACGACCGCGTTTCAGAAGACGACGACGTGGTCGGCGGACTTCGGCGAGGACACGCTGCTCATCGCCGTGGCGTGGTCTGGATCGGTGCTTGCGAACCACGTCCAGAGCATCGGCCTGCTCACGCTCGACGGGAACGCCATCAACCCGCTGTCGATCACGACGGGGCTGATCGCAGCGCTGGCCATCACCGCCGGCAAGCTCTCGGTCGCTTCGCTTTCGGCCATTTCGGCGGACCTGGGCACGGTGACGGCGGGAACCATCGAGGCGTCGGTGCTGGTGAAGGCCACGACGTTCACGGCCACGAATGCCACCTACACGGGAAACCTGATCGTGAACGGCACGACCCGAATCAAGGACATCGTGCGGTTCACGGACGGTGGCTCGATTCAGGTCGAGGACGGTCGAATTATGGAGTTCTACGACTCGGGGGCCACGTTCCGAGGCGACATTCGTGCCCAGCTCGGCGGGCGCCTCGTGATCAACGGAGCTGTCGAATTTGACGACGCACCTACCGGCTGGAATATGGCGACCGAGTTCCTCGACTTGATCGACGCCGGCTCGACGGGCGCCACCGAGCAGGACTGGATACAAGTCGAGGTAGGCGGCATTACTGGCTACCTCCGCGTTTACGCCACGAAATGAGCACCGTCCGCGTCTTCCGCTGGGGTGATCCCGAGATCCCCGTGGGCGTCATGGCCGCCGTGGGCGAGCCCCGCGCGTGGGTGATGGTCTGCGCGCCTGGCTGGAAGCCTCACGTCGTGTCCTGGGTGGACCGCGTCGAGGTGCTCATGGACGACGGGTCGCGGGTCCTGGCCGGCAACGACAAACCCATCCCCGGAGGACCGCATGGCGGCGCGTGAGATCGTTCTCAACCTCGTGGGCCCCCGGCTCGACGCCGTGGAGAAGGCCTACGGTGACGCGGTGAGGGCCGAAGCCATGCTGCGCGAGGTGATCATGAACCAACAGATCGCCAAGGCGCACCTCACGGCCCTGCTCGTCGCAGCCACCAACGAACCCCCGGCCGGGCTCCGGTTCGATTCGGAACAGGGCGTGATCTATCGCGAGATCGAGGAACCCAAGGGAGCGGCGGAATGAGCCTGAAGCACGGAGTCCTCGGCACCAACGTGGTGCGCGACCGGCACTACGTCCGGAACCCCGCGACCGGCCTGAACGAGCGGGCGCTGCTCGTCGAGCCCGCGCTGACCAACCGGGTCGAGTTCAACATCCCCGGGGGCACGGCGACCGACGTCGAGATGCGCCAGCTCGACGCCGTGACCAACCTGTCCGGCGAGTACGCGGCGGTCATCCCGGTCGCGCCGGGCTACTACTGCCCGATGCCCGCCAACTTCAACCCGGACCGGTGGTGCGTCCCGATCTTCGCGCCGGTCAACTGGTCGAACGGCGACGGCGCCGCCCACGTCTTCGGAGTCATCTACGCCGACGCGAACAACTCCATCGAGTGGGGCAAGAACGCGGCGGGCGACCTCTACTGCACCGTCATCGCCAACGGCACCACGAAGACCGCGACGCTGACCCTTTCGGTCGCCGCCGGCGCTGTGGTCTTCTTCGGCGCCCGCCTCTACTCCGGGACGCTCACAGTCTATGCCGACACCGACGGCGACAACGACGTGTCGGACAACACGGCCACGGCGACCTCGGTCCCGGCCTCGACCGGCGCTTCGTGGACCTTCTACCCGGGCCGCAACTACGCCGGGACCTCGTCGCTGGAGGGCGGACTCAACCTCCTCCTCACCAACGACGGCAGCGACGCCAGCGCCATCACCGACCGATTCAACGCGGGCGCGGGCATGGCCCTGGGCGGCGACATGGGCTGGCTCGCCCGGGTGTCAGGCAACGGCTCGCGGCACGGGGAGAACCTCGTGCTGCACGTCGGGGGCAACGTCGATGGGACGGCCATCCAGCTCGACACGGCGCACAACGCGCTCTCGCTGCTGGCGGGGACGGCGACGGGGCGGGTGGATCTCTCGTCGGGCAACTACCTGACGACGGCGGACCCCGGGGCGGGCGCGGACGGCCTCGCGGCGGCCTCGTGGGCGTTCAAGTACAGCCCTGACCAGGTGGCGCTGGGTGTAGGCGTAGTTGGGCGGTGGGATGGGGGAAGCGACAACCAATGGATCGCGTATTTCCCCGCCGGCGGCGCCGCTGTCTCCATCTACATTGCGTCCGCTGGAGGCGATAACACCAACTATGTGACGTTCACGGTCTCGGGTGGCCTCGTTGTGGGTACCGAGTACTGGTTCCACGTCACCTACAACGCTGGCACGGTCGCCCTCTATTACAAGGTGCTGGACTCGACAACCCGCGAGTTCGGGGCCCAACAGACGCCTTCGCCTTCGGTAACCGGAACGATCCCCGTCACACTGCGTTCGTGTGCGCTTGGGTACTCATTCGGCGTGCCGTCAGTGGATGTGCTTCCAACAGACGGCAAGCTGGACGACGTCCGCATCTGGTACGGCAAGACCCTGACCTCCGCCCAAGCCGACGCGGACCTTATCAACGAGCCAGGACACGGCGGGTGCCCGATGCCCGACCACTGGTGGCCCTTCGACGGTGACGGCACGGATGTCATCGGCGGGCTGACCGCGACGTGGACCGGCACCCCCGCCTACGTGGACGACGGCCGCCACCACTACGGCAGGATGGAGCGGTGGCTGAAGCAGGGGCAGTACTACACGGACGGCGTGAACGACAAGATCACGCACGGCAACTACTCGGCGCTGGATGGGGCGACCTACGCCGTGCTGGACCTGATTCTCACGCCGTTGAATAACGGGGTGCTGGTATGGGAGCGCGGGAGATTGGGAACGGACGGCCAGCTCCTCCTCGAAAACGCCAGCGGGGGTACGCTCAACATCTATGTGCCAACCAGCGCAGCGGATACTGGCACATACGGGTCGTGGACCTCACTCCTGACGGTGGGCCAGCCCATCCACCTCCGGGCGGAGTTCGACGGCTCACAGCCAACAAACGCAACCCGTCTCGTCCTAAAAACTGAAACCCTAGATACCGCGACCGGCCTATGGGGGGGGCTGTCTGCGGTTTCAGCATCATCGTTCAGCGGCACGATCCCGGCCACACTCCAAACCGTGGCAACGAATACAACCGTGACGGTCGGTTGCTCCACGCTAGGGGCCGCTTTCGCAAAGATGTTGGTCGACCGCTTCGCCCTCCACGCCGGAAGCATCCCCGCAAGCAAGACCCCCTACGAGTCCGGCGCGGCCTCCTACGACATCTGGTGCGACTACAACGGGAACGCGAACAACGCGGGCCTGGGCGGAGCGACGTACAACGGCACCGTCTCCGGCGCGATCCAGTGGTACGATGGGAGGCAGCCGGAGGGGTGGACGCTGGCGGCTGGTGTCGAGGTTGACCGCGCAACGGGCACGAACCAGTCCTCGGAAGGCACATTCGGGCTGCGGCTCAAGGGAACGAGCACGGCCAACGCCCTTTATGTGTCGTCGCTTCCCGCCACGACCGTCGGACGGTGGGGCGTGTGGGTTGGCTCGGCGCGAGAAACGACGGACCAAGTGCGCGGCGAGATGGTTGGGACGGCGTACTCGCTTGGCTTCAATCTACCCACCCAGGCCACTCTGGCTTCAGTGGGCGCAGCAATGCGAGCTGTCGGCACCGGGCCGGGGCTGCGGTTCGACATCAACGGTATCAACTCCGAAGCCTACATCGACAACCTCCGCGCCATCCAGCTCGCCACGGTGAGCCTGAGCGTGAGCACCGCCACCTCACAGCTCCCAGGCATCGAGGGCAAGGGTGGCGCCTGGGGTGTCGCGGATGCCTCGTCGGTGACGGCGTCCAGCGAGGGCATCCCCCTGCCCTACGACGCCAGCCTGGGCTCCACCATCGTGAAGCTCACGAGCGGCCCGGCGGGGTCCGGGGTGCGTCGCTACCTGTTCGGGCTGCCCGGCGAGATGAACGGCTTCACGGCCGGCCAGGTCGCCGTCCTCGTGGTCGGCGTCTACATCCCGGCCGCTTCGGAGATCGGCTACGCCGACGTGAAGCTCCGGGCGGTGGACGACGTGGGCTCGACCGACGGAACGGCGGCGCCGGGCGACGGGGCGTGGCACTGGCTTTGGTGCGCCCGGAAGTGGGACGCCTCGGCGACCGAGGCCTACTTCGAGCTGCGCTTCGCCGACGGCGTGGCGCTGGCTGGCGCGAGTCAGGCGCTTTATATGGCGCTGCCCTCGATCCACCAGGGCGCGGGCATCGGCGCGCCGATCACCAACTCGGCGGAGGGCTCCGCCTCAGCGACCGCTGCGGACTCGGGCGTCTACGCCACAAGCGCCTCGGCGGCCCTGGCCTCGCACACCTACTACCTCCGGCTGTTCGAAGTGGGCACGGCGCTGGCGGGCGGCACGATCTACCACCGGGGCAGTGGCACGGCCGGGGCGGACCCCCGCATCGTCGTGGAGGGCGTCTCCGGCTACTACCGGGCGAAGCTGGACGACGGCTCGGAGGAGATCACCTCGACGGCCACGGTGGCGCCGACGGCTGGTCAGGTCGTCGAGCTGCGAATCGTCATCGACGCCACGGCCAAGACCATCCGGACCCATCAGGCCGTAAACCACGGGAGCGAGGTGAGCGCCGCGGCATCGTCCGCACTCTCTGGGACGTTCCCCGCGGCCCTGGCGGGCAACCGCCGGTACTTCGGGTCCGAGGCGGGCTCGACGCCGGGCACCGTGGTCTTGCTCAACGAGGCGACGTTCTCCGGCGACGTGAGCCTGGCGGCCTGCCGCCAGTTCGCGGGGATCTGAGCCCATGACCCGCGTCGTCCCGACCAACATCTGGGAGGAGCCGGATGCTCGCAGGAGCACATCGCGCCTCCAGATCGTCTACCCGGTCTACGACGGGGCCGGCGCATGGCACCTTGGCCTCGTTGCCGCAGACCAGGACGGGACGTTCGTGCTGCGCGACTCGCGGCTGTTCCTCAACCCGACGGTCGTGGCCGGTGGGCGCATGGGGATCTTCGGCGACCGCCGCACCGTGGGGTTCCTGAACCTCCCCACCGACGAGGTGGTGGACTTCTACACGCCAGGCCTTTCCGTGACCGGCACCCGGTCGGGGAGCGCCGCCATCTTGACGAGAGGCTGACGCATGGGAGCGCCGTACAACTACGCCTGGGACGCGAAGCACTTCGACCACGGTGGCGCCGTCTGGAACATCCAGAACAAGGCGTTCGGGGCCAACATCAACGGCACCGACCCGGACGACACCGCCCTGGAGAACATCCTCTCCGAGTGCGCCGCGGGCGACATCATCGTCTTCCCGCCCGACGCCAACTACGTGTTCGACTCGCCCGACCTCTCGAAGTCGGTCACGCTCTACGGGCCCGGGGCCACGTTCACGAAGGCCGCCACCACCGTCGGGCACATGTTCAGCCAGGACCAGGGCGATCTCTGGGACGGGCTCCGGGTGATTGGCATCGAGTTCAACCTGAATCGCGCGGCGTTCTCTGCTGGGAACACGGTCAGCGCCTTCTTCACGGTCCGCGCCCGCAACCTGCTCTTCTACGACGTGCACATCCGCGACGGCATCGAGGAAGGCCTGAAGCTCTACTCCTGCCAGAACGTGCGCGTGCTGCACTCCTGGTTCGAGAACATCCGGAACAACGGCGTGCAGTTCCACCTTCCGACCTCCGACGGGTATAGCGCGTCGGGCGCCCGGGCCAAGGCGGACGCCTTCGGCCTCACCGTCTTCGACTCGGACTTCATCGACATCGACGACGGCAACGCCGGGACGATGGACGGCCATGGCATCACGCTCAACGGGACCGACACCACCTACCGGGTGCGGGACTGCCAGATCATCGGCAACCGCACGCTCCGCTGCATCCGTGGCATCTGGGGCGAGTTCGGTGGGGCCGCGGGACGCCAGGCGGCCCGGAGCATCGTCATCGCCGGCAACACCGTGCGCGAGTCGGACTACTTCGGCATCGGACTGGTGAGCGCCGAGGACTCCATCATCACGGACAACATCGTCACCGACACGGGCGTCGGGGTCCCGAACCCTCCGAGCACGTCCGACGAGACGGTGGGCATCATCGTCACGGGCGACACGTACCAGGCCGGTGCCCGGGTGGTGGTCAAGGACAACATCATCCGAGACACCCGCGGCGGATCCGCCTACATGGAGTACGGGATCATCGTGCGCCGCGGGTCGGGCCACACCGTCCGCGACAACATCATCTCGGGCGAGACGGTGAAGAAAATCCACGTGGTTTGGGCCGACGTCACCGCCTCAAACATCGTCGGCCAGACCCCGCCGATGGCAAAGGTCACCGGCAACTCGGACCAGACCATCGGGACCGCGTCCTGGACGCCCGTCACGTGGCCGACAGAGGACTACGACGTCGACGCTGGGGCCACCAGCGACTCGATGCACTCCACGTCCTCGAACACCGACCGGGTCGTGCTCAACATGGCTGGCCGGTACCGGATCAGCTTCTCCGTCTCGTTCCAGTCGAACGCCACCGGCCTGCGTGGGGCCCGCCTCGTGAAGTCCGACGGCTCGACCGACGTGGTGCTGGCCGAGGAGCTCCGCAACGCCACGAACGGGGACGACACCTCGTTCTCCGTCACTGCGACCTACGAGATGGACGAGGCGGACGTGGGAGACTGGATCAGGGCCGACGTCTACCAGTCGAGCGGCGGCAACCTCGCCATCTACCGCTCGACCCCCCGTGTGCATCTGGCCGTCGAGTGGATCGGCGGGAAGGCGGTGTAACCATGGGACGAGGAATCGCGGGCTTCGTTGGCGGCCTCTCCGAGACGGGCAAGGCGGTCATGGGCATCGGCTTCGTTATCACCGCCACCGTCGCCGTCACCCTCTCCTTCGTCGGCTTCATCGGCTTGCCGGACCAGGTCAGCGCCAACGCGCGCTTGGCCCAAGAGAACCGGGACAGCGTCGTGGTGTTCTCGCGCACCCTTCGCCGGCAGACCGCGCAGGTCGATTCCGTGCTGGAGGTCACGCGCCGCATCGACCGGACGCTGTGCCGTCAGGTGGCGACGTCCGAGCGCGAGCTGCGGGAGTGTGACGCACGATGAGCGAGCGCCGCCGCGAGTACCCGCGCCTTCGCCTCGCCGTCCGCTTCTCCTCATGGGCCCTGTCCTGGCTGGAGGAGAAGGACAAGGACGGGCGGCGGCTGTCGGGGTTCCGGCTGGTGCTCGCGGCCTTCGCTGTGGGCTACCTGGCCAACTGGCCCCAGGAGTGGTCCGGCCCTGCCGTGGCCGCGCTGGCCGCCCTCGTCTTCGGGCTCCCGGTGCGCGACCTGTTCCGGGCCATCCCCGCCGGTGAAGCGCTGGCCGCGCTCCGAGTCTTCTTCGAGAACACCATGGGCAAGGCGGCCACGGCTGTTTCGGATCGGGCGGGCGGCTACTTCTCCTCGACCACCACAGCGTTCGGTGTCGGGGACCGGCCCCCCATGGGTTCGGCCAACGTGGAGGACGGCCCATGAGTGGCTTCCTCCAGGCGTTGCCCGTGACGCTGCGCTTCGAGGGCGGGTACGCGAACCACCCGAACGACCCCGGCGGTGCCACGAACAAGGGCATCACCCAGGCGACCTACGACGCCTACCGCACATCGCTGAGCCAGCCCGTGCGCGATGTCAGGGAGATCGGGGACGACGAGGTAGGGGCGATCTACCATCGCCGGTACTGGCTGGGCGGCAAGTGTGACGCGCTCCCCTGGCCCGTCTCGCTCTGCCACTTCGACGCCTGCGTGAACCACGGGCTCGTGAACGCGGCCAAGATCCTGCAACGGGCCATCAACGTGCCCGACGACGGCAAGATCGGGCCGCAGACCCTGGGGGCGTGCGACGCGCTGCCGGCCCACCAGACGGTGAACACCATGCTGTGGGAGCGGCTCCGTTTCTACGAGAGAATCACGCTCCGCAACCGGAAGCTGGCCGTGTTCCTTCTGGCGTGGCTGTCCAGGGTCAACGCGCTCCGGGACGCGGCCCTCAGGAGGACCGCATGAAAGCCCTCCTGGCCGCCCTGCTCCACGTCGCGGGCATCGACCCGGACGACATCCGCACGGACAGCCTACCGCGCCCCCTAAGGCCCCTGCACCGCGCCTACGTGTACGTCGCAGTTCGGGTGACGGGGCACGCTGCCCACGCGCTCAATGGCGTGCTCGTGTGGCTGCTGATCGGGGGGCCGCTCTGGCTTCCGCTGGGCTGGTGGTGGGTCGTGCCGATGGCGTTCTTCACCCTCCGTGAAATTCCGGATCTCGTCCGTGGGCGCGGCGACTGGCTGGACCACCTGGGCGACGTGGCGTGGGTCTACGCAGTAGGTGTCGCGCTGTGGGCGCCGCCCGACCTGCTGCTCTGGTTCATGGCCCCAACCGCCTGTGTCCAACTCGCGTACTGGTGCGAGCCGGCCCCCGCATGGATGCCCAGGGAATCGCTGCTGTGGGGGAAGCGATGACCGGCCCCACCTACCTGGCGGGCCCCATGACCGGGTACGTGGCCTGGAACTTCCCGGCGTTCAAGGAAGCCGCGGTGCGGCTCCGCGACGCGGGCGTGGAAGTCGTGAGCCCTGCCGAGATGGACGAGGCCGATTCGGTCCCGCCGGGTGGACGCGAGTGGGCCGAGTACCTGAGGCGCGATTTAGTGCGGCTGATGGAGTGCCGGTCGGTCGCCGTGCTCCCCGGCTGGCAGGCGTCGAAGGGTGCGTCTCTGGAAGTCCACGTGGCCCGGGCGCTTGGGATGCCGATCTACGACGCCCACACGCTCCAGCCCTACACGGAAACGGTGCTAGAGGAGGCCCGGCGGGTCGTAGACGGCGACCGGGGCCGGGACTACGGCCACCCGTCGGTCAACCACGGCTGCACCGCGGCGATGATGCAGACGTACCTCCAGCGGCGGTACGGGGGCGCGGGCGCGTTCGACGCCCTGGACGTTTGCTCCTTCAACATCATCCAGAAGCTGTCGCGGCTGGCGAACACGCCGCACCACCGGGACAGCCTCGTGGACATCGCCGGGTACGCCCGGAATTGGGAGATGGTCCTGTCACCCCCGGAGCCGGAGTCGTGACCTATGTCCCCCGACTCGCCCCGCCGAATCCTGCACGTCCCCGAGGACGCGGCGGACGGGTGCGTTCTCTACATCCCTGGCCCCGACGAGGACCACGCGGACGCCTACGACCTGGAGGACCGCCCCGACACACTCCAAGAGCGCCGATACGCCGATATGCACCCGTGGCGCTGCGCCGATTGCAACCAGCCTGCCGAGCCCGAGTGGCACCGCTGCCCCATGTGCGGCAAGCTCCGAGAGGAGTGTGAGGCGTGAAGCGTGGCGATCTCGTGGTGCTGACCTGGTTGGACGCCGTCGGTCCGGTAGACCTGGACGAGGGGGATACGCTCGAGCCCATCACCGTCGAAACCGTAGGCTGGGTGTGGGAAACGGCCCCGGGCCACGTCACCCTGGCCCCAGAACGGTTTGACGATGGCCGGGTCCGGTCCGCTACCACGGTGCCGCTGGGCATGATCCTGCACGTCGAGGCGGTGGCCCGGGCATGACGCGCGCCGTGCTCGCCCTCGCGTTGCTGCTCCTGGCGACCCCGACCCCCGAGAAGCCGTTCGCCATCTCGGTCGGGATCAGGCCCATGTTCCCGTCGCCGCTTCATCTCGTCTACGTCGAGATGGTGAAGGGCTGTCTGGGTGTGACCGATCCCGCGTTCCGGGCCATCGCATGGGCCACGGCAGAGCAGATCGTACTGGTGGAGACGGGCGTGCAGGCCTACGGCATGTCCGACATGGACGAGAACGCCGGGACCGCGCTCATCGTCATCGAGCGCCCGTACTGGTTTCACCCGTCGGTCATCACCCATGAGCTCACCCACGTCTTGCTGGGCGAGCGTGACGACAACCCGACCGACCCCGCATGGCGGTGCGTGATGGGCTTCCCGGAAGGGCTCGCCCTACGCCCCACCCTCAGCCCCGACTCGGTGCGCGCGCTGCTGCGTGCCGTGGGGAAACCCCCAAGCAAGGAGTAGCCGCGTGGACGAAGCGACCAAGAGCAAGGTGGCCGATCTCGCCAAGGAGACGCAGGCCGCCAACCCGGGCCGCATGAAGGAGATTGAGGCCGAGATGGCTGTTCTCCGGCGGCGGCTCGCGGTCTACGAACACCCGGCGGCACACCGCGTCGAGAAGGCGCTGACCAAGTCGCGCTCCAAAAGCCTCTCCCGGGAGGAGATCGCAACGCTCCTGAAGGTTGGGCTGGAGGAGGCGGACGCCGTCCTCGTGGACATGAGCGCCCGGGGCTACAACGTCGAGAATGGCGTGGTGTCTCGTGCCGCCAGTGGAATGCGCGGCGAGGTGGAGCACTTCTACGGCGACGTGGTCCGGTTCGGGATCGTCTCCGACACGCACCTTGGCAACAACCACGCCCTCGTGGACGAGCTGCACGAGGCGTATGCCGTTTTCGAGCGGGAGGGAATCACCGCCGTTTATGCTCCCGGCAACCTCATCGACGGTGAGAAGACGTATCGGGGTCAGGAGTACGAGATCAACGTCATGGGCGTGGACAACGTCGTGTCCTATCTCGCCCGGACGTGGCCCCAGGTCCCGGGCATCACGACATACCACGTTGCCAGTTCCACTTGCCACGAGGGGTACTACCTCAAGAGCGCCGGCATCCTGATTGGCAAGCTCATCGAGAACGCAAGGCCCGACATGGTCTATCTCGGGCTGGACGAAGCGGACGTGGTGATGCACGACAGCGAGGCCCGCCCTACGCTGCGCATCGTCCACCCCGGCGGCGGCACAAGCTACGCCGACTCCTACCGCCCGCAGAAGATCGTGGAGTCTTACGGGGCAGGCGAGAAGCCGACCATGCTCGCCATCGGCCACTACCACAAAGGCGGGTTCTACGACATCCGCGACGTGCCCGTGCTACAGGCTGGGTGCCTTGAGCGACAGACGCCGTTCATGCGGAAGCGGTCGCTCCGGGCCGTGCTTGGGTTCTGGATCGTCGAAGTGCGGTTCAGCGAACACGGAAGCCTTCGGCGCTTCAAGCCCGAGTGGTTCAAATACTACGTCGGCGACCGTGGACAGATCCTCCGTGACTGGAAGGTGTGACGAATGGCCAAGCCGAAGCCGAAAAAGGCCGACATTATCACCCTCATCCGCGCCCGCAAGCCCAAGGGCGGGGACGAGCCCGGCACCGTCACGACCCCCGAGATCCGGAGGGCCATGGGTTGCGGGGTTGATACCGCCCGCGCCATCACCGACGAGCTGGAGGCAGAGGGCAAGCTGGTGAAGGCGATGGTGATGCGCGACACCGGTTGGGGTGTGGTCCAGCCCGTGAAGGGATTCAGGATCGTGGCATGAAACGCAGCGACTGGACGGTGCTCGTATTGGCCACCATCGTCTGGGCTGTCGTGGCCGTGCTCTACATCGTCCGCACCGACCCTACCCACGAAGCCGCCCTCGCAGAGAACGGCGCGCTCCGGCGCCAGCTCCAGGTCGCCAAGGACGAGGTCGCGGCGATGGCCCGACACGCCACCGCACAGGGCGACTCGGCCATGATGGCCCGGGCGTGGGCCGACAGCGTCACCAGGGCGGAACGCGCGGAAAAGGAGCGGGCCCGACGCGCTGGGAAAATGGCGGCAGACAGCCTCCGCGCCACCCTCGACAGTGTCCAGGCCGTCTTGCTCGACAGCCTGCAGGCCGCCCACGCCGACGAGGTCGCGGCGCTCGAGGAAGAGGTCGCCGCCGTGCGCTGGGAACTGGAACGCACCCGCTGGGCATGGGACGCCGAGCGAGACTTCCGTGTCGCGGAAACGGCCCGAGCCGATGCCGCCGAGACGCTGGTGGCGCATACTGACGGGCTTTGGCGGGCGGCTGAGCGGGAGGCGCAGAAGGCCGGTCGGGCCGCGCGCGTATGGCGGGGTGTGGCCCTCGTTGCAGCAGGAGTCGCGGCATGGGAGCGGGTTTGGTAGAGCAAGGTCGGTGCCCGGGTTTGCTCCCCGGTTCGCCGGGCTGGGCACAGCGTGGGGGCATGACACGCCTGCCGCTCATCGCCTACGCCGCCATCCTCACCGCCTGCAGCCCCGGGCTGGTGGACCCGATCCGGCCCGAGGCCATGGCCCCCGGCCTCGCCCAGGAGCGAGCCGCTGAGCACGTCTCCGCATGTTCGGGTGCGAACGTCACGGCCCGCGCCGTGCGCTGGTGGCTGGTCGCGGGGATCGAGGGCGATGGCGACGCCTGGGCCGGCTGGAACCCGCCGGGCGACGTCTACCTCCTTCGGGGCACCGAGGCCAACGTCCGCATCTCCGCCCACGAGCTGCTGCACCACGTGCTCGGCGGAGATCCTGGGCACAGGGACGGGCTCTGGCTGTCCTGTGGGCTGGATCTGGCGACGCTGCGGGAGGCGCTGGCGGGCACCCCTCAGTAGGCGCCGAACCACGAACCCCGACCGGTCGGGGTAGAGCAGTGGACGGTCACGCGCTCAACGGCATGCGAGCGCGGAGTGAACCTCTCTCCGTCGTTCTGGGTGAAGCTGGTCCAGCCGAGAGCGAAGGTGTCTCCCGCCTCGATACGCGGGACCTCACGCCTCCACCGCCGGTTGACGGACACGTCGCAGTCGACCCACGCGCCGTCGTCCCCGTTGGCGACCCTCAGCTCAGTGGGCCCAACCCACACGGTGGCCTGTAGCGTCCGAGGAGCCTCGGCGTCGGTGAGCGCAACGGCGCACCACCCGAGAGCGAGGACCGCAACCAGGGCGACCAGTACCGGGACCGGTTTCAGCGCCATCGTCCCACCCAGACATTCCGCCTCATCACGCCTCCCTTGCAGATTCGCCACCGAGAGTTGCACCGTTAGAAGATCAGACCCCACCGGCCCAAGCCCCCCCGGCTGTGGCGTGTCAGGGGTATGGCGGACCCTCCCTGATACCCCTTGGCACGGAGGTGTGGGGCCATGCCAGACGCGAGAGTGATGCGCCCTGTGCCGGGCGTGGACGTGCGGCCGGGCGACCTGCTGGTCCGTACCACCCACGGGTTGGTCCTGGCCCGCCCGCTCACCAGTGACGAGGTGGAGGCGATCATGTCCCACCCTTCTGCTGTCGCTTGGTTTTCGGCCCTACCGCACGCCGAACTGCTTCCGCCATCTCCTGCTCCGCTGCGGTTGGTGCGATAGCCTCTCGGGCTAGCACGATCGCGGCGATCTTCCGGTAGGCCAGCGCCTCGTCTTCGGGGCTCTGCGGGTACATCGGGCCCTCGCCGGTCAGTAGCCAGTGGCCCGACACGCCAAGGGCCAGGGTCACCTTCGCCAGGTTGTCGGGGGACGGAGACTGCCCGTTCTCCCACGCGCTGATCTGACCGTGGAACTTCATCCCCAAGCGGCCCGCCAACTCACGCACCGTCCACCCCCTACGATCACGCGCAACCGTAAGTCGTTCGGATAGCGTCAGTTGCGAATCGTTGGACATGAGTGCGTGTACAAGGGGCTTGCGCGTGGATATGTAGGCGTATACGTTGGACCTGTGGTTGGGACCAAATGGACACAGGAGCCTTCGTACACATGGCCGTTTCCAGAAAGAAGAAGGATACGCCCCCCGTACACGCCGCGCCACTCAGGCGTGAGCCGATGACGTTCCGGCTCCGCGAAGACCTGCACCCGCTGGTGGAGCGCAAGGCGATCCTCGCGGGCCAGACCCGGACGCAATGGCTGGAGGCGTTGGTCACTGCGGCGATCCAGAACGGGGAGGCCGCATGACCACTCCCGTCACCGTGGGTACGCAACTCACCGAGTCAGAGCGGCTCGCGTACAACGACGCCAACGACCAGATCCGCAGGCACATCGAAGGGTTCACCATCGCGGCGGCCCTGCTCGCACAGGTGCGGGACCGCAAGTTGTACCGCGAGGAGTACGCCACCTTCGAGGAATACTGCCAGGGTATGTGGGGCTGGTCCCGCCAGCGCGCATACCAACTGATCGGCGCCGCCGAGGTTGTCACCTCTTTGTCAACCACGGTTGACACGGACGGCCTCACGGAACGCCACGCCCGGGAGTTGGGCAAGGTTCCCGCCGAGCAGCGCGCCACGGTACTGGAGGAGGCGCGGGCTGACGCCGCCTCCGAGGGAAAGCGTGTAACAGCGGAGCGCATCAAGGATACGGCCCACAAGTACACGCCGATGAAGGAGCGGGCCGGCAAGAAGCCCGCGAAGCCGAAGCACGAGACACCGGAGGAAGCCGCAGCCGCCATCGCGCGTGCAGCGGAGAAGCGTAGATCGGAGGGGACCACCGAGCGCGCATCCGCCCGCGAAACCCGGGCAGAGACGCAGGATGCGACCGAGCCGGTGGCCCCTCCTTCTTCTGAGGCACCCCCCACCGAGGCAGACGGCGGCGTGGTCACGTCGCCCGACGAGGACACGGAAGCGAGCAATCCCCGTGCCGTGCAGGGCATGGGCGAGCCGGCGGCTGATACCCCCGCCGAGCCTAGAGCTTCGTCTGCTGAGGGGGCTGTCGTGGTGTTTGTTCGGGCCATCTCGCTACCGGATGCCGGGGCGGTTGAGGGTCTGACGGACGCCGACATCCAATCGGTGCGCGAGATGCAGGCGTGGTGCGGCAAGGTCATCGCTGCTCACGCTCGTGCGCATCTGAGGGTCGGCTGAGATGGTGGCGCGCGTGGAAGGCAGGCGGGAGGCGGCGGCGCCGTCCCTCCGGGGTGAACAGGCCGACGTTCGTGAACAGCGGCGTGCGCACCTCCCGCCAGTACCCGTGCAACGATGACCGCGATGTGCTCCATGCGCGGAACCTGCGGGACCTGGGAGCCACGGGGGAAGCACACCCCCGCCGGGAGTATGCACCAGAGATCGGAGGCACTGACGATGGACAGCACCCGACTGCGAGAGTTGCAGCGCGAGGCCACGGTGACGCGGCTGGCGCGCAGGGCGGTGGACGGGTCCGGCACGCGCCGGGCCGTAGCGCGCCGCTGGAGCAGCCCCAAGAAGCCGCTGGCCGAGAATACCGTCTCGTCCTACGCGACCCGTACCGTCTGCCCCGAGTTGCGCGACCTGCTCCGGCTCGTCGTGCGGCTGGGCGCCGGATCGGACGAGGACCGGACCACGGCCCGCGCGATCTGTGAGGCCGTGTACGAATCGTACCGGCTCGCGGAGATCGAGAACGCCGACAGCGCCGTGCTCATGGAGCGCGCCGTCTACCTACACCAGCAGGAGCCGATGCTGGAGGCGGCGGAGAAGGCATCAATGATCCTGAGCCGTGAGGCGAGGCGGGAAGCGATGCGTGCCGAGGCGTGGGCGCAACTGGAATACGCCGACCACGACGAAGTGCTCCAGGCTCGGGGCGAGCCCGACCCCCGGAGCGTCATCCGCAAGGAGGCCAAGGTATGAAGCGCATCACGGCGAAGTACCTCACAAAGCTGGGCGCGTGCGAGGAGCAGGTCGCCATCGTGGCGAAGGAGTGGCCGATCGGTGCCCCCATCACGGTGCCCACCATCCGCAAGGCGCTTCGCCTGGGTCTAGACGTGGATTGGTTAGCCAGCCGTGTTCTGTCACTGGATGCGTGGGCCGAGTACGAGCGCGTGAAGGCGGAATATCTGGCGCCCGCGTTGCGCAAAGCGGTGGAGGCCAAGGTATGAGCCGGGCCCTATTCGCCGGCGGCGTGGCTGGCGCGACAGAGACGCGAGTAGTGGCGCGGGTGTGCTGTTGGTGCGACGTGCCGCACTTCCTGACGCCTACCGACCGGCAAGCGCGAGAGCAGGGCGCCCCCGCCAGCCATGGGATGTGTCCCGCAGCAGGGGCGCGGGTGATGGGCGAGTTGGCGCGGGCGGCGGGCGAGGAACAGACCTGAACGAAACGGCCCCACGGCGCGGGAGCCAACCGCATATGCCGTGGGGCCGAGATCGAAACACTGCAACGGGAAGATACGCCATGACCACAAAGACGAAAAGGCGCACCACCACCAAGGGCCACCGGTGCGAAGAGTGCGACCGGCTGTCTGAGACGACCAAGACGTGCGGGCTGGTGGAGGACGGACGTTACCAGACCTACGACCTGTGCGACGGATGCAGGGATGAGTTGGGCGCGTGGGTGGAGATGGAGTTCTGATGACGACGATCAAGGCGTGGCATTGGCTCGCGGACGACGGGACGCTCCGCGACGGACGGCAGGCCCCGAAGGACGGCGTATGGCTCAAGCACGACGGCCCCGTGGTCATGTGCGAATCTGGGCTGCACGCGAGCCGTCGCGTTATGGACGCGCTGCAATATGCGCCCGGTGCTTTGGTCTGCCGGGTCGAGTGCCGAGACATCGTGTCGGAGCAGTCGGACAAGCTGGTCTGCCGGGAACGGCGCATCCTGTGGCGGATGGACGCCACCGCCCTTCTCTGCGTATTCGCTCGGAAGTGTGCGCTGGATGTGGTCCATCTGTGGGACGCTCCTGATGTCGTTGTCCGATACCTCAAGACCGGAGACGAGTCGCTGAGGGCTGCGGCTCGGGCTGCGGCTCGGGCTGCGGCTTGGGCTGCGGCTCGGGCTGCGGCTGGGGATGCGGCTTGGGCTGCGGCTCGGGCTGCGTCTCGGGATCCGGGCGAGCGCCGACTGGTGGCGATGATCCACGCGGCGCGGAGGTCGCGATGACGACGACGAGCCAACGCTGGGCCGACGCCCAGAACCGGGTGGAGCTGATGGGCGCGCGCGACTTGCAGGTGCCCCAGGGCTTCCCGATCCGGCTGCCCGACCCGGACGACTACGCGCCCGACACGCTAGAGCGGCTGGTGGCGCTGCGGCTGCGGGAGATGGCCGCGGGCCCCGAGCGTGACGAGGGACACCGCAGGCTGGCCCGGCTCGACAGCGCCTACGAGGACGCGAGCGAGTGGCTGGACGACGTAGGCCACCCGACCGAGGAACAGGGCGGGTTGTTCGATGTGTGGGACTTCGATGACGAGCAGGCAATCCACGAGAAGGAGGTGGCGTGATGTCGGACGACGTGATGGCGAAGAAGGCGTGGTGGCATTCCGACCTGGTGCGGGTCGCGGGCAGTGGGATGATGGGCAAGGTCAAGAGCGACCCCATGGATTCTAAGTACCCCGGCAAGCCGAAGTACTGCTACTTCGAGGCACACGACGGCTCGGAGCACACGCTTAACATCGAGAACGAGGCGGTGGCAGACGCGATCCGCAAGGCGCCGAAGGACCAGACCGTGCGCATCACGGCGGGCGGGACCCGCGATCAGGCGTACCTCAACGTGACCGTGGGCGAGGCCCCGACGCCCCCCGCGCAGGACGGCCCACCGGAGAACCTGTGGCCCGATGACGCACCGGCAGCGCCCCCGTCGAAGCCCAGCGCGCCGCCCGCCCGTCTGCACGACGCGGGGGTGGTCGGGGCCGCGCTCGCCATGACGGTGGAGGCGGTAAAGGGCCTCAAGGCCGCAGGTATCCCGGTGGACGGTGACGCCGCCGCCCGGATCTACAACACCCACTACATCCAGGCGTCGCACAACTGATGGACGCCCCACGCCGCTGGAACAGCACGCTCGGCACGTCGAAGCCACTGGAGCGCCACGCCCAGCTCCAGCGCAGGACGTACCTCAAGGCCGTCAACCGGGAGCGGAAGGCGAGGCGCCGGGAGGCCGGGGACGTGTACGGGCCGGGCTACGTGTGGGCGACTCAGCAACCGTGCGAGGAACGCGGCCACCCGCTGCACCGTTGCGGGTGGAGCCGGGACCGACGCCCCGAGGCGCACCACCTGAAGACGGTGGGGTCGGGCGGGAAGGATGCGAACAACCTGATCTTCTGCTGCCACGCGCTTCACGACGAGTTCCACGCCCGGACGCTGGAGGACATGGAGCGGAAGTACCGGAAGGACTACCACGCCGTGGCCCGCCGCATCTGGCGCGCCTGGCAGGAGCACGAGGGAGGGCTGGCCGCATGATGGCCCACATGAAGGGTACGGGCCCGCTCGCGTTCCCAGCCCAGGACCCCGCGGAGCTCCGGGCCATCGTGGTGCGTGAGCACTTCGAGCGGATCCGTAACGCGCTGGCCCACTACTCCGGGGTCTACAGCAAGTACTCGGCCCGGATGACGACGTGGGACGCGGTGGCCAACGCCCGGGACCTCCTGGGGAGGCGAATCGCCGAGGCCCAGGGCACCGTGCTGGAGGCGCTGGAGGAGGCCGAGGCCAAGGTGATCCACGACCGGCGGGGAGCCTGACCGATGCCTGACCACCCATGCCACCACTGCGGCCAAGGCCTCGCCGAGTGCCGGACCCCGGTGGACCACCGGTTCCCGGCCGAGGCCCGCGCAGCCTACAAGGCCGCGGGGCTCACCGACGCCGCGACCTGCCGGCCCGGCATGGACCAGGACTTCAAGATCACCGGCTGGAGCTACGAGCGGGCGCGCTTCGACCGGCGCTGGCAGGGCGTGCCGATGACGCCGGCGGAGCGGAAGGGCTACGGCGTCGAGCGGGAGAAGATCGACCGGGCGCGGGGGCTGGTGCCATGACCGACCGCACCCCGCAGATGGAGCCGTGGGACGGACCAGCGGGCCGCGCCGGCTACCTGCTCCGCACGCCGTACCACGAGGGCTTCATCGCAGAGCTGAAGACGCTGTCGAGCGCCGACCGCCGCTGGGATTGGGACGGCACCGGCGCATGGTGGGTCGCTGCCGAGCACGAAGACGTCGTGCGCCACTGGCTGCTCCGGTACTTCGACGCCTACGAGGTCGTGGACGTGGACACCGGGGCCGTGGACTTCTTCACCGCAGGCGGGCCGCAGGCGCGGCAGGAGCGGTTTCTCTAGTGAGCATGCACACCCCCACGACCTTCGGCCTGCCGCTCTTCGGCAACGCCGAGCCCAAGCCCGAGCCGGTGAAGACCGCCGAGGTCCTGGACCGCATGGCCGTGGAGCGCCGCGACTGGCTCCGGTACATGCGGACCCGGCTGGTCCAGGTCTTCCTCGGGCGCGTCCGCGACGTGGGCCGCGAACGGGCCTACGTCACGACGGACGACGCCTGGGACCTCATCGACGCCGAGCCGACCCTCTGTGGCCTGCCCGCCGGGGCCTCGCCGAACCTCCTGGGCGCGCTCTTCCGCGGATGGGAGTGGCAGGCCATCGACCGGGAGCACGTGAGCACCCGGGAAGGTTCGCACGGGAACCTGCTGACCCGCTGGCGCTACGTCGGGCGGGAGGGGAGGGCTTCGTGACCTACGCCGCTTTCCTGGAGTCGAAGGCTCAAGCCGGGCGGGCCGTGGGCTTCGATCCGACATGGGTACCGGACTGGCTCTTCGGTTTCCAGGCGATGCTCACGGAGTGGGCCGTCCGCCGTGGGCGAGCTGCGATCCTAGCCGACTGCGGACTCGGCAAGGGACCCATGCAGCTCGTATGGGCCGAGAACGTGGTGCGCCACACCAACCGCCCCGTCCTCGTGCCGACGCCCCTCGCGGTGAGCTACCAGCTCGTCCAGGAGGCCGAGAAGTTCGGCATTG
Source organism: Gemmatimonadota bacterium (assembly GCA_045863275.1). Classification (GTDB taxonomy): domain Bacteria; phylum Gemmatimonadota; class Gemmatimonadetes; order Longimicrobiales; family Gaopeijiaceae; genus SZUA-318. Next base: position 23,867 of record BTVB01000041.1, read on the forward strand.
AAGCCGTCAGGTCCTCGGACGGACGGGTCCCCACCGGTGCCCGCGTGGTGATCACCAACTACGAACGCCTCGACCGCTTCGATCCGACGTCGTTCGCGGGTGTCGCATGCGACGAGTCGAGTATCCTCAAGAACTTCAACGGAGCCACCAAGGCCGTCGTCACCGAGTTCCTCCGGCGGATGCCGTACCGGCTCCTCAGTTCGGCCACCGCCGCGCCCAACGACTACGTGGAGCTTGGCACGTCCAGCGAGGCCCTTGGGGAGCTGGGCTACATGGACATGCTCTCCCGGTTCTTCCGCAACGACAACAACAACACCGAGGCGCGTCGTTACTTCGGGAAAGCCGCCGCCTGGCGCTTCAAGGGCCACGCGGAAGAGCCGTTCTGGCGGTGGGTGTCGTCGTGGGCGCGCACCGTCCGGAAGCCGTCCGACCTCGGGTTCGAGGACGACGGCTTCATCCTGCCCCCGTTGACCGAGCGCGAGCACGTGATCGAGGCCAGGACACCCCAGCCCGGCATGCTCTTCGACCTGCCCGCCGTCACCCTGAAGGAGCAACGCGCCGAGCGCCGGCGCACGATCCCCGAGCGGTGCGAGACGGTCGCGGGGTTGGTGGACCACAGCGAACAGGCGCTCGTTTGGTGCCACCTCAACGACGAGGCGGACCTCCTGGAGCGACTGATCCCCGGCGCCGTCCAGGTCGCAGGCTCACACCCCGACGACGTGAAGGAGGAGCGCCTCTTGGGCTTCGCCCGGGGCGCCATCCGCGTGCTGGTGACGAAGCCCACGATTGGCGCCTGGGGACTCAACCTCCAGAACTGCGCCCACGTCCTGACGTTCCCGTCGCACAGCTACGAGCAGTACTACCAGAGCGTCCGCCGATGCTGGCGCTTCGGGCAGGAGCGCCCTGTGGTCGTGGACATCGTGGCGACCACCGGGGAGAAGCGCGTCATCGAGAACATGCGCCGCAAGGCGGAGCAGGCCGACCGGATGTTCTCGGCCCTCCTGGAGCACATGAAGGGCGTCCTTGAGATCCGCCGCGACGACCCATTCTACACCCACACCCCCAAGGTCCCCGCATGGCTGTGAAGCACCAGGAGGTTACCGACCGCTACGCCCTGTACTGCGGGGACTCGTGCGAGGTGCTCCCCACTCTCCCCGACGGGTCGGTTCACCTCTCGGTCTACTCCCCTCCGTTCGGGGGACTCTACCACTACAGCTCAAGCGAGCGCGACCTCTCGAACGCCCGCGACTACGACGAGTTCTTCGAGCACTACGCCTTCGTGGTGGAGCAGGTCGCGCGGGTGACGCTGCCAGGCCGCCTGACTGGCGTGCACTGCATGGACGTGCCCTCGGGCAACACGGGCCGGGACCACCTCATCGACTTCCCGGGCGACATCATCCGTCTGCACGCCCGCTTCGGGTTCCGGTACGTGGCGCGCTACAGCGTCTGGAAAGAGCCTCTCGGGGTCCGGAACCGGACGATGGCCAAGAACCTGGCGCACAAGACCATCGTCGAGGACTCCAGTCGGTGCTCCGCGGCGGCGGCCGACTACCTCCTCATGTTCCGAAAGGACGGGGACAACCCGGCCCCCATCGCCCACCCCGCCGGACTCCTGGAGTACGCCGGTTCTCGACAGATCCCGCCCGAGCTGCTCCCCTTCCGCGAGTGGAAGGGGAAGCAGATCGAGAACCGCTATTCCCACTGGATTTGGCGCCAGTACGCGAGTGCGTTCTGGGACGACGTTCGACTCGACCGCGTTCTCCCCTACCGGAAGGCCCGCGACGCCGAGGACGAGAAGCACGTCCACCCCCTACAGCTTGATGTCATCGACCGCTGCCTCACGCTCTGGAGCAACCCGGGCGAGGTGGTACTGACTCCGTTCATGGGCGTGGGCTCCGAGGTCTATGCTGCGCTCCGGGCTGGCCGACGCGCCATCGGTATCGAGCTGAAGGAGACGTACTACCGGCAGGCGGTGAAGAACATCGCGCTCGCTGACCGGCCCGAGGCCGAGCAGGCGGCGCTGTTCCACAATGAGGAGCCTGCCGCATGACAACGCCGGAGCGGGGACACCTGACACGGGGGCGACACTTCGTGGCGGACGCTCCGTCCGCACCCCCGCTCCGGCTTTCTTCTACGCGGCTGGCCTACGGAGCGCCGGGAGGAAACGACCGGCGGGGGCAACGACTGATACGTCCTGATAGGCTCCTACGGGTCAGCCATGGTGCCGCCAGCGCGGGCCGGAACCGGATGCCGACGTGCTACGTCCAGGCGCCGGGGACGAGGGAGACGCGCACCCGATTCGACCGGGCGGTAATCGGCAGCAGGGCCAGCGCGGAGCCCAGATACCGCGTAGCCGTCCCCCGGCGGCTAGGGGTCCATTCCCCCGGCACCACGTTCTTCTCGACGACCGGGGGTCGGTGGCATGGCCCCGGTTGTGAACCGCACGGTCGCGCGGCGCTCCATGCGCATGGGAGCCAAGAGACAGGCAGGGCAGGCGCGTCCGCCAGGCGCGCAACGCCGGAGGTTCGCCTCAGTGCGGTGGCGGGATCCGGGTGTGGGAATCCGGACGGTCGTCGAACCCATCTACCCGCGCGCGGCGCGGCATCGGCTCGGGGGAGCCGTGGAGTCTGCCCCCGGGCCCTCTTCGGAGGATGACGATGGACATGAGATCGTTCTGGAGTGGGTTCCTGGCGGCGCTCTCGCTCGTCCTGCTCGTCTGGACCGTGCGTCTGGACTACTTCACCGGGCGGGCGGTCGTGGCCGGCATCGCCATGGTCTGTGGTCTGTTGGCCGCCGGGTTCTCCCACGACGCCCGGAGGACCCCATGAGCGCCGAACCCCTGAAGGCCGAAGCCATGGACGACGAGCTGGCGACCCGCGAGGTGGTGCCCGAGGTGTGGCGTCCGTCGCAGTCGAAGGAACGCTACTCGGGCGGGGGCCTCTCGCTGATCCAGCGCACCATCGTCCGACACCGCCTGGAGGAAGCGGCGATGGCCGCCGAGCTGGTGGCCCGCCTAGTCTCCGACATCCCGGCTGTGGCCGGCGCGGAGAACGGGGTGGGCAGCGCGGCCCGGGCCAGGCTCGTGGACGCGAACACCCTGGCGGCCACGCTGGACGAGCACCGCCGCGACTTCGTGCGCCCCTCCGGCGTGGACGTGAAGGTGGTCCGGGGAGGTGAGGCATGATCGCCATCGTCGCCTTCCTCGCTGGCGCTTTCCTCGCCGGCCTGTTCCGCTTCGTGGGCGCCATGGCCGCCTACGACGCAGGCTACGACGCGGGCCGGGAGCGCGCGGCCCGCGACTTCGACCCGGACGCCTTCGCCATGCAGATGCGCGAGGACGCCACGGCGTTCCGCACGTCGAACCGGAGGCCAGCCGCATGAGCGCGAACAGCAAGATCGAGTGGACGGACACGACGTGGAACCCGCTGGCAGGGTGCACCCCCGTCTCCGAGGGGTGCCGCAACTGCTACGCCGCGAACCACGCCCGCCGCCTCGCCGGCAACCCCAACCCGAAGGTCTCCGGGCCCTACGAGGGCACCGCCAGGACCGCGGGGGACGGGCGGGCCGTCTTCACGGGCCGGGTCAACCTCATCCCCGAGCGCCTCGAGGAGCCGCTCCGGTGGAGGAAGCCGCGGCGGGTGTTCGTCAACGCCATGTCGGACCTCTTCCACCCGGACGTGCCACTGGAGTTCGTGGACCGGGTGTTCGCGGTGATGGCGCTCTGTCCCCAGCACACCTTTCAGGTGCTCACGAAGCGCCCGGAGAGGATGGCGGAGTACTTCCTGCCCATCGGGCAGACGAACCGCTCGGACTGGGTGTGGGCCGAGATGGGGCGCCGCCTGAACCGCTCGCGGCTTGCATACCCGAAGTGGCCCCTCCCCAACGTCTGGCTCGGAACCTCGGTGGAGAACCAGGCCGCCGCCGACGAGCGCATCCCGCACCTTCTCCGGTGCCCGGCTGCGGTCCGGTTTCTGAGCTGCGAGCCGTTGTTGGGGCCGGTTGGTCTCAGGCCGTGGCTCCGCCACGCGCACATCCGGACCGACATGGCCACCGGGAAGGACTACCGCTACCCGGCACCCATCCACTGGCTCATCGCCGGCGGAGAGTCCGGCCGTGGCGCCCGTCCATGTGACGTCGCCTGGCTCCGGAGCCTCCGGGACCAGTGTGCAGCGGCGGGGGTGCCGTACTTCCTGAAACAGATGGGCGCCGACCCCGGCTACACGGGTGCCGGTGGCCCGGGGACGCACAGCCCGATCCGGCTCCTTCTCCGCGACCCCAAGGGCGGAGACCCCGAGGAGTGGCCCCATGACCTCCGCGTCCGGGAGTTTCCGGAGCCCCGCCCATGATGGACGCGACCACGCAAGCCTGTGCGGCGCTCGCCATGGAGGCTACGGGCTACCACTGGTACCGGCAGGTCACGGTGCGCGGGAACGTGGCCGAACTGGAGCGCATCCCGTGGGCCACGGCCCTGGTGCTGATCCAGCGCGGGCAGTCGAGGGGCTGGGTCCTCGCCCGCGACGTGCAGCGCGACCCCAGCCAGATCCCGCTACGCCTCGTCACCGATGACGATGACGGCATGGCCTTGGCCGAATGGGCTGAGGCGGGGAGCAGGAGGCGGGAGCCATGACGCACCTGACGATCCCCTGGGCCGCGCTGGCGAGCGACAACCGACGCAACAGCCGGCGGGGAGGCCGAGCGCACGGGTGGGACTACCGCCATGCCCGCGAGGCGATCCGGATGTTGATGATGAGCGGGGTGGGCAGTGACCAGCCCCGGTTCCGGGTGCCCGTCCATGTGCGCTATGACTTCTACCCGCCCGACTACAGGCGTAGGGACGTGTCCAACTTTCTCAAGATCCTGGGCGACTCGGGCAACGGCGTGGTGTGGGAGGACGATTCCCTCATTACCAGCCTGTCTTACCTCAAGCACGCACCCGACGGCAGCGACCCACGGGTGGAGATCACCGTCAAGGCGAGGGCCGCAGCATGAAACAGCCTATCCCTGTAGAGCACTACCTCGCCGAGTTTCTTGAGGTGGCCAAGAGCATTGGGGGCACTCCAAGGTTCGAGCATCTGGGTCCCCGGCTCATGTCTGGGTTGGCCCGGAACGGCTTCACGCTCCCGAGAGCTGCGCAGTATTGGGGCCTCACCCCGAACGTCCACAGGCATCCCATCCAACCGCTACCCTTGAAGTTCCGCGACCCGGTTGCAGAGCAGGCGGTTACGAAAAGGGCGGTAGATGTGCCGCGCCCTCCTCACGCTTTGAGCCGTGACGAGCTGGCCCGCGAACGCGAGGCGCACTGCCGGCGCATGGCCGAGAAGTGGGGCAGGGAACCATGGGCGATGCCGGGCTACCGTGGGTACCGGAAGCCTGACGGACGGATGCGCTCCGACTTCGGGAGCCGTGAGCGCGACCTGCTCCGTGGGCACGACGACTACCTGCCGCCCACCGACCTGGTCGCGTGGTTCCAGGGGCGGGCCGCATGAGGTTCGGTAGCCTGTTCGCCGGCATCGGCGGCTTCGACCTTGGCCTTGAACGCGCAGGTATGGAGTGCGCGTGGCAAGTGGAAATCGACCCGTTTTGTCGGAAGGTGCTGACCAAGCACTGGCCCGACGTACCCAAGTACGAGGACATACGAGATGTCGGAGCGCACAACCTCGAAAGCGTTGACCTCATCTGTGGGGGGTTCCCCTGCCAGGACATCAGCCACGCTGGCAGACGTGCCGGGATGGAAGGCGGGGAATCGAGCCTTTGGCGGCAATTCCACCGAGTCGTTCGCGACCTACGACCGCGTTTCGTGTTGCTGGAGAACTCGTCAAGCCTGGTTGTTCGGGGGATGCCCGAGGTGGTCGGGTCCCTGGCCCAACTCGGGTATGACGCGGAGTGGGAGTGCATACCCGCTGCTGCCTTCGGTGCCCACCACCTACGAGCTCGACAGTTGGGTTTTGGCCTACCCCGGTCGCCTCGGACACGGGCTTCAGAAAGACACGGTATTCGCAGGGTGGTACAGCCCTGAGTCTTGCCGTGGGTGGGTACCTGAACCCGGCGTGGCTAGAGTGGCTGATGGGCTTCCCGATAGGGTGGACAGAACTGGAGCCCTCGGAAACGCCGTCGTCCCCCAAGTAGCAGAGTGGCTTGGACGTCGGATCATGGAGGCGGAAGCCGAGCGCCGGGAGGCCGCATGAGCCCTGCCGAGATCCCCGACAGCGCCACGGTCTACGTACCCGGATACGGCGAGACGACGGCAGGCGAGTTGCGGGACTCAGTTGCGGACCCGTTCGCTGACACGGTATCCATGTGGTGCTGGATCGTCACCCACCCCCATGAGGTGCCGCCGCCGTGGCGAAATATTGGTCGTACTCGACGGGCCGCAAAGGCATCAGCCGGGTCAGGGTCTACGAACGATCCGTCTCCCCCGTCCTCTACATAGAATGGACATGGGAAGGCGAGCGGATTCAGCGGGCGTTGCAGGATGTGGCGAAGCATCCGGTCACCGACAAGAAACTCGCCATGCAGATCGCCCAGGACGCGAGCCGGCGGCTGGAGCGCGACCACAACCGAGCGGCCCATGCCGCCGTGTTCGGGGCGCCGTCACCCGACAAGACCGTGGCGGAACTCTTGACTGAGCTCCACAAGATCCGGGGCAAGCGGTGGAGCCGCCAGCACGCCAGGGACCAGGAGAGCAAGCGGCGGTGGTGGACGGGCAAGGCGGGCAAGTTGTTGGTGGCCGGCGTCACCGAAGCCATGGTGGAAGCCCTGACGGCAGACGAGGCCGAGCGTAGGGGATGGGGAGCGGCCAGCCTTGCTCGCTACCGCCGGTACATGGCCGAGGCGATGACGTTTGCGGTGGACAAGCTCAAGTGGCTCCCACCCCACCACAAGCTCACCGCGCTCGACATACCCAAGGCCACGGGCAAGAGCCGGGCCTATAGCATGGACGAGATCCGTAGGCTCCTGCCCGCGCTTGAGGCCGTGGACGTCCGGGCCGGGTGGATCGGGCACGTCGCGTGGCAGTCTGGGCGGCGGCTGGGCGCGCTGAGAACGTTCCCGACCGCCGGGGTGGACGTGAGGGACGGGCACACCGTCCTGACGTTTCCCGGCGAGACAGACAAAGCCCGGAGGACCGGCGAGGTGGTGGTGGTCGGCAAGGCGCACGACCTGACCGTGGCGCTGCTCAAGACGGCCGGCGACCACCTATTGGGCGACCCGCCGCCGACCCACGAGACGTGCATCAAGGTATGGCTCCGGGGGGCCGAGCAGGCCGCCGGGGTGCCGTATGTGCGGGGCAGGGGATGGCACGCGATCAAGCGTCGGTACGCGACCGAGACGCAGGGCATGGTGGGCAGGGACCGGCAGAGCGGGACGAGGGAGGACCGGCTGGCCCAGACCTACCGGCAGGACGAGCTCGCCCCGAAGATGGCCGTGGCCCGCCAGATGGCAGACCTACTAAGTGACTACGGCACAACGACTTAATTTCCTTGACACGGGACGTGACACGGTTGTATCGTATAGTATGCGATCCGTTATGCGTAGTGCCCATTCGACTGCTCCCGCCCACCCGGCGGCCACTGGTGCCCAGCGCTACGCTGCGGATCGCACGCCAGTGCCCGTCCGGGTGGGCGGTTTTTCGTTGGAGGGTGGTATGACGATCCAGCAGATGCGTGGGATGTTGGCGTTCCACGAGAAGATGGCGCGGGCCTACCGTGCGGTGGGCAAGGTCAAGGACGCCGAGGCCGCAGAGCGCCGCGCCGCCGAGTTGGTGTGGGATCTGGAGATGGCGCTAGAGGCGCCAGCCGAGGCGGGTTGGCGGGGCGTCAGGTGAATGTGCCCCCTTCCCCTTACCCCGAACCGTGTCACCGCGCGTGGCACTTCCGGCGGGACCCACGCCAGCACAACGGTTTCACGGGATGCAACATCAAGTGGAAGGCGGGGAACAACCCGGCGTGGTTCGGGGGGTGAGGGGCCCGGTATCGGTGCGAAAAAGGTAGTCCACGTGTTCTTTCACACCGATCCCTGGTTGTTGGATGCTCGCGGCCCCACCGGCTACCTTGGAGACGTCCCCCCCCGGAGCGTCGCCCGGCGGTTTCGCGAGGCTCGTTCCTTCACATTGGGGGTGGCATGCGTGTGGGAGTCCTGCAGCACGATCCGCGGGCGCACGCCGCGCTGCGTACTGCACTCCGGCCGGAAATGGGGCGGCGGCCCGTCCACGAGTTCGCCCCGTCGTGGGCCACGCTCCTGGAGTGGGCCGCTGGCGGAGTCATCGAACTGGCCGTCGTGGACCCATGGTACGGCACGGCCACGGGCCCCGACCTCGGTAGGCTCCTCGTCCTGCAAGACCGGCTCGGCCCCCGGGCGATCATCGCATATACGTCCGCGTTGCGGTGGGCGCCGGCGGACCGCATTGCCCCGCAGGACCTCCGAATCCCCTTGCTCACGGTGGGCGTGGACGACGATGTGGGTCGCTTCCGCCGGGCGATGGGCTCAGCCGCTGCATCGACGTGCCTCCTCCAGGATGCGCAGCGACTGCTCGACGGGCGTCTCGCGGCGGACCAAGTGGACCTCGCGTTCGCCATTCTCGACCCGTACAGGGCCGCGGACGACCTTTGCGAAGTGGCACGCTCTTTGGGGGTCGGCGGTCGCGAGTTGCGCCGCCGAGCGACGAGAAGCAGAATACCCGCGCCACGCGTCCTCCACCGCTGGTCCCGCGTGTTCCTCGCGGTCGGCCTACATCGCCTGGGTATCCGGAATCGGACGACGCAGGCCGCGTGTCTCGGGTACAACGACGCCACGTCGGTCAACCGGCTCTTCCGGGAGTTGTTGGGCCGGCCCGCAGGCACGGTGCTTGGGGACGACGAGCAGGAGGCCAGGGCCATTCAATCGACGATGGATCTGGTCCAGAGCGCTTGAGCCGCTCCCCCCTGCCCTCAGGGAGCACGCACGAGAGCAGGGGGGTGGGGCTTAGGAGACCGCGGTCATCTCGAAGGACACGACGCGCCACCTGCCCCCGTCACGCTCCAGCATCAGCTGATGGCCGGCAACGTGGCGCCAGGGCCTTTGATTGAGCTGGTTCCCCGCACCCAGCTCCAGCCACCGCGCCTGCAAGATGACCGTCGCGCGGTCCCCCTGGATATCGACGTTCGACAGAACGAGCCATACCCACGGTCCGGCCACGCCGCACAGGTCGTTCGTCGCGATGTCAAACGAGTCGCATGTCGCGACGGGACCATGGGCGGCGGCGCGCAGTGACGACATGGCCGTTCTTGGGAGGTCAACTCTCTTGATGCTGACCCGCTCGGACGCCTCTAGATCGGCCGGGTCCCTCTTGAGTCTAGGGTTGCCCCCCGTCGAGACGTTCGAGATCACCACGGTCTTGGCCGCATCTCGCAGGGTGGGGTCGAAGCCCATGTACCAGCGGAAGGCGGCTTCGCTGACCTGGCGTTCCTCATGTGTGAACCGGACGAGCGGCGCTTCCTGGGCGCTGATTCCGGAGGCCGCAAGCGGGATAGCAACCGCGGTCAGAATGCGCATGGCGTTCATCGTTCGTGCTCCCCTCCTCTGCGGGTGTCGCGCTCGCCAATCACGTCGCTGAGTCCAACGCACCGCACATGTCCTTCATGGTCGTGTACGCCTGTGTTGGCCACTGCGGGGTCGAGGCGACGTGGCCGATATCCGTGTCGAACCACATGTGGATGCCCTCGTGGGCCAGCAGCCTTCTCAACTCCACCGGATCGTAGGTTCCGTCCGACTTCCACACCTCGTTCGGGCCGGTCGTGTTTCTCAGGATGATGATACCCTTGATCGAGCCCTGTTGTCCCTTGGACAACCACTGACCGGAGGCGAACGAGTGGCTTCCTTCCAGGAACCCGCCTGCCAGGCGCTGCCGCATCTGGTTCGCTATGGCGGCGCAGGGTGCGGGGAAGTTGTCCGCCAGATCCCGCAACGCCAGCTCCACTTGCGCCCGACGCATCGAGGTCAGGTTGACGACTCCGGTCCAGCCTTCCTGTGCGGCGGCCTGGAGGGGGGTCTGCGGGGCGCCGGTGTAGCTGTAGTACGGGGCGCTTCCCATTGACACTCCGCCCTCCTCGGGGAAGCACCCGCCGTGGATCTCCGAGCAAGGCACCGCCCCCCCTTCGGGCATCCACGGAATCGATCGGCTGTTACCCGGCGCGTACGTGTTGCTTCCACCAGGCCGAAACGGCTCAATGATCCGGCTGCCACCGCGCTTTCGTCCAGGCGGATTCGGACCCGGGGCGAGCCCTTTCGGACGCGTTCAGGGTGGAGCCGGCCTCGGTCCCGCAAGCCCCTGCGACGCTTCTCCTCTCATCGGGTGCCCCTTGCAGCGTTGCGGGCCGGCTCGGCAGCGGGGGAGGGCCGCCTCGGGGCGTGGCTGTCCGGTCAGGGGAGGGTTTCTCCCTTGACCGGACCCCGACTGATTTCGAGAAGTAGCTGGGCCACGGTAGAGGATCTGGCTGGATGAAGGAACCACCTGACGCCCACTCGCCAATGGGGCAGAGCCAGCTTCCCTCAGCTTGGGAAGGGTACTACTCAAGGCTCTTTCGTTTTCGATCTACTTACTTCGTCTTACACCCATACCCGGCTGGCCGCCCGGGCCGCTTGCCTGAAAACCAAGGCCCCTCTCGACGTACTCCCCCCTGGCACCCGGAAAAGCGAGCCGCCACCGGGCGACTGCCCCGGTGGCGGCGACTGTCTGCAGCCCGGCGCGACGGCCGAGACGGCGCGAACAGTGGATCAGCTCGGCTTCAGGAGCCGATACGGCGATCGCTTGCCCATGCCAGGCTGGACAGGGTACACGGACTAGACAAGGATCACCTCCTTTGCGCGGGTGGGACTTCGGGCAGAGCACCGAACCAGATGTTTCGCTGGTCGGACGCACTATAAGGGGGCGGGCCGGGGGGCCGCAAGGATGTCGGGTACGAGATTCGGTATCAACCGCGTGACGGGGGTACGAGGGGTGGTGGTGGGGGTCCTCGTGGCCCTTCTTTCGCCCGTTTTCGGGGCAGGTCAGGAGGCCGACTGGCGGGCCGCCTTCGCCGCCGGGGAGGAGGCCCGGAAGGCCGGGGAGCACGCCGCCTACGCCCGCCACATGGCCGAGGCGGTGGCGGGGCTCCCCCCGGGGCACCTCACCCGCCCCTTCGCCCAGTACCACGCAGCCCGGGCCCACGCCCTCGCCGGCGACGGGGCCGGCGCGGCGCGCTTCCTGGCCATGGCCTGGGACGAGGGGATCGAGTCCCTCATGATCTCCTTCGCGGACCACGACCCGGCCTTCGACGCCCTGCGCGTGGACCCGGCCTTCCGCGAGGTCATGGGGCGCTCCCGCGGTCTGCGCCTGGAGGTGACCCGCCTCGGCGGGTCGGTGCACCTCCTCCGCGGGGCGGGGTCGCAGCTCGTGGCCTCCGTGGGACCCGACGGCGTGCTCCTGGTGGACACGGGGTACGGCGCGGCGCTTCCGGCCGTGCGCGCCGCGTTGGCCGGCCTGGGGGCGTCCCGCGTGGACGCCCTCGTCGTCACCCACCCCCACGAGGACCACTGGGGGAGCGTGGAGGCGCTCTCGGCGGAGGCCGTCGTCCGGGCCCACCCGGCCACGGTGGCCGCCCTCGCCGAGCCCTACGAGTTCATGGAGGGCGTGGTCCTCCCGCCCCGCCCGGCCGCGCTCCGGGAGGCGGTGGTGGCGACGGACGGAGGCGGCTTCGCCTTCAACGGCGAGGAGGTGCGCATCGTCGCCATGCCGGCCCACACCGCCGGCGACGTGGCCGTGGTGTTCCCCGCCTCTAAGGTGGCGCACATGGGCGACGCCTTCCTGGGGGGCAACCCCATGATGTTCCCCGGCGCCGCCGACCCCGACGGGTTCCTGGACCGCATGGACGCGTTCCTGGACGCGCTCCCCGACGGGACGGTGGTGGTGGGGGGACACGACGCGCCCGTGGGCGTGGACGCGGTGCGCCGCCAGGTGGCCGAGAGCCGGGCGTGCATGGCCTTCGTCCGCGACGCTCTGGAGCGCGGGTTGTCCAGGGACGAGGCCGTGGGCTTCGGCGAGGATCGGTTCCCGGCCCCCTGGGTGCGCTTCTTCTACGGCGCCCTCGCCGGAGGGTGAGCGCCGGCGGCGCTCACGCGTCGCGGTAGGCCCGTCGGAAGAGGAGGAACGTCACCCCCAAGGCCACCCCGATCCACAGCACGCCCCACACCAGCGTGGGGATGCCGGTGAGCTCGGCGAGCATGTAGGCGTCGGAGCGGAGCTGAGGCCGGTCCAGGATGTCGCTCTTGATGTCCAGGATGGCGTAGAGGCTCGACGTCATGCCCAGCGTGAGCAGGACGCTCCGGTTGGCGGCCACCGACAGCTTCCGCGACGCCGCGACCAGCGCCGCGCCGAAGAGGAGCCCGAAGGCCAGGCCGAAGCCGTTGCGCACGAAGGCCACGGTGAGGGCGAAGACCAGCCCGCCGATGAGGCCGTTCACGAGGTCGGTGCGGATGCGCCGGGCCCGGGCGGCCTCGAGCATGAGGGCACCCCACGCCAGGCTCCCCAGGTATCCGGCGGAGAGGGTGGCGAAGGCGCTCCCGCCCATGGTCCACGTGGCCCCTCCCTGGTTCGGATCCAGGGTGATGTGGCTGATGGAGCCGCCCGTGGCCACCGCGGCCAGCGCGTGGCTCACCTCGTGGAGGAGCACGACGAAGATCTTCAGCGGGTACACCAGCGCCGTGTCCCACAGGAACCACAGGGCTCCGAAGTACACGGCGAAGCCCGCGAGGAAGCGGAGCTTCCGGTGGGCCGTGTCGGTCATGCGTCTCCTCTCGGGTGGGTCCCATGGTGGGACGTCTCAGCCGACCCTACGGTTGCCGGGCCGGAGCGGTTTCCCCCCGCCGCGCCGGATACGGACGAGAGCCCCCTCAACTTCTCCCGCCGCCCGAGCGGACGGGGTAGCGGGCCTCCAGGAGGTCGGCGTGAGCGTCCACCTCGTCCCGGGCGATGACGGCGCCCTGGGCGGTGCGGGCCAGCGCCGCCAGGGCCGCCTCGCCCACCGCGTGCGGGCCCTGGCCGTAGGCGAAGCCCAGAGCCGCCGACCAGCGGTAGACCAGGTCGTCCCACCGGCGCTCCATCTGCGCGCGCTCGCCCTCGGGGACCTCCAGCCCCCGCCGGGCGGCCTCCTCGAGGGCCATTGCGCGCGCGGCGGCGGAGTCACCACCGGCGGCACCGGCCATCCACCCGGCGAGCACCGCCCGCGGGTCCTCGATGCGGTCGGCGACCTCCCGGGCGATCCGGCTCCGGGCCTCGGCGAAGGGCACCACCGCGCGCCCCTCCAGGCGGAGGATGTGGAAGCCGTATTGCGTCTCCGTCACCGGGCTGATCTCCCCCGGCTCCAGGGCCGAGGCGGCGGCCCAGAACTCGTCGACCCACGCCCCCTCGCGCCCGGGCGTGAGGAGCCCCTGACGTCCCTCGGCCCCCGGCTCCTCCGACAGCGCCGCAGCGGTCTGGGCGAAGTCGGCGCCGCCGCGGAGCTGCTCCAGCGCGCGGGCGGCCTTGGCAGCGGCGGCCTCGCGCTCCGGCGGCGTGCGCCACCGCTCCGAGAAGAAGAGGATATGGCGGACGGTGAGCTCGTGGTCCGGGTCGGTGAGGTAGCGTGCCTCCAGGACGTCGTCGCCCACGCCGTTCTTCTCCAGCGTCAGCTCGGCGGCGAGGATCTCCAGGAGCCGCTCTTCCTCCCACGAGCCCACCAGGGGAGCGCCCAGCTCCATGAAGGAGGAGTCGGCCACGGCGAGCCCCAGCGCCGTGAGGTGGGCCAGCGTTGCCCGGCGCGCGGGGGTGAGGCCCAGGAGCTGGTCCTCGGTGTAGGAGACGGGTCCCACCTCCAGGGCGGGAGGCGGGGCCTCGCCGCAGGCGAGGAGGAGGAGGGCGAGGATCGACGTGGGGGTTCGCATCCCACTAAGTTGGGACCCGAGGCCGTCCCCGTCACCGCCCGAGGCGCCGACCCTCCCATGCGCATCCTCCTCCTGCTGGTCCCCGGCTTCTTCGTGGGGTGGTTCGTCCTCGACTGGATGCGCCAGCCCTTCTCCGAAGACGACCAGCTCCTCCGGAAGTGGTTCACCGAGTCGCCGGTGACGGTCATCGCGGCGTGCACCAGCTTGGGCGCCATCGTGGTGTGGGGGGTGCTCACCATCCTGGGGATCTGGTAGGGACACCCACGTCCGTCCGACTCCCCATCGTTGACACGGGGCTCCCCGGGCGGTGAATTGCCCACCCATGAGCGCGCCCGGAACCCTCTCCCCCCTGCGCGGCCCCTTCCGGGCCGTCACCGTGGCGTGCATCCCGGCCGCGTCGGAGCTCGACGACGAGGGGTGGACCCGGGCGCTGGCCATCGTGGACGACGCGCTGTCCCAGCGTCCCCCCGCCGTGCGCCGCCAGCTTGCGCTCTTCGTACGCGTCCTGGGCGTGCTGTCGCGTCTGAGGTACGGGAGAGGCCTGGAACGCCTCGATCCCCGGCGGACCCGCCGCCTCCTGGGGACGCTGGAGCGCTCCCCCCTCCTGCTGCTGCGCAGAGGCACCTGGGGGCTCCGGACGCTGGCGTTCATGGGGTACTACGGCCAGGCGGAGGTGCGCCGGCACCTGGGGTACGCCGCGGCGCTGCGCGGGTGGGAGTCCCGGGGCTCCCGACAGGGGCCCTGGCCCGACCGGGGCGGCGCGGCCCCCCCCGAGCCCGGAACCCTCGTCGCCGGCGAGGCCGGGGCGGGCGACGGGCATGCGTGACCTCCGCGCCGACGTCGTGATCGTGGGCTCGGGCGCCGGGGGCGGCACGGTGGCCCAGGCCCTGGTCCCCCTGGCGCGGGCGGGCAAGCGCGTCCTGCTGCTGGAGCAGGGCCCCCGCTTCCGGGACGCGGAGTTCACCGGCGACGAGGTGACCATGGCGCCGGCGCTCTACAGCGACGCCGCCGGCTTCCTCACCGCCCAGGGGACCATGACGCTGGCGTTCGGGCGGGCCTACGGCGGCTCCACGGTGGTCTACACGGGCACGTCGCTCCCGGCGCCCGAGCGCGTGATCCGCGCCTGGGGCGTGCCCGGGCTGGAGCACGACGACCTGGTGGCCCGCACGCGCCGGTACGTGGAGGAGAACAACGTGCACCTCCTCCCCGACGAGGAGATCAACGAGAACAACCGGCTCTTCGTGAAAGGGGCGACGGCTGCAGGGTACGCGCCCCACCAGTTTCCGGTGAACGTGCGGGGGTGCAAGGGCTCCACCCTGTGCAACCTGGGGTGCCCCAACGGCGCCAAGCAGGGGACCCACAAGGTGCAGCTCCCCGCCGCCGAGGCGGGCGGCGTGGAGGTGGTGACCCGCGCGCAGGTGCTACGCGTGGAGGAGCGGGCCGTGGTGGTCCGGGTCCACGCTCGGCCCGTGGAGGGGCTCGGGGCCTCGTCGGAGTGGGAGCCGGGGACGTACCGCGTCGCCGCCCGCAAGGTCGTGGTGGCCGGGGGCGCCATCGGGTCCAGCGCGCTCCTCCTCCGCTCGGGCTTCGGCGCCGCGCTCCCGCGCCTGGGGCACGGCTTCACGGCCCACCCGGCCTTCATCCTGGTGGGGGAGCACCCCCGCCCCATCACCAACGACGTGGGCCACCCCAAGAGCTTCTACGTGGACCGGGGCGCGGAGGAGGGGTTCGTCCTGGAGACGTGCATGTACTTCCCCTTCGTCACCGCCAAGAACCTCACCGGCTTCGGGCCGGACCACGAAGGGCTCATGCGGGCGTTCCCCCGCCTCCAGATGATCCTGGTGCTGGCGTGCGACAAGGCCTCGCCGGAGAACCGGGTCACCGTGGACGGCGACGGCCGCCCGGTGGTGCACTACACGTTCACGCCCCGCGTCGTGGAGGGCATGGTGGCCGCCACCCGCGCGGCGGCGCGGATCTTCTTCGCCGCCGGCGCCGAGCGCGTCCACGCGCCCCCGGCCGATCCGCCGCTCCTCGAGCGGAGCGACGCGGGGCGGCTCGATGAGCGCATCGACGCACGCCACTTCCTCCCGGGGCGCCTCTCCATCTCGGCGGCTCACCTCATGGGCGGCTGCGGCATGGGGCGGAGCGCCGCCGACTCGGTGACCGACGCCTGGGGGCGAGTCCACGGCGCGCGCTGGCTCCGGGTGGCGGACTCGAGCCTCTTCCCCGACTCCATCGAGATCAACCCCTACCTCACGATCATGGCGCTTGCCGACCGCGTGGCCCAGGGCGTCCTCGAGGATCTCGCGTGAACGGCGCCTCCCTGGTGGTCCGCGCCCTGGAGGACGAGGGGATCCCCTTCGCCTTCGGGATCCCGGGGACCCACAACATCGAGCTGTACGACGTGCTGGCCACCTCGAAATCGGTGCGCACCGTGCTGGTCACCGACGAGCAGAGCGCGTCGTTCATGGCCGACGGCGTGTGGCGGGCGTCGGGGCGCATGGCGTGCGTGAACGTGGTCCCCGGCGCCGGACTCACCCACGCGCTCTCGGGAATCGCAGAGGCGTTCATGGACCACGTCCCCATGCTCGTCCTTGGGTGCGGCATCCGGAGGGATTCGGGGAAGGCCTTCCAGCTCCACGACGTGGACCAGCAGGCCATGGTGGCGCCGGTGGTGAAGGGCACGTTCCGCCCCCTCACGGGCGCGGAGATCTACCCGACCCTCCGCGACGCCTGCGCGCTGGCCCGCGCCGGCGCGCCCGGACCGGTCTTCGTGGAGATCCCCGTCAACCTCTACCTCTTCGACCACCCGGTCTCGGCCCCGGCGCGGACGCCTCCGGGGGAGCCGCGACGCCCCGGGCCCCCCGACGCGCTCCTGGACCGGGTGGTGGAGCTGGTGGAGGGGGCCCGCCGGCCGCTTCTGTATGTGGGGGCCGGCGCCGCCGGGGCCGCCGCCGAGGTGCGGGCGTTGGCCGAGCGCCTGGAGGCCCCCGTGTCCACCACGTTCCAGGGCAAGGGCGTCTTCCCCGAGGTCCACCCCCTCTTCCTGTGGCCCGGGTTCGGCGCCTCGGCGCCCCCCTTCGCCCGCGAGGTTGCGGCGTCGTGCGATCTCACGCTGGCGGTGGGGTGCCGCTTCGGGGAGGTGGGGACGGGGAGCTACGGCCTGGAGCCTCCCCGCCCGCTGGTGCACGTGGACATCGACGCCGACGCGCTGGGGCGGAACTACCCCGCCGACGTGGCCCTCGTCGCCGACGCCGGGGCCTTCCTCCGGGGGCTCCTGGCCCGGGTGGGGCGGAGGGGGCGGGGGGAGGACGCGGAGCTGCGGGCACGCATCCGCGCCGGGCACGCGGGCGTGTGGGAGACGTGGATGGGCGACGTGGGGGGGGCGGGGGTGACGCCGGCGCACCTGCTCCGCACCGCGCAGCGCGTGTTCGGTCCCGAGGCGATCTACACCACCGACAGCGGGAACGGGACCTTCCTGGCCCTGGAGTGCCTCCGCCTGGAGGAGCCGGGCCGCTTCCTGGCCCCCGTGGACTACTCGTGCATGGGCTACGCCGTGCCGGCGGCGCTGGGCGCCCGGCTCGCGTGCCCCGACGCCCCCGTGGTGGCGCTGGCCGGCGACGGCGCCTTCCTCATGACCGGCCTGGAGCTCCTCACCGGCGCCAGGGAGGGGCTGGGGGTGGTGGTCCTCGTGCTGCGCGACCGGGAGCTGGCGCAGATCGCCCAGTTCCAGGCCACGGCCATGGGCCGGAAGGTGGCCAGCCGCGTCCACGACTACGACGTGGCCGGGCTGGCCTCCGGGCTGGGGATCCCCGCGCGGA
>BTVB01000042.1:0-37948 GCA_045863275.1 Gemmatimonadota bacterium
GCACTGTGGGGTTCGGGGAGCTTCTAGCTGATTTCGAGGGCGCAGCGAGGGACGGCGGAGCCGGCCCGAGCTGAATCCGGGCGGCGAGCGGGGTTGGCGGGTGGGCATGTCAGCCTGCCATGCGTCCAGCCTGGGTCCCGTCAGGAACCGCCACGCTGGTTTCCATTCGGTCGAGAGGCGCCGCCCGGGCGGGGGCGCGCACCCGCGCCCCCGCCGACGCCGGAGGCGTCGGTTCGAGCCGCAGGTCCGACGCCCCACCCTCGCTCAGCCGCATGGCCCGGAGGGAAGGCACCCGGCCCCGAGCGGTCCGCCCCGACCTGTCCGAAAGTACTAGGCCGGTTGGCCGAAGGTCCTAGGGCCCCGCGTCGCCGACGGTGGCATGTTCGGACGCGCGGTTGCCGACGTTCCGTTCCCTCGTGGAGGGACGAACGCGCAAAGCGGCGAGCATCGGTGTCCGTGACTGCCCCCTCAGGAGGGTCCGCGGTTGGACCCAGGAGCGTTCAACAAGATGAAGCACCGAACGACCGCAGTGGCGGCGCTGGCCTTCCTGGTCGCGTGCGCCGAGGCTCCCACGGGGCCGATGCTCGACCTGGCCCCCAACTTCAGTGTGACGACGGACTCGTACACGGCCGTCGGTGCCGCGACGTTCACCGTCCCCGCGGGCGTGACCTCCCTTACCGTCGTCGCGGTGGGTGGCGGCGGCGGCGGGACCCTCTACGCCGCCGTTTCCGGGGGAACGGCCGGGCGCCCCGGTGGCAGCGGGGCGATGGTCACGGCCACGCTGTCCGTGACGCCCGGCCAGGTCCTCGACCTGTTCGTGGGAGGTGCCTCCGGCGCCGGCTCGAACTGGAACGTGGGCGGAGGAGGCAGCACCACCATCTCCTCCGGGGGAGCCCCCCTCGTCATCGCGGGCGGCGGAGGCGGCGCCGGTCAATTCGGCGCCGGCGGCTCTGCCGGCGGCCCGGGTGGCGTGGGCTACAATGGTGATCCCGGTCGCGATCCCAGGAACGGGAAGAACGGCACCGGCGGCATCGGCGGCGGCGGCGGTATCGGCGGCAGCGGCGGCAGCGGCGCCAACTACGGATCGAGCTGCGTCAGCGGCGCGAGCAACGGCGGCCTCGGCGGGCCCGGCGGCAACGGCGACGGCGGCAACGGCGGCTCCAGCGGCACGGCCGGTGGAGCGGGGGGTGGCGGCACCGGCGTCGGCGGCCTGTGCGGTTGGTACGGCGGCGGCGGTGGCGGCGGCTACGGCGGCGGCGGCGGCGGCGGCGCGTTGTCCGGCGGCGGCGGTGGCGGCAGCTTCGGGCCCGCCGGCACGACCTATGCCGTGGCCGGCAACGGTGGGCCCATCGGAGCAGCCGGTGGCAACGGCTCCATCGAGATCACCTACGAGGAGACGCCCGTCGTGACCTCGGCCGACCAGTGCAAGAAGGGCGGCTGGCAGCTCGTGACCGACGACCTGGGCAACTCCTTCAAGAACCAGGGTGACTGCGTGAGCTACGTAGCCACCAAGGGGAAGAACAAGGGGGCCGGCGGCAGCTGAGTGCATCGCCCCACTCCGAGTACGTCGAACGGAGCCCCTCGGGGCTCCGTTCTTCGTATTCTCCCCTTGGTGGGGCGCGGGGGAAGACCTCCCTCCTACCACCGCACCGGCAGCGACCCCACCACCCGCACGCGCCCATCCGCCGACGGAATCACCGAGACGCTCGCTCCGTCGCGGGAGGATCGGTCCACCTCGATCCAGCGATCGTGGCTCGAAACCAGCCCCACGACCACGCCAACGGGAATCCCCAGGATGCCGCCTCCGACAGCGCCCCACATGAAGGCCTCCCCCGGGCTGTTGGGCCCGATGCAGAACCATCCATCGCAGGGCTCGTAGGTCGCCGCGGAGAGGATGCCAAAGGCGCCGGCCGAGACGGCCATGGTGACCAGCAGGTCGCGGCCGAAGCGGCGTCCGGTGCCCTTGTGGAGCTCGATGCGGGCGACCTCGGTCAACGGGAACCGTCGGAGCATGCCGTCGTCGTCCAGGAGGGCCAGCGAGCCGGCCTCCTGCGACTGGACGAAGCCGACCGTCCGGCTCCGCAGCCCCGACGTCACCCGCACGCGCTGGCCTGTCTGGAGATCGCCGAGGGATTGGGCCGACGCGGCCGCGGAGACGAGCAGCGTGGCGAGAAGGGCGGTACCGAGGGCGTGGCGGATCATGGGGGCCTCCCGCGCAGGGGGTTGAACGGATCCCGCATGCCCAACGATGCCCCGAGGCCTCCCGCGCCTCCGTACGTATCCCGCCGTATCCCTTCACCCGCGTTGACGTAGCCCGACCCCGGAAACGCGAAGGTGGCCCCTTGCCACCCTGACGCCATATGTTTACTTCGTGCGCCCGTGCGCCGCACCGGGCCCCGATGGGATCCTCCAGCTACCGAGGGAGTCCATGTTGTCAGCATCTTTCCGTCTCCGGACCCTGGCGGCGGCCATGGTCGGCCTGACGGCGTCCGCCTGCGGCCCCCAGGAGGCGGCGACCACCCTGCCCACCGACCCGACGCCCGCCGTGGTGGAGCTCAGCATCACCCCGGCCGGCGCCACCCTCGCCTACCTGGGCGCGACGACCCAGCTCAAGGCCACGCTGAAGAACACGCTCGGCCGGTCGGTGACCGCGCCTCGCATCTTCTGGGAGTCCCTGGAGCCCGCGGTGGCCACGGTGGACACCACGGGCATGGTCACGGGCGTGACGGTGGGGTCAGCCCGCGTGCGGGCGCAGTTCCTGGAGCTCGCCGACACCGTGGAGGTCACGGTGGCCCGGGTGCCCACCTCCATGGACATCTCCCTCGACTCCATCCTCTTCACGGAGCTGGGGCGCACGGCGGACGTGGCGGTCACGGTGCGGGACGGGTCGGGGCTTCCCATCCCCGAGCCCCAGGTGATCTGGACGTCCCAGGAGCCCGCCGTGGCCTCGGTGACGGCCCCCGGCAAGGTGAAGTCGGTGAACGACGGGACGACGCTGATCACGGCCCGATCGGACACGGTCTCCCGCACCGTCAAGGTGCGCGTGGCGTCGCGCCCGGCCAGCATGACGGTGACGCCCGCCGCCGTCGCCATGGACGGCGTCAGCGACACGGCACGCATCGTCACCGTGCTCCGCAACGCCGCGGGCGTTCCCATGTATCCCGTGGTGCCCACCTACACGTCGTCGGACACGACCGTGGTGAAGGTGGACGTCATCGGCTTCCTCATCGCCCGCAAGAAGGGCTCCGCCACGATCACCGTGAAGGCCGACACCCTGACCCGGAACGTCCCCGTCACGGTGACGCAGACCATCCAGTCGGTACGGATCGTCCCCGACACGGCCAGCGTGTCCGTGGGAGGGACGAAGGCCTACGCCGCCCTGGTGAAGGACCGCTACGGCATCGCGGTGGCGGGAGCGACGGTGGCCTGGACGTCGTCCGACCCGGCGGTGGCCACGGTGAGCGCCACGGGCGTGGTCACGGGGGTGGCCCTGGGGTCGGCGGTGCTCACCGCCACCAGTGGAGCCAAGTCCGACACGGCGTCGGTGACGGTGCGCTGAGTCCCTGTCGGTCCCGAACGAAAGAGGCCCCGGCGCCACGTGCGCCGGGGCCTCTTTCCTTGTGGAGCCGGAGGGCTTCAGGCCACCACGATCCTCCGCCGGTCCTCCATGGCGCGCCGGTCGGAGAAGCGGCGGTCCGAGTCCTGGCGCCGGTCCGAGCCGGCCCGGCGATCCACGCCCCGCCGTTCTTCCCGCGACCTGCGGTCGGCCGCCACCGCGGTGAGGGTGGCGCGCCGGTCGGTGAGGCGACGATCCCCGCTGCGTCGCTCGCCGCCGCGACGGTCCTCGAAGGCACGGCGATCCGATCCCGACCGCCGGGTGTCCTGACGCTCCATGTGCATGAACGGCTCCGTCCTGGGGGGTTGGGGCGCATTTCGCGGCACCATTATGTGCGCCCCACGGCGGCGTGTCAAAGAACTGTTACCCGGACGTCAAGTCAGTCCCGACCCAGCTCGGCGCCCCCTCTCCTCAGCTCCGCGCGCCGGCGCTGGTCGGCCTCGACGAGGGCCGCCTTCATGGCGGGGCAGGTCTCCACCACGGCGTCCAGGTCCTCCCTCCGGAGCTCGTAGAGCGCGCAGGGGGTCACCGCCCTGCACGTCGCCGTCCGGGCGCCGCCGTGGAGGAGCGCCATCTCCCCGAAGAAGTCCCCGGCCATGAGCGTGGCCACGTCGCGGGTGATCCCCCCGTCCTGGCGGGACACGCGCACCACGCCCCGGGCCACGAGGAAGAGCGACGAGCCGCCCTCTCCCTGCTTCACGATGGCGTCGCCGGCGGGCGCGGTGCGCCGGCGCAGGCGGTCGGCCACCGCCTGGTACTCCTCGGGGGGGATGCCCCGGAAGAACGGCACCTTCTTGAGGAGCTCCTTGGGGTCGATGGCCAGCTTGGCCGCCTGGCTCGCCCTGAGGGTGCGCAGCTCGTGGGCCATGGCCTCCAGCATGGTCTCGGCGACGCCGTGGGGAATGATCCCCGCGTGGGCCTTCTCCTCGATGGCCTCCTGCTCGGCGTGGAGCGCCAGCCGGTCGGCGAGGCGCTCCTGGGTGGCGCTCACGAACTCGGGGAAGAG
The DNA here is from genome assembly GCA_045863275.1 of Gemmatimonadota bacterium. Taxonomy (GTDB): domain Bacteria; phylum Gemmatimonadota; class Gemmatimonadetes; order Longimicrobiales; family Gaopeijiaceae; genus SZUA-318. The sequence goes on from BTVB01000042.1 coordinate 4,623, forward strand.
CTCCGCGGTCTGGTCCAGCCGGCTCCGGGCGCTCTCGTGCCAGTACTCGTACAGCGCCCGGACCTCCTCCACGATGTCCGTGCGCACCGCCTCCGTCTCGCCCAGGGCGGTGAGGTCCTCCAGCACGCGGAGGCTGCCGCGGAAGCGGGCCCACGCCACCTCGTAGTCCCGGGCGGCACGCCCGGCCCTCATGCGCTCCACCGCCGCTCCCAGGCCGGGGAGGCGCTCCATGAGACGGTACAGGACGGTTTCCAGCCGCTCCCCCGAGGGGGGATGGAGCGTGAACTCGGGGAGGCGTCCTTCGTGGCGGATGCCCTCGGTCTGGAGCTCGATGGAGTGGGCCAGGTTACGGTACGTGCGCTCGCCCAGGTGCCCGTTGGAGAACATCTGGTAGTAGAGCGTCTTCTCCTCGCCGAAGCAGCGGAGGTAGAGGAGGCGTCGCTCCTCCTGTATGTCCAGCTCCCGGGCGCGCAGCTCGTCGAGCTGCCCATGGAGGTCGGAGAGGGAGCCCTCACACCGCGTGCGCATCTCCTGGGCGATGCGCGGGGAGAAGAGCCCGCCCGCCTGGAGCAGGGGGACCTGCTCCAGCGTCCTGTGCTTCGCCGAGATGAGGCCCTCGAGGCGGGCCATGCGGTCGGAGAGGGGGGGCACGTCCAGCCCGAAGTGGCGCACCACGCGCTCGATGGTGAGCCCCTGGACCAGGAGCGTGAACAGCACCGCCCCGGTGGCCACGGTGATGAAGAGCTCCTTGCTCTCCACGGCCGCCGGGAGGGAGAGGGCGATGGCCAGGGCGATGCCGCCGCGCAGCCCGCCCCAGTACATGACGGTCTGGTACCCCCGGTCGATGGGGTCCGCACCGGGGAACTTCCCGAGGATGGGCACCATGGTGTAGATGACCAGCGCCCGGGAGACGAGCATGGCCACCACCACCCAGAAGAGCACGGGGAGGGCGGCCAGGAGCGCGCCCAGATCCACCGTGAGGCCCACGAGGAGGAAGATGAGCGCGTTGGCCACGCCCGCCATGTAGTCCCAGAAGTGCTCCAGGTACCCGGTGATGGACGGCGAGATCTTGGCCTTCCCCCACCCCCCCAGGACCACGCCCGCCGCCACCACCGCCATGACGCCGGAGAGATGCAGGTAGTGCTCGGCCACGTAGAAGGACAGGTAGGCGAGGATGGTGGTGAGGGTGATCTCCAGGAACTCCTCCCCCTCCAGCTCCCCGATGATGGCACCCACCAGGAGCGCGAGAAGCCACCCCACCACCAGGCCGCCGAAGAACACCGCGAGGAACTCCACCGCGCCCACGATGAGGGTGTCGGTGGTGAGGACGCCCGCGGCCATGACGCCGATGATGATGCGCGAGAGGACGATGGCGGTGGCGTCGTTGAAGAGGCTCTCGCCCTCCACGAGGACCGTGAGGCGCTTCGGCGCACCGAGCTGGCCGAAGAGGGCGATGACGGCCACGGGGTCCGTGGCCGACAGGATGGAGCCCAGGAGCAGCGCCTCGGCCCAGTCCAGCCGGACGCCCACCCACGGCGCCGCCCAGTGCATGATCCCGCCGATGACCGCCGTGGAGACGATGAGCCCCGGCACGGCGAGGGTGAGGGTGGGGGCCAGGTTCTCGCGGAGGGCCCGGGCGTCCAGGTGGAACGCCGACTGGAAGATGAGGGTGGGGAGGAGGACGAAGAGCACCATGTCGGGAGTGACCTCGAGTCCCGCCAGCGGAGCCAGGAAGCCGACGCGCTGCCCCAGGACGCCCAGGAGGGCGCCCACCACCACGAGGCCGACGGTGAAGGGGATCTTGAAGCGCTTGGCCAGGGCGTGGACGCCCGCCGCGATGGCCATGAGTCCCACGAAGGCCCCCACGAGGGCGATGACCGGGCTCTGGTGGGCCGCGGCCTCTCCGTGCTCAGCCGCCTGGGCGGCTCCCTGCACCAACCTCAGCAACATCATGACGACCTCCTCGGGTCATCGCGTGACGCTCAGGGCCTGGGCTGCGAGATCATGACCCCCCCGAGCTGCTCGCAGAGCACCCGGGAATCCTCGGGCGAGCCGAGGAAGATGAGCACCATGTCCGCCGCGAGGGTTCGGCTCCGTGGCGGGTTGTACTCCCACTGGCCCGTGGCGTCGCGCACGGCGAGCAGGAGGGCGCCCGGTACCTTCTCCAGGCCCAGGCCGTTGAGGGGGAGGCCCAGGGCGGGGGCCCCCTCGGGGATGCGCATCTCGTCCACGCGCAGGTTCAGGTCCCGGTCCCGGAGCATGGTGTCCAGGAAGGTGACCACGGTGGGACGGATGAGCTCGGAGGCCATGCGGAGCCCTCCGATGAAGTTGGGACTCACCACCGCGTCGGCGCCTACCTTGCGGAGCTTCGGCTCCACCTCGACGTCGGTGACCCGGGTCACGATGCGGACGTTGGGGTTGAGCTGCCGCGCCGTCAGGGTGACGACCAGGTTCTCCTTGTCCGAGTCGGTGCACGCCACGATCCCCGCGGCGCGCCGCACGCCGGCCAGCTCCAGGATCTCGTCCTTGCCGGGGTCTCCCACGATGATGGGCACGTCCGGCAGGTCGCGCCGCGCACGCTCCGCCTCCTCCGATCGCTCGATGACGAGGACCACGGCCCGGTGCACCGACGCCAGCTCCGCGGCGGTGTAGATGCTGGTCTGGCCCGCCCCGCAAACGATGAGATGGCCGCTCAGGCGACCCAGCTCCTGCTCCATGCGCCGTCTCCTGAAGACGTGTCCCAGCTGACCCTCCAGCACGAAGGCCGTGGCGGTGGTGACGAAGTAGAGCACGCCGCCCATGCCCATGAGGATCAGGATGGCGGTGAACACCAGCGCCCCGCTGGAGTCGAGGATCACCTCGTGGCCGTACCCCACCGTGGTGAGGGTGATGGCCGTCATGAAGAAGGCCCGCACCCAACCCGCGCCCGGATCGATGAGGTGGAAGCCCACGGTGCCGACCAGCGTCACCGCCACCATGAAGACCAGCGCGCCAAGGAGGCGGACCCGGAGGTCCTTCAGGTCCTGTTCCCAGTGCTGTGAGGTCGGCTCGTAGACGTCCACGGCGGGGGGGGTGGGAGTGACCGGGGGGGGGGGGCCGGTGGGTCCATCGCCTCGAGGCAATCTGCGGGGCGCTCCGGAAGCGACGCAAGCCGACGGAGAGCTTGCCCGCGGCGGCCGGTTTGGGGATTCTACGCCACCATGGCCCACATTCCCTACGTAAGCCGCGAGTCAGCCCGGGGGCGCCTCGCCGAGTCGTACCGCCGCTATGGCGGGGAGGGCGGAGCGCTGGACAACATCCTGCGGATCCACTCGCTGAACCCGCCCTCCCTGGACCACCACGTCCAGCTCTACGCGCACCTCATGAGGGGGCCGTCCCCCCTGAGCCGCGTGCAGCGCGAGATGATCGCCGTCACCGTGTCGGCGGCGAACGATTGCTTCTATTGAATCAACCACCACGGGGCGGGCCTCCGTACGCTCACCGGCTCGGGCGAGCTGTCCGCCGCCCTGGCCTTCGACTACCGCTCGGCCTCCCTCTCGGCGGCCGACCGGGCGATGTTGGACTACGCCGTGAAGCTCACCGTCGAGCCCGCCTCCGTGGGTGCGGAGGACGTCGAGGCCCTGAGGGCCGTCGGGTTCGACGACACCGCCATCCTCGATATCTGCCAGGTGACCAGCTACTACAACTACGTGAACCGCCTGGCCGACGGCCTGGGCGTGGAGCTGGAGGCCGAGTGGAAGCCCCAGGACCTGACGCTGACCCACGAGGCGTTTCTCGCGGCGAAGGCCGGGCGTCGCCCCGGCGCCGGCGAATGAGCGCCCCCCTCCTCCTGGACGGCCGGAGCCTCACGCTGGAGGCCGTCGAGGCCGTGGCCCGGGGGACGGCCGGCCCCTTGGCGCTGTCGCCCGGCGCGCGGGGGAAGGTGGCGGAGAGCCGCGCGTTCATCGAGGCCAAGGTGGCCAGCGGAGAGCGGGTCTATGGCGTCACCACCGGCTTCGGCCGGCTGGCGGAGGTGGTCATCGCGCCGGAGGAGCGCACCGCGCTGCAGCACAACCTGGTGCGGAGCCACGCCTCGGGCGTGGGCGAGCCCCTGGACCGGCCCGCGGTGCGCGCGCTCATGCTGCTCCGGGCCAACGCGCTGGCGCGGGGGCACTCGGGGTGCCGACCCGAGGTGGTGGAGCGCATCCTGGAGATGCTGAACCACGGCATCCACCCGCGGGTTCCCCGCTACGGATCGGTGGGCGCCAGCGGCGACCTGGCCCCCCTGGCCCACGTGGCCCTGGCGCTCCTGGGGGAAGGGCGGGCCGAGCGCGACGGACGCCTGGCGCCCACCGGTGAGCTCCTGGCCGAGGAGGGCCTGGAGCCCTTCCACCTGGAGGCCAAGGAGGGCCTGGCGCTCATCAACGGCACCCAGGCCACCACGGCGCTGGGGATCCTGGCGCTCCTCCAGGCCGAGCGGGCCCTGGAGGCCGTGGAAGTGGCGGGGGCCATGTCCCTGGAGGCCCTCCTGGGCACCCCGGAGGCCTTCCGGACGGAGATCCAGGAGGCCCGGCCCCACGCCGGTCAGGCGCGGAGCGCGGCGTGTCTGCGCCATCTCCTTCGCGACTCCGAGATCCGCGAGTCCCACCGGGAAGGAGACCCCCGGGTCCAGGACGCCTACGCCCTGCGGTGCATGCCCCAGGTCCACGGCGCCGCCCGGGAGGCGCTCCGGTACGTCCGGGGCATCCTGGAGACGGAGGCCAACAGCGCCACCGACAACCCGCTGGTCTTCCCCGAGGCCGGCGTCGTGGTGAGCGGCGGGAACTTCCACGCCCAGGTGGTCTCCCAGGCGCTGGACTTCCTGGCCATCGCGGTGGCGGACCTGGCCGCCATCTCGGAGCGGCGCATCGAGCGGCTCCTCAACCCCGACTTGTCCATGGGCCTTCCCGCCTTCCTGACGTCCAGGCCGGGGCTGTGCAGCGGCCTCATGATCGTGCAGGTCACGGCGGTGGACTGCCTGGCGGAGATGCGGGTGCTGGCCCATCCGGCCAGCGTGGACTCGGTGACCACCAGCGCGAACCAGGAGGACCACGTCTCCATGGGGCTCGCCGCGGCCCGCAAGGCCCGGCAGGCGGTGGCGTGCCTGGAGCAGGTGGTGGCCGCCGAGCTCCTCTGCGCCGCTCAGGGCATCGAGTTCCGGAGGCCGCTGCGGGCCGGCGCCGGCGTGGAGGAAGCCCACGCGCGGGTGCGCGCCCGGGTGGCGCCCCTGGACGACGACCGCGAGCTGGGCCCCGACCTGGACGCCCTCGTGAACCTGGTGCGCGAGGGGGCGCTGGCCCGCCTCGCCCCGACGGAGGAGTAGAACATGAGCCCCACGACGCACGCGGTGCGGGCCCCCCGGGGCCCGGACCTCTCCTGCAAAGGATGGCAGCAGGAGGCGGCGCTCCGCATGCTCATGAACAACCTGGACCCCGAGGTGGCCGAGGACCCGGACCGCCTCGTCGTCTACGGGGGCACGGGAAAGGCGGCCAGGAGCTGGGAGGCCTTCGACGCCATCGTGGGCGCGCTGCGCGCCCTGGAGGACGACGAGACCCTCCTGGTCCAGTCGGGCAAGCCGGTGGGCGTCTTCCGCACGCACCGGCACGCCCCCCGTGTGCTCATCGCCAACGCGAACCTGGTGGGGAAGTGGGCCACCTGGGAGCATTTCAACGAGCTGGAGCGCCAGGGGCTCATGATGTACGGCCAGATGACGGCGGGCTCGTGGATCTACATCGGCACGCAGGGGATCCTGCAGGGCACCTACGAGACCTTCGGCGCCATGGCCCGCAAACACTTCGGGGGCACGCTGAGGGGGCGCTGGGTCCTCACCGGGGGCATGGGGGGCATGGGGGGCGCGCAGCCCCTGGCCGCCACCATGAACGAGGGCGTCCTCCTCTGCGTGGAGGTGGACCCGCACCGCATCCGGCGCCGGCTGAACACGCGCTACTGCGACCGCATGACACACGACCTGGACGAGGCCCTGGGGTGGGTCCGCGAGGCCGCCGGGGAGGGGAAGGCCCTCTCCATCGGCCTGGTGGGCAACTGCGCCGAGGTGCTCCCTGAGCTGGTGCGCAGGGGCGTCACCCCCGACATCGTCACCGACCAGACCTCGGCCCACGACCCCCTCAACGGGTACGTCCCCGCGGGCCTCTCCCTCGAGGCTGCCGCGGCCCTCCGCGCGTCCGACCCCGAGGCGTACCTCCGCCGCTCCATGGCGGCCATCCGGACCCACTGCGAGGCCATCGTCGCGCTCCAGGACGCGGGCTCCGTGGCGGTGGACTACGGCAACAACCTGCGTGGGTACGCCCGGGACGCGGGCTTCGAGAACGCCTTCGCCTACCCGGGCTTCGTGCCGGCCTACGTGCGGGACCTCTTCTGCGAGGGGAAGGGACCCTTCCGTTGGGCGGCCCTCTCCGGCGATCCGGCGGACATCCACCGCACCGACGAGCTGGTCCTGGAGATGTTCCCCGAGGACGAGCACCTGTGCCGCTGGATCCGCATGGCCCACGACAAGGTGGCCTTCCAGGGGCTCCCGTCCCGCATCTGCTGGCTGGGGCAGGGCGCCCGGGCCCGCTTCGGCGTGGCCATGAACGACCTGGTGGCCAAGGGAGAGATCTCGGCCCCCGTCGTCATCGGCCGCGACCACCTGGACACGGGCTCGGTGGCGTCGCCCTTCCGGGAGACCGAGTCCATGCGCGACGGCACGGACGCCGTGGCCGACTGGCCCATCCTCAACGCCCTGCTCAACACGGCGTCGGGGGCGAGCTGGGTCTCCTTCCACCACGGCGGCGGCGTGGGGATCGGCAACTCCCTGCACGCCGGTCAGGTCCTGGTGGCCGACGGGACGCCGGAGATGCGGGAGCGCATCGAGCGGGTCCTCACCAACGACCCGGGCATCGGGGTGGCGCGCCACGCCGACGCGGGCTACGAGATCGCGCTGGAGACGGCGCGCCGGGAAGGGCTCAAGCTGCCCATGGTGGACCTGTAGCCGCCGTGGCCCCGGGGCGCCTCCTCGTCCGGAACGTCCACGTCGCCACGCTCGTGGAGGGCCCCGAGCCCTATGGCGCGGTCCGCGACGCCGCGGTCCTCGCCGAGGACGGCCGGGTGGCGTGGGTGGGCCCCGAGCGCGCGTTGCCCCTCACCGCGGCGGCGGGCGCCGAGGAGCTGGACGGCGGGGGACGCTGGCTCACCCCCGGCCTGGTGGACTGCCACACGCACCTGGTCTTCGGAGGGAACCGGGCCCGGGAGTTCGAGGAGCGGCTGGGCGGCGCCACCTACGAGGAGATCGCCCGCCGGGGCGGGGGCATCCTCTCCACCGTCCGCTCCACCCGCGCCGCCGGCGAGGACGAGCTGGTCGCGGCAGGGGCGGAGCGGCTGCGGGGGCTGGCGGCGAGGGGCGTCACCGCCTTGGAGGTCAAGTCGGGGTACGGCCTGGAGACGGACACGGAGCTCCGGATGCTCCACGCGGCCCGACGCCTCGGGGAGGAAGAGGGCATTCCGCTGCGCACCACCCTCCTGGCGGCCCACGCCCTCCCGCCCGAGTTCGCCGGAGACCGGGAGGGGTATCTGGACCTGGTGTGCAGGGAGATGATACCCCGTGCTGCCTCGGAGGGCCTGGCCGACGCGGTGGACGCCTTCTGCGAGGGCATCGCGTTCACGCCGGAGGAGTGTGCCCGCGTGCTCCGGGCCGGGGCGGACCACGGGCTGGTGGGGCGCCTCCACGCCGACCAGCTCTCCGACCTGGGGGGCGCCGCCCTCGCCGCGGGGCTCGGCGCCCGGAGCGCGGACCACCTGGAGCACGCCTCGGAGGCGGGGGTGCGCGCCATGGCGGCGTCGGGCACCGCCGCGGTGCTCCTCCCCGGTGCGGCCTACTTCCTCCGGGACGCCACGGTGCCCCCGGTGGCGGCGTTCCGCGCCCACGGAGTGCCCATGGCCGTGGCCACCGACCTCAACCCCGGCTCCTCGCCCCTCCTGGATCCCGTGCTGGCGCTGAACCTGGCGTGCGTCCTCTTCCGCCTCACCCCCGAGGAGGCCCTGGCGGGGATGACCCGGGTGCCGGCGCGGGTGCTGGACTGGCACTACAGCATGGGAACCGTCGAAGCCGGCAAGCGGGCCGACCTGGCCCTCTGGTCCGTGGGTCACCCCTCCGAGCTGGCCTACTGGGTGGGGGGCTCCCCGTGCTGGCGCGTCGTGCGCGGAGGGCGGGTGAGGGAGGGCGCGGGCGCCTGAGCGCTGCGCGGCCCCCCACCCATCGGGGCGGGGGGCCGGCGTGCCGACTCCTCGGGGGCGGTCAGCTCTCGCCGCCGGGCTTCCTGCGCACCGTGGGCCGGCTGGACCCCGATGACCGGGCCGGGGCCGCCGAGGCCTTGGGGCGGCTGGCCGAGGGGGCCGCCCGCGGAGCCGCCCGGCTGGGCGCCGGGGCGGGCCTCGCCGAAGGCCTCGAGGCCGAGGGTGCCGGCCTGGACGAGGCCTGGGGCCGCGCCGGCGTGGGCGCGGGACGTGCCACCGGGCTCCGGGACGGCGCGGACGCGCCCGGACGGACGGCGCTCCCCGTGGGGGCGCTCCGGATCCCCGAGCTGACCGACGGCGCCGTCCGGCCCGAGCTGGGCCGGGCCGACGGCGTGGCCCGTCCGGAGGACGAGGTGGACGGCGTCGGCCTCGCCGTGGGCGTCCTGGACGTCGGGGCGCGGACCGACGGCGAAGGACGGGGCGCCGCGTCGGAGGGACGGCCGCCTACCGCCGGGCCCGATCCCCGGGCCGTGGCGGGAGCCCTCGTCGACGGGGTGGCGCGGGGCGTCGTCGGAGACGCGCTACCCGTCGGGCGGCGCCCGACGCTGGGCGTGCTCCGGGGCGTCACCCGGTCCGAAGGACGCCGGGGAGCCGTCGCCGCAGGAACCGATCGGGGCGTCGCCGTGCGGGAGCCCACGCCGGCGCTCCCCCGCGGGTCCGCGGACGTGGCGGGGCCCACGCCCGAGGGCCGACGTTTCGCGGTGGCGGTGGCCACCCCCCTGGGCGACTCCTTGTAGGTGGGCCCGTATCCGGCGCCGCCGGCCAGCGGCGAGACGCGCCCCACGGCCACGCCGACCCGCCCGCCGCCGGCGTAGACCGTCCTCACGCGGCCGTAGGGATAGCCCCAGCCGCTCCAGCCGTACCCCCAGCGAGCGCCGTCCCAGTACCCGTTCCAATAGGAGCCCCAGGGGTCATAGGCCCAGTAGGGCCCCCAGGGGGACCACCAGGGGTCGGCGTAGTACACGAAGGCGTTGGGCGCGTACCAGCCATGGCGCCACCGCCAGCTGCTGGCCCGGTACGAGCCGTGCCAGTAGGGGCCCGCGGCGACGCAGTCCCAATACCACGAGCTCCAGGGGTCCCAGTAGTCGTCCCAGTAGTAGTCCCAGCACGAATAGCCGCTGCGGGATCCATGGCCCCAGCCGTCGTACGTGTCGGAGTAGATCCCGTAGGAGGAGCCGTGGTGGCCCCCCACGCCCAGGCCGAAGCTCATGCCCACGAAGGCGGAGCCGGGATGGAGATCACCCACGTGGAGGCCGAAGCCGACGCCGGTGAACACCGAGCCCACGCCCACGGACAGGGACAGATGGCTCTGGCCGGCCGCGGGCGCCGCCAGGGCGGCCGCGAGGAACGCGGCGGTGGCGATGTTGAGGGCTCTGGTACGCACGGTGTCCTCCTCGTCGGGGTTCCTGCTCCCTTTGGAGCAATGCCCGTGCCACTTTGGCGAATATGACTAAAGTGAACCATGACAAAGGCTTACCCAGGTCACCCACGGGGTCGGCCGCGGCGTCGGTGTCCAGGCCGGGGGACACCGGAGGCTCCCGCCGGGACACACCCGCGGACGTCGGGAACGGCGCGGACGCAGGGGAGGGGAAACCCGTCCTGCCCCTGGACGTATGTGCTGAACGAGGGTTGCGGCGGGACCCCGCGAGGACGGGGCGGGGCGAATCCGGGCTCGCATGCCTTGCCTATCCCGGCGGAATGGGCGAAGATATCTACCGTCCGCCGACGCAAGGTGCGTCGATGTCCAGCGGCCCTCTCGGCCAGCTGACCGGATCGTTCCCGCTCGATCTCCGAGCCCGGAGTTTTCTTCCGAAGGTCGTGCGCAGGCGCGTCCGCGCCGCGACGTCCCCTTCCGGCAACATGGGTTCAGACGTGCCCGAATCGCCAGACATGAACAGCGGCGACGGGGAGAAGTCCAAAGGCAGGCGTGGTCGCAACCGCCGCCGTGGACGCCGCCCCCGTCGGAAGTCTCCCGACCGCTCCGAGGCCAGCGCCGGCAACAACGGCGGCGGCGCGTCGGACAACGGGGAGGACTTCCCCCCTCTCACCGAAGACATCGAAACCCTGGAGGCGGAGTCCCGCCCCCTGGGTCTCCTGGAGGTCCTGGGCAGTGGCTCGGGGTTCATACGCCGACGGGAGTCCAGCTACACGCCCGGTCGGGACGACATCTACGTCGGTTCCCGCATCATCCAGAAGTTCGGCCTCCGGACGGGGGACGAGCTGAACGGGGTGGTGGGCCGGGCCCGCAACGGGAAGAGCCCGCCGCTGGCGTACCTCTCCCGCGTCAACGACCGCCTTCCCGACGAGGTCAAGCGGCGCCCGGAGTTCCAGCGCCTCTCCGCCATGCACCCCGACCACCAGCTCGTGCTGGAGTGTGGGCGCACGGTGCGCGGGCAGCCCGACTTCACGAACCGCGTCATCGACCTCTTCTGCCCCTTCGGCAAGGGACAGCGTGCCCTCATCGTGGCCCCCGCCAAGGCGGGCAAGACCACTGTGCTGCAGGCCGTGGCCGAGGGCATCGTCACCAACAACCCCGAGTGTCATCTCCTCATCCTCCTGGTGGACGAGCGCCCCGAGGAGGTCACGGAGATGGAGTCGTGCGGCTTCGGCGAGGTGATCTCGTCGACCTTCGACCGCTCGGCCGAGCGCCATTGCCAGGTGGCGGAGATGACGCTGGAGCGTGCCCGTCGCCGGGTGGAGCTGGGTGACGACGTGGTCATCATCCTGGACTCCATCACGCGGCTGGCGAGGGCCTACAACACCGTGGAGGTGGGGAGCGGACGGACGCTCTCCGGCGGCCTGGACGCCCAGTCCCTGGAGAAGCCCAAGCGCTTCCTGGGGAGCGCACGCAAGATCGCGCCGGACCAGGGCGGGGGCTCCCTCACCATCATCGCCACCGCGCTGGTGGACACCGGGTCCCGGATGGACCAGGTGATCTTCGAGGAGTTCAAGGGGACCGGCAACAGCGAGCTGGTGCTGTCCCGCGACCTGGCCGACAAGCGCCTCTACCCGGCCATCGACCTCAACGGCTCGGCGACGCGGAAGGAGGAGCTCCTCCTGGACGACGACGCGCTGTGGCTCTCCCGGGCCATGCGCCGTCAGCTCTCCGGCGTGGGCTCGTCCGACGGGATGAACGAGCTGTTGAACATCATGAAGAAGACGAAGACCAACCGCGACCTCATCGCCTGGGCGCGGCAACAGGGCTAGCGCCCGTCGAGTCGGCCGTCTCCCCGACGCCCGTCGACCCCGGGTCGGCGGGCGTCGCCGTTTCCCTCACCATGGCCTCGAGGCGGTCGAGGGCCTTCTCCAGCTCCCGACCCTGGGCCCGCTCCATGAACAGCGCCCAGTACCCCATGAGGGGATTCCAGCCGAAGTCCCCCTCTTCCCGCCATGTCACCCGGGTGCCTCCGCCCTCCGCGGCCAGCGTGAAGGTGCCGTCGGTGTGCAGGGATCCTCCCTGCACCCTCACCTCGTAGCGAACCCGGCGCGGCGGAGCCACCTCGACGATCTCGAAGGACCCGTCGCCCAGCTCCGGGTCGTCCCAGGTGAGGCGGGCTCCCACCCCCCGCTCGGGTCCCTCGGCCACGAGACCCGAGTCGGGCCACGCCGTCCACTGGCGCCAGGCCCCGGGGGCGTCCAGCAGGGGGAAGACGGCGGCGGGGGGCGCCGCCACCAGGACCGAGCGCTCGGCCCCCCAGGTCCCGGGCAGCGCGAAGCCCACGGCCAGGACCAGGACCAGGAGGGCCGCGCCGACCCCGAGGACGCGCGTCCCCAGGCTGAAGGGCGACGCGGTCACGAGCCCGCCTCGGCCCGGTCCGCCCACCACCGGCGCACCACGGGCTCCAGGGTGGGCCACACGTTTCGCGCCATCATGCGATGCCCCTCGGGGGTGGGGTGGATGCCGTCGTCCTGGTTGAACGCGGGCACGCCCGCCACCCCGTCCAGGAGGAACGGGATGAGCGCGGCGCCGGTCTCCCGGGCCACCTCGGGGAAGATGGCACGGAAGCGCGCGGTGTAGGTATCCCCCAGGTTGGGGGGCGCCTCCATGGCGGCCACGAGCACCGTGGCGCGGGGGTACCGCTCCCGCGTCAGCGCCACGATGCCCCGCAGGTTCCGGGCGGTGGCGTCGGGATCCTGGCCCCGGAGCCCGTCGTTGGCGCCCAGCTCCACCACCAGCACGTCCAGGGGCTCACGGAGGATCCAATCGAGGCGGCGCAGGCCCCCGGCGCTCGTGTCCCCGGAGACGCCGGCGTTCACGGCGTGCATGGGGAGCCCGGCGGAGTCGGCCAGGGCGTCCAGGCGCGCCACGTACGTCTCGTCCTGGCGGAGGAGCCCCAGCCCGGCCGTGAGGCTCGTGCCCAGGAAGACCACCCGTGGACCCTCCAGCGCTTCCGTGTGTTCTTTGGGGGCGGCCGCGGCCTCCCCGGCCGCCGGCCGGCCTTCCTCGGCGGGCCCCTCCGGAGGCTCGCCGGGGGCGCACGACAGCAGCGCGACGCAGGTCCACACCCAGAAGTGACGGCTCATATGATGATCGCGGCCCAAGGCCTCGAGAAGACATATACCAGCGGGGGACGGCCCCTGCCGGTGCTCCGGTCCCTGGACCTGGAGGTGGCGCCCGAGGCCTTCGTGGCCATCGTGGGGCCGTCGGGCTCGGGCAAGACCACCCTCCTGGGCCTCCTCGCCGGCCTGGACGAGCCCTCGGGGGGGCGCGTCCTCCTCGACGGGCAGGACCTCTTCGCTCTTACCGAAGACCAGCGCGCCGAGTTTCGCTCCCGCAACGTAGGCTTCGTGTTCCAGACGTTCCACCTCCTCCCCACCCTCACCGCCCTGGAGAACGTCCTCGTCCCCCTGGAGCTCCAGGGCGAGGCCCGGGGCCTGCGCGACCGCGCGGTGGCCCTCCTGGAGCGGGTGGGGCTGGGGGACCGCCTCGACCATTACCCGGCACAGCTCTCGGGTGGCGAGCAACAGCGGGTGGCGCTGGCCCGGGCCTTCGCCAACCGGCCCAAGATCCTCTTCGCCGACGAGCCCACGGGGAACCTGGACACCGAGACCGGGGCCACCATCGTGGCCATGATGGAGGAGCTGAACCGGGAGGCCCGGACCACCCTGGTGCTGGTCACCCACGACCTGGCGCTGGCCGAGCGCGCCCACCGGGTCGTGCGCCTCGGGGGCGGCGCCATCGTGTCCGACCGACCGGGGCAGGGAGTGCCCGGCGAGCGCCCGTCATGAACCTGCGCTTCGCCGCGGGCCTCGCGCTCCGGGAGAGCCGCCACGGCCTGCGCCGGGTGGGGGTATACATGGCCTCCATCAGCCTGGGCGTCGCGGCGCTCGTCTCCATCCACTCCTTCCGCGACGACGTGGCGCGCTCCGTCCGGGAGGAGGCCGAGGTCCTCATGGGGGCCAACGCCCGCCTCTCGGCCAACCGGGCGTTCCCCGACTCGGTGGGGGCCATCCTCGACTCCCTGGCCGCCGAAGGCGTGGCCCAGGCGCGGGTGACCACCGCGCTCTCCATGGTGCTGGCGCCGTCCACGGGGGCCGTGCGCCTTCTCCAGGTCCAGGCCAACGACGGGGCGTACCCCTTCTACGGCGAGGTCGCCACCAGCCCGGCGGGCGTCTGGGGGCGCCACGTTGCGGCGCGCGCCGTCCTGGCCGATCCCGCGGTCCTCACCCAGCTCGGCGTGAGCGTGGGCGACTCGCTGGTGGTGGGCCGCATCCGCCTCCCCCTGGTGGGGACGGTGGAGGACCTGCCTACGGACCTGGGTTTCCAGACGGCGGCCGGGCCCCGCGTCTTCGTGTCCCAGGAGACCCTCGCCGCGGCAGGGCTCCTGGGCGTCGGCAGCCTGGCCCGCTACCAGGTCTTCCTGGAGCTGCCGCGCCAGGCCGACCGCGAGGCCCTGGAGGAGCGCTACGACTCCGTCTTCCGGGCCACGCAGGTCGGCTGGGAGACCGCCGAGGAGCAGGCCGAGGACATCTCCAACGGGATCCGGTTCCTCGGGGAGTTCCTGGCCCTCGTGGGCCTGGGCGCCCTGCTGCTGGGCGGCATCGGCGTCGCCAGCGCCATCCACGTGTACATCCGGGAGAAGCGGCCGGGCGTCGCCGTGCTGCGCTGCATCGGCTCCGGCCAGTGGACGCTCTTCGCCGCGTACCTCCTCCAGGCGGGCGCCCTCGGGCTCCTGGGCTCGTCGCTGGGCGTCGCGCTGGGCCTCGGCGTCCAGCGCCTCCTTCCCGGGGTCCTGGCCGGCGCTCTCCCGGTGGACGTCACCACGCGGTTCTCCCCGTCGTCCGCCCTGGCGGGGTTGGCCATCGGCGTGTGGGTGGCGGCGATCTTCGCCCTCATCCCCCTCCTCCAGGTGCGGGACGTGCCGCCCCTCCAGGCGCTGCGCCAGGACTTCGAGGCGCCGAGGCGTCGGGCCGACCCCTACCACCTGGCGGCCTACGCCGCGTTGGCGGCGTCGGTGGTGCTCCTCTGCGTCCTGGAGGCCCCCGAGCCCGGGGTGGGGCTGGCCTTCGCCGTGGCCCTGGCGGTGACGGTGGCGCTCCTGGCGGCTTCGGGCTGGGGGCTGACGCGGCTCACCCGCCGGTTCTTCCCGGCCCGGGCCTCGTACCCCGTGCGCCAGGGGGTGTCCAACCTCTTCCGTCCCCAGAACCAGACGGTGTCGGTGACGCTGGCGCTGGGCTTCGGCGCCTTCATCGTGGGGACGGTGCTCCAGGTCGAGCGAAACCTCCTGGACGACCTCACCCTCTCCTTCGCCGAAGGGCGCCCCAACGTGCTCCTCTTCGACATCCAGCGCGACCAGGTGGAGGGTGTCCGCGCCCTCCTTCCGCCGGAGGCGAGGGAGGGCGCCGAGGCGGCGCCCATCATCCCGTCGCGCATCCGGGCCATCAACGGGCGCACCCGGGAGGAGCTGCGTGCCGACACGCTCTCGGAGGACAGGCCGGAGGGGTGGGCCATCCGCCGGGAGTACCGCAATACGTACCGCGAGCGGGTGGGACCGGCCGAGGAGCTGGTGTCGGGGCGGTGGTGGGACGGCACGCCCGGCTCCGAGGACGGCACCCTCGTCGAGGCGGGTGGGCTCCCCCGGGTCTCCATGGAGCTGGACGTGGCCACCGACCTCCGGGTGGGGCTGGGCGACACCATCACCTGGGACGTGGCGGGGGTGACGGTGAACTCGGTGGTGACCAGCCTGCGCCGGGTGGAGTGGGACCGGCTGGAGCCCAACTTCTTCGCGGTGTTCGAGCCGGGCTCCCTGGACGACGCGCCGCAGAGCACCATCATGGTGGCGCGGATACCCGACCCCGACGCGAGAGCCGCGTTCCAGCGGGACCTGGTGGGGGCGTTCCCCAACGTCTCGGCCCTGGACTTCTCGCGGGTCCAGGAGGCCATCGACGCCATCCTCGAGCGCGTGCGCCAGGCCGTGGCGTTCCTGGGGGGCTTCTCCGCCCTGGCCGGCGTGGTGGTCCTCGTGGGCGCGCTGGCCACGTCCCGGAGCCAGCGCATGCGGGAGGGGGCGCTCCTCAAGACGCTCGGTGCGCGGCGCCGCCAGGTCCTCGTGGTGCTCTTCGCCGAGTACGTCGGCCTGGGCACCCTGGCCACCGCCACCGGGCTCCTGTTGGCGTGGCTCGCGTCGGCCATCCTGATGCCGCAGGTCTTCCAGGTGGATTTCACGCTCCACGTCCGGCCCTTCCTGGCCATCTGGAGCGTCGTCTCGGTGCTGACGGTGGTGGTTGGCCTGGCGGGGAGCCGCGGCCTGCTGAGCCGTCCCCCGCTCCCGGTGCTACGGGAGGCGCCCGAGTAGCGGGCGGGTCAGGCGTCGTCCCCGGGGCGGGGGCCCAAGGCGGCCGGGTCCACCTCCAGGGTCGCCTCATGGCGGCACGCCTCACACGGCACGGTGTGGGGCGAGCGGAGCATTCCCGCGCGGCACGAGACGGGGGCGCCGCACCGGGGGCACGCGCCCACCACGCCCTCCAGGGTGAAACGGTGGCGCCAGCGCCGCCGCGCGAGCACGAAGCCGACCACCACGGCCCCGAGGGCCCAGGGGGCGTGGGGGGGCACCAGCCCCACCAGGGGCGCGAGGAGGATGCCCAGCGCCTGCGTGCGTGCGGCGCCGGCCATGCGCCAACGCCGGGAGCGGGCCCGGAGCGCGGCCCGCGCGGGTGTGGGTTCGTAGCCGAACAGGGCGAGGCGCGCGGGCACCTCGAGGGCTCCCGGGGCGCGTTCGGGGGCTTGCTCCATGGGCGCG
This sequence comes from Gemmatimonadota bacterium, assembly GCA_045863275.1. Classification (GTDB taxonomy): domain Bacteria; phylum Gemmatimonadota; class Gemmatimonadetes; order Longimicrobiales; family Gaopeijiaceae; genus SZUA-318. Next base: position 21,170 of record BTVB01000042.1, read on the forward strand.
GGGTCCTGGTGGACGGCGTCGGGTCGTCGCGGCATCTCCGCGGCAAATGTAAACTACCCCCGGACGGGGTGTACCGCGGGTCGTCGGGGGACACCCCGAGGCCGCGCCCTGGCCACCCCCCCAGGTGAGAGCACGCCTCGATGGAAACCGCCGCACCCACGGAGACACGCACGCTCTCCCGCGAGATGAGCGAGTTCCTCGTGGAGTTCTCCATCGGGGTCCACCGGTACGTCATGTACCCCTCGGGGCACCCGTCCCTGGCGCCGGTGGTGGAGAGCATCGTCATGCGCCTGGCCGAGATCCTCGCCGAACGCCGCACCCTGAGCATCGGCGTGGCCCAGCGACAGCTCATCATCGAAGGCGTGGCGACGGACCAGAAGCACCCCGTCCTGTCCGACCTGGCACAGCGGCTCCACGACCACCAGCTCGGCGCCGTGACGGTGGAGATCGGGGTCACGGCCACGGACATCGCCGCCCTTCTGGCGGCGCTGGCCCGGGAGACGGAGCGGGGCGGAACGCCCCTCGGACTCCTCCCGCCGGCCGAGGTGCCGACGTGGGACTTCGCCCGCCTCCACCCCGTGGGGTACGATCGCCTCACGCTGCTGGGGGACGGCACCGTGGTCCACGCGGGGACCGGGTGGGCCGACGCGCTCTGGCTGGGGCTGGCGCAGGCGACCCTGGGGGAGGGAACCGGTGTCCCCGGGGACGCCGACGGCGAGGCCATGGCGGGAAGGGTGAGGTCCCAGGAGGGACGGGCGGCCTACGAGCGGGTGATCGCCGAGTACCTCCGGAAGATCCCGCGGGAGCTCCGGGGCCGCGAGGGAGGTGACTCGGAGAAGCTGCGGCAGAAGGTGGCCGACTTCCTCCACCGGCTGGACGACGGGACGCTCTCCCGTCTCGTGGGGTACGGCGACCCGGGGGAGCGGCGCCAGTTCCTCCTCGACGCCAACCAGGGCCTGGCCGTGGATTCGGTGATGAAGATCCTGCGGGCGTCGGCGGAGGCGGAGGGGCAGTCCATCTCCCACTCGATGACGCGCATGCTCAGCAAGCTCGCGTTCCACGCGGAGCAGGCCTCGGGAAGCCAGAGCCTGCAAGCCGACACGGCGCTCCGCGAGAACGTGGAGTCCCTCATCCGGGGGTGGTCCCTCGAGAGCCCCAACCCCGACGCCTACACCAACGTGCTCGACTCCATGTCGAGGGCATCGCCCCTCTTCCACCCCCCGGCGGTGGACGAGTCCCGGATCACCGGCGCCGAGCGTCTGGTGGACATGGCCCTGGAGGTGGATGCCTACGGACCCATCGTCGCCAAGGCCGTGACCGACTTCATGGAGGAGGGCGGGGCGGGACGCATGCTGGTGAAGGCCCGTCAGGCCCCGGCCGAGAGCGCGGCGGCGCGCTCCATCCGGGCGGCCGTCCTCACACCCAAGCAGTTCCGCCATCTCCTCGCGGAGGGGAAGGTGGACGACGAGGGTCTCAAGCGCCTGCTCGAGGAGATGGGCGACGCCGCCGTGGACCCCCTCCTGGACGTCCTCTCGGAATCGCAGGACCGGAGCGTCCGCAGGCGGGTCTTCGACGCCCTCCTCTCCCTCGGAGGCACCGTGGGGGACCACGCCGTCGCCCGCCTCCCGGGGAGTCCATGGTTCGTGCAGCGGAACATGTTGGCGCTCCTCCACCGCCTGGCGGAGGTCCCGGCTGGCTTCGACCCCCTTCCGTACCTCCGCCACGGCGACGCCCGGGTGCGCCGCGAGGCGCTTCCCCTGGCGCTTCGCCTCGGGAGCCGGGAGCGGGTGCTCGTGGTCGCGCTGGCGGACGACGACGAGCGCGTCCTCCGCATGGCCCTCGGGGAGCTGCAGGAGGGCGTGTCCGACGCCGTCCTCCCCACGCTCGTCAACCGGGTCGTGCGGGCGGCTGATCGCCCCTCCGAGGTCCGTACCGCGGCGGTGCGCCTCCTGGGAGCCGCCCGCGCCCCGCTGGCGCTCACCACCCTGGTGGACATGGTCACCGCCGGGAAGACGCTCCTCGGCCGGCGTCGCCTCGCCCCCTCCACTCCCGAGGTCCTGGTGGCGCTCCGGACCCTCGCGCTCTCGTGGGCGGAACGAGACGAGGTGAGGGAGATCCTGGACCAGGCCGCGAAGGCGAGGGACCCGGACATCCGGGGTGCGGTGCACGTCACCCGGTCCTCCCGGACGGGGGGCGCCCCGTGAGCGCCGCCCTCCGCTTCCTCACGGGCCTGGCGCAGGCCATGTCCGCCATGAACCTCTACAAGGACGGGCACCCCGCCCGGGAGCGCGCTCTCGACCGCGCCCACGAGGCGCTCCAGGCGCTCCAGGCGGAGAGCCCCATGCCCCGGTTCTCGTTCCTCGGGTCCGAGGTGGTGCTGGACAACCGGCCCCTCCAGGAGCTCAAACACTGGGACTGGGCCCCCCGGCTCTCGTCGGCGGGCATCCAGCGGGTCGAGATGGTGGGTCCCGTTTCCCGGGACGACCTGGACGCGTTCCTCCAGGAGGTCTACCTGCGCGTCTCGGAGACGCCCACGGCGACGGCGGGGGTCCGGCAGGGGCGCCCCTCGAACATCCGCTACGGAGAGCTGGCGCTGAAGGGCGCCGACGAGGACGCGGCACCCGAGCCCATCCGCCTGGCCACCGCGGCGCTCCCCTACTCCCTCCAGGAGGAGATGGAGGGCGTGGAATGGCTCCACGGCGAGCTCATGAGCGGCCGGGAGCTGAAGATGCTGGAGGCCGAGGGCATCGTCCGGTCGCTCTCGGTGGCCATGCACGGCGACCAGGCCTACCTCATCCCGCTCCTGCGGATGAAGGACTTCGACCAGTACACGACGACCCACGCACTCAACGTGTCCGTGCTCACCATGGCGCTGGCCGAGTTCATCGGCCTGACGCCCAGGGAGGTGCGGGCGTTCGGCATCGCCGGGCTCCTCCACGACCTGGGGAAGGTGAAGGTCCCCAAGGACATCCTGAACAAGCCGGGCAAGCTCACCGAAGAGGAATGGACGGTGATGCGCTCCCACCCCGTGGAGGGCGCCCGCATCATCCTGTCCACGGAGGAGCACCTGGATCTGGCGGCGGTGGTGGCCTACGAGCACCACATCCGCATGGACGGAGGCGGTTATCCTGCGCTCCGGTACCCCCGGGAGTGCCACCAGGCCAGCAACCTGGTGCACGTGTGCGACGTCTTCGACGCGCTCCGCACCGTGCGCCCCTATCGGGAGGCCTGGCCCACCGAGAAGATCCTCGCCTACATCTCGAAGGCGGCGGGGCCGGAGTTCGACGGCGAACTGGCCCGTGCCTTCGTGGGCATGATGCGGAGATGGGAGGGCCGAATCGCGGAACGGGCGTCGGGCGCCTCACCCGGAGAAGGCGCGTAGCCTCTCCCCCGCCTCCCGGAGCGTCTCCAGGCGCTTGCAGAAGGCGAAGCGCACCAGCGTGCGGCCCCGGGACGGCCGGCTGAAGAAGGAGGAACCCGGCACGGAGGCCACCTTCCCCTCCCGGGCGAGGCGCTTGGCGAAGGTCACGTCGTCCTCGTCGCTCAGGGCCGAGAAGTCGGCCAGCACGTAGTAGGCGCCCTGGGGCGCGCGGCACGCGAAGCCCGACGCCTGGAGCGCCGCGACCAGCACCTCCCGGCGGGCGCGGTAGTCCTCCGCCATGGAGGCGTAGTACCCCGGCCCCAGGACGTCCATGCCCTCGGCGACGGCCTCCTGGAGGGGGGCGGGCGCCCCCACGGTGAGGAAGTCGTGGACCTTGCGGATGGCATCGGTGAGGGGTGGAGGCGCCACGATGGTCCCCAGGCGCCATCCGGTGACGGAGAACGTCTTGGAGGCGCCGCTCACCGTGACGGTGCGGTCCCGCATCCCGTCCAGCGTCGCCATGGGCACGTGCTCCCCCTCGTAGAGGATGTGCTCGTAGATCTCGTCGGTGATGGCCAGGATGCCGTGCGTGCGGCACATGTCGGCCACGGCCTCCATCTCGTCCCGGTCGAACACGCGCCCCGTGGGGTTGTTGGGGGTGTTCAACACGATGGCCCGGGTCCGGGGCGTCACCAGGGACCGGAGGCGGTCGGGCTCCAGGCGGTACCCGGGAGCCTCCAGCGTGAGGAAGACCGGTCGGGCGTCGGAGAGGATGGCGTCGGGGCCGTAGTTCTCGTAGAAGGGCTCCAGGACGATGACCTCGTCCCCCGGGTCCACCACCGAGAGCATGACGGCCACCATGGCCTCGGTGGCGCCGCACGTCACGGTGATCTCCCGGGCGCCGTCCACCTCCATGCCGTACCATCTGCGGTACTTCCGCTCCAGCGCCTCCCGGAGGCGGGGCGCCCCCCAGGTGATGGCGTACTGGTTCACGTCGTCGCGGATGGCGCGGCAGGCGGCCTCCTTGAGCACGTCCGGGGCGGGGAAGTCGGGAAAGCCCTGGGCCAGGTTCACGGCGCCGTGCTCCCGGGCGACGCGGGTCATCTCCCGGATGACCGACTCGGTGAATCCGTGGGTACGAAGCGCGGTGCGGTGGACGTCGTGGACCATGGGGCTCCGTCGGGATGGCGGGTGGAGGGGCCCATGATGCCGCCGTGGCCGTGTCGAGGCAATGCGCGCCGGCCGCCTTGGCGCTCCCCCCGTCCTGGGGTAGGATTCACCTGCCTCCACTCCCCCGAACCGCCACGCGGAGCCCCAACGTGCCGCGCCACCCCTCACTCCTCCCCGCTGCGGCCGTCCTGGCCGCCGCTGCCCTCGTCTCCGCGCCCTCCCCGGGGGCGGCGCAGGGGGCGCCGCTCACCGTGGAAGCCCGCGTGGGCGGCGTCCTCCCCCAGGGGGCGTTCGCCGACGGCGCGGGCGTGGGGGAGGGCGCGGCTGCCGGCCCCGTCTTCGGCGTGGAGGTGACCCTCCTGTCCAGCGGGTGGCGGGGCCTCTACGCCGGCTTCAGCCAGGCGCGCTTCGGGTGCGACGATGCGGGGTGCCCCACGGGGGAGCCCTACGTGGCCACCGGCGTGAACGTGGGCCTGCGGATCTCCCTGCTCCCCGGCCGGCGGGTCATCCCGTGGATCGGCGGCGGTGCCCTCACCACGCGCGTCGAGTCCCCCGGCGTCCGGGGCGACGTGAGGGGGATCTCGTCCCTGGGGTACGGTGGGGAGGTGGGCGTGGGCCTCTGGTTGCGCACGGCGGGCTCCCTGGCCCTGACGCCCTCCCTGCGCTATGCCCGGGCCACCACGGAGCTGCCCGGCGGAACGTCCCTCACGCTCCGATACCTGGTGGCCGACCTGGGCTTCGCGCTGACGTTCTAGCCGCGCCGTGCGACCTACATGCGGAAGAGGTAGCTGAGCTTCAGGAAGAGCCCCTCCTGCACCGGGTCCAGGCGCTCGATCCGCAGCGTGCGGCGGCCCTCCATGAGGCGGCTGTACCCCACGTAGAAGATCGTCCCCGGGCTGGGCTCGTACTGGACGAGGAACTGACCCTGGAACTCCCCGGTGGATCGGGCCTCCACGCGCTCCCCGTCCACCAGGAGGGGTCGGCCCGTGAGGGGGTCCAGGAGGAGCTCCTGCTGCGCGAGCTCGTACTGTCCCACCACGCGGGCGAAGAGCGCCTTGTTGAACTGGTACTGGACACGGAGCCGCGGGATGTGGACGGTGGAGAAGGGCGTGTGGGTCGTCACCGTACGGGACTCGGTCACGTTGCCCGCGCCGGTGGTGAGGCCCGCCGACGGGCGCAGCTCGGTGCGCGTCTCCGTGGTGCGGCGGGAGATCTTGGAGTACGTGTAGTTGAGCTGGAGCTGGAGCTGGGTCGTGGGACGGTATTGGACGTCGGGGGAGACGCGGATCTCCAGCCCCCGCGACGCCTCGTCGTAGATGGGCACCTGCCGGAAGAACATCATTCCGTTCACCGACAGCGCGTTGTTGATGCGCATGCGGGGGATGACGCCCCAGGCGTTCAGCGCGTTCAGCGCGCCAGGGAGCCGGAAGGGCTGCGGCGTGCCGTCGGGCCCCTCGACCTGGTACCCCCCGTAGTCCTCCCCCTCGAAGCGGAAGTACCCCCTCCGCAGGACGAAGCTCAAGGTGCGCGACCCCTTGAACGAGAGGCTCGGCCACAGCTCGACCTCGTGTTCGAAGGGGAGGTTGCCGGCCCAGAAGTCGTCATGGCGGAAGAAGTTGTTCGTCACCACCCTCAGCGACGTCGTCTCCAGGACGGCCCCCGGCCTCCCGAAGCGCGTGAACGACGCGCTGGCGTTCATCTCGGTGTCGCCGGCGCGCGTGATGAACCCTGTCCTGGACCTGAACCCGGGGGCGATGTCCGTCACGTTGGCGTTCCAGCTGAAGGCGCGGCCCGAGCGCTGGACGTCCAGGTTCACCAGGGGCTTCAGCCCCGAGTGCCCCGCGTCGCCCTCGGGACGGTCCAGGCTCCCCGCCACCTGGGCGGTGACGGTGTAGCGCCCCGCGAAGACCAGACGGGCGTCCCCCGCCAGCACCCGGTTGTACGCGCCGGACCCGTCGGTGCGCGTGCGGTCGGTATAGAGCAGGCCCACCGTGGACCCGCTCCCCACGTCCCTCCGGGCCCTCAGGAGGTTGAACACCGCGTTGCCCTCGCCGGCGGCCAGCGAGGAGGGGCTCTCGTCCACGGCGCCGATCCACCCCATCTGGAAGGCGCCCACCTTCCCGGTGAGCTTGGCGCCGGCCACCGGATCGGCGATCTGGCGGGTGTGGACCAGCCGCGCGGGAGTGTTGAAGATCTCCCCGCCTTCCAGGAAGAACGCCCGCTTCTCCGGGAAGAAGAGGGCGAAGCGCTCGTTGACCGCGATCTGCCCGGCGTCGGCCTCCACCTGGGAGAAGTCCGGGTTGTACGTGCCTTCCAGGACCAGGTTCTGCGTCACGCCCACCCGGCCGTTCAGGCCGAAGTCCCCCGTGGGGTCCTCCCGGAGGAAGGCTCCCGAGTCGGTGTTCCCCACGCGGCTCCCGGTGACCACCGGGTTCACCTCCACGAGCCTGCGGGACTGGAGGTCGCGCAGGCCCACCAGGCGTCCGCTCTGGGCGAGGGTGCTGGTGATCTCCTGGGTCAAGGGTGCCCATGCCTGCTTGTACCCGTTGCGCCTCGTCTCCCGGGCCACCTGGATGCCCCAGTCCTGGACCGGGATCTCGCGGAAGCGGATTGAGACGTAGGGGATGCGGATCTCGGCGGTCCAGCCGTCGCCCGTGAGGTGCCCGTCCGACTCCCAGATGTAGTTGGGGTTGAAGTCGATGGAGACGCCGCTCCCTCCTCCCCCTCCCCCTCCCCCCCCACCACCACCGCCTCCCCCTCCACCTCCGCCGCCCCGGCGGAGTCCCTCGATCCAGAGGCCGTCCACCTGGATCCCCAGCGGGTTCACGTAGAACACGTAGGCCTGCCGCCGGTCGTTGAAGGTGTCCAGCATGATGCGGACCCAGTCGTCGGTGAACACGGCACGGTCCCTCTCGCCCAGGCGCGCCAGGATGAGGTCGGGGCGGGTGTCGTGGGCGCGGATCCCGAAGTACATGGCGTCGTCGGTGTAGAAGACGCGCACCTCCGTCAGGTCGTCGGGGGCCACACCCTCCACGGGCTCGTACTGGGTGAAGCCGGCGAGCACCGCCGCCTGCGCCCACTCCTCCTCCTCCAGGTCGCCGTCGACGTCGATGGAGACGTGCTCCAGCCGGGGTGCCGAGACCGTGAGCTGTCCGTCCTTCCCGCTGAAGACCAGGGAGTCGGACGGGAGCGTGAGCACGGAGAGGAGGCCGAGGAGGGTCAGCATGCGGAGGGCCGGAGCGGGTTGGAGGGATCCATCGAAGGTAACCGACACGCTCGCCGGCGGGAGTGCTGGTGGGACACGGTGGACCCGCCGCTCGCGTACGTGTAGACTAGCCCGCCCCTTTCTTCAACCCGGAAGCCATGCATCGCACGCGACGGCGCCCCGCTCTGCTGGCCCTGCTCCTCGCCGCCGCGGCGTGCGCGGGCCCGGCCGAGTCGGGAGACCTGGCCGCGGAGGTGGCCGCCCTGGTGTCGGCGTCGGGCGCCGAGGTGGGCGTGTACTACCGGAGCCTGGGGGCGCCCGCCGACTCCCTGGCGCTGGGAGCCGACACGCGCATGCACGCGGCCAGCACGATGAAGGTGCCGGTGATGATGCGCCTCTTCCTCGACGACGCCGAGGGGCTCCGCTCCCTGGACGACTCGGTGGAGGTGACCCGGACGTTCCTCTCCATGGTGGACGGATCGCCCTTCGACCTCCCTCCCGAGTCGGACTCCGATACCACCTTCTACGGCAGGGTGGGGGAGAGGGTGAGCCTCCGCGAGCTGGTGGACCGCATGATCACCTGGTCCAGCAACCTGGCCACCAACGTCGTCATGCAGGAGGCCGACGCCCGCCGGGTCACCGCCCTGCTCCGGGAAATGGGGGCCGACTCCATGGAGGTGCTCCGGGGCGTGGAGGACCTGAAGGCCTTCGAGGCCGGGCTTTCCAACACCGCCACGGCCCGGGACCTGGGCGTCGTCATGGCCGAGGTGGCCACCGGCTCCCGGTTCTCCCCCGACGCCCGGGAGGAGATGCTGGCCATCCTCCAGCGCCAGCGCTTTCGGGAGAACATCCCGGCGGGGCTTCCGCCGGGTACGCGGGTGGCCAACAAGACCGGGTGGATCACCGCCCACAACCACGACGCGGCGGTGGTGTTCCCTCCGTCCGCGCCCCCCTACGTGTTGGCGGTCATGGTGCGCGGCATCGAGGTGCAGGAGGAGGCCGCGACCCTGGTGGCGGCCCTCTCGCATGTCGTTTGGGAGTACCACGTGGGGCTCCGCCGGCCATGAGCGCGAGGGAAGCCGTCGCCCGGTGGGACGCCCAGACCGGCATCCTCGTCATCCACATCCCCGCCGCGGCCGACGTGGACGCCGTTGCGGAGGTGCTGAGGCGTACGCACCGGGAGCGGGGGCCCGGGGCCCTGCGCAGGCGGCTCTGGGACGGTCGCAAGGTCCGGGCCCCCCGCGACCTCGCCCCGGTGCAGGCCACGGCGGAGCTGGTCGCCGAGCTCCTGGGGGAGGGAGCGGACATCGGCCGGGCCGCCATCCTCGCGGGGGACGACGCCTTCCACGGGTCTGCACTGGGCTACGCCTCGCGCCTTCCGGAAGGGTACCCGCTCCGCGTCTTCCGGTCGTACCACGAGGCCGTGGACTGGCTCCTGTCTTGACGGCGCCGGAGCCGGGCCGCCTCTTGCGGTGCCCCGGCCCACCCACGTCCACGGCAGCGCCCGGACCCATGCACGCCCACCTCCCCCGCGCTCTCCTCCTCGTCGCCCTCCTCACCCTCCCGGCGTCGCCGTCCGCGGCGCAGGTCCCCGATCCCGCGCTCCTCTCTGCGCTCCGGCCACGGAGCCTGGGCCCGGCGGGGATGAGCGGCCGCATCGCCGCCATCGACGCGTTGGCGTCCGACCCCAACGTCATCTGGGTCGGCGCCGCCACCGGCGGCGTGTGGAAGTCCACGAACGGCGGAACCACCTTCGAGCCCGTCTTCGACGGCGAGCGCGTGAACGGCGTGGGCGCCATCGCCATCGACCCCAACGCCCCCGACGTGGTCTGGGTCGGGACGGGGGAGGGGAACCCCCGGAACAGCGCCGGCGTGGGCGCGGGTCTCTACCGCACCCAGGACGGGGGACGCTCGTGGCGGCTCATGGGGCTGGAGCGCTCCGAGCGCATCCACCGGATCGTGGTCCACCCCCGGGACTCGAACGTGGTCTGGGTCGGCGTCATGGGCCCCGCGTGGTCCGACGGGACCGAGCGGGGGGTGTACAAGACCACCGACGGAGGCGCCACCTGGCGCCGGGTGCTCTGGGTGGACGAGCGCACCGGGGTGAGCGACCTCGTCATCGATCCCTCCAACCCCATGAAGCTCTTCGCCGGCATGTGGTCCTTCCGCCGGGAGCCCTGGTTCCTGACTTCAGGGGGGCCGGGCTCGGGGCTGTTCGTCAGCCACGACGGCGGCGAGTCCTGGACGCGTTACGGGGAGGGGGACGGGATGCCCGCCGGGGAGCTGGGGCGCATCGGGCTCGCCGTGGCGCCCTCCGACCCTTCCACGGTCTACGCGCTGGTGGAGGCGAGGCGGAGCGCCCTCCTCCGGTCCCGCGACGGCGGCGCGTCGTGGGAGACGGTGAACGACGCCCCCGGCGTGGCGAACCGGCCCTTCTACTACACCGACATCTTCGTGGACCCGGAGAACGAGCTCCGCGTCTACAACCTGAACTCCCGCGTCATGATCTCCGAGGACGGCGGTCGCTCCTTCGAGGCCATGCGCGCCGACGTCCACTCGGACTTCCACGCCATGTGGCTGGACCCCTCCGACGGCCGGCACCTCCTGGTGGGCACCGACGGCGGCGTGTGGGAGTCCCGGGACCGGGCGGCGACCTGGCGGCTCTTCGAGAACCTCCCCGTGGGCCAGTTCTACCACGTGTCCGTGGACGACGCCGTCCCGTACAACGTGTACGGGGGCATGCAGGACAACGGCTCGTGGAAGGGGCCCTCGGACGTGTGGGAGGTGGGCGGGATCCGGAACTCCCACTGGAAGGAGATCGCCTTCGGCGACGGCTTCAACGCCCTGGTGGACCCCCGCGACGCCGCCCACGGCTATGCAATGTCCCAGGGCGGCAACCTCGTCCGCTTCGACGTGCGCAACGGGGAGCGCAAGAGCATCCGCCCCTGGGCCCCCGACTCCACCGTGCTGCGCTTCAACTGGAACGCCGCCATCGCACTCGACCCCTTCGAGGTGGGCACCGTCTACTACGGGAGCCAGTTCGTCCACAAGAGCCCCGACCGGGGGCACACGTGGCAGATCATCAGCCCCGACCTCACCACCGACGACCCCGCCAAGCAGCGCCAGGAGGAGAGCGGAGGTCTCACCCGGGACAACACGGGCGCCGAGAACCACACCACGCTCCTCGCCATCGCCCCGAGCCCGGTGGAGCGGGAGCTCGTCTGGACGGGGTCCGACGACGGCAAGGTGCACCTCACCCGGGCCGGCGGCGGGACGTGGGACGACGTCACCGGGCGCATCCGGGGGGTTCCCGACGGCACGTGGATCCCCCACGTCGAGGCGTCGCGCCACGCAGGGGGAACCGCCTACGTCGTCTTCGACGACCACCGCCGGGGGAACTGGGAGACGTACCTCTACCGCACGGAGAACTACGGCCGCGACTGGGACAACATCGGGCGCCGCACGGCCATCGACGGCTTCCTCCACACGGTGGAGGAGGACCCGGTGACCCCCGATCTCCTCTTCGCCGGCGGCGAGCTGGGGCTCTTCGTCTCCCTCGACCGGGGCGCCACCTGGTTCAAGTGGACCCACGGCTTTCCCACCGTCCCCGTGCGCTCCCTGGTGGTGCACCCCCGGGACCACGACCTGGTCATCGCCACCCACGGGCGGGCCCTCTGGGTCCTGGACGACATCCGGCCGCTGCGCGCGCTGGCGCAGAACCCCTCCCTCGTCGCGGAGGCGGTGGCCCTCTTCGAGCCCCCGGTGGCCTACCTGCATACCACCGCCGCCACCGACGGATACCACTTCTCGGGCGAGGCCATGTTCCAGGGGAGGACCCGTCCGTACGGCGCGCTCCTCACGTTCTGGTCCGGCGGAACCGACACCGCCCAGGCCCGCGTGGACATCGTGGACGGCGTGGGCCGCACCGTGCGCACCTTCCAGACGCCGGCGGAGCCGGGGCTGAACCGCGTGGCCTGGGACCTCCGGGAGGGCGCCCCGGAGGCGCCGGAAGGGGGCAGGGGGCGCATGCAGGCCCCGGAGGTGCTCCCGGGCAGCTACGTGGTCCGCGTCACGCTGGCCGGGATCACGGTGGAGCAGCCCCTCGCCGTGCTGGCCGACCCCCGGGTGGACGTCCCCCTGGCCGAGCGCCAGGAGAAGCTCGAGGCCATCCGGCGGGGCCTGGACCTCATTGCGGCGCTGGGCGAGGTCTCGGCGAAGGCACAGGCGGTGCGGGAGGGCATCGCGAAGGTCCGAGACGCGCTGGCGGGACGCGACGACGCCGCCGCCGACGCGCTGCGCACCGCGGCGGGGGACCTGGCCCGCGGCCTGGACGCGGCCGCGAGCACCACGGTTGCCGATGGCTACCGTCGGAGCGTGGGCACGCTGGCCGGGTCGTACGACCGTCCCACGGAGGGGCAGCGCCTGGACCTCCGGCGCCTGGGTGACGCCGTCACCCGCCTCACCTCCAGCATGAACGCCTTCCTGGCGGGCGACGTGGCGTCCTTCCGCCGCCAGGTCTCCGACGCCGGGCTCTCCCCCTTCCCCGATCCCGGACTCCTCACGCCGCCTCCGGAGGTGCCCTGATGCGCAACCGAGCCCTGTTCACCGCGCTTCTCCTCGCCGCGCCCCTCGCCGCCGCCCAGGCCCAGGAGCCCCTCCGCGTGTTCATCTCCGTGGACATGGAGGGGATCGGCGGCGTGGGGACCCCCGCCATGACGTCGTCCGACGGCAAGGACTACGGGACCGCCCGACGGCTCATGACCGATGAAGTCAACGCCGTGGTCTCCGCCGTCTTCCAGGCGGGGCCCGCCGAGGTGGTGGTGAACGACTCCCACGGCGATCACCAGAACGTCCTCCACACCGAGCTCGACCCGCGGGTGACGTACATCCAGGGCTCCATCAAGCCGCTGGGCATGGTGGCGGGCCTGGACGCTTCCTTCGACGCCGTGGTGTTCCTGGGGTACCACGCCAAAGCCGGGGACCCCACAGGCTTCCTCGCCCACACGGGCACGGGCTCGGTGAAGGGGCTCTGGCTCAACGACGTGGAGGTGGGGGAGGCGGGCATGAACGCGGCGTTCGCCGGCATGCACGGCGTGCCCGTGGTCCTGGCCAGCGGCGACGAGGCGCTGGCTGCGGAGATCGGCGGCTTCCTCGACGCCGAGAGGGTGGTCACCAAGACGGCGGTGACGCCGTCGGCCGCGGCGCTCCGACATCCCCAGGTGGTGCGGGCCGACCTCGCGGCCGCGGTGGGCCGGGCGTTGGACCGCCTCCGCCGCGGGGAGATCCGCCCCTGGGGCGTGGGCGATCCGGTGCGCATCCGGATGCGCTTCACGTCGCCCACCCACGTGGAGGTCCTCCAGGCCATCCCCGGCATGTCCAAGGTGGACGGGTACACGGTAGCGTATACTGCACGCGACGCAGACGAGGCCTACCGCCTCATCCGGCTCATGTACCGCTTCGTCCAATCCTAGGGATCCGCAAGCCATGGTCCGCAACGCACTCCTCTGGGCGTCCACGAACCCCTTCCTCGCCCAGCGGCTCCCTACGTACGGATTCGTGCGCAGGGCGACGCGCCGGTTCATGCCCGGTGAGACGCTGGACGACGCGCTGCGGGAAGCCGAGCGCTTGAGGAACGGAGGCGCGCCCACGACGATCACGTTGCTGGGCGAGAACGTGACCACCGCCGCCGAGGCCGACGCCGTGGCGGGGCACTACCTCGAGGCGCTGGACGCGGTGCGCGCCCGGGGCCTCGACACCGAGGTGTCCGTCAAACCCACGCAGCTCGGGCTCGACCTGGGGACCGACGGGGCGCGGCAGCGCCTCGAGCGCATCGTGCGGGCGTGCGACCCGGGCTCCCTGGTGTGGGTGGACATGGAGTCGTCGGCGTACGTGGACGCCACGTTGGAGGTCTTCCGCGCCGTCCGCGAGGACCACCAGAACGTGGGCGTGTGCCTACAGGCCTACCTCCACCGGACGCAGCAGGACCTGGAGGAGCTCATGCCCCTCCGACCCGCCATACGGCTGGTGAAGGGGGCCTACAAGGAGCCCCCGGAGGTGGCCTTCCCCCGCAAGGCGGACGTGGACCAGAACTTCGTCCGCCTCACCTCCACCATGCTCCGGGCCCGGGTCGACGGGCGCTTCGGGCGGCCGGTCATCGGGACCCACGACTCCCGCATGGTGGCGGAGGCGAACCGCATGGCCCACGAGCTTGGGCTCCCCAAGGACGCGTACGAGATCGCCATGCTCTACGGCATCCAGACCGCGGAGCAGGAGCGCCTGATCCGCACCGGCCACACCCTCCGCGTCCTGGTGGCGTACGGCGCCCACTGGTTCCCGTGGTACATGCGGCGCCTCGCCGAGCGCCCCGCCAACGTGGCCTTCGTCCTGAAGCAGCTCGTGCGGTGAGGCCGGAGGCCGGGCGCTCTCCCGCGGACCGGGCCACGGTGGGGCCCGGCGCCGAGCCTTTCGACCAGGACCCCCGCCGCTGGGGGATGCTCGCGCTCCTGTCCGTGGGCCTTCTCCTGGGGATGTCCGAGTGGTTCACCGCCAGCGCGGTGGGCCCCGAGCTGCGGGAGCGCTGGGGGCTGGGCTCCTCCCACGTGGCGTGGCTCACCACCGCGGTCCAGCTCGGCTTCGTGGGGGGCACCGCCGCCGCGGCCCTCCTCAACCTGGCGGACATCTTCCCCGCGCGACGGTACTTCGCGGTCTCGTCGGTGGGCGCCGCAGCGGCCAACGCCGCGCTCCTGGTCGTGCCCGACTTCGGCCCGGCCCTCGCGGCGCGCTTCCTCACCGGTTTCTTCCTCGCGGGAGTGTATCCGCCGGGGATGAAGATGATCGCCACCTGGTTCCGGTCGGCCCGCGGGCTCGCCATCGGGACGGTGGTGGGAGCCCTCACAGTGGGGAAGGCCACCCCGTACCTGCTGAAGGCGGTGGGCGGCGTGGGCGTGGCGCCCGTGATCCTGGGCGCGTCCGCCGCGGGCGCTTCGGCGGGGGTGATGGTCCTGGCGCTCTACCGCGACGGCCCCTACGCCTTCGGCCGCAGGCCCTTCTCCTGGGGGCTGGTGGCGCGGATCCTCCGGCACCGGCCCACCATGCTGGCCACGGGGGGCTACCTGGGACACATGTGGGAGCTCTATGCCATGTGGACGTGGGTCCCGGCGTTCCTCCTGGCGGCCGCCGCCGCGCGCGGAGGGCCTTCCCACGCATGGGTCGAGCTCGCGGCGTTCGGAGCCATCGCCGCGGGGGGCCTGGGGTGCGTGTGGGGCGGGATGGCCGCCGACCGCCTGGGCCGCCACCGCGTGGTCAACCTGTCCATGGCCGCCAGCGGCGCATGCTCCCTGGTCGTGGGCCTCCTGTTCGGCGCGCCCTTCTGGGTCCTGGCGCTGGTGACGTGGGTGTGGGGCTTCTTCGTGGTGGCCGACTCGGCCCAATTCTCCGCCCTGGTCACCGAGGTGGCGCCCTCCGACGCGGTGGGCACCGCCCTCACCCTCCAGACCTCCATGGGCTTCCTCCTCACCATGGCCACCATCCAGCTGGTCCCCGTGCTCGTGGACGCCTTCGGGTGGCCCTGGGCGTTCCCCGTGCTGGCCCTGGGCCCCGCGGCGGGGATCACCAGCATCCGGAGGCTGGCTCGGGGCTGACCGGACGGCGCGGCCCCGACGCAGGCGCGCCATGCCCCCGCGCGTCCCAACCGGACATTCTCACGCCCACCGCCGACGCCCTGCGTTCGGGCGATCCCCGGGGCACCCCGCCCCGGGGCGGACGCTTCGTCGGGAGGATCCCATGAAGAAGGCGCGCATCGTCGTGTTCGCACTGCTCACCCTGGGGGCCGCGGCCCCCCTGGCCCCGGACGCCGGGGCCCCGCCCCCGGTGGCCGAAGTGTCCGGCGCGGGAATCCTGGGGGCCCTGGGGTGCGCCGCGTGCCTCGGAAGCGGCATGACCATGATGACGTTCGGGTGGGGAGGCGTGTGGGCCGCCGCCCTGGCCGGTCCGTGCGTGGGGGTGTGCGCCTCGGCGTTCTGAGGCGGCGCGCAGGTCGTCCCATCCACGCATTCCTTCCCGGGGCCCTCGCCACCAGACTCGGTCCATGCGCACTCATCTCTCCATCGGCGGGGGCTCCGGCCCCCACCCTGGGTCCGCGGGACGGCGCCGCCTGGCCGGCGCCGTCCTGCTGGCGGGAGGCCTGGCCATGCTGGTCCTGGCCATGGTGCCCGCCGACCCGGGTGAGGTCAGCCGGTGGGCGTACCGCGCGATCATCCGAGCCCGGGGCGGCACCTTCGTGTCCTTCCCCGGCGTGGTTCTCCAGTCGGGGCTCTCCGACTGTGGGCCGGCTGCGCTGGCCACCCTCGTCCGTACCCTGGGCGGGACTCCGCCCTCCACCGACTCCATCGCGTCGCTTGCCGGCACCGGTGCCCGTGGCACCACCTTCGCCGGCTTGGCGCGGGCTGCCCGGGAGCTCGGGCTGGACCCGGAGTTGGGGAGGGTGGATCCCGCCGCCCTGGCCGCCCTGGACACACCCGTTCTCGCGTGGGTGGATGAAGGCCACTTCGTCACCGTCGTCCCGGACCCCTCGGGGTCCGCCCTCGTCCTCGACCCGCAGGTGGGGCCGTACCGCATCGGCGTGCGGTCCCTCCGCCGCTTCTGGTCGGGTGAGGCGCTCCTGCCCCGATCGTCCCGCACATCGGCGGAGACGGCGGGCCTACCCTCAAGGGAAGGAGTCTGGAAATGACGAAGTGGGAATTGGCACGCTGGACGGCGCTCATGTCGGTGGTGCCGGTCGTGGTCCTCGCCGCGTCCACCGTGCCTGCGGAGGGGGGCCTCGACGGCCTCGTAGGATACGGGGCAGACGGGTTCCTCTGGGGATGCGGCGTGTGTGCCGGAAGCGCACTGATCATCGCCGCCAAGGGGATGACGTCGGTCATCGGCTTCCTCGTGTCACCCTCGAGCCTCGCGAAGATCACCGGCTGCCTCGGCGTCTGCTACGCCGCCTTCTCGTGAGGCCCCGGACGATGGCCGGCCGGGGGCGCTGGACGATGGCCGTGGG
>BTVB01000043.1:0-37572 GCA_045863275.1 Gemmatimonadota bacterium
TGTGCTTGGGGGGGCGACCGGGGGGTTCTACCCGCCCCCTCGGGCGTGGGGGGGGCGCGCCCCGCCGCCCCCGCCCGGGCGGCGCCTCTCGACCCTCGTGAACGCAGAAACGGCCAGGGTCTGACGACCTGGCCGCTCCGGAATATCCGCTTGCTTTCAGAGGCGCCGCCCGGATTCGAACCGGGGATAAAGGATTTGCAGTCCTCTGCCTTACCACTTGGCTACGGCGCCGACGCGAAGGGGGGCCCGCATCGGGCTACCGACGCTTGCCCCCCTCCGAGAGCGGGAAACCGGACTCGAACCGGCGACCCCAACCTTGGCAAGGTTGTGCTCTACCAACTGAGCTATTCCCGCATTGCGTTGTGCGGTTAGGAAGGTAGAAGAGCCCCCGGGGGAGGTCAAGCGCCTACGGGCACAACGAGATGCGTGTTCCACCGGGCCTCGCCGGCCCTTATGTTTCGCCGCCCGCCGTGGTGCGGAGCCCATCTTCCTTCCCTGCCCGAGCCTTCCCGAGCATGCACCTCACACCCGCCTCCTACCTCTACCGCGCCAGGGCCCCGCGGGGTCCCTTCCGGTGGGTGGGGGGCGTGGCGGCGGCGCTCCTGCTGGCCCTCCCGGGCGGGGCTCACGGCCAGGCCCTGGCCGACCCCCTCGTTCCCCGGGGCAGGGTCCGCCTGGATTTCGTCCCCTCCGTCGCCTCCTGGGACACGCGCTACGGGGCCACCGGCGACGAGGAGGCGCTGGGCTCCGACCTCACCGACCCCCGGGGGGTGAGCCTCTTCCCCGGCGTCGCCACGCTGGAGAAGACGCTGCGTGCCCTCTCCGGCGACGCGGGGTTCGAGGCCAGCCTGGGGTCCACCACCGGACGGCTCTCCAAGGAGATGACGCGCCTGGACATAGGGCTCCGCATTGGGGTCTTCGACTGGCTCACGGTGGGCGCCAACGTCCCCTACGTGAAGGGGAGCAGCGCGCTGGACTTCGCCTTCCGGCCCGACTCTCTGGCCACCCTCGGCCTCAACCCGGCGTTCACCGGCGACGGCGACGTGGGCGACCTCCTGGCGGGGTTGGGGGATGCGGCGGTAGCGGCGCGGGCCCGGGCCGAGACGCTGTGCGCCGGCGGCGGGGGCTCGGCGTGCCAGGCGGCGACGGCGCTCTCCGACCGGGCCAACGCCTTCTGGTCCGGCCTCCTGGGGGCCTATTTCGGATCCCCGTTCTTCCCCGTGGGCTCCTCCGCCGTGGCTCAGAAGCTCCAGGACGCGCTGTCCGCGCTGGACGGCGAGCTGGCGGCCGCGGGGCTGGCACGGGCGCCCGGGTCGCTGGCCTTCGCCTCGGGGGGGCTGGACGAGACGGCCTTCCTGGACGCCGTCACGACGCCCTCCCTGGGCATCGGGATGAGCGCCCTCCGGGGGTATCCGGGGCTCTGGCAGCTCGGCGACGTGGAGGTCAACGCCACGCTGCGCCTCCTCGAGGGGGAGCGGCGGGACTCGGGGGCGGTGGCCCCGCGCCTCTCCTACGGGGTGTACGGGGGCTTCCTCCTGCGCCTGGGCACGGGGGTCCTCGACGACCCGGACGTGCCCCTGGACCTGGAGAGCGGCGACGGGCAGATGGACATGGAAGGCCGGGTCGACGCGCTGCTCCGGGTGGGCTCCCGCGTGGGCTTCCGGGGCGGCTTCCGGTATGGGACGCAGCGCTCGGTGGACATCCTCCGGAGGGTGGCTCCCCACGAGGCGCTCCTCCCCCTCGTCTCCTCCTATCGGGCGGTGACGTGGACGCCGGGGAGCTACACGCTCCTCGAGCTGTCCCCCCGGGTGCACCTGGGGGAGTCGCTGGCCATCACCGCCGACTACCGGCGCTACCACAAGGGCGAGGACGCGTACACGCTGGTCTCCGCCGGGGACGGGGGAACGGAGACGCTGGACGCCTCCGTCCTCGCCCGGGAGAGCGAGGTGACGCTCCAGGAGCTGGCCGTGGGGCTCCGCTACTCCTCCCTGCGCCTCTGGCGGCAGGGGCGCGTGGGGACTCCCGCGGAAATGGGCGTGAGGCTCATCCGCCCCCTCGCGGGGAGCGGCGGACGCACGCCCAAGGCCACGCGGGTGGAGCTGAGCGTCAGCCTCTTCCGTCGGATCTGGGGCTCGTAGGCGGCTCCTACCGAGCGGCCAGCAGCTCCCGGGCGTGCTTCCTGGACGTGGCCGACTGGGGATCGCCCCCCAGCATACGCGCCACCTCCTCCACCCGGTCGTCACCCTCCAGCGCCCGGACCCGGGTCGCGGTGGCCTCTGCCCCCTGGTCCTTCTCGACCAGCAGGTGGGCGTGGGCCCGCGAAGCGAGCTGGGCAAGGTGCGTCACCACGAACACCTGATGGCGTGAGGCGACCTCCACCAGCTTCTGGGCCACGGCCGTCGCCACCACGCCCCCGATGCCGGCGTCGATCTCGTCGAACACGAGGACGGGCACCTGGTCGACCCCGGCGAGAATGGACTTGAGGGCCAGCATGACGCGCGAGAGCTCACCTCCGCTGGCGATGCGGGACAGGGGCATGGCGTCGAATCCCCTGTTGGGCGCCACCATGAAGTCCACGCCCTCCCCGCCGTGGGCTCCGATCTCGTCCAGCGTGCGGACACGGACCTCGAAGGCCGCGCCGGGAAGCCCGAGCTGCGGCAGCACCGCCGCCACCGCCGCCGCCAGGTCCGCGGCGGCGCCGCGCCGGCGGGCCCCCAGCTCGGCGGCGGCCCCCTCCAGCTCCTGCCTTGCCTCCTCCAGGGCCCGGCGCACCTCCCCCAGGTCGTGGTCGGCGTCCTCGAGCTCCTTGAGCTCGCCGCGAACGCGGTCCCCGGTGGCCAGCACGTCGGCGAGCTCGGGCCCATACTTCCTCTTCAGGCGGAAGATGCGGTCCAGGCGGGCCCGCACCTGCTCCAGCCGGCGGGGGTCGTGGTCCACGCCCGAGGCATAGTAGCCCATGCGCCGTCCGGCGTCGCTCACGGCGTGGTACGCCTCGTCCAGGAGCCCCGCCACCTCCTCGAGGGAGGCATCGAAGCGGGCGAGCCGCTGGAGGGCCGCTCGGGCCTCGCTCAGGCGGTCGGCCAGGGCCTCCTCCCCCGCGTAGAGGAGGTCGTGGAGCCCCGAGGCGCCCTGGACCAGCTCCTCCGAGTGCTCGTGGCGTCGGGCCTCGGCCTCCATGGCCTCGTCCTCCCCCGCCTCCAGGTGGGCCTCGTCGATCTCCTCCACCTGGAAGCGCAGGAAGTCGGCGCGGCTCTCCACCTCCCTCAGGCGCGCCTCGCGGGCCTCCAGGTCGGTGGCCAGCGCGCGCACCCGCGCGTGGAGGGCCCGGACCCGCCCCGCCGCCTGCCCCGCCCCGGCGAAGGCGTCCAGGATCTCGCGCTGCTCGGCGGAACGGAGGAGCGTCTGGTGCTCGTGCTGCCCGTGGAGGTCCACCAGCGCCGTGCCCAGCTCTCCCACCACGCCGGCGGTGGCGGGCGACCCGTTCACCCAGGCCCGGTTGCGACCCTCTGCGGCCACCTCGCGGCGCAGGATCACGTGACCGTCCTCGGGACGGAACCCCAGCTCCTCCAGCCGGGCTTCCACCGCCGGGTGCCGCGTGACGTCGAACACCGCTTCCACGGTGGCCCGGGCCGCGCCGGCGCGCACCACCGAGGAGGACGCCCGCTCGCCCAGGAGGAGGGACAGGGCGCCCACGATGATGGACTTCCCGGCCCCCGTCTCCCCGGTGAGGGCGTTGAGCCCGGGACCCAGGGTGAGGGTGAGGTCCTCGACGACGGCGTAGTCGCGGATGCGGAGTTCGACGAGCATGGCCCGAGGAAGATGCCCCGTCGTGCGGGGCGGCGCTATGTGCGTTCCGGCGGCCGGGCGGCCCAGTTGAGCTTGCGGCGCATGGTGCCGAAGAACGTCTGCCCTGGGAGACGCACGAGCACCACGTCGTGGGCGCCCCGCTCAACCACCACCTCGTCCCGGGGCTCCAGGACCCGGGCCACCTGCCCGTCCACGGTGAGCTGGAGCTCGTGGGAGGGGTCCAGGGGCCGGACGTTGATCGAGTCCCGCGCCGGCACCACCAAGGGGCGTACCGCCAGCGAGTGGGGGCAGATGGCGGTGACCACGATGCACTCCACCTCGGGGACGATGATGGGCCCGCCGGCGGAGAGGGAGTAGGCCGTGGAGCCCGTCGGGGTGGCCAGGATGACGCCGTCGGCGGCGAAGCTGCCGATCTCGTCGATGAGGTCGCCGTCGCGCACCGCCAGGTGGATGGGGGTGACGCGGGCCGCCCCCGGCTTGTGGACGACCACGTCGTTGAGGGCGTGGAGGGGCTCCCCTTTGGGGCGCCCCCCCGCGATGACCCGGGCCCTCAGCGTGAAGCGCCGCTCCACCTCCGCGTCGCCGTCCAGCACCCGGGCCAGGCCGGCTTCCAGGTCCGCCTCGGCGGTGGTGGTGAGGAAGCCGAGCTGCCCCAGGTTCACGCCGAAGACCGGGACGTCCCGCCCGGCCACGAGGCGGGCGGCCCTCAGGAGCGTGCCGTCTCCTCCCAGCGCGATGACCAGGTCCACGTCGTGGTCCAGGAGCTCGGAGCGGGGCGTGGCGGGGGTCCCCGCCCCGACGTCGTGCTCCACGAAGGCGACCTCGACGCCCCGCGTGGCGCATTGGCGCTCCAGGCTCTCCAGCGCGGCCGGGAGGTCGTCGTTCCGCCGGCGCAGGACCACCCCCACCCGGCGGACGGGGCCCGGGAGCGCGTTGCGCCCCGGCACGGGGCTCATCGGACGGCGCTGCCCTCCCCGGCGGCGCACAGCGCGCGCACCCGGGCGGCGATGCCGTCCACGTCCAGGCCCACCTGGGCCAGGAGCGCCTTGCGGGCCCCGTGCTCCACGAAGGCGTCGGGGATGCCCAGGGACCCCATGCGGGGGCGGTGCTCCAGCGCCAGGGCGTCCAGCTCCCGTGCCATGTAGGCGCCGAAGCCGTTCACGACCTGGCCTTCCTCGACGGTGAGCACCGCGGGGTGGCTCCGCACCATCTCCTGGAAGACCGCCGTGTCGTACGGCTTGAGGAAGCGGCAGTTCACCACCGTGCACCGGACCCCCTCGGCGGCCAGGCGCTCCGCGGCCAGGAGGGAGGGAACCACCATGGTCCCCACGGCGAGGATGGCCGCGTCGGCGCCGTTGCGGAGGATCTCCCACGTGTGGGGCTCCACCGCGGGGATCTCCGCCAGGGGTGGTACCTCGGCGGGGACGGCGTCCCGGGGCCAGCGCACGCTCCACGGGCCGTCCTCCGCCTCCACGCCCAGGCGCAGGAGCGCGAGCATCTCGGCGCCGTCCTTGGGCGCGGTCACGGTCATGCCGGGCACGCCCAGCATGTACACGATGTCCAGCGTGCCGTGGTGGGTGGGTCCGTCCTCGCCGGCGAGGCCCGCCCGGTCCATGCCGAAGACCACGTTGAGGTCCTGGAGCGCCACGTCGTGGACGATGTTGTCGAAGGCGCGCTGCAGGAACGTGGAGTAGATGGCCACGACGGGCTTCACGCCCTGCGTGGCGAGGCCCGCGGCGAAGGTGACGCCGTGCCCCTCGGCGATGCCCACGTCGAAGTACCGGCCAGGGTGGGCCTTCTGGAAGATGTCCGTGCTGGTGCCGTCGGGCATGGCGGCCGTGATGGCCACCACCCGGGAGTCGGCGTCGGCCAGCTCCACCAGTCCCCTGCCGAAGACGTTCTGGTAGCGCGGCAGGCCGCCCCCCTTGGACTGGCCCTGGCCCGTCACCTTGTCGAAGGGCCCGGAGGCGTGCCAGGTCCACGGGTCGGCCTCGGCGGGCACGAACCCCTTCCCCTTCTGCGTGAGGACGTGGACCAGGATGGGGCCCTTCATGTCCCGGACCCGAGCCAGCGTGTCCACGAGCGCGTCGACGTCGTGACCGTCCACCGGGCCCACGTACCGGAAGCCCAGCTCCTCGAAGATGAGCCCCGGGGTGAGCATGTGCTTCACGCTCTCCTCCAGGCGCCCCGCCATCTCCTCCATGGCGCCGCCGATGGACGTGGGCGCGCGGTGAAGCACCTCCTTGACCAGGTTCCGGACCTTGTTGTACGCCGGGTTGGTGATCATGCCGGTGAGGTACTTGTTCATGGCCCCCACCGCGGGCGCGATGGACATGTCGTTGTCGTTGAGGACGACGACGAAGTCCCGGCCGGTGTGCCCGGCGTTGTTCAGGGCCTCATACGCCAGCCCGCACCCCATGGCCCCGTCACCGATGACGGCCGCCACCTTGAAGTCCTGCCCGGTGAGATCGCGCCCCACCGCCATTCCCCATGCCGACGAGATGGACGTGGAGGCATGGCCCGCGCCGAAGGCGTCGTACTCCGACTCGTCCCTCCTGCAGAAGGGGGCCAGGCCGCCCTGCTGACGGATGGTGGGCAGGCGGTCGTTGCGCCCGGTGAGGATCTTGTGGATGTAGGCCTGGTGGCCCGTGTCCCAGACGAGCTGGTCCCGGGGCGTGTCGAAGACGTAGTGCAGGGCCACGGTGAGCTCGGCCACCCCCAGGCTCGCACCGAAGTGCCCGCCCTTCTGCGACACCACGTCGATGTGGCGCTGGCGCACCTCGTCCACCAGGCGGCGGAGGTCGGTGCGGGGGAGCGCCCTCAGGTCTCTCGGATATCGGATTCGATCCAGCAGGGTCACCGGATCACTCCTTGGCTCGCGGTTTGAGTCAGACGCTAAAGATATCGCGGAGGGGACGGCCCACCACCCTGCCGGGCCCCGTGGGCGCGCTTCGCCTCAGTTGCGCCGCTCCACGACGTACCGGGCCAGAGCCTCCAGCGCCGGGGCGTCGACCCCGGCCTCGGCCAGGGCGCGGAGGGCCTCCGCCACCTGGGCCCGGGCCCGCGCCCTGGCCTCCTCCAGGCCGTACAGGGCCACGTACGTGGACTTCTCCAGGGCCGCGTCGGACGGGTTCTTGCCCAGCGTCTCGGCGCTCTGGGTGGCGTCCAGGATGTCGTCGGCGATCTGGAACGCCAGGCCGATGGCCCGGCCGTACCGCAGCAGGGCCGCCTGCTGGCGGGCCGGCGCCCCCGCGGCCGCCGCGCCCACGAGGAGAGACGCTGCAAGGAGCGCGCCCGTCTTGCGCCGGTGGAGCCCGTCCAGCTCCTCGGCGCCCAGCGCCTGCCCTTCCCCTTCCAGGTCCAGCCACTGGCCCCCGACCATCCCGCCGGCGCCCGCCGCCTCCAGGAGGTGCCCCACCACGGCCCGGGCGGCGTCCGGGCCGCATCCCAGCCCCCTCGCGGCCCGCCATGCCTGGAGCGCCGCCGCGGGAATGAGGGCGGCGCCCCCGCGCACGGTCAGGTCTTCCCCGTGGACCCGGTGCGTCGTGGGGCGCCCCCGCCGCAGGTCGGCGTCGTCCATGCACGGCAGGTCGTCGTGCATGAGGGAGTAGGCGTGGATGAGCTCGAGGGCGGCGGCCAGGTCGTAGGCCGCCGGGGCGGGTCTCCCTCCGCAGGCCCGATAGGCCGCCACGCAGAGCACCGGTCGAAGGCGCTTGCCGTCGGAGAGCACCCCGTGGGCCACGGCGCCGGCCACCTCCCCGGGGAGGGCGTCGCCGATCCACGACGCGGCGCGCTCCAGGGCCGCCTGGATGGGGGCGGCCTCCCCGGCCAGGTACGCCCTCAGGTCGAAGGGAGGCGTCAATCCTCTCCCTCCTCCAGGGGCGCGGTCCCTCCGCCGGAGAGGAGCTCCTCCACCCTCAGCTCCGTCTCCGACAGGACCTTCTCGGCCTGGCGGACCAGCCCCACGCCCTCCTCGAAGAGGACCAGGGCCCGCTCCAGGTCCACCTCGTCGGCCTCGAGCTGGGCGAGGATCTCCTCCAGGCGCTTGAGGCGCCCTTCCAGGGTGGGCGTCTCGTCCCCGGGCGCTACGATCTCCTTGGGTTCCGTCACGTCTCTTCCTCGTCCAGGGGTCCGGCGGACGCGCACGCCACCGTTCCGTCGACGACGCGCAGGTGGAATCTACGCCCCGCGGGCAGCTCCTCCACCCGCCGGAGAACCGCGCCCTCGGGGGTCCGGGCCACCGAGTACCCCCGTTCCAGGATGGCCAGGGGCGAGAGCGCCTGGAGGCGGCCGGCGGCGGACGCCAGCGACGCGCGGCGCCGCTCCACCAGGCGGCGGAGCGCCCGCTCCAGGCGCCCCACCGCCAGATCCACCCCCTGGCGCGGAGGGCCGAGGCGACGCTCCAGCGCCCGCCCCAGCCGGGTGAAGGCCCGCTCCAGGCGCTGCTGGCGGCGGAGCACGGTGCCACGCAGCCCCCGGGCCAGGCGCTCCGGGACGCCGGCGATCTGCTCCAGGATCGCCTCCCGGTCGGGGACGACGGCCTCGGCTGCCGCCGAGGGCGTGGGCGCCCGTAAGTCCGCTACCAAGTCGGAGATGGTGACATCCACCTCATGTCCTACTGCAGATACCGTCGGGGTGCGGCATGCGGCCAGGGCCCGGGCCACGGGCTCTTCGTTGAAGGCCCAGAGGTCCTCTACCGAGCCCCCGCCCCGCCCCACGATGATGACGTCGCACAGGCCGCTCCGGTCCAGGGCCTGGAGGGCCCGCGCCACCTCGGTGGCGGCCCCCTCGCCCTGCACCCGGGCGCCCCGCACCACCACCCGCACCCAGGGGGCGCGCCGGCGCAGCACGGTGAGGATGTCCCGCAGGGCGGCGCCGGTGGGCGACGTCACCACCCCCACCGTGGAGGGGAAGCGGGGGAGTCGCCGCTTGCGGGCGGGGTGGAGCAGCCCCTCCTCGTCGAGCTTCCGGCGGAGCTTCTCGAAGGCCAGGCGCCACAGGCCCTCGGCGCCCTCCGCCACCACCTGCTGCACGACCATCTGGTACTCGCCCCGGGCCTCGTAGAGCGTGAGGGACCCGTACACCCGCACCTGCATCCCCTCCTCGGGGTCGGCGGGGAGGCGGTCGGCGTCGCTCCGGAAGAGGACGCAGCGGAGCTGGGCCTTGTCGTCCTTGAGGGTGAAGTAGCAGTGACCCTGTCGGGAGCGGGTCCAGTTGGCCACCTCCCCCGAGACCCAGAGGGCGTCCACCGCGCTCTCCAGCAGCGAGCGTACCGCCCGGTTGACCTGGGAGACGGACCAGACCCGCGGCTCGGTGGCGGGTGGGGGCGGAGGCGCCTCCTCCGGCGGGTCGTCGGCCCCGTCGAAGAGGTCCAGGCTCAGGTCGTCCGCCAAGGGGCGACCCTGCTCAGGCCACGCCCGCGGCGCGGGCCGCCGAGTCCACCGTGTTGGACAGCAGCATGGTGATGGTCATGGGCCCCACGCCTCCAGGCGACGGGGAGAGGGCGGCGGCCACCTCCTTCACCTCGTCGAAGAGCACGTCGCCGCACACCCGGTATCCCTTCTCCGAGCCCGGGTCGTCCACCCGGTGGGTGCCCACGTCGATGACCACGGCGCCGGGGCTCACCATGTCGGCGGTGATCATCTCCGGCCGGCCGATGGCCACCACGAGGATCTCGGCGGTGCGCGTCACCGCGGCCAGGTCCGGGGTGCGGGAATGGCACACCGTGACGGTGGCGTTGCCGCCCCGGGCCTTCCGGAGGAAGAGGTTGGCGGCGGGCTGGCCCACCAGGTTGGAGCGCCCCAGCACCACCACGTGCTTCCCCTCGGGGTCGTGCCCCGAGCGGAGGAGCATCTCCACCACGCCCGCGGGCGTGCACGGCGCGAAGAAGTCGTCGGAGCCCGAGACCAGCCGGCCCGCGTTCATGGGATGGAGGCCGTCCACGTCCTTGGAGGGATCGATGGCCTCGATGACCTGGAGCTCGTCCAGGGCCCCCGGGAGGGGAAACTGGACCAGGATCCCGTTGATGGCCGGGTCGGCGTTGAGGCCGGCCACCACGCCCAGGAGCTCCTCCTGGGACGTCTCGGCGGGCAGCGTGATCTGACGGGAATGGATGCCCAGGGCCTGGGCCGCCTTGTTCTTCATCCCCACGTACATCTGGGAGCCGGCGTCGTCCCCCACCAGCACCGTGGCCAGGCCCGGGGTGACGCCGTGCTCCTCCTTCAGCGTCTGGACGCGCCGGCGCAGCTCCTCGCGGATGGTGGCGGAGATCTCTTTTCCGGAGATGATCTGGGCGGACATGTCCTGGGGGAGAACGGGTTCGAGCGGGGCGGCGGGGCCGCCGGAGGGCCCTAAGGTAACACCGCCCCGCCCCTACCGGGCGAAGTCCACCGCCCGGGTCTCACGGACCACCACGACCTTGATCTGACCGGGGTACTGGAGCTCGCTCTCGATGCGCCGTGCCACGGCCTCCGAGATCTGGGCCATCTCGCCGTCGCCCACCTTCTCGGGCTCCACCATGACGCGCAGCTCGCGTCCGGCCTGGATGGCGAAGCACCGCTCCACGCCCGGGTGCTCCATGGCGATCTCCTCCAGCTTCTCCAGGCGTTTCACGTACCCCTCGAACATCTCCCGCCGGGCCCCGGGGCGGGAGCCGCTGATGGCATCGGCGGCGCTCACCAGGAAGGTCTCGGCGAAGAAGTGGGGCTCCTCGTCGTGGTGGGCCCGGATGGCGTTGAGCACCACCTCGCCCTCGTTGTGCTTCTTGCACAGCCGGTACCCCAGCTCCACGTGGGTGCCCTCGTGCTCGTGGGTCATGCCCTTGCCTACGTCGTGGAGCACCCCCGCGCGCTTGGCGGCCTGCACGTCGAGCCCCATCTCGGCGGCCATGTTCCCGGCCAGGAGCGCGACCTCCTTGGCGTGCTGGAGCTGGTTCTGCCCGTACGACGTCCGGAACCTGAGGCGCCCGAGCGTCTTCACGATCTCCGGGTGGACGTTGTGGACGGAGAGCTCGTAGAGCACCTCCTCGGCGGCCTGGACCATGCCCTCCTCCACCTGGGCGGCGGCCTTGGCCACCACCTCTTCGATGCGCCCCGGGTGGATGCGGCCGTCCTCGATGAGATGCTCCAGCGCCAGGCGGGCGACCTCTCGGCGTACCGGGTCGAAGGCGGAGAGGACCACGGCCTCGGGGGTGTCGTCGATGATGACGTCCACGCCCGTGGCCTGCTCGAAGGAGCGGATGTTGCGCCCTTCCCGGCCGATGATGCGCCCCTTCATCTCGTCGGAGGGGAGCTGCACCACCGAGACGGTCGTCTCCGCCGTCTGGTCGGCGGCCATGCGCTGGATGGCCAGCGCGATGATCTTCTTGGCCTCCCGCTCGCCCTCGCGCTGGGCCTGCTCCTTGATCTCCCGGAGCGCGTTGGCGGCCTCGGCGCGCGCCTCCTCCTGGAGGTCCTCCACCAGCTTCCGCTTGGCCTCCTGGGCGGACATGCCCGCCAGCTCCTCCAGGCGGCGGACGGCCTCGCGGCGCTTGTCGGCGACGGCGCTCGCCTCCCGAGCCAGGTCCTGTTCGCGGCGGGTGAGGTCGGAGACCCGGCTCTCCAGCTCCTCTTCCCGGGCGCTCATGCGCTCGAGCTGGCGGTCGAGGGCCTCGGAGCGCTCCTGGAGGCGGCGCTCGAGCCGCTCCGCGTCCTCGCGGCGGCGGGCCTCCTCCTTCTCCCAGGCCTCCCTCAGGCGGAATCCCTCTTCACGACCGGCGAGCTCGCCGGCCTTCTTCAGGTTCTCCGCCTCCTCCGCGGCCCGCTTGAGGATGCGGGACGCCTCGTCCTGCCCTTGCGACTTCTCCAGCTCGCGGCGGGTCCGCTCCCGACTTCGCGCGAACGCGAAGCCCAGAAACATACCCAGGATCATCCCCACCGCCGCCGCCAGCCCTACCAGCGGGGTGCTCATGTATCGACTCCCGAATCGGGCGCCGCCTCGCGGCCCCGAGTGGACGACGTGTGACGACCGCTGCCCCCCGAGGTGGGCGGCGGACCGTTCAATTCGCTGTGAGAATAGGATTTAGGAGCGGCGAAATGCAAGACGCCGGAGGAAATCCGCGCATTTCCGCGCGCGGTCGCGTGCCGGGGAGCGGCGGCGCCTAATCCTCCTCGGCCAGCTCCGCCTCCAGGCGGCGCATGACCTTGGACGTCCGATCGGCCACGTCCTTCCGGATCTCGTCGGCCTCCGCCTGCGCCTGGAAGAACTCGTCGGCGATGGAGAGGGCGGCCAGGATGGCGGCCTTGTGGCTCTCGATGAGCCCCGACTTGGAGCGGATCTCCTGGATGCGGTCGTCCACCAGCTTGGCGCACTTCTTCGTATAGGCCGGCTCGGCATTGGCCCGGATGGTGTGCTCCTCTCCGGCGATGCGCACCGTCACCGACGACCGATCCGCGCTCATCGCTGCTCCTCCAGGAATCGCACCCGCGCCAACATCCGCTCCACGCCCTCCCGGCCCCTGTCCAGCCGGTCCCGGAGGTCGGCGTTCTCCGTCTCCAGCGTGCGCAGGCGGGTGAGAAGGCGCCCAGCCTCCCCTTCGTCGGCGGTGAAGCGCCTCAGGAGCTCCTGGAACTCCTCGCTCCGGGCCTCCGCCTCCCGCGCCCGGGCACGCAACTCCCTCAGCCGCTCCGCCGCCTGGACGGCGGTCTTCTCAAGGGCCTTCAGCGCCTCGCGCTCGGGGCGCTCCCTGCTACCCCCGGGGTTCGACACCCAGCTCCTCCTTCAGCCGTGCCACGATGGCCTGGACCGCCCGATCGACGTCCTTGTCCTTCAGGGTCCGGTCCGGCGCACGGAAACGCAAGCGGAACGCCAGAGAGCGCGCCCCCTCCGCCACCCCCTTGCCCCGGTAGTGGTCGAAGAGAGCCACGTCCTCCAGCAGGTCGCCGCCGCGGGTGCGCACGACGGACTCCACCGCGGCGGCCGTGGCGGCGTCGGGCACCACGAGCGCCAGGTCCCGCTCCACGCCCGGGAACTGGGGGAGCGGCCGGAACAAGGGCACGGGCGCCGGCGCAGGGGCGGGCAACGTCATCTCCAGGGCCCACACCTCGTCGGCCCAGACGGGGGCATCCACCCGGGTGTCCAGAACGCGGCCGCCCCGCCCCCGCTCGGTGCCGTCGGCGTCCAGGACGACGAACGACGTGCCGCCGGCCAGGCTCTCCGAGGAATCGGGAGCGGGCACGACGCGCACGCCTCCGCGGAAGGCCCGGCCCGCCACGTCCTCCAGGAGGCCCTTCAGGTCCCATACCGTGAACGTGGACTCGGGCGTGGACCAGTGGGGGGGCTCCCGGCGGCCGGTGAAGGCCGCCACCAGGTGCGTCTCCTCCCGGGGCAGCCCGCCCGCCGGGTCCTTCCGGAAGGAGGTCCCGATCTCGAAGAGGCGCACGTCGCGCAGCCCCCGTGCGAAGTTGTGCTCCACGCGCCGGAGCAGCGACGGCAGGAGGACCCGGCGCATGAAGGGCTCCCGGGTGTTGAGGGGGTTGGCCACCCTCACCTCCCCCTCCCCCTCGGGGACGAAGGCCGGCGTCTGGGCCTCGAAGAAGCCCTGTTCCACCAGGTGCCTGCGAAGCTCGTCCTCCAGGCGGAAGAGCGGGTGGTCGGGTACCGTGCCTTGCCGGTACGGCCCCAGCGCCTCGGGAAAGGCGTCGTACCCGTGGGTGCGGGCCACCTCCTCGATGAGGTCCACCTCCCGCGTCACGTCGTAGCTCCGGAACCCGGGCACGAGGACCTCCAGGATGCCGTCCCTCTCCGACTCCACCGTGAAGCCCAGGGGCTCCAGGTAGGAGCGCACGGTGGCGGCGTCCAGCGCCACGCCCAGGAGGCGCTCGATGCGGGCGAGGCGGAGCGAGACCTCCGCGGCATTGAAGGGCCGCGGGCAGACGTCCAGCATCCCGTCCCGGGTACCCCCGGCGGTGGCCAGGATGACGCCCACCGCCCGGTTGAGCGCCACGAGGAGGCCTTCCGGGTCCACGCCCCGCTCGAAGCGGTACGACGCGTCGGTGGACATGTTCAGCGCCCTGCGCGTCGCCCGCACGGACTTGGCGTCGAAGAGGGCGCACTCCAGGAGGACGTCGACGGTGTCGGCGCCCACCTCCGAGTCCTGCCCGCCCATGACGCCGGCGATGGCCACCGGGCGCTCGGCGTCGCAGATCATGAGCATGTCGGGCGCAAGCGTCCGCTCCTCGTCGTCGAGGGTGGTGAACGTCTTCTCGTCGGGCCGCGCACGGCGCACGACGATGGCCGAGCCGCCGAGCTTGGCCAGGTCGAAGGCGTGCAGCGGCTGCCCCAGCTCGAGCATGACGTAGTTGGTGGCGTCCACGACGTTGTTGATGGGCCGGGCGCCGGCGCCCCGGAGGCGCTCCTGCAGCCAGGCGGGCGAGGGGCCCACCTTCACGCCCCGGATCACCGCCCCCATGTACCGGAGGCAGAGGTCCGGGTCTTCGATGGCGATGGAGACCTCCCCCGCGACGGCACGGCGGTGATCCCGGATCACCACCGTCCACGAGCCGGCGGCGTCGGCGCCGCCCTCCACCGGGAACGGGGGAAGGACCACGGCCCCGTCGCCCTCCGCGGCCAGCTCGCGGGCGATCCCCATGTGGGAGAGCAGATCCCCTCGGTTCGACGTGACCTCCACCTCCAGCGTCACGTCGTCGAGCCCCATGGCCCGGACGAACGACTGCCCCGGCGTGAAGTCGCCGAAGATCTCCAGGATGCCGTCGTGCTCCCTGCCCAGGCCAAGCTCGTCGGGGGAGCAGAGCATGCCCTCCGAGACCTCGCCGCGGATCTTGGACTTCTTGATCTGAACGCCACCGGGGAGCGAGGAGCCCGCCGGGGCGAAGGGGTACCAGGACCCGGCCTTCACGTTGGGGGCGCCGCACACCACCGAGACCACCCCGTTCCCGCCGTCGACGGTGCAGAGGGAGAGGCGGTCGGCGTTGGGGTGCCGTCCCGCGGTGATCACCTTGCCCACCACCACGTCCCCCAGCTCGGCGCCAGGGGACTCCATGCCCTCCACCGGGCAACCGCGCAACGCCAGGTGGCGTGCGACCTCGTCGGGGGTGAGCTCCAGCCCCGGGACCATGGCCTTGAGCCAGCGATAGGAGACGTTCATCGGGCGAACTGTGCCAGGAAGCGGATGTCGTTCTCGAAGAAGGTGCGCAGGTCGTCCACGCCGTACTTGAGGAGCGCGATGCGCCCCGGGCCCATGCCGAAGGCGAAGCCCGTATACCGCTCGGGGTCGTAGCCGGCGTTGGCCAGCACGTTGGGGTCCACCATGCCGGCGCCCATGATCTCGATCCAGTCGGTCTCGAAGGTGGTACCGTCGGGCCGCGTGATGACGCGCTTCACGTCCACCTCGGCGCTGGGCTCTGTGAACGGGAAGAACGAGGGACGGAACCGGACCTGCGTGCCGGGGCCCCAGAACCGGCGGGCGAACTCGGCCAGCGTGGCCTTGAAGTCCACGAACGTGACGCCTTCGTCCACCACGAGGCCCTCGATCTGGAGGAATGCCGGCGTGTGGGTCGCGTCGTAGGTGTCGCGGCGGTAGACCCACCCCGGCGCGATGATCCGGATGGGTGGCTCGTGGGTCTCCATCGTGCGCATCTGCACGGGGGAGGTGTGGCTCCGAAGAAGCCCCTCCCCCACCAGGTAGAGCGTGTCCTGCTCGTCGGCGGCGGGGTGGTCGAGGGGCGTGTTCAGCGCCTCGAAGTTGTACCACTCCGAGTCGGCCTCGGGGCCCCGGGCCCGGGTGAAGCCCAGGTCGCGGAAGATCCCCCAGATCTCGTCCACCACCTGCGTGACGGGGTGCAGCCCCCCCTGCCAGCGGCGGCGTCCGGGAAGCGTGAGGTCCTCCGTCGGCGCGGACGCCGGTCCCGCCACCTCCCGCTCCCGGACCTCCAGGGCGGCGGCGACGGCCTCCTTGACCCGGTTGGCCTCCTGGCCCAGGGCCGGGCGCTCCTCCGGGGGAAGCGTGCCCACGGAGCGGAGGACCAGCGAGATGCGGCCGTCCTTGCGGCCCAGGTACGTGATGCGCACCTGCTCCAGGGCGTCGGGATCCGGGGCGGCCGCCGCGGCCGCCACGGCCTCCCGCTCCAGGGCGCGGAGGGCTTCGATGGGGTGCAGTTCGCTCATGACGTCGGTTCGGGTGCGTCGGGTGCCTGAACAGGGTGCCGAAGGGCCAAAGCTAATGAGAAGGGGCCCCGCGGCGCATGGCCGCGGAGCCCCTCTCTCCCTCTGCGGGTGCCGGACTCAGCTGGCCTTGGCCGCCAGCGCCTCCTTGGCGCGCTCGACCAGGGCCGCAAAGCCCTCGGGGCTCCGCACCGCCAGGTCGGCCATGGCCTTCCGGTCCATCTCGATGCCGGCCTCCTTCAGGCCGTTGATGAACTGGGAGTAGGGCATGTCGTGCTCGCGGGTCGCCGCGTTGATGCGGGCGATCCAGAGACGGCGGAAGTTCCGCTTCTTCTTCTTCCGGTCGACGTAGGCGTGCTCCCACCCCTTGGTGACCGCGTCCTTCGCGGTCCGCAGGAGGTTCTTGCGACCGCCGAAATACCCCTTGGCGGTCCGGAGCAGCTTCTTCTTCCGCTTGTGGCGGGCGGGGGCAGACGTTGCGCGAGGCATGGCTTCTCCCCCTCAACCGCCGTAGGGAAGCAGGCGCTTCAGCCGCTTCTCGTCGGACTTGGCCACGAGGTCCGGCTGACGCAGCCGGCGCTTCCTCTTGGTCGTCTTCTTCGTGAGGATGTGGCTCTTGTTCGCCTTGTGCCGCTTGAGCCGGCCGGTGCCGGTGCTCTTCAGGCGCTTCGCCGCACCCCTGTGGGTCTTCATCTTGGGCATTGGGAACCTCTCCGTGTCCTCTCCAGGGCCTGCCGGCCCCGGAGTCCCGGGGCCTTACTTGGCCTTCAGGGGCGCCAGCACCATCGACATGACGCGCCCTTCGAAATTGGGTTGCTGCTCCACCTTGCCGACGTCCTGGAGGTCCTCGGTCACGCGGGCCAGCACCTCCAGCCCGAGCTCGGGGTGGGTCACCTGCCGCCCCCGGAACATCATCGTGAGCTTGACCTTGTTGCCTTCCTCCAGGAACCGCCGCGCATGGCGGGTCTTGAACTCGTAGTCGTGCTCCTCGATCCCGGGCCGGAACTTCACCTCTTTGACCTGGATCGTGTGCTGTTTCTTACGCGCTTCACGAGCCTGCCGGGCCGCCTCGTACTTGTACTTCCCGTAGTCCATCATCTTGACCACGGGGGGCCGCGCTTCGGGCGCCACCTCCACCAGATCGAGCCCCCGCTCCGACGCGCGGTCGCGGGCCTCGTCGATGGAGACGATGCCGATCTGCTCGCCGTCGTCGGTGATGAGCCGAACGGGGCTGATGCGGATCTGCTCGTTGACGCGTACGCGCTTGTCGCTGATCTGAGTACCTCCGACTCGAGTCTCGTTGCGGGGCCCTGAGGCGCCCGGGAGCCAACAAAAAAGCCCGAGAAATCTCGGGCCGCAACCGGAACGCGCGGAGACGTGCCTCCGCCGTGTCCCTCGCGACCCTCATCCAGCCCTCTCGGGGCTCTGAGGGTGGGGGCGCCGGTCCAGCGCCCCACTTCTCAGCTTTTTCCGCCTCTGAGGCGGCGGTCAAAGATGCCGCAACCGGCCCGGGCGGTCAACGGGGGCGCCCCGAGTCTCGGGCTTTACGGACGGGGGCGCGGGCCCCAGACTACTCCCGCTCCAGCCCGGGAGGGTCCCGGGCTGAGCGCTCCCGTACATGAGGAACCGCGCCGTGACGCCCCCCCCCGCTCCCGGCATCGTGTCCGAATACACCACCAGCGGAAACTGGCTCTTCCGGTGGCGTAGCTATCCCCCGCTGGTGGTCCTCGCCTACGTGCTGGTGGTGGTGGTCCTGGACCCCGTCCCGTCGGGGGGCGCCGTCTCGCGCCCCTGGTGGGTGGCGGCGGGCCTCCTCTCCGGGGCCCTGGGGCTGGGCACCCGGGCCTGGGCGCTGGGGCACGTCCCCATGGGGACGTCGGGGCGCGGGACGAAGGAGCTCCGCGCCGAGTCGCTGAACACCACCGGGCTCTACTCGGTGGTGCGCCACCCGCTCTATCTGGGCAACTACTTCCTCTGGATGGGCGTGGCGGTGATGGTCGGCCACCCGCTGGTGGTCGTCGTGTCCACGCTGGCGTTCTGGCTGTACTACGAACGCATCATGATGGCCGAGGAGCGCTTCCTCTTCGAAGGCTTCGGGGAGCATTTCCGCACCTGGGCGGAGCGCACTCCCCCCTTCGTCCCGCGGCTGCGGGGGTGGGTTCCCTCGCCGCACCCGTTCAGCGTGCGCTACTGCCTGGGGCGCGACTACCAGGCCCTCTACGGCTTCGTGGCGGCAGGCACGGCCGCTGAGCTCACGCGCTCGGTGGCCTCCGGGGAGGGGTGGCGGCTGGGATCCGGGTGGCTCGCCTATTTCGCCGCGGGGACGGCGGCGTATCTGGCCCTCCACGTCCTCAAGCGCCGGACGCGGCTCCTCGAGGCGACGGACCGGCCCGCCGGCGCCCCGGAGGCCCGGCCCACGACGGTCCCCTGAGGCCGTCCCCCCTCAGCCCAGCGTCCGCTCCCGGATCTCCCGGACCACCAGGTCCACGAAGACCTCCCGGTCCATGACCTCCTGCTTCTTGCCGGCGCCGCGCTTGCGCACGGCCACCGTGCGGTCCTCGGCCTCGCGCTCGCCCACGACCCCCATGTAGGGGATCTTGAGCGTCTCCGCCTCCCGGATTCGGTACCCCAACGTCTCCCGGGACTCCAGCGTGGCCCGCACGCCCGCCAGCTTCAGGTCGGCCACCAGCGCGCCCGCGCTCTTGGCCCATTGTTCCGACACAGGGAGGATCCGTACCTGCTCCGGTGCGAGCCATGTGGGGAACGCGCCGGCGTAGTGCTCGATGAGGCCGCCGACGAAACGCTCCATGGAGCCCACGAGCACGCGGTGGAGCATGACAGGGCGGTGGGGCTGGTTGTCCTCGCCCACGTACTCCATGTCGAAGCGGTCGGGGAGGTTGAAGTCGAGCTGCACCGTGGGGCCCTGCCACTTCCGTCCGATGGCGTCGATGAGCTTGAAGTCCAGCTTGGGGCCGTAGAACGCCCCGCCCCCCTCGTCGATGTCGTAGGGGACCCCGCGCGCGTCGAGCGTGTCCGCCAGGAGCTTGATGGCGCTGTCCCAGTCGTCCTCCGACCCCAGCGCCTTCTCCGGGCGGGTGGACAGCTCGATGGTGTACGGGTAGCCGAAGGTGGCGAGCATCTCGTCCACCAGGTCGAGGAGACGCTCGATCTCTCCGGGGACCTGGTCCGGCGTGCAGAAGACGTGGGCGTCGTCCTGGGTGAAGCCCCGGACCCGCAGCATGCCGTGGAGCACCCCGCTCCGCTCGTAGCGGTACACGGTGCCGAACTCGGCCATGCGGATGGGGAGGTCGCGGTACGAGCGCTGGTCGCTCTGGTACACGGCGATGTGGCCCGGGCAGTTCATGGGCTTGGGGCGATAGCGGGCGCCCTCCACCTCCATGGCGCCGAACATGTTCTCCTTGAAGTTCTCCAGGTGCCCGGAGATCTCGAAGAGACGCTCGCTCATGATGTGCGGGGTGTACACCACCTGGTAGCCGTGGCGGAGGATGAGCTCCCGCTCGTAGTTCTCGATCTCCATGCGCACGAGCGACCCCTTGGCGTGCCAGAGGATGAGCCCCTGCCCCACCCGCTCGTCGGTGCTGAAGAGGTCGAGCTCGCGGCCGAGCTTGCGGTGGTCGCGCTTCTTGGCCTCTTCCAGCCGCCGCAGGTGCTCGTCCAGGTCCCCTTGCTTGAAGAACGCCGTCCCGTAGATGCGCTGGAGCATCTGGCGGCGCTCGTCGCCCCGCCAATACGCTCCGGCGGCGGAGAGTAGCTTGAAGTGCTTCAGCTTCCCCGTGCTGGGCACGTGGGGGCCCCGGCACAGGTCCAGGAACGGCCCGTTCCGGTACACCGTGATGACCTCGTCGTCGGCGAACTCCTCCAGCCGCTCCAGCTTGAGGGGGTCGTCGGCGAAGAGCTGACGGGCCTCCGCCTTGTCCACGCGGCGCCGCTCGAAGGCCTGATCGGCCTCCACCACCTCGCGCATCTTCGCCTCGAAGGTCTCCAGATCCTCGGGCGTGAACGGCTTCTCCACCTCGAAGTCGTAGTAGAAGCCCTCGTCGATGGCCGGCCCGAAGCCGATGCCCGCCCCCGGGCGCAGCTCCCGCACCGCGGTGGCCAGGATGTGCGCCGCCGAGTGACGGAGCACCGCCAGCGCGTCCCCGTCCTTGTCCGTGAGGAGTCGGATGGACGCGTCGGCCTCCAGCGGGGTCATGAGCCCGATGGTCTCGCCGTCCACCACCGCGGCCACCGCGGCCTTCGCAAGGCCGGGGCCGATGGCGCGGGCCACGTCGCCGGGCGTGGAGCCCCGGGGAAGCTCGAGGACGTCGCCGTTGGGAAGGGTGATGCGGATCTGCTCGCTGGACATGGCTCGGTACGGGTTCGGGTTCTCCGCCACGGGGCGGCCTTCCCGGGAGTCGGCAAAGAAAAGCGCGGTCCCCGGGGATCGGGGCCGCGCCGCGCCGTCGAAGGTCGCCTCAGTTCAAACGACGCGCGAAGCCCCCCGGCCGGTGGTCCGGCCGGCGGTGGTGGTCGTCGGGGTCGTTCGAGCGGGCATGGCGATCTCCTTGGGCCTACGTGCCCAAGGATGGCCAGACGCCCCC
The DNA here is from genome assembly GCA_045863275.1 of Gemmatimonadota bacterium. Lineage (GTDB taxonomy): Bacteria > Gemmatimonadota > Gemmatimonadetes > Longimicrobiales > Gaopeijiaceae > SZUA-318. The sequence goes on from BTVB01000043.1 coordinate 20,568, forward strand.
CCTGGGTCAAGGCGAAAGGCCTTGCTGTCCCTATCTCTTCAGGCCTAGCGTTGATATGTGGCCAGCCCCCCCGGTCGGGCCACCGAGGCAGGAGCGCGCGCATGCCCTCTCCGCACCCCCATTCAAGGGGGCCCAAGCCCGCTCCCCACGGGCTGGCCGCGGCATTGGGGCAGGCCCTTGACCGGCTGGGGATCCCCTTCGCCGCTCTCACCCACGCCGGCGCCTTCCTCTACGAGAACGAGAGCCACCGCGAGCTCCCCCGCCTCGAGGCGACCCCCGAGGGCGGTCGCGGGGTGGAGTCCGTGCTCCCTCGCGCCCTGGCGGCCAAGGTGCTGGACGCCCTGTCCTCGGGGCGGGCCTTCCCCCTCCCCCTTCCCCTCGGCTCGCTGGAGCGCCCCGACGGCACGTGGAGCCTGGCGGCGTTCGCCCTCGAGCACCCGGGCGGACCCATCGGATACGTCCTGCGGCGGGAGGCGGGCGAGGCCGCGGCCAAACGGTCCCTCTCCCTCCTGCAGGCCACGCTGGACTCCACCGCCGACGGGATCCTGGCCGTGGACCTGAGCGGGCGCATCACGCGCTACAACCGCCGCTTCGCCAAGATGTGGGCGCTCTCCCCGGCGCTCCTCGAGAAGCACGACGACGAGGCGACGCTGGCCGAGGCCATGGAGAAGGTGAAGGACCCCGAGGGGTTCGTCCGGCGCGTCCACGAGCTGTACAGCCGGCCGGAGGAGCGGAGCTTCGACACCATCGAGTTGAAGGACGGCCGGGTGTTCGAGCGGTATTCGCGCCCGGAGTGGCTCGGGGGCGAGGTGGTGGGCCGGGTCTGGTCCTTCAGGGACGTGACGGAGCGGGCCCGCACGGAAGCGGCGCTCCGGGAGAGCGAGGACCGATACCGGAGGCTCTTCGAGGAGTCCCCCCACGCCATCTACCTCACGGAGCACGACGGCAGCTTCCTGGACGCCAACCCGGCGGCGCTCCGCCTCTTCGAGGTGGAGCACGACGAGCTCCTCGACCTCAACGCCGGCGACTTCTACGCGGAGCAGCACGCCCGCAAGGCGTTCCAGAAGGCCATCGCCCGCCGCGGGGGGACGGTGGAGGGGTACCCGGTGCGCCTCCGCTCCCGGAAGGGACGGGTCATGGACTGCCTCCTCACCACCACCGCCAGCCGCGACGAGTCGGGGGCCATCACGGGATACCAGGGCATCATCGAGGACGTCACGGAGCGCATGGCGGCGACCCGGGCCCTGGCCGACCGGGAGCGCCTCTTCCGCTCCCTCATCGAGAACGCCAGCGACACGATCACCGTGGTGGACGCCCAGGGCGTCATCAGCTACGAGAGTCCTTCGCTGAGCCGGGTCCTGGGGTACGAGCCCGAGGAGCTGGTGGGCCAGAACATCTTCGGCTACGTGCACGAGAGAGACCAGCCCCGGGCCCTGGCCCAGCTCGACCTGCTGCTCCGCCGCCCCGAGCTCACCGCCCGCCTGGAGGTGGACTTCCTCCACAAGGACGGGAGCTGGCGGACGCTGGAGGCCGTGGCCCGGAACCTCCTGGACGACGCGGCGGTCCACGGGATCGTCATCAATGCCCGGGACGTCACCGACCGGAAGCAGGCCGAGGCCCAGCTCCTCCACGACGCCTTCCACGACCGCGTCACCCAGCTCCCCAACCGGGCGCTCTTCCTGGACCGACTCAACCACCGGCTGCAGCGCTCCCGGCGGGGCGACGCCTCGCCCTTCACCGTCCTCTTCCTGGACCTGGACCGGTTCAAGGTCATCAACGACTCCCTGGGACATCCCGTGGGTGACCAGCTCCTCGTGGAGCTGGCCCGGCGCCTCCGGGCGACGCTGCGCCCGGGCGACACCGTCGCCCGCTTCGGCGGCGACGAATTCACGCTCCTGCTCGAGGGCGCGGACCTGGCGGAGGCCCGGGTGGTGGCCGACCGCATCCACGCCGACCTGCGGCGCCCCTTCCAGCTGGGGAACCACGAGGTCTTCACCACGGTGAGCATCGGCGTGGCCGGGCATCACTCCCCCTACCAGCAGGCGGAGGAGATGCTCCGGGACGCCGACCTGGCCATGTACCGCGCCAAGGACCGGGGCCGCTCCCGGAGCGAGCTGTTCGACACCACGCTCCACATGGAAGCCCTCACGCGCCTCCAGGTGGAGACGGACCTCCGCCGTGCCCTGGACCGCGGGGAGTTCGAGCTCTTCTACCAGCCCATCGTCCGTCTGGAGGACGGCGTGGTCCAGGGCTTCGAGGCCTTGGTCCGGTGGTGGCACCCCATCCGCGGGCTCCTCCTCCCGGCGGCGTTCCTCCCCATCGCCGAGGACACGGGGCTCGTGGTGCCCATGGGCTCGTGGGTCCTGGCGCAGGTCTGCCGGCAGCTCCGGACCTGGGAAGAGGCCCACGGTCCCGACGTCCTCGTGCCCGTGCGCGTGAACGTCTCCGCCCACCAACTCGCCCGGGAGGACTTCGTGGCCGGCGTGCGGGGCGTCCTCGCGGAGGCGGGCGTCTCGCCCAGGCTCGTCCACCTCGAGCTCACGGAGAGCGCCATGATGGAGAACGCCGAGGCCACCGTGGCCAAGCTCACCGCCCTGAAGGAGCTGGGCGTGGGGCTGGCCATCGACGACTTCGGCACCGGGTACTCGTCGCTGGCGTATCTACACCGCTTCCCCACCGATTCGGTGAAGATCGACCGCTCGTTCGTGAAGGGGCTGGGACGGACCGCGGGGAGCGACCTGGGGATCGTGCGCACCATCGTGGACCTGGCCCGGGACCTGGGCATGGAGGTGGTGGCCGAGGGCATCGAGACCCGCGCCCAGGTGGACCTCCTCCGGAGCGCGGGGTGCGGCACGGGCCAGGGGTTCCTCTTCGCCCGTCCGCTGCCTGCGCCCCAGGCGGCCCAGGCCTACCTCAGGAGGGCATGAGCGAGGGCCCGCCCCCCACGGGGACGGGCCCTCCCGATGGAGAACCCGGACGGACGCGGCCGCTCAGCCCGCCGGGTGGAGGTGGAACGTCACCCGCGTGTTCTCCCACTCCACGAACATGTCCCCCATGGTGCCGTCCTCGGAGGGGACGAAGCGGATTCCGAGCCGCTCCACCATGCCGTCCGTGGCCTCCACCGGGGCGGTGAAGCTCCCCACCTCGGTGGCGCGCACGTCGTCGCCGATGGGGATCCCCCAGCGCTGGTAGCTGCTGTTGATGTAGAAGGTCCACTCCGTCTCGCCGGGCACGGCGTAGAGGGAGTAGCTCCCCGGCTCCAGCGTCACGCCGCCGACCTGGGCGGGACCCGTGAGGTGCAGCGTGGTGGGCTCGTTGGCCCCCAGGCGCCAGATCTCGCCGTACGGCACCAAGGCGCCCATGACCTGCCGCCCATTGGCAGCCGGCGCGCCGTAGCAGAGCGTGCCGTCGTGGCCGCCGACGGAGAAGGGGGTCTCCATGAGGGGACTGGGCCGGCCCTTGGCCTCGGCGAGGCTGGCGCCGGAGAGCCAACAGACGGTGGTCGCGGGCGCGGCGGCCGTCGCCTCGGGCGCGGCCTCGGCTTCGGCCGTCTCCGGGGGCTCGCCGCCGCCGCAGGCGGCCAGGGTCAACGTGAGGGCGAAGGGGACGATTCGGTGCAGGCGCATGGCGACTCCGGGAGAGGATGGAATCCGGACAAAGGGGTCCGGGGCTGAAGGTGTGAGGGGTCGGGGTGCCGCGCCAGGGAGCCCCCCGCCCTCCTTCACTCCTCGCGGAAGCGCCAGTCGAAGTCGGAGGTGTACATCCGGACCTCACCGGGAAGCGTGATCACGACGGCGATGGAGGCCATGTTCACGCTGTCCAGGTGCTCGTTGGGGATCACCCGGTCGTTGACCAGGAGTCTCCCGCACCGGTCCGGCCCCGCCGCCTCATCCCGGCGGAGCGCGTTGACGTCCCGGGTGCCCCCGGGGGCCGCCCCAGGCGCGAAGGCGCTGGCGCGGGGCCCGCGGGACGTCGTGGTGGACGCCCGGGGGAACGCGTTGATGGCCACGCAGTCCGGTCCGTGGGAAACGGGAACGTACAGCCACCGGAGTGTCTCGGTGGGCCGGAACCGCCCCTTGGCCTTGGCCTCGGCCAGGCGCTCACCCTGGAGAAGCCGGAATCCGAAGAACTCCTGGGGCGAGCGCCCGAACTCGCGCCGGACCCACTCCTCGGCCTGCTCGTTGCGCACGGTGACCCTGAGCTCGCCCAGGCCCAGGGGCTCGGGCTCGAGCTCCAGGTCCAGCGCGTAGTCCCGGGCGTCGGAGATGGCAAGGAGGGGAGACACCAGGTCGCGGTACCCGAAGCGCTGCACCAGGAGGACGTACTCGCCGGCTGCGGGGACGGCGAAGGCGTAGCGCCCCACGGAGTCGGCCATGACCATGGCCACGGCGTCGCGCTCCTGCGACATCACCTGCACGGCCGCCATGGGCACGGGGCGCCCGTTCCTGACGTCCAGCACCGCGCCGCGGACGACCTGGGCCCCCAAGGGGGCGGCGGCGCCGAGGGTGAAGGCGACGAGCGCGAGGGATGAGAAGACCGACCTCATGGCGCCACCGGGCCCTCCCGGGGTTCAGAAGTACAGGTTGAGCGAGAACCTGGACCGGAACGCCCCGAAGTTGAGCCCGGTCTGGGAGTTCCCGCCACCTTCGGAGTGCTGGAGCGTGAGCGCCAGGCCGGTGGAGCCCGAGATGCTCATGGAGGGAAGCGGCAGCCACTCCACCCCGAGCCCCAGGCCCGCGCCCCCGTCCACGGCCCACGCGTCGCCGTGGGCATCCTGGTAGCCCAGCCGGCCCTCGATCTCCATGAAGGGAACGACGGGGCCGCGGTCCCGCCGGTAGAGGCGCACGTCCGGGGCGACGCCGAGGGCGAAGTGCGTGCGGCTTTCGTCCTCGAGCGCGCCGTGGTCGTACCGGCTGTACGAGACACCGATCTGGACCTCCACCCCCACGCTCTTCCGCTCCGACGTCATCTTCCGGATACCGAACCCCGCGCCGCCCCCTTCCGGCAGGCTGAACATCACGGCGTGGGAGCCCACGGCGGGCAGGGGGCGCCCCTCCTGGGCCCGGCCGGTGGCGGGGAGGAGGGCGCACAGGGCGCCCGCCACGAGGACAGCGGCTTTCGCATGCATGGGAGATGGCTCCGTAGGGGGTCTGCACCCGGGGGAGGTGCCACGCACGCCGGACAAGCAGGAGTCGTGCCGCGGCGGATCCGCCGCGCCGTGCAAGGCGCAGCCCGCGCCGTGTCCCCCAGGGAGGACGCTCCTGTGCTCCGCGGAAGGCAGGGAGGACGCGCCCCTACGCCGCCACCGCCGGGCCCCGGACGCGCCGGTACGCCGAGACGAGGAGGTTGCCCAGGCCGTACGTCCCCAGGGCGACCGCGGCGTACTTGAGGAGGGACGGGACGCCCACCGGCAGGAGGAGGAGGGCCAGGCCGCCCAGCAGGGGCACGTGGAGGACGTACACGCCGTACGCGTTGTCGGCGAGGGCCCGGAGCACCCTCCCCCGCCCCTTCCCCCACCTCTGGAAGCCCCCCACGAGGAGGTAGAGCAGCGCGAGCATGGACAGCGCGTAGGCCGTCCAGAGGAGGAACAGGTCGCCACCCAGGGAGACGAGGTACGCGCCGGGGCGGAAGATGAGGGACAGGAGCACCACGATGTAGACGTTGATGGGGATCCACGCCGTGCACGCCACGCCGATGTAGAGCCCCTTGCCCCGGGGGGCCTGCTCCAGGACGCCGAGCCTGTTCACGTGGGCGCCCAGGAGGAAGAGGAGGAAGTAGATCCCCAGCCGCTCGTTCTGGAAGTCGAGGAGGGGCCCCTTGGTCCACCCCGTCCCTCCCAGGTACGTGACGGCGAAGCCGTACAGCGTCGCCAGGGCGAAGACGCCGGCCACCGCCGTCCGCATGGAGAGACGGGGCGGTCGCACACGAAGCCGGGCGAGCGCCCACAGGGCCACGTCGAAGACGAACAACACGGGGAGGAACCAGAGCCAGGATTGGCCCAGCTCGCCGTTGCCCACGTGGAAGTAGGTGGTCCAGGGCTCCTGCGGGAGCCCCCGGGATGCCAGGAACACCACCTTGTAGAGCGGCACCAGCGTGGCCGCCGCCAGGAGCCACGGCACCATGAGCCGGCGGAAGCGGTGGACCGCGAAGCCCCATCCCGGACGCCTCGCCAGCGAAGGAGGCGCGAAGTACCCCGACGCGAAGAAGAGCGCCGGCATCACCACGATGTCCACGAGGACGTTCACGATCCCCACCAGGTCGTTGGTGGCGGGGTCGTCCACGATCCAGAAGGAGGCGAACAGGCCGCTGCTCTCGTAGACGGCGCCGGCGTGGTAGAGCACCACCAGCGCGATCATGGCGGACCGGAGGTTGTCCAGGAAATAGAGCCGGCCTTCCCCGGGCGGCCGGGGCCCCGTCGTCGTCATCCGAAGCTCCTCGGTTCGGGCACGATGCGGCGGGCGGGAGGCCCCTCAAGGTAACACGGCGGGCCCGGCGTGGTGGCGGCCGGCCAGCGCGGCTCAGCCCGGCGCCTGGGCCGCCAACCCGTCGACGAAGGCCCGGAACCCCGGCTCCACGTCGGGGCCCCGGTGCCTCCAATACAGGCGGTTGTCGGTCGTGGTCAGCGCGCCCAGGATCCACGCCGCCAGCTCCGGAGTGGCGCCGCCCCGCTGGAAGTCGGCCTCGTGCTCCAGCCAGACGAGCCAGAGGTGCCGCTCCCAGAGGATGGCCTCCTCCTGGGTGATGCCGTAGCGGTCCACGAAGGCTTGGGGGAGGGGGTCGGTGCCGTCCACCTCCTTGATCTTGGCCAGCACGGACGCGAGGCGGGGATGGGAGAAGAAGGGGGCGGTGAGGGCCTCCGCCCGGTCCAGGTCGGCCTGGCGCTCCAGCGCGCCGGTGTTGCCCCGGACCTCCTGCACGAGGATCACCAGGGTGACGACCACGGCGAAGCTGCCGACGATCTCTGCGAGGTGGGCCCACTGCTGAAGCTTCATGGAACGGCTCCGGGGGCGTGGGGATCGTTGCGGTCCCGCAACATGGTCCGAGGAGGCCGTCGCGGCCACCGCCCGCCCGGTGGCCGTCAGCGCCCCCGGCGCGTCACGGCTTCGGCCCCCGCGCCTTCGTGGCTTCCCGCTGGATCCACTGCCCTGCCCCCGCCAGCAGCACGCCCACGACCACGAGGTTGCCCCAGCCGCGGTAGGCGAAATGCGTCCCGGCGGCGACGGCGAGGAAGCCCCATCCCGAGAGCCAGAGCCCGCGCACCCGGCCCCACGGCTGCGCCCCCCTGGCCACCAGGGCGAGGGGGGCCACCAGGAGCACCACCGCGAAGAGGGCGAAGACGAGGGCCAGGAGGGTCAGGGGACGGGAGGGGCTCATGGCGGCAGGCTCACGGGAGAGGGTCCGGGAGGGGGACGCGCACCAGTTCCGCGGCGTCGCCCCGGACGAAATACACCACGCCCCGGGGGAGGTCCACCGCCAGCCGGCTGGCGCCGGTCACGCCCGGGAACTCCAGCCGGGGTCCCCACGATCCGTCGCCGCGGAGCACGCGCACGCTCGTCGGGCCCGACCGGGAGTGGCCGAGGAGGAGCCAGAGGTCCTCGCCCACCAGCGTCGCGGCGGCGACGTAGCTCAGCGGGGCGAAGGACCCCACCGGGAGCGCCGCGTTGGCGTCCATGAACGCCTGGAGCAGCCCATCCGCCTCCGGCTCCTGCACGGCTACGGCGAAGAGCTCCCGTCCCGCGGCGTCGAAGCGCTGTACCGTTCCCCGGGCCTGCACGTAGAGCCACGTGGTGGAGTCCGGCCCCAGCACCGCCTCCGCCATGTTGAGGAAGATGGCCGGCACCTTGCCCTGGCGGATCTCCTCCTTCATGGACCGGGGGTACACCGTCCCGGTCGGGGTCCCCGCGATGCGCCCGATGCCCGCCACCGAAGCCAGGTCGGGAGCGTGGATCACCGCCAGCACGGTGTCGTTGCCCCACGTGGGGCGGACCATCCAGCCCCCCGCGCCGATGGCGGGAGCCTGCCCCGGGGGGAGCCCCCGCGTGAAGAGGGGTTCGCCGGTCCTGGTCACGCCCTGCAGGCGGCCGTTGCCCCAGTCGACCACGAGGAGCGTGTCCCCGAGGACCTCCAGGGCGGACGGCCGTGCGTACTCCCCCGGTCCGGCCCCCGGCCGACCGAAGGAGGTCACCCGTCCCGACGCGTCCACGACGTGGATCTCCGCCGCCTGACGGTCCACGGCGTAGACGGTGCCCTCCGCGTCCACGACCAGGTCCGCGATCTCCCCGATGCGGGCGTCGGCGGTGGCGATGAGAACGCGGACCTCGCCGGGTACGGGGGTGGCGGCACGGGCCTCCCCTTCCCCCGGGGGGGCGTCGCCGCCGCAGGCCACGGCGGCCGCGGCCGCCAGCAGCGTCACCCATCGGGTGGGATGCGCCACGTGCCTACCGGCGTGGCGTGAAGGTGAGGGGGAAGGCGGCCCACAGGGCCACCGGGATCCCCTCGAGCATGCCGGCCGTGAAGGTGGCGTCGCGGAGGACGCTCATCGCCGCGAAGTCGACCTCAGGGGACCCGGAGGTGCGGGCGATGCGCACCTCCCCGGCACGGCCGTCGGCCTGCACGTGGACCATCACGTTCGCCGTCACGAGGCGCGACACGCCCAGGGCCGCCGCCTCCTCGGAGAGGCGCCGGGCCAGCAGGTCTCGGCGCAGCAGGCGGGGCGCGCATCCGGCGAGGCGCGGGACGCGGCGGAGCGCCGCGCCGCCCTCGTCGCCCAGGAAGAGGTAGGCGTCCTCTCCCGGCGCCCCCTCGGGACGGGCATGAGCGAGGACCATGGCCGCCAGGCGGTCCTCCCCCTCCTCGCGGAGCGTCGCCGACGCGACACGGGCGGTGTCCAGGCTGCCGGCGGAGTCGTAGTGGATGCTCGCCACTGTGCGCCCCATGCCCGGGGCCCAGAAGCCGGCCACGTCGGTCTGGAGTCCCGCCGAGTCGACCACCCCGTCCAGGGAGCGCCGGTCCCGGGGGAGGTCCGAGGCGCACCCCGACGGATAGCCTCCCCCGGAGGAGGCACACCCCTCGACCCCCAGGAGCCCGGCGACGGCCAGGATGAGAAGGGCCGGGGCGACCCGGGCGCGACGGAGGACGCTCGCCCTCCGAATCCCCATCCCTATCCCTATCCCCATGCCTTCCCTCGGAATGCGTGTCACCGGAGATCTGTCGGCCGCATCATGCGGTCCCGGGGCGCCCCGCGGCAACCTGCGCGACGGTGCGTCCGGCGTCGACCGGCGGCGCCTACCCCACCGGCACGCGTCCGCCCACCAGGACCGGCGCGGACACGCCGAACGCGCCCTGGGGCAGCTCCAGGCGGAGTTGGGCCCGGAGCGTGCCCCGCCCCGCGGTGAGCACCGCGTGCGGCTGGGCGTACCACCTCCCGCCCTGGTGGAGCGCGCCCATCCCCGCGCCCACGCCCACCGGCCCCACGAGGCGCGCCACACCCAGCCCCACGCCGTCACCGCTCAGGTCGCAGGCGTCGGCGCACGCGGCGCCGATCCCCCGCACGGAGGCATGGAGGGCCACGCGCCAGGGCCCATGCGTCGCGTCGGCTTCGACGAGGAGGTTCCCGGTCCAGGAGACCAGGCTGCCGTTGTCGAAGACGGGCCCCAGGCCGGCGTAGGCGGAGATCCCGAAGGAGGTGGCCTCCCTGCCCTGGGCCCGGAGAGGCAGCGGAGCCACCGTCACGAGGACGAGCAGCGCGGTCCAGGCGCAGGGGCGGAAGGGCGGCATACCAGCTCGGGGCAGTGGGTGGCGGGCTCCGGGACGGCGCACGAAGGAACGCCGCCAGCGGGAGTCGGGGGCACGGGCAACCCCTCCGGGCACCCTCCTCGTCTAGGGGGAAGGAACGCCCCACGCCACCCTCGTGCAAGGTCTGGCGGCTTGCCCGCACCTCCCCGCCCCCCCGGACCCCTCCGCCCCCACGCGGCTCCGCGCGGCCGACGGAGGCCCGACTACCGCCGGGCCCTCCCGGTTGCGCTCCTCGTCTCGGCGGGTGCCCACGTGCTGGCGTTGAGCGCGCCTCTCCCGCGGATGGGTGCGCCCCCGGGCCGGCGCGAGCCTGCGGAGCCGACGTCGCCTCCCCTCCACGGGACGATGCGCGCCATCGGGCTCCGCCTCGCCACCGCACCCCCGGAGGCGAGCGTGGACGTGGAGGGAGCCCCGTCCGACTCCGGTCCCGACGCCGAGCCAGGCCCCGAGCCAGGCCCGAAGCCGGGCCCGGTCACCACCCCCTTCGGTCCGCCCCCGCCGGCCCCCGCCGCCCGGGCCCTCCGGCCGTCGCTCCGCGACGCCCGCCTCTGGGCACCGCCCACGCCCGCCGCGGACAGCGCCGACCCCGAGGCCGAGCGGCTACGGAGCCGCGTCGACGAACTCAACGAGGCGACCCTGGGCATCAAGACTCTGCCCGGCGGCGACATGAACGCCTGGGTGGCGAGAGACGCCCGCGGAGGGCGCTGGGGCTTTTCGCCGGGGGCGCTCCACCTGGGCGACCTGACCGTGCCGCTGTGCTCGGGCACGTTCGACGCGTCCACGTGCGGCTTCGGGATCCCGAGCGGGTACCGTGACCGATACCGGGCGGAGCTGCGCGCCCTTGTGGAGCTCCAGCGCCAGGGAGCGCGCGCCGAACTCCAGGACCGGGCCCGGGCGCTCCGTGCCCGGCTCGACGCCCACGGGGACTCGGTGCCCGCCCGGTAGCCCGGGCTTCGCACCCCCGCCCTCGTCGCCGCTCAGGTCAGGGGCAACCCCGCGAACCACCGGGCGAAGGCCTGCCAGGCCTCCCCGGACGTGGTCCCGAGGAGCGCCGGGAGCTGGGACGCCACGAAGACCGGGAGCATCACCGCCAGGACCCAGCGTCCCCTCCGCGACCCCCGCTCGGCCACGATGAGGGCGAGGATCACGGCGTCGGTGAGACCGAAGGTGATCCACTGGCGGTTCCAGGTCACGGAAAGGCCCATGACCCCCAGGAGTCGGATCACGACGGGATCGATGAGCGTGAAGCCCGTGCACACCATGAAGCGGGCGTGGACGGCCCGGTCCCCCCGGTAGCGGACCGCCAGGGCGTACGAGACGGTGTAGAGCACCGCCAGGGAGGCCTGTAGATACAGCACGTAGCTCTGCCGCGCGAACGCCTCGGGCGACAGGCCGGCGATGCGGCTGTGGGCCAGGAGCACGATGCTGATCACGACCAGGGGCGCCAGCGCGTACGAGGCGCGCCCCAGCGCCCGGTGCACGTCGCGGCGGTGGCGGCGGATGAGCGCGGGCTGGACGATGAGCAGGAGGATCCACAGGGTGGCCAGCACGGCGTGGACGTGCGTGTAGGCGCCGTTCGTGGGGAGCCGGGAGAGGTAGCTCGGCCAGAAGGCCACCAGAGCGAGCGCGAGCAGCCCGACGAACCACGGGGCGCTCCCCGCCAGGTCGAGGGTCCTTCGCGCGGCCGCTCCCGCGCCGCCGACGGTCGAATCCACGGTGTCTCCTCTCATCCAGTCGTCCCACCCCCGGCGAGGTCGATCCACGCCACCGAAGCCACGTCCAGCTCGTCGCGCTGCACGCCCCAGACCCGGCTCCCCACGAACCGGTGGGGATCGAAGCCCGGCGGAAAGGCCACCTGCCGCGCCGTGCCGTCGCCCGCGATGCGGAGCCAGGTACGGCTCCCCTGCAGGCCTCCGGCGTCCAGGTCGATAGGCTGGAGCCACATCACGCCCTCGTCGGAGCACCGGAGGTCCACGTAGCGCGGCAGGTACGCCGCCAGCTCGTGGGGCTGGCCGGTGAGGCGCTGCGCCATCTCCTGGATGAGGCGGACGCTGTCCTCCGCGGTGAGGCGCGGGCCCACGGCCCCGGTCACCTCGGCCTGCCGGAGGGGGAAGACGGCCCGGGCGAACTCCTCCGGCGTCACGGAGGTGAGCGTTGGCACAGGCAGCGGGATGGGCGCGACCTCCTCGCCCGTGGCCGTGAAGCCCCGGACCTGGTTCCGCACCCGGTCGTGGACCCGAAGGTACCCCCCGCAGACGGCCCAGAGACGATACCACAGGGGAAAGCCACCGTCGGTGGCCACGAAGTCCGCGTACGGGTCCTCCAGGACCTCGCGGAGAGAGACGACCTTCCGCGCGGCGCCGCTGCGGGCATCGACGGCGGCGAAGTCCGCCAGCAGGATCCCCGAGCGGTACGCCGGGAGCCCGGCCTCCATGGTGGCCGCCGTCCAGGGCACGACGAGCTCGCCGCCCAGGCGGGCGGTACGCACCGTGGGGCTCATCACGCTCATGCCGCCCCGGACGCTTCCCCTCGGGATCGCCTCGGCCGGGAGATCCACCTGGGCCCAGGCATCGGGCTCGGAGACGCGGATGAAGGCGTGGCGGACGTAGTCGAACGCCCAGGCCTCCCCTTCGTAGCCGCCCTCCAGGAGCCCCGCCGGCATCCGGAACTCCCGGGGTCCGCCTCCGGCGGTGCCGTGTCGCGCCAGGACGGTGCCGTCCGCGCCGAAGCCCACGAAGTACGGCTCCACCGAGTTGAGGATCCACACGGACCCGTCGGGGAGCACCTCCAGGTCCCGCACCATGGCGATGACGTCGGAGGTGCCGAGGAGCGAGACGTCGGAGGCCGCGAGGGCGAGGGGCCCCGAGGCGTCCGGCTCGGGCTCCGGCGCGCAGCCGGCGAGGGTGAGGGTCGCGAGGGTGAGGAGCAGCGCCTGGCGGCGCCCGGCCCGGCGGCGCGCCTCCGGGTCGGCGTTCAGCCTTTCGATGAGCTCATACATGGGCAGCCGGAGAGACGGGGAGGGAGAGGCCCGCCGAACCGCCGCCGGCGAGGGACCTGCTGCATGCGCTGCGGCGCAAACATGTCCACCGCGGGAGTGGCGTGCAAGCCGCGCGTGGAGGCGGACCGACACCGCCGCCGGAAGCCGGGCCGCTACGGGTCCCCGGGTGGCTCTTCCCTCGACGCCCCGTCCCCACCCGCCTCCAGGCGGCGCTTCTCCTGGGCAAGCTCCGAGAGCAGGAGGGACTCGTGCCACCGCCGCGCCGCTTCGGCGACCTCGCCGTGGGGAGCGTCCAGCCCCCGCACCGGAATGACGTGTCGATGCTCGCGATCCGTCCTGAGCATCCGCGAGATCATCCGCACGTGCAGCGGGACGCGGAGGTAGCCGGGATCGCGGATCTCCAGGGCCAACATCCCGTTGTCTCCAACCGAGACGGAGGTGATCTCCGACCACGGGATGAACACCGGGGCCCCCAGCGCCGTACCGTCGAGAATCCCATCCTCGGTGAACGAGAGGACCGTCCTGTGCCCGAAGGCGCGGCGAAGCCAGCCGAGGGAGACCAGCGCCGTGCCGATCGCGATGGGAACGAAGATCAGGTTCGCCGCGTGCCCCGGCTCCAAAGCGCGGAGGGCGAGGGCGGCGCTCAGCCAGGTGAGTCCGCCGCTCAGGACCGCGGACATGATCGCGCCGAACCACGGCGCCTGGAAGTCCCGCTCCTCGTGACGCTCGACGGACCCGTCCATGGGCGTCACTCCGCTACGCGAGGAACGGCGGGAGCGCGAGGGCGCCGCGCCACGCTCGGGCTTTCTCGAGGAGCGCTTCCAGGAGATGCGCCTTCGCCCGCTGATACGAGGCGGGATCGTCGGAGTGCACCGACGCCACCCTCGTCTTCAGCTCGCCGTACTGCGCCGCGTCGGAAGGGTGGGAGCGCAGGAAGTCCCTGGACAGGACGTGGCTCGCCGCGTGAGGGTGGCCGACCACGAAGGCGTGCAGTTGCACCTTCAACAGCCGAGGCGTCTCGACGAGGACGTCCAGAACGGGCTTCGCCGCGAGGCCGGGGACGCTCGTGCTCCCCACGTGGTGAATCGACGCAGCCGCGTCGCCGAAGAGGGGCAACAACCCCTCCCGCTCGGCCTCGAACTGCTCGGGCCACCGGGGGTCCCAGGGTACCACCTGGACGGACGTGGTCGGCATGGCAAGTCGTGACGTGTCGGGCGAGGCTGCGCGTCGGGTCGACGCCATCATGCCAACCCGGAGCCCGACCCGCCAGGCGGGGGCTCCCCGAGCGCTCACGACCAGGACGGCAAGGAGGCCTGGCTAGACAACTGCGCCCAGCGCGCGAGTGAAGTAGGTCAGCGGGCGCCCGTCCTGCTGCAACTCCGTTCGTTGTGTGAAGCCGGCCTTGGGGAAGGCGCGACAGGCCCGCGGATTCCCTGGGTCGGTGCCCAGTCCCGCCGACGAAACCCCCTCGGCGATGAGGTGTTCGGCAACGAGCAGGAGCGCCTGCGGCCCGATGCCGTGACCGAGGCAATCGTCCTCACCGATCAAGATGTCGATGTCCACGTGGTCAGCGGGAAGCGATTGAAGTCCCGCCGTCGCGCGGTCGGCGGCAGACAGGCGCTGCCAGCACACGTAGCCGCAGGGCCGGGCGTCTGCCGTGATGATCCTGTGCGCCTCGGGTGGGTGGGCGGCTGCATGAGCCAAGGCCTCGGGAGCGTCGCCTCGGCTCCTGAGGGTCGGCAAGAGCCGGCAGGGGGTCGGCGAAGACCCAGCTTACCGGAGTGCCTTGTCAGCAAGCCGAAGACCCGGAGCCACTCAGGTCTCCCGCGTCGGCGGCACGCCGTTGTCAGACGACGCCTTGCAGCCACGCGTGTGTAGGCGAGCCTCTCATCGAAGGAGCTGGCCGAGGTCACCCCCCAGGACGGCGAACACCGTGTGGAGGAAGTCGCCGGCGACGTGAAGGATGATTCCCGGGACGATCGAGCCAGTCCGGCAAGCGAGGAGGCCGTAGAGATAGGATACCGCGAAGTAGCCCGGAGCCATGATCAACAGCGCCATCGGACCGTGGGTGATGTGTGCCAAGACGAACGCCACGCTCGCAAGAACGATCGCCCGGTCCCGGCCCCAGGGCTCGAGCATGGACTGGGCATAGCCACGAAAGGCGGCCTCTTCCACCACGCCGCTCACCACAGCTCCCATGACCAGCACCGAGATGCGGTACGCGGGGGTGGGATACGCCGAGAGGTCGGTGATGCGTTGGTCCACGGACGTGAGGATCCACAGCAGGGCCATGCCCGCAATGGCACCCACGAGCGCCAGGGTGCCCGGGAGTTGCCCGGGGGACCATGCGTGGGCTGACGGCCTTCGAAGCCGCAGGAGGTGGTGGCGGGCATCCTTCGTGCCCTCGGGCCAGCCGACCCCGTTGAGCCACGCCATGAGCAGGACCAAGCTGAGTGTCGTTGCGGCCGCAGCCCACGGAATGTCGGGTCGAAACCGGGCGTTGAGCGTGGCGAGGACCACCCACGGCGCGACACCAGCCAAGGCAATGAGCCAGCCGGATCCCATGGCTCGAAGAGCGAGGCCACGCGGCAGGGGCAAGGCAGGGTCGTACATGGTCATGATCCGTCAGTACGACCGCCGCACCCGCAGCCTTCATCGCCCCGGAGCCCAGCCACGCCCCGGGGTGCGACTACCCCCGTCGGAGCACGCGAGCCTACTCGCACCCAAGGCGGAGCGCGCCCACCTTCCGGCGAGCGGTATCGGTCGACGAAACCGCCGGGGCCGGGCCCCGTAGTGTGCTGAGGAAGGCTCACCTGACCGCGTCGTCACGGGAGCCCGGTCCCCGGATCAACCGCGGCTTGGCCATCGAGTCCCCTGTGGGGGACAAGGGATAGGGACAGTGGGCAAACGACCCCGCCGAGCGACAAAGGCCGTGGCCGGTGGCTTGCTGACCCTCTTCGCGGTTCAGCTCTTGATTTGGGTGGGGGCCCCCGCTCTACCTCCGCAGCGCCTGGAATCCGTAGCGGATCGAGGGCTCTCGCCGCTGGCGGACAGCGCCACCCTTTGGGCGATACGGGTTGCCGACTCCCTGAGACTCCCGTCAGCCTCGGCAGCCGCGGTTGTGAACGGGCGCGTCGTCTGGGCGGCGGCCGTTGGTTATTCCGACCTCCGAAACGCCACGCCAGCGACGCTCGATACTCGATACAGGATCGGCAGCGTGTCGAAATCGGTGACCTCGGTGCTCCTCGCTCGGCTGGTGGACGCGGGGACCGTGGCCCTACATGACCGGATCGGGGACTTCGTCGCCGACGTGCCCGCATCCGACGCCACGATGGCCCAACTAGCCAGTCATATGGGCGGCGTGCGCCACTACACGTATAGCAACGGCGTGGCGTTGTTTCGAGAGCAGTTCAGTCGACGGCACTACGAAACCGCGGAGGCGTCCCTCGGGATCTTCGTTGACGACCCGCTGGAGTTCGAACCAGGCACCGCCTTCGGCTACAGCACACACGGATACACCCTACTCGCGGCGGTCTTGGAACGGGCGACCGGCTCCGACTACCTGTCGCTGCTTTCCCAGTCCGTTACAGGCCCTCTCGATCTCATGTCCACCGGGCCGGACAACGTCACCGACTCACAGGCGAATCGCGCAGAGCCGTACCGAGAGATGGCAGGGCGGTTCTTCAGTCCGCTCGACGCTGACCCCAGCTACAAGTGGGCGGGTGGGGGGCTACTCTCCACGCCGTCCGACCTGGTGATGATCGCCGCATCCCTCATGGGTGGCACGTTCGTGTCCACGGAAACGCGTGACGAGCTGTGGAACGTCCGTGCACTCCCGAACGGAGATCCAAACCCGCAGCGGTATGGTCTTGGCTGGCGAATAGACGACGTCCCTGGGGGCGACTCAGGCACAACCGTTCGCGTGGTGCACCACGGCGGTACTTCACCCGGTGGGTCGGCGTTTCTCGTCCTTGTGCCCTCGTCACAAGTCGCCGTCGCCTTCCTCACGAACCGCTCGGTCTCCAACACCAGCTACCTGCGAGACGGTGCGCGCAGCTTGGCGCTTCGTTTCGCGTCCGCCGAGCGAGAGGGAGACGCAGCCCCGGGACGTCAGTAGACGACCGCGGGCCGCTGTCCTTCTGGGGCCCGAGGAAGCGGGCCTGCGTCCCCTTGACCGGGAGCGCGTCATGGGAGCAAGGCGATTGCCCTTGG
>BTVB01000044.1:0-37523 GCA_045863275.1 Gemmatimonadota bacterium
GAAGCCTCACCTAAGGCTCTCACTTCCCTACTCCACCTCTGTTGTCAAAAAGCTCGTTCAGGTACCCCTGCGCGGACTCCCTTCGCGGCGGCTCCCGGGTCGCACCGGGACATGAAACCACCAGGGTTCCGGCGGAGCAGGTAAAGATAGAGAAACGAACAGGGGCGGTCAACGCGTCCCCACCAGGTTGCCGGACGCCTACATCCCCCCCGCGCCGAGGAGCTTCTCCACCTCGTCGCCGGTGACGTGGAACGCCCCCAACGGCACCCCGGAATCGGGCGTATGCCAGTCGGATCCTCCGCTCATGACCAGCCCGCTGCTCCGGCAGATCCCCTCCAGGCGGAGCACGTCGTTTCGGCTGTGGTTCGGACGGTACACCTCCAGCCCCCGCAGGCCCGCCCGGACCAGCCCGGGCAGCAGGGCGTCCACCAGGTCACCGGGGGGATGGGCCCACACCGGCACCCCGCCGCTCTCCAGCACCAGGGCCACGGCCTCCACGGGGGAGAGGAGGCGGGTCGGGACGAACGCGGCGTGCTGGTCCCCGATGAGCGTGTTGAAAGCCTCCGTCACCGAGCCGACGTGGCCGGCTGCCACCAGGGCCCGGGCCAGGTGGGGGCGCCCGATGTTCACCCGGTCGGGACCCGCCGCGGCCTCCACCGCCTCGTAGCTCACGTCCACCCCCTGGGCCACGAGCCGCTCCACCATCTCCCGCATGCGCGCCTCGCGCAGCGTGAGAGCCCGGTCCTCGTGAGCCCGCAGGGCGGTGGCCTCCAGCCCCACGAAGTAGCCCAGCACGTGGATCTCCCGCCCCTCCCACGTGGAGCTCACCTCCAAGGCGGGGATCACCTGCACGTTGAGTCCGGCGCCCTCGGCCTGCGCCGCACGCACACCCGCGGTGGTGTCGTGATCGGCGAGCGCGATGACGTCGAGACCACCGTGGGCCGCCGCCCGGACCACCTTCTCCGGGGTCCAGGCCCCGTCCGACGCCGCCGAGTGGATGTGCAGGTCCAACCGCATCTATTCACCTCATGCGCGAAACGAAACGCGAGGCGGGGGCCTCCGCGGAGCCCCCCGCCTCGCTCTCCAGCTCCCGGCCCGCGTCCGCGGGCTCAGGCCAGGGGGTTCCCCGCGCTTGCCTCGAGGACCTCCTCGGGCTGGACCACCGTGCCGGTGGCCAGGGTCGCGGGAGGGGCGGCCCCGGCGTACTCGGTGAGTACCGTTACCTTCGACGCCTCGACCTTCAGGATGCCCCCGGCGACGTGGTAGCGCTTGCTCCCACCTCCGGGAACCTCCACCGAGAGCTCCCCTGCGCCCAGCAGGGCCAGCAGGGGGGCGTGGCCGGGGAGGATCCCCACCTTGCCGTCCCAGGCGGGCGCCACGAGAGCCGAAGCGTCGCCCTCGTAGACCACCTTCTCGGGTGACACCACCCGCACGTGGATGGTTCCCGCCACGTCACGACTCCCTGGCGAGCTGCTCGCCGGCGGCGATGACGTCGTCGATGCCGCCCTTCATGTAGAACGCCTGCTCGGGCAGGTGGTCGAACTCGCCGTCGGCCACCCGCTCGAAGGACTCGATGGTGTCCTCCAGCTTCACGTACTTCCCCGAGATGCCGGTGAAGGTCTCGGCCACGTGGAAGGGCTGGGAGAGGAAGCGCTGGATCCTGCGGGCGCGGCCCACGATGATCTTGTCTTCCTCGGTGAGCTCGTCCATGCCCAGGATCGCGATGATGTCCTGGAGGTCCTTGTAGCGCTGCAGGATCTCCTGCACCCGGGTGGCCACCTTGTAGTGGCGCTCGCCGATGAACTGGGGGTCCATGATCCGCGAGGTGGAGTCCAGGGGATCCACCGCCGGGTAGATGCCCAGCTCGGAGATGGCCCGGGACAGCACGGTCGTGGCGTCCAGGTGGGTGAAGGCCGTGGCCGGCGCCGGGTCCGTGAGGTCGTCGGCGGGCACGTAGATGGCCTGCACCGACGTGATGGACCCGTTCCGGGTGGAGGTGATACGCTCCTGCAGGTCACCCATCTCCGTGCCCAGCGTGGGCTGGTACCCCACCGCGGAGGGCATCCGACCCAGAAGGGCCGATACCTCGGAGCCCGCCTGGGTGAAACGGAAGATGTTGTCGATGAACAGGAGCACGTCCTGGCCCTCGACGTCCCGGAAGTACTCGGCGATGGTGAGGCCCGAGAGGCCCACCCGCATGCGGGCGCCCGGGGGCTCGTTCATCTGGCCGTAGACCAGCGACGTGGAGTTGATGACGCCCGACTCCTTCATCTCGAGCCAGAGGTCGTTCCCCTCGCGGGTCCGCTCACCAACGCCGCAGAACACGGACCGACCCCCGTGCTCCATGGCGATGTTGTTGATGAGCTCCATGATGATGACCGTCTTGCCCACGCCGGCGCCGCCGAACAGGCCGGTCTTGCCGCCCTTCACGTACGGAGCGAGCAGGTCCACCACCTTGATGCCCGTCTCGAAGATCTCGGTCTTGGGCTCGAGCTGGTCGAACTTGGGCGCCTCACGGTGGATGGGCCAACGCTCCACCTTGTCGGCGCCGTCGCCGCCCACTGGGCCGAGCTGGTCCACCGGCTCGCCGAGCACGTTGAGGATCCGGCCCAGGGCCGCCTCACCCACCGGCACCGAGATGGCGCTACCCGTGTCCACCACGTCCATGCCACGGGTGACGCCGTCGGACGACGACATGCAGACGGCGCGGACCTGCCCACGTCCGATATGCTGCTGCACCTCGGCCACGAGGTCGATCTCCTGCCCGCCTTCCGTCGTCCCCCTCAGGCGGAGCGCGTTGTAGATCTCCGGGAGGTGCTCGGCCTCGAACTCCACGTCGAGCACCGGACCGATGACCTGGACGACCCTACCGATGTTCTGATCAGCCATGATTCCCTGTTTGTTGACCGCGTCGCGCCCGGGGCCTCACTCGAGGGCCGCTGAGCCGCCGACGATCTCGGCGATTTCCTGCGTGATCTGGGCCTGACGGGCCCGGTTGTAGCTCCGGGTGAGGTGCTCGAGCATCTCCCCGGCGTTATCCGTCGCGTTCTTCATCGCAGTGCGGCGGGCGCCCTGCTCCGCCGCGGCGTTCTCCACCAGCGCCGCGTACAGCGTATTGCGGAGGTACAGCGGCAGGATCCGCTCCAGGATCATCCCGCCGGTCGGCGAGAGGATGAAGGAGTCGGCCGACGCCGAGGAGCCCTCGGGCCGGATGGGGAGGATCTCCTTGACGCCCGGCGGCGTGGACATGGCCGACCGGAACTGGGAGCTCACGAGGTAGACCGCATCGACCTGCCCCGACTCGAACCGCTCCCGTAGCGGCCCCACCAACGACTCGGCGTCGTCCACCGACGGGCTGTCGCCGATGTCGGTGCGCGCCGTGGCCATGGGCTCTCCACGGAACTTGAAGAACGCGATGCCCTTTTTGCCCGCGATGTGGAGCTCGGTCTGGATCCCCCGTGCAAGCAGGTCGTCGAGGAGGTTGCGGGCCTCCCGGATCAGGTTGGCGTTGAAGCCTCCCGCCAGGCCCCGGTTGGCCGTGAGCAGCAACACGGCCGCCCGCTTGGTCTCACCGGGCTGGCGGAGGATGGGGTAGCGCTCCGCCAGCTCCGCGGAGTACAGGCTCCGGACGATGCCGCCAAGCGCCTGCGAATAGGGGCGCGCGGCATACACGCGATCCGTCGCACGCTTGAGCTTGGACGTCGCCACAAGCTCCATGGTGCGCGTGATCTGTCGGGTGTTTTCGACCGACTTGATCCGCCGCTTGACTTCCCGTGCGCCAGCCACGTCGTCTCGTCCTCGCTAGGCCGTCGCCAGGGCGGCAGTGCCCATCTTGGCGGCGAAGATGTCGTTGTAGCCCTTGATGGCCGACACCAGCTTCCCCTCGATCTCCTTTGTCAGCTCCTTGCCGTCCCGGATCCCGCCGAGGACGTCGGCGTGGTGCGCGGCGAGGTGCTCGTGGAAGCCCCGCTCCCACTCGCGGACCTTCTCCACCTCGATGGAGTCCAGGTAGCCGTTGGTCACGGCGTAGATGGCGCAGACCTGGTTCTCCACGGGCATGGGCTGGTACTGGGGCTGCTTGAGGAGCTCCACCGTCCGGGCGCCCCGGGCCAGCTGCCGCTGGGTCGCCGCGTCCAGGTCGGAGCCGAACTGGGCGAAGGCCTCCATCTCCCGGTACTGGGCCAGGTCGAGGCGCAGGCGGCCCGCCACCTTCCGCATGGCCTTCACCTGGGCCGAGCCGCCCACGCGCGACACCGAGATGCCCACGTTCACGGCCGGACGCACGCCGGAGAAGAAGAGGTCGGGCTCCAGGAAGATCTGGCCGTCGGTGATGGAGATGACGTTGGTCGGGATGTACGCCGACACGTCACCGGCCTGGGTCTCGATGATGGGGAGCGCGGTGAGCGAACCGCCGCCCTGCTCGTCGGAGAGCTTGGCGGCCCGCTCGAGGAGCCGGGAGTGGAGGTAGAACACGTCGCCGGGGTACGCCTCGCGCCCTGGAGGCCGGCGCAGCACCAGCGAGAGCTGGCGGTAGGCGGTGGCCTGCTTGGAGAGATCGTCGTAGATGACCAGCGTGTGCTTGCCCTGCCACATGAAGTGCTCCGCCATGGCGCAGGCGGCGTAGGGCGCGATGTACTGCATGGGCGCCGGGTCCGACGCGTTGGCGGCCACCACGATGGTGTACTCCATGGCGCCGTGCTCCTGGAGCGTCTCCACCACGTTCCGGACCTTGCCTGCACGCTGCCCGATGGCGCAGTAGATGCAGATGACGTCCTTGCCCTTCTGGTTGATGATCGTGTCCACCGCCACGGCCGTCTTCCCTGTGCCGCGGTCGCCGATGATCAGCTCGCGCTGGCCACGGCCGATGGGGATCATGGAGTCGATGGCCTTGATGCCCGTCTGGAGGGGCTCCTTCACCGGCTGTCGCAGCACGATGCCCGGGGCCACGATGTCGATCTGGCGGCTTCCCTCGATGCCGTCGACGGGCCCCCGGCCGTCCTGGGGCTCGCCCAGCGGGTTCACCACCCGGCCCAGGTATCCGGCGCCGACGTTCACCTCGAGCACGCGGCCGGTCCGGCGGACCTGGTCGCCCTCGTGGAGATGGGTCCACTGACCCATGATCACGGCGCCGATGTTGTCCTCTTCCAGGTTGAGGGCCAGCGCGGTGACGGTCTCGCCGTTCTCGGACGACTTGATCTCGAGCATCTCGGACGCCATGGCCTTCGTCAGGCCGTAGATGCGCGCGATACCGTCCTTGACCTCGAGAACCTCGCCGATCTCCTCGGCGTGGAGTTCTTCCTCGTAGCGCTCGATCTCGGAGAGCAGGACGCCCTTGATCTCGCCGGCGCGGAGCTGGGACTCGTTGGCCATCGTTTCCTGTCAGGTCCAGAGTGGTTGGGGTCGACCGCCCGGCTCTCTACGAGAGTTGGGCCTTGAGCAGCTGCCGGCGCATTCCGTCCAGCCGCCTCCGAACAGACCCGTCGTAAATGGTGTCACCGGTTCGGACGACGAGCCCGCCCAGGATCTCCGGCCGGATCCGCACGTGGGGAATGGCCGTGACGCCGAGCAAGGCCGAGAGGCGCTCGGCGACGAGTCGCGTCGTCTCATCGTCCAGCGGTCGCGCCACGGTAACCTCCACGTGGGCGCGACCTTCGTGCTCGTCCACCAGCGCCCGGAACTGCTGGGCCACGTCGCGGAGCAGGCGTTGCCTCCGCTTGTCGATGATGACGAGCAGGAAGTTCACGAGCAGCCTGGGCAGCTCGCTGGCAAAGACCTTCCGGACCACCGCCTTCTTGTCGTCGGCGGCGATGCGCGGCGTTTCCAGGAAGAGCCGGAAGGTGGGGTGCTGGTCCAGAAGGGCGGCCACCACGTCCACGCCACGTCCGAAGACGTCGAGACCTTCGTGGCGCACCGCGAGGGCGAACAGCGTCTCCGCGTAGTTCCGGGCGACGGTCTCGTCCCTCACGCGCTGGCTCCCCGGCCGGACGAAACGTCATCGAGGAAGCGCTCGACGAACTGGCGGTCCTTGGCCTGGTCCATGTTCTCCCGGATGAGCCGGGACGCGGCGGCCAGCGCCAGGTCCACCGACTCCCGCCGCAGCACGTCGAGGGCCGCGTCCCGCTCCCGCTCGATGTCTCCGCGGGCCCGGTCGACGATGGCCTGGGCCTCGGCCCGGGCTTTCTCCTCGATCTCCTTGCGCACCTTCTCCCCGGCGGCCTTCCCCTCGGCCAGGAGCTCGCTGGCCTGCCGACGCGCGTCGGCGAGCTGCTGGCGGTGCTCCTCGAGGAGCTTCTGGGCCTCGGAGTGGCGCGAGGCCGCCTCGTCCAGGGCGCCCTGGATGGCCTTCTCCCGTGCGTCGACGGCAGCCAGGATGGGGCCCCAGGCGAACTTCCACAGGATCAGGAGCAGCGCCCCGAAGACGAGGGTCACCCAAACCGTCGTCCCGAGATTCACCGAGAAGAGCGGCGTCGTGCCCTCCCCGCCCTGGGCCCACGCCGCGGACGGCGTGAGGGCAACCAGGAGCGCGAGCGCGACTGCGGCGCGGCTGGTCCTCATGGCATTCTCCAATGCGATTCCGCGTTCCGGCGCCCGCCGAGGGCGTGGGCCGGGACGGCGACTAGAACTTGAGGAACGCGAGGCCGAGGCCGAACAGCGCGGCGCCCTCGATGAGGGCCGCGAGGATGATGGACGCGGTCTGGATGTTCCCCGTCGCCTCCGGCTGCCGCGCGATGCCCGCCGCCATCTGGGCGCCGATCTGGCCGATCCCGATGCCGGCACCGATCACGGTGAGGCCGATGGCGAGGCCCGCGCCGACGAGGCCGATGCCGCCGGCAGCAGCGCCGTCCTGAGCAGCTTGGAGAAGAGCAAACATTGATTGAGTCCTCGGGTGTTGAGGGTGTCGTGTCCGCCGTCGCGGACGGGTCGTGGAATCAGTGCGCGTGCCGGATCAGCCCGATGAAGACCGACGTCAGCATGGCGAAGATGTAGGCCTGGAGGAACGCGACGAAGAGCTCGAGGATCATCAGCGCGCTCATGATGAGCACCGACGCTCCCCCGACAAGGTAGCTCTGGGTGACCAGGATCAAGCCGACCAGGGCCAGGATCAGGATGTGGCCCGCCATCATGTTCGCGAAGAGACGGACGGCCAGGGCGAAGGGCTTGGTCAGCTTCCCCAGGAACTCCACCGGGGCCATGATCACCAGCATCACCGGCTTCATGGCCGTGGGCAGGCCGTGGGGAAGGAAGAAGATGGTCTGCAGGTATCCCTTGGGTCCCAGGGCCATCATCCCGCTCACCTCCACGACGACGAAGGCGATGAGCGCCAGCCCCGCCGTCACCGAGAGGTTCCCCGTGGGAGTCACGCCGAAGGGCGTGAGGCCCAGGAGGTTCATGAACAGGATGAAGAAGAAGATGGTGAGGATGAAGGGCGTGTAGCCGTCGGCGCCGTGGCCGATGTTGGCGCGCACCACCTGGTCCCGGAAGTAGAGGACCAGCGCCTCCATGGCGTTGGAGAAGCCCCGGGGAGCGCGCTTCGAGTCCTTTTGGACGAGGGCGCGGGCCACCGGGACGAAGATCGCGATGCAGAGCGCGGCCGCCAGGAAGATGAAGAAGAGCTGGCGCGTGGGCGACAGGTCGATGGTGAGGCCACCCAGGTGGATGGGCTCCATGGCCAGCGGGCTCAGGTCGAAGTGGAGCCCGGCGAACTCGAACTCCCGCGCGTCCTCCAGGTGGTGGGAGATGTAGCCGGGGATCTCGCCGATGGAGCCGAGACCGTGGCTCGTGGCCTCGGACGCGGCCTCGCCTGCCGGTGCGCCGTGTTCCTGAACAGCCTCGAAGAAGCTCATTGAGCGAACCGTGCCGTCACCTTGGTGCGGAAGAAGGCGGGCTCCAGGACGAGGAGGGCGAAGAACAGGCCGCAGACCGACATGAGGAGCACCGTCCCGTTCAGGCCCTGGAGACGCGGGAGGAGCAGCCCCACCGTGGCCACGACGCCCATGCGCACCAGGATGCCCCCGGCCCACCGGAGGAGGAACCGGTTCTGCTCACCGAGCGCGCGCACCACCAGGGAGAACAGGGCGAGCTGGATGGGCACCGTGATGGCCACCGCCGCGAGATAGCCCGCCCGTCCGTACCCGTCCAGGAACGGCCACAGGACGGCGCCCAGGACGGCGACGACCAACAGCGCGGCGATGGCGTAGTGGCTCAGGGCCTTCATTCCGGTCTCTTGTCTCGGTCTTCCCGGGAGCGCCCCGCGACATGCAGGTAGAGGCTGTAGAATCCGGCCGCGGCGCCCACCAGGCCACCGACGAGCGTCAACACCTCTTCCGCCCCCACTCGTTTCCCGACCCAACGGCCCAGGAACCCGAACAGGAGGGCGGCGATGACGACGTTGAGTCCCAGGTTCAGGGCCTCCATGGGAACGCGCTTCTCCGGCGGCGGACCCTGGTTCAAAGGCCTCTGGACCCCATCGTTTCTGGCCCCCTCTAGGCTGAGCCGGCAAAGAATAGTCGTTTGTGAAAAAGCACGCAAGCTGCGCCGGAAGCCGCGTTCCGGCTTGACGCGCCGAATCCGGCCGGCCTATCTTCGCGCCGCTTTTCGGTCCGCTCGTGGGCGTCCCCCCGTCGCCCCGGACCGTCGGGACCCGGGCGTGCGCTGGCGGGTACGCCCAACCGGGCCCGAGGCTCCCGGGAGGGAACCCCGACGGGGTGAGCGATCTCCCCGCCCACATCATCCCCAACCCGGCACGCCGGACGCATCGCGAGACCACATGACCACGACGGGTGACACGGCCACGGCGGACCGCGACGTCGAGCTTCTGGAGCGGGTCGCGGAGGTCTCCCAGGCCCTCCGTGTCGAGGTGGAGAAGAAGATCGTGGGACAGCAGGCGGTGGTGGAGGGGCTCCTCACCGCCCTGTTGGCCAACGGACACGCGCTCCTGGTGGGGGTGCCCGGACTGGCAAAGACCCTCCTCATCTCCACGGTGGCCGAGGCCCTGGATCTGGCCTTCAGCCGCATCCAGTTCACCCCCGACCTCATGCCCACCGACATCACGGGGACCGAGGTCATCGAGGAGGACCGCACCACGGGCCGGCGGGTGTTCCGGTTCGTAAAGGGGCCCATCTTCGCCAACATCGTCCTCGCCGACGAGATCAACCGCACCCCACCCAAGACCCAGGCCGCCCTGCTCCAGGCCATGCAGGAGCGGGCCGTCACCGCCGCCGGGGAGACCTTCGCCCTGGAGCCCCCCTTCTTCGTTCTGGCCACGCAGAATCCCATCGAGCAGGAGGGGACCTACCCCCTCCCCGAGGCGCAGCTGGACCGC
Source organism: Gemmatimonadota bacterium (assembly GCA_045863275.1). Taxonomy (GTDB): domain Bacteria; phylum Gemmatimonadota; class Gemmatimonadetes; order Longimicrobiales; family Gaopeijiaceae; genus SZUA-318. The sequence continues at coordinate 9,323 of BTVB01000044.1, forward strand.
TTCATGCTCGAGCTCCCCATCGGGTACCCGTCCCGCGCCGAGGAGGAGGAGGTGGCCATGCGGACCACCGGATCCGACTCCGCCCGCATCCGGAGCGTGCTGGGCGCCGCGGAGCTCATCGAGCTCCAACACCTGGTTCGCCGGGTCCCGGCGGCGCCCTCGCTGGTCTCCTTCGCCGTGCGCCTGGCCCGGGCCACGCGTCCGGGAGACGAAGCCGCCGCAGTGGCCCGACGGTACGTCGCCTGGGGCGCGGGGCCCCGGGCCTCCCAGTACCTCGTGCTCGGGGCCAAGGCCCGTGCCGCCGCCCGAGGATCGGCCATGCCCTCCCTCGACGACGTGCGCGCGGTGGCCCCGGCGGTGCTGGCCCACCGCATCGTCCTCAACTTCGAGGCGGAGGCCGACGGCCGCGGCACCCGGGACGTCATCCAGGAACTCCTGAAGGAGTCGAAAGGGTGGACGTAGGCCCGAGTAGGCCCGTGGCACGGAGCCACGCCCGCCGGAGGCCCCGTTGACCGGCGCGGTCGCAGGGGTCGTCTCCCTCCTCCTCCTGGCGTCGGCCATCATCACAGCCATGGGGGCCGCGGTGTTCCAGGTAGGCTCCTCGCGCGTGCGGACCCTCCAGGAAGAGGGATTCCAGGGCTCCGACCAGCTTGCCGCCCTCCGTGGCGACGAGGCGCGGACCCGCATGGCCCTGCGTCTGGTGACCCGCGCCCTGAACCTCGCCGCCGTCGGCCTCGCCACCATGGCCAGCGAGCTGGCCTGGGGGCCCCTCCCGGCCTTCGCCATCCTCCTCGGGGGCATCGTCGTGGTGCTTCTCATCACCGACGTCCTGCCGCGGGTGGTGGCGGCGCGCCACCCGGTCCGGCTGGCCCTCGTCGCGGCGCCGGCGCTCGCGGCCCTCACCCGCGTGCTCCGCCTGGTCACCCGTCCCGTCTCGCGCCTCGAGGAGGCCTTCGCGCCGGGCAGGGCCGTGGAGGAAACCCCCGAGGCGCGGGAGCTGAGGGAGATCCAGGCGCTGGGCCAGGAGGAAGGGATCCTGGAGGAGCACGAGAGCCTCCTCGTGGAGCGGGCGTTCCGTCTCGACGAGCTCACCGCCTGGGACGTCATGACCCCCCGGGTGGACGTCTTCGCGTGGAAGGACTCCCTCCTGTTGAGCGACATCGCCGGCCAGCTCTCCGGCGTCCCCTACAGCCGAGTGCCGGTCTACGGAGCCTCGGTGGACGACATCACCGGCGTCCTCTACGTCCGGGAGGTCTACCAGGCGCTGGTGGAGGGGAAGCGGGACGCAACGCTGGCCTCGCTGGCCCGGGAGCCCTTCTTCGTGCCCGGGTCCCTGTCCCTCTCCCGGCTGCTCCGGGACTTCCAGGCCCGGCGCATCCACATGGGGATCGTGGCCGACGAGTTCGGAGGCATCGACGGGCTGGTGACCCTCGAGGACGTCCTGGAGGAGCTGGTGGGGGAGATCGTGGACGAGACGGACGTCGCCGAAGAGGAGCTCGTGCGGCTCTCCCGCAGCGAAGCCCTGGCAGACGCGGGCGTGGACCTCCGGGAGATCAACTACGCCTTCAACGTGTCGCTGCCCTCCGGCGAGCACCGGTCCCTCAACGGCTTCATCCTGGAGGAGATGGGATACGTGCCCGAAGTGGGCGAGACGCTGGAGCGGGCGGGCGTGCGCATCGAGATCGTGGAGGCCACCGACACCCAGGTGGTGCGGGCCCGGCTGGTGAGGATCCACACCGAGCCTGGCGCCAACGCGTTGGACGGGGACTGACGCGTGGCGCTCCTCCTGCCCTTCAACGGCAAGACCCCGCGGGTCCACCCGTCGGCGTTTCTCGCCCCCACCGCCGTCCTGGTGGGAGACGTGACCATCGGGGCCGAAGCCAGCGTCTGGTTCGGCGCGGTCCTCCGCGGCGACGACCCGGAGCACGGCATCGTGGTGGGCCCGGGCACCAGCGTGCAGGACAACTGCGTGGTGCACGTGGGCGTCTGGGGCCCCACGGTCATCGGGTCCCGGGTCACCGTGGGGCACGGAGCCAAGTTCGAGAGCTGTACCATCGGCGACCGCACCGTGGTGGGCATGAACGCCGTCATCCTCCAGAACGCGGTGGTGGGCGAAGAGTGCGTCCTGGCCGCGAACACCGTGGTGCTGGAGAAGGCGGTCATCCCGCCCCGCTCGGTGGTGGCGGGCGTGCCCGGGCGCGTGAAGAAGACGCTGGAGGGCTCGGCGGCCGACTGGATCGCCAAGGGGGGGCGCCACTACGTGGAGCTGTCCCGCGAGTACCTCGCCCGGGGAATCGGGCACCCGGCTGACGGCGATGAGGGCTGACGGCAGGGGCCCCGGAGGCAAGCTGGGTCCGCCCCCTTGCGCCCACGGCGCCTGGGGGTCCGGGGGTGCGGAGCCCGAGCCCATCCCCACCGCTCCCGAGCCGGCGGCGCCGTTCCCGGAGGAGCCCGAAGCCCCTCGGTGCGACCTCTGCGGCGGGGAGATGCTGGACCGGCACTGCAAGCTGGTCTGCCGGTCGTGCGGCTACCAGAGGGACTGCTCCGACCCGTAGGCCCCGAGCCGGCGGCCTACCGCCGCCGCCTACAGCGGGATCCCCACCACCTGGGTCAGATACCAGACGCGCATGGCCTCGCCCCAGGCGTAGGTCACGGCCCCCGCCGCCGCGAGGAAGACCCCCAGGGGAATGAGCCGCTTGGAGAAGGACGCCACGGGGCCGAAGACCAAGAGCGCCAGGACCGACCCCAAGAAGACGGTCTGGACCACCCCCCACACCCCCAGGAAGGCCCCCACCATCATCATCATCTTGACGTCTCCACCCCCCATGGCCCGGTCGACGCCCGCGTCCTCCAGGCGGCCGGGGGAGAGGCGCCGGATGACCCAGGTGCCCCCCACGGCCACCAGCCAGAGGGCGCCGTACCCCACGCCGGCGCCCGCCACCGCCTCGAGCCACCCGGGCCCCCCGGGGAGGAAGGCCAGGGCCACGCCCAGGACGGTCCCGCCGAGGGAGAACTCGTCGGGGATGATGTAGAAGCGGGCGTCGCTCAGCGAGATGCCGAACAGCATGGTGAGGAAGAGCCCCCCCCTCAGCGCCTCCCACGACGCCCCGTGGGCGGCCACCACGCCGGCCCACACCAGCCCGGTGGCCAGCTCCACCAGAGGGTACTGCACCGAGATGGGCTCGCGGCAGAAGCGGCACCTTCCTCTCAGCGCCAGCCACGAGACGACGGGGATGTTGTCGTGCCAGCGCACCACCTCCCCGCACCGCGGACAGTGCGAGGGCGGCGAGACCACCGACTGGTCCTCGGGCCAGCGGAGGGAGCACACGTTCAGGAAGGACCCGAAGAGGAGCCCGAAGATCCCGGCGACGGGAACGGCGATCAGTGGGTCAGCGAACACCCGGTCTCTCCCGCGTCAGTGCATAGAGGAGGATGGACCCCGCCACCCCCGCGTTCAGGGATTCCGCGCCGCCGGGCATGGGGATGCGTACCGTGGCGAAGGCGGCCCCCCGCACGTCGGGCCGCGGTCCCGCGCCCTCGTTCCCCACCGCCAGCGCCCACCCCCGGGGGACGTCGACGCCCTCGACGTCGGCGCCGGAGGCGTCGGCCACAAGGACGGGGATCCCGGCGTCCCCGAGCCTCCGGAGCGCGTCCCCGGCCGCCACCTGGACCAGGGGACGCCGGAACACCATGCCCGCCGAGGCCCGCACCGCCTTGGCGCCCCAGGGGTCGGCGGTTCCGTCCAGGGCCACCACGCCGTCCACGGCGAAGGCCGTGGCGGCACGCACGAGCGTACCCACGTTCCCCGGGTCCTGGATCCCGTCCAGGACCAGGAGGCGGGCCCCCGGCACGAAGGCCTCGTCGGAGCCCACGGGCTGGCGGCACACGAGGAGGACGCCCTGGGGGTGCTCGGTGTCGGACAGGCGGGTGAGCTCGGCGTCGTCCACCTCCGCCACCTCGACGGCGTGCCTCGCCAGGGCGGCCAGCAGCCCGGTCCCCCCGTCGAGGGCGGACAGGCGGGGAGAGACCACGGCGAAGCTCGCCGGGGCCCCGGCCGCCAGGGCCTCCGCCACCGCCCGGAGCCCCTCCACCAGGACGAGGCCCTCCCGCTCCCGGGTCTTCCGTTGCCGGAGGCGCCCCACCACCTGGGCGCGGCGCTGGCTCAGGTGCATGCCGTCCCCCACCTTAAGGCGCCCTCCAGGGACCCCGTTCCGACGGCCCACGCGCCATGACCGACACCCGCCCCATCGCCCTCACCATCGCCGGCTCCGACTCGGGGGGCGGCGCGGGCATCCAGGCCGACCTGAAGACGTTCCACGCCTTCGGGGTGTACGGCACCAGCGTGCTCACGGCGGTGACGGCCCAGAATACCCTGGGCGTCACTGCGGTGCACGCCGTTCCCCTGGACGTGGTGCGGGCGCAGGTGGACGCCGTCGTCGACGACCTCCCACCCAAGGCCCTCAAGACGGGGATGCTGGCCACCGCGGAGCTGGTGCGGACCGTGGCGGCGGCCATCCGGAGGCACGCCCTCCACGGGTACGTCCTCGACCCGGTGATGGTGGCCACGAGCGGGGACCGCCTCCTGGACGCCGACGCCGAGGAGACGCTGGCGCGCGAGCTCCTCCCCCTGGCGACCCTGGTGACGCCCAACCTCCACGAGGCCCGGATCCTCACGGGACGCGACGTCCGGTCGTTGGACGACATGCGCGACGCGGCGCGGGCCCTCCTGGACCTGGGCGCCGGGGCGGCCCTGGTGAAGGGGGGCCACCTGGAGGGAGACGCGGTGGACCTCTTCTGGGACGGCGCCCAGGAGCGGGTCTGGCGCAAGCCCCGCCTCCAGACCCGCCATACCCACGGGACGGGGTGCACCCTCTCCGCGGCGGTGGCGGCGGGGCTGGCCCTGGGCCGCCCCCTGGCCGAGGCCGCCGAGGCCGCGGTCCTCTGGGTGGCCCGGGCCATCGAGACGGCGCCGGGGCTGGGGCGGGGGCACGGCCCGGTGAACCACTTCTACCCCGCCGACTGAGGGCTGGCCAGCGTGCCCAGGACCCCCTCGAGGAGAGAAGCCACCTTCGCCCCCGCCCTGGCTCCCACCTCCACGACCTCCTTGTGGGAGAGGGGGCTCGGGGCCAGTCCCGTGCCCTTGTTGGTGACCATGGACACGGCCAGGCAGCGTAGCCCCAGGGCCCGTGCCACCATCACCTCGGGCACGGTGGACATGCCCACGACGTGGGCGCCCAGCGTCCGGAGCATGCGGATCTCCGCCGCCGTCTCGTAGGCGGGACCGGTGAGCCCCGCGTAGACGCCCCGCCGTACGGGAATGCCCAGCTCCGCGGCCACGCCCTCCGCCGCCTCGAGGAGTCCCTGGTCATAGGGGCGGGTCATGTCGGGAAAGCGGGTCTCGCCGGCGACCACCGGCCCGATGAGCGGGTTGCGGAACATGAGGTTGAGGTGGTCCTCCACCAGGACCAGGTCCCCGGGCTCCAGCGCCGGATCCACCCCTCCGGCGGCGTTGGTGAGGACGAGCGTCCCCACCTCCAGGGCCGCCACCAGGCGCACGGGGCCGGCCACCACCTCCGGGGGGTGTCCCTCGTACACGTGGTACCGCCCCGCCTGAACCAGGACGCGGGCGCCCCCCAGCGTCCCGGCCACCCAACGCCCCGCGTGTCCCGCCACGCCGGCGGGGGGGAAGCCGGGGAGCTCGGCGAAGCCCACTTCGACCCCGCCCTCCACCCGGTCCACCAGGGGGCCCAGACCCGAACCCAGCACCAGCGCCACGTCGGGCCTCCAGGGAAGCCTGCGGCGGAGCTCTTCCGCCCCCCCCACGATGTCGGGCACGGCTGCCATGGTCAGAGGATCATCCCGGCCACGGTGGCCGTCATGAACGCGGCGATGGTGCCGCCGATCATGGCGCGCAGGCCCAGCCGGGAGAGGTCGTGGCGGCGCGACGGCGCGATGCCGCCGATGCCGCCGAGCTGGATGGCGATGGAGGAGAAGTTGGCGAAGCCACAGAGCGCGTAGGTCACGATGACCACGGACCGGGGCTCCAGCGTCGTGGGACCGTTGATGATGCCGGCGAGCTGGATGTACGCGAAGAACTCGTTGAGGACCGTCTTGATTCCCATGAGCGACGCCACCGTGGGGGCGTCGGCCCAGCTCACCCCCATGAGCCACGCCAGGGGCGCCAGGATCCACCCCAGGATCCGCTCCAGCGTGAGCCCCTCGAAGCCCGCCAGCCCCCCGGCCCACCCGAGGAAGCCGTTGAAGAGATAGATGAGGGCCACGAAGGCCAGCAGCATGGCCCCCACGTTCAGGGCCAGATAGAGCCCCTCCGAGGCGCCCCGGGCCGCCGCGTCGATGACGTTCACGTCGGGGCGCTCCACCGACACCTCCAGCTTGCCCGCCGTCTCCGGCGTCTCCGTCTCGGGGACCATGAGCTTGGCCACCACCAGGGCGGCGGGAGCCGACATGACCGAGGCTGCCATGAGGTGCCCGGCGATGTCCGGGAAGTGGAGGAGCAGCATGCCCACGTACGCCGCCATCACGCCACCCGCCACCGTGGCGAAGCCGGCGGTCATCACGGCCATGAGCTCGGACATGGTCATGCGGTCCACGAAGGGCTTGATGAGGAGCGGCGCCTCGGTCTGGCCCACGAAGATGTTCCCCGCGGCCGAGAGCGTCTCCGCGCCCGACGTCCCCATGGTGCGTTGCATCACCCAGGCCACCCCCTTCACTACCCGCTGCATCACGCCCAGGTGGTAGAGCACCGTCATGAGGGAGCAGAAGAAGATGATGGTGGGCAGCACCGTGAAGGCGAAGTAGGAGCCGGTGTTGGCCACCTGCCCCGCCGTGGCGGTGAACGCGCCGTTGCCCGGCTCCCCGACGCCGACGGGGATGTTGTTGTCCACGAGGTTGCCGAAGACGAAGCGCGCCCCGTCCACGGTGAAGCCCAGGAGCGCGACCACCACGGTGTTCATGGTGTCGAAGACGCGGGCGCCCACCGGCGTCTTGAGGATGAACAGCGCGAAGACGAGCTGGAGGGAGATGCCCCAAAGCACCACCCGCCAGGGGATCCGGGAGCGGTTCACGGAGAGTCCCCAGGCCAGCCCCGTGAGGGCGAGGAGGCCGAGGAGCGATCGGAGACGGGGAAGGAGCGGCGTGCCCAGGGAGCCCCGGGGCACCAGGTACCCGGCCTGTTGGGCGGTGGCCGTCGACTCCGCGGCCCCGGCCGGGTGGGCGCCCACCGCCGCGACCACACCGGCGACCAGGAAGACGAGGCACGCGGTCCAGAGCGCGACGACGGCCGGCCGGGGGCGGTTCATGGCGGGTTCCTGTGAGGCGGACGCGGCCGCGCCTCGGCGCGGCGGGACGCAGGAATATTGAGGGGCGTCCGCCTCACCACCAGCCGCGGCCGTCCAGGTCCCCCCGGGAGATGACCACCCCGGCGCGCTTGGCGCTCACGAGCCTGGGGTTGGAGAAGAGGGGGACCAGGACGAGGCCCGCGACGAAGCCGCCCACGTGGGCGGCGTACGCCACCCCGCCCGCGGCGCCCCCCGCCGTGGAGACGAGCTGGATGAGGAACCAGTAGCCGAGGATGACCCATGCGGGGAGGGGCACCACCCGGAAGAAGACGAGGAAGAAGAAGAGGGTGTGGACCCGCGCCCGCGGATAGAGGAAGAGGTACGCGCCCATGACCGCGGAGATGGCCCCCGACGCCCCCACCAGGGGGACGGCGGACGCCGGCTCGGTGAGGACGTGGGCGGCGGTGGCCACCACCCCGGTCCCCAGGTAGAAGACCAGGAAGCGGAGGTGGCCCATGGAGTCCTCCACGTTGTTCCCGAAGATCCACAGGAACCAGAGGTTCCCCACCAGGTGGAGCCAGCTCCCGTGGAGGAACATGGAGGTGATGAGCCCCTGCCAGGTGAGCCCCCCCAGCATGCACGGCCCGGGCCCGGCCGCGCGCCCGGTGACCTCGGCGGGGATGGCTCCCAGGGCACAGACCGACTCCCCCAGGACGGCGGGGTCCAGGCCAGCCCCCTGCACCAGCACCCACACCGCCACGCACGCGGCCATGAGCCCCACCGTGAAGACGGGGAAGAGCTCGGTGGGGTTGTCGTCGCGAAGGGGGAACAAAGGCAGCTCCCGTGGCGGTGGGCGCCCCGAATCATGCCATTATGACAGACAAACGTCAAAAGCCGCCGTTATGGCCGGCTTTCCTCCCCGTCCACCCGGCATGGGGATTGCACGAGCCGTGCCACGGCGGGCCGCCTTCCGGCGGGCCGGAGCAGCGAAAACGAGCGGGGGCCCGGCGGGCCTCCCTGGCCGGAACCCCCGAAACGTCCAGGAGCGGACATGAGCAAAGTCATCGGAATCGACCTGGGCACCACCAACTCGGTGGTGGCCGTCATGGAGGGCGGGGAGCCCGTGGTGATCCCCAACTCCGAGGGCGGGCGCACCACCCCCTCGGTGGTGGCCTTCACCAAGGACGGAGAGCGCCTGGTGGGGCAGGTGGCGCGCCGCCAGGCCATCACCAACCCCACGAACACGGTGTTCTCCATCAAGCGGTTCATGGGCCGCAAGCACGACGAGGTGGCGTCGGAGGAGAAGCTCGTCCCCTACAAGGTGACCCACGACGCTTCGAACCGCGTGCAGGTGGAGGTCCCCAACGCCGAGCAGAAGACCTTCAACCCGCCGGAGATCTCGGCCATCATCCTGCAGAAGATGAAGCAGACCGCCGAGGACTACCTGGGCCAGAAGGTGACCAAGGCGGTCATCACGGTGCCGGCCTACTTCAACGACGCCCAGCGCCAGGCCACCAAGGACGCCGGCAAGATCGCCGGCCTCGAGGTACTCCGCATCATCAACGAGCCCACGGCGGCGGCGCTGGCCTACGGCCTGGACAAGAAGAAGGACGAGAAGATCGCCGTCTTCGACCTGGGCGGCGGGACGTACGACATCTCCGTCCTGGAGCTGGGCGACGGCGTCTTCGAGGTGAAGTCCACCAATGGCGACACGCACCTGGGCGGTGACGACTTCGACCAACGCGTCATCAACTGGCTCGTGGACGAGTTCAAGCGGGACCAGGGCATCGACCTGTCCAAGGACTCCATGGCGCTCCAGCGACTCAAGGAGGCCTCGGAGAAGGCCAAGATGGAGCTCTCCTCCACCCTGTCCACGGACATCAACCTGCCGTTCATCACCGCCACGCAGGAGGGTCCGAAGCACCTGAACTACACGCTCTCCCGGGCCAAGTTCGAGCAGCTCGTGGACGACCTCATCAAGCGGACCATCCCGCCCATGGAGAAGGCGCTGGCCGACGCCGGCATGAAGCCCGGCGACGTGGACGAGGTCATCCTCGTGGGCGGCTCCACCCGGATCCCGAAGATCCAGGAGATCGTGAAGGAGTTCTTCGGCAAGGACCCCCACAAGGGCGTGAACCCCGACGAGGTGGTGGGCGTGGGCGCCGCCATCCAGGGGGGCGTTCTGGCCGGTGACGTCACCGACGTCCTCCTGCTGGACGTGACGCCCCTGTCCCTGGGCATCGAGACCCTGGGCGGCGTCATGACCACGCTCATCCAGCGCAACACCACCATCCCGACCAAGAAGTCGGAGGTGTTCTCCACCGCCGAGGACAACCAGACCACCGTGGAGATCCACGTGCTCCAGGGCGAGCGGAAGATGGCCATGGACAACAAGACCATCGGGAAGTTCCAGCTCACCGGGATCCCGCCGGCACCCCGGGGCATGCCGCAGGTCGAGGTGACGTTCGACATCGACGCCAACGGCATCCTTCACGTGCAGGCCAAGGACCGGGCCACCGGCAAGGAGCAGAAGATCCGCATCGAGGCCTCGAGCGGGCTCTCCGACGCCGAGATCAACCGGATGGTCCACGAGGCCGAGTCCAACGCCAAGGAGGACGAGGAGAAGCGCTCGAAGGTGGAGGCCCGCAACCAGCTCGACTCCCTGGTCTACCAGGTGGAGAAGGACACCGGGGAGTGGGGCGACAAGGTCTCCGAGGGCACCAGGGGCCGGCTCACCGCGGCGGTGGACAAGGCCAAGGAGGCGCTGAAGGGGAACGACCTGGCGGCAATCAACGCCGCCCGTGACGAGCTCATGCAGGCCTTCAGCGCGGCAGGCCAGGAGATGTACCAGAGCGCGTCGGCCGAGGCCCAGGCGCAGCCCGAGGCCGCCGAGGGCGCGGCAGGCGCCGAGGAGCCCGCGGCGGAGGCGGCCGAGCCCGCCGCCGACGAGGACGTGGTGGAGGCGGACTACGAGATCGTGGACGAGGAGAAGTAGTCCGCGAGGAGCCGGGCAACCCCCGGGGACGGCTCCGCCGTCGAACCCAGCGCACGAGGGGGTCGGACCCCGGTCCGGCCCCCCGTGTACGACCTGAGCGGCGGGGGCGGGCGCCCCCGTCCGAATCCATGTAGCACCTGCGAGGAGCCATGATGTACGACCCGCTTCGTGCCAAGGCGAAGATCGTGTTCTATACGGTGGTGGCGTTCCTGTTCGGGATGGGGATGGCCTCCGGCCTGGGCTGGACCGGGACCTCCCACGCCATGCCCGTCCTCAGCGAGGCGCCCCAGGTCTCGGAAGCGGCGGTGAAGCCCGCCATGGACCTGAGCGACGCCTTCGTCAACCTCTCGGAGGTGGTCACGCCGGGGGTGGTGCGCATCGAGTCGCGCCGCCCGGTGCGCGCGGCCCAGCAGCAGATCCCGGATGCGTTCCGGCGCTTCTTCGACATCCCCGACGGCGAGCAGCAGGAGCCCCAGGGCGAGCTGGCCGGCGGGAGCGGCTTCGTCATCTCCGCCGACGGGTACATTCTCACCAACAACCACGTCGTGGAGGGCTCGGACCAGATCCGGGTCTACCTGGCGGACCGCCGCTACTTCGACGCCGAGCTGGTGGGCAACGACCCATTCACGGACGTGGCGGTCATCAAGATCAGCGCCGGCACGCCCCTCCCGGCCATGAGCTTCGGGAACTCGGACGACGTGAAGGTGGGCGAGTGGGTCCTGGCCATCGGCAACCCCGGGTTCGGGGCCTCCACCCAGCTCGACTACACCGTCACCGCGGGTATCGTGAGCGCCCGCGGCCGCGGGCTCGGACTGCTCAACCGGGACCTCTTCAACGACCCCCGGTACGGGCCGGACCAGTCGGGATACGCCATCGAGGACTTCATCCAGACCGACGCGGTCATCAATCCCGGCAACTCGGGCGGGCCCATGGTCAACCTCAAGGGCCAGGTGGTGGGCATCAACTCGGCCATCGCCTCGCCCACGGGCTACTACACGGGGTACGGCTTCGCCATCCCCATCAACCTGGCCCGGCGCATCATGCAGGACCTCATCGAGTACGGCACCGTGCGGCGCCCCGCCATCGGCGTGACCATCCAGGACGTCGCCGCCGAGGACGCGGAGCTCTACGGGCTACCGAAGGTCTCGGGCGTCCTCGTCCAGGAGGTCCGCGACGACGGCCCGTCCAAGGGCAAGCTCCAGCCCGAGGACGTGATCGTGGCGCTGGAAGGCGAACCCGTCGGGTACGTGGCGGAGCTGCAGGCCAAGATCGCCGAGCACCATCCGGGCGACCAGGTGAGGCTCACCGTGTTCCGCAGCCGGCGCTCCATCGAGGTCACGCTGCGCCTGGACGAGGCCCCCATCAACGAGCGGCCGGTCGAGACCGCCGCCCGCACGGTGCACGCCGAGGAGCGCCTGGGGATCCAGGTCGAGCAGATGGACCCGGCGCTGGCGCAGGAGCTCCAGTTCGGGGACGCCTCCGGCGTCATCATCAGCGACGTCCAGCGCACCAGCCCGGCGGCACGGCGGGGCGTGCCCCGGGGCGTGAAGCTCACCCAGATCAACGACACGCCCATCGCCACCACCGAGGACGTGCGTCGGGCGCTGGGCACGGTGCAGGGAGGCGAGATCGTGTCGCTGCACATCACCGACGCCGCGGGGGCGTCCCGGGTCTTCAACGTCCGGATGCCCCAGTAGGGCGCATGGAGCGGGCCGAAGGGGGGCGCCGGCGGGAAACCGCCGGCGCCTCTCGCGTTTCGGGGCCTCTGCGGGTCCCGGCGTTGAACCGCTTCCGCGGCGGGGTTTATCTTTGGCGGGACGTGAACCCTGCGGAAGTGGCGGAACTGGTAGACGCGCGAGACTTAGGATCTCGTGGCCTTGTGCCGTGGGGGTTCGAGTCCCCCCTTTCGCATTCGAGGCCGGCGGGGCCTTGGAATCCCCTCACCCTCCCAACCCAGAGCGTTACGAGGGCATGAGCATCGACGGATCTCGCCTCAAGGTGAGCGTGGAGGAGCAGGAGCGTTGGCGCAGGCGCGTCAGCGTGACCGTTCCCGCGTCCCTGGTGGCCGACGAAGAGAAGAAGGCGGCGGCCAAGCTGGCCTCCCGCGTCAACATGAAGGGCTTCCGGAAGGGCCGCGTGCCCAAGGGCATGGTGGCCACGCGCTTCGGCGGCGCGCTCCGGCAGGAGGCGCTGGACCGCCTCATCAACGAGGCGTACCGGCAGGCCCTGGCCTCGGAGAACCTCCGCCCCATCAGCGAGGGGGAGCTGGAGGACGTGTCCTACGAGCCGCAGCAGGACCTCACTTTCTCCATCGCCTTCGACGTCCAGCCGGTCATCGAGCTCGCCCGCCTGGGCGGCTTCGCGGTGGAGCGTCCACGTGCGCGAGTCGGCGACGAGCACGTCGGGGAGATCCTCAAGAACCTCCAGACGCAGAACGGCGCCTGGAAGCCCCTGGACGAGGGGAGGGCCCAGGACGGGAACCTGGTGTCCGTGCACATCCGGAAACTGGACGGGGACGCCCAGGACGGAGGCAAGGACTACGAGTTCCCGCTGGGCGAGGGACAGGCCATCCCCGACGTGGAGGCATCCATCAGGACGCTTGCCCTGGGGGAGAAGGGTGAGTTCTCCGTGACGTTCCCCCAGGACTTCCCCGACGAATCCCGCCGTGGGGAGGCCGAGCGCATCGAGATCACCCTCACCGGCCTGAAGGCGCTGGAACTCCCGGCGCTGGACGACGACCTGGCGCGGCAGGTGGGGGATTTCGACTCCCTGGACGCGCTGAAGGCCCGGGTCCGCGAGGACCTGGAGAAGGACGCCGCAGACCAGGCCGAGGCGGTGGTGCGCGGGCGGCTCCTGGACTTCCTCGTCGAAGCCAACGCCTTCGAGGTGCCCCGCTCCATGGTGGACCGCTACGCCGAGGGCATCCTGGGCGACCAGCCCGGGATCCCCGCGGAACGGAAGGCCGAGATCCTCGAGAACATCCGCCCCGAGGCCGAGCGGGCGGTCAAGCGCCTCCTGGTCATCGACCGGGTCGCACAGACCCAGGGACTTGACGCCACCGAGGACGAGCTTGACCGGCGCGTCGAGGAGATCGCCGACAGGAACGGGAGCACCCCCGAGAAGGTGTACGCCAGCTTCCAGAAGGCCGGCCGCCTGGAGGCGCTCGAGCGGGAGATCACCGAACGGAAGGTCTTCGACTTCCTCAAGAGCCAGTCCGAAATCACCGACGCGCCGGCGGCCTGACCGCCGGTCCGACCCGACCCAACGAGACGAATCCCTCCATGGCCATCTATCCGCCCTACGTCATCGAGCGCACAAGCCGCGGCGAGCGGAGCTACGACATCTTCTCCCGCCTCCTCATGGACCGCATCGTGTTCCTCGGGAGCGGCATCGACGACAACGTGGCCAACATCATCATCGCCCAGCTCCTCTTCCTCGAGGCCGAGGACCCGGAGCGGGACATCTTCATGTACATCAACTCGCCGGGTGGCGTGGTGTACTCGGGGCTGGCCATCTACGACACCATGCAGCACCTGCGGGCTCCGGTATCGACCTTCTGCGTGGGCATGTGCGCTTCCATGGGCGCCGTCCTGCTGGCCGCGGGCGCCGAGGGGAAGCGCGCCGCGCTCCCCAACTCCCGGATCATGATCCACCAGCCCTCGGGCGGCTCCCAGGGAACGGCGTCGGACATCGAGATCCAGGCGAAGGAGATCCTGCACCTGCGGGAGAAGCTCAACGGGATCCTGGCGAAGCACACCAATCAGTCGGTGGAGCGCATCGCCGACGACGTGGACCGGGACCGCTTCCTGAGCCCGGAGGAGGCCATGGAGTACGGCCTCATCGACCGCATTCTCGAGGGTCCCGCGCCCCATCGCGGCAAGCCCAAGGACTCGGACTCGGCTTGAGGGAGTTTCCTTCCGGCCGCGTAGGCGCGAAAATGGAAAATGGGGTGATGCCATCCGGAAGCCGGGGGGCACCGGCGGCTGAACCAGCGAGGAACCGCTGATGACGAGTGACAAGCACCTGCGTTGCAGCTTCTGCGGGAAGTCCAAGGAGAGCGTCAAGAAGTTCATCTCCGGACCGAACGTGTACATCTGCAATGAATGCATCTCGCTCTGCAACGAGATCCTCGCCGAGGAGGAGGAGCGCGAACAGCAGGAAGCGGTCGTACCCAGCCCCACGCCCGAGGAGGTCAAGCAGATCCTCGACCAGTACGTGATCGGGCAGGAGGCGGCCAAGCGCGCCATGGCCGTGGCGGTGTACAACCACTACAAGCGCGTCAACCACCAGGGCGTGCTGGACGAGGTGGAGATCGACAAGGCCAACATCCTCCTCGTGGGCCCCACCGGCGTGGGCAAGACGCTCCTGGCCCAGACCCTGGCCCGCACCCTCCACGTTCCCTTCACCATCGCCGACGCCACCACCCTCACCGAGGCCGGGTACGTGGGCGAGGACGTGGAGAACATCCTCGTCCGGCTCCTCCAGGCGGCGGACTTCAACATCGCCGAGTGCGAGCGCGGCATCGTCTACATCGACGAGATCGACAAGATCGCGCGCAAGTCGGAGAACCCCTCCATCACACGGGACGTCTCGGGCGAGGGCGTGCAGCAGGCCCTCCTGAAGATCCTCGAGGGCACGGTGGCCAGCGTGCCGCCCCAGGGCGGCCGCAAGCATCCGCAGCAGGAGTACATCCAGATCAACACCCGGAACATCCTGTTCATCTGCGGAGGTGCCTTCGACGGGCTGGAGAAGATCGTGGAGGGCCGCATCGGCAAGCGCCGCATCGGCTTCTCCGGCGACGAGGGGCGCGCGGGCGACGACGGCAACATCCTGCGCCACGTGGAGCCCGAGGACCTGCAGCGCTTCGGCCTCATCCCGGAACTGGTGGGACGCCTTCCCGTGACGGTGCACCTCGACGAGCTGGACGAGGAGGCGCTGGTCCGCATCCTCGAAGAGCCCAAGAACGCGCTGGTCAAGCAGTACCGGAAGATGTTCGAGCTGGAGGGCATCGGCCTGACCTTCGACCGGGACGCCATCCGGGCCATCGCGCGCCGCACGCTGGAGCGCGGCACGGGCGCCCGGGGCCTCCGCTCCATCATCGAGGGCCTCATGCGGGACGTCATGTTCGAGGTGCCCTCCCGCAAGGACGTGCGCGAGGTGGTGGTGACCCAGGAGAGCGTGGAGAACGCCGTCCAGCCTCTCCTGGTCCTCCGCCCCGAAGAGCGGAAGCTGGAGGCCTGAGGCGGTCGAGCGGTTGTCGCCTGGACGACAAGGGCCCCGGAGCGCCGCACGCTCCGGGGCCGCTCCTTTTCCCGCCGCCGCGCGGGGCTTACCATTGGCGCCGACGCCCCCGCACAACTCCTCCGGACCGACGGAACCGTCGCCCATGGCCTCCCTCCAGAGGGTCGAAGACCGCATCGAGGTCCCCGACCGCCTCCCGGTCATCGCCCTCCGCGACCTGGTCTTCTTCCCCTACATGGTCCTCCCCCTCCTCATCGGGCGGGCCCGCTCCGTGGCGGCCCTCCGGGAGGGCCAGGAGGCGGACGGCCTCGTGCTCCTGGTCGCCCAGCGGGACCCGGGCACCGACGACCCGGGGAGCGACGACCTGTTCCGCGTCGGCACGGTGGCCAGGATCGTGCAGATCTCCGCGCTCCCCGACGGCACGGCCCGGGTGGTGCTGGAGGGGCTGGGCCGAGGGCGCATCCGCAGGCTCACCACCACGACCGAGGCGCTCCGGGCCTCCGTCTCGCTCCTCACCGACGCGGAGACCGACGGGGGACAGCCCCTACCCCGCCCCGTGGAGGAGCTGGCCGACCGCGTGGTGCGCCTGTACGCCGAGTATGCCCGCCTCCACGAGCGGATCCCCGACGAGCTCCCCGGCATGCTGTCCCAGCACCGGGACAAGGTCCGCCTGGGGCACCTGGTGGCCGGACACATCCTCCTCCCCTCCGTGGAGAAGCAGGAGCTCCTCGAGGCCGCCGAGGCCGGTGACCAGCTCGCCCTCCTCAAGGAGATGCTCCAGCGGGAGCTCGAGCTGCTGCGCATCGAGGCGAAGCTGGACCGCCAGATCCGCCTCCAGCTCGGCGGCGAGACCAAGCCCGAGTTCGGCCCCGGCCTGAAGGTCCTCCACAGGGAGCCGGCCCCCGCCGACGCCGATGAGTGGGCCGAGCTGGACGCCACGCTCCGGCGCACCCCCCTCCCGCCCCACGCCCGCGACCGCGCCGACAAGGAACTGGGAAGGCTGAAGCGGCTCAACCCGGTGGCCCCCGAGGCGGCGGTCATCAGGACCTACCTGGACTGGATCGCGGCGCTGCCCTGGGAGGGGCGCTCCCGCGACAACCTGGACGTTGCCCACGCCTCCCGCGTGCTCGACGCCCAGCACTTCGGCCTCGGCGAGGTGAAGGAGCGCATCCTGGACCACGTGGCCGTGCTCTCCCTGGTCAAGGAGATGCGCGGCCCCATCCTTTGCCTGGTGGGCCCGCCCGGCGTGGGCAAGACGTCGCTGGGGCGGAGCATCGCCGACGCCCTGGGCCGGGAGTTCGTCCGGGTGAGCCTCGGCGGCGTCCGCGACGAGGCGGAGATCCGCGGGCACCGGCGCACCTACGTGGGCGCGCTCCCCGGCCGCGTCATCCAGGGCATGCGGAGGAGCGGGACCACCAACCCGGTCTTCCTCCTGGACGAGGTGGACAAGCTGGCGCGGGACTTCCACGGCGACCCGGGGGCGGCGCTCCTCGAGGTGCTGGACCCGGAACAGAACCGCAGCTTCACCGACCACTACCTGGAGCTGGAGTACGACCTCTCCGACGTGCTCTTCATCGCCACGGCGAACACGCTCCAGGGGATCCCCGAGCCGCTCCGCGACCGCATGGAGGTCATCCGGCTCCCCGGGTACCTGGACACGGAGAAGCGGGAGATCGCCCGCCGCTTCCTGTGGCCCAAGCAGGCCGAGCGGCACGGGCTGGACCCGGCCGGGGTGGCGCTGTCCGCCGAGACCGTGCACGTGGTGATCTCGCGCTACACCCGGGAGGCGGGCGTGCGGGAGCTGGACCGCCGCCTCTCGCGCATCGCCCGGAAGAAGGCCCGTGGCGTCGCCGACGGCGCCGAGCCCAGGGCCGAGGTGCACCCCGACGAGCTCCGGGAGCTCCTGGGGCCACCCCCCTACGCACCCCCGGAGCGGGACGAGACCGCCGAGCGGGTGGGCATCGCCAACGGGCTCGCGTGGACCGCCGCCGGCGGGGAGGTCCTGGACGTCGAGGTGGCCATCCTCCCCGGGAGCGGCAACCTGCGCCTCACCGGCACGCTGGGTGACGTCATGAAGGAGTCGGCGCAGGCGGCGGTGACGTACGCCCGCTCGCGCTCGGAGCCGCTGGGACTCACGCCTCAGTTCCACGAGAAGGTGGACGTGCACATCCACATTCCCGAGGGCGCCACCCCCAAGGACGGGCCGTCGGCGGGGATCACCATCGCCGTGGCGCTCATCTCCGCCCTCACCGACACGCCCACCCGGGCCGACGTGGCCATGACCGGCGAGATCACCCTGCGGGGTCGCGTGCTCGGGGTCGGCGGCGTGAAGGAGAAGGCCGTGGCCGCCCTGCGCGGCGGGATCCGGTCGGTGGTCCTGCCCGCCTCCAACAGCTCCGACCTGGAGCTGCTCCCCCAGGAGGTCCTGGACCAGGTGCGCTTCGTCCTCGTGCGCTCCATGGACGAGGTCATGGAGGCGGCGCTGGTACGGAGCCCTCTCCGCACGGTGGCCCGGGGACCGGAGGCGGGGGAGCTGGGGCTCCCCTTCCCCCACGGATGATCATCCGGAGCGTCGAGTACGCCGGTACCGTGGCCGTGCCGGGGCAGGCGCCTCCGGGAGACCTCCCGCAGATCGCCTTCTCGGGGCGGTCCAACGTGGGGAAGTCCTCCCTCATCAACACCGTGCTCCGGCGGACGCGGAACAAGATCGCGAAGGTCTCGGCGACGCCGGGGAAGACGCAGGCGCTGAACTTCTACCGGGTGAACGACCGCTTCTTCCTCGTGGACCTCCCGGGGTACGGGTACGCCCGGGTCCCCGCCGGTACCCGCGACGCGTGGCGGCGCCTCATCGATTGGTACCTGGGGGAGTCGGGGATGGTGCGGGGGGTGGTCCATCTCGTGGACGCCCGTCGTGCCCCCACCGAGCACGACCACGCCATGGTCGCGTATCTTGCCGAGGTCGGCGTCCCGTCCCTCATCGTCCTCACCAAGATGGACAAGCTCAAGGCGAGCCAGCGCCGCAAGGCCATGGAGCAGGCCATGGCCGACCTGGGGCTGGACCAGGACCAGGTCGTGCCCTTCTCCTCCCGTTCGGGCGAGGGTAGGGACCAGGTGCTGGCGGCGCTGGAGACACTCCTGGCGGAGGCCGACGTCCCGCCCTCGGCCACCGACTCGGGTCCCCTCGGAGGGGGGACATGAGCGCGTGCCCCCGGCGGCGGCGGTGGGGCGCCCTCGTCCCGCTCGTGGCCGCTGCGTGCGCCCTTCCCGCCGGCACCCCGGGCACGGAGGGGCCGGGACCCCTGCCCCCCCCCGGGTACGGGACCCTGCGGCAGGACGAGATCACCGTGGACCTCACCAGTGGGCGGCTCCAGATCAAGGTGACGCCTCTGGCCGAGGCGGTGACCCGGGTCACGGCGCCGGACACCTACCGACGCCTCTCGGGCCTGGCCAGCCGCTTCGGCCCCGACGCGGTGCGGGGTACGGGGGCCGACGACCCCGCCCTCTTCCTGGTGTCCTTCTTCTCCGAGACCCCCGACGTGGCCTTCGTCCCCGAGGAGATCCAGCTCATCGCCCGGGGCGTCCGGCTCCGGCCCGGGGCCATCCTCCCGGTGACGCCGGGGTGGGGCCAGCGCCGGGTGGCGCAGAGGGAGACGGAGATGGCCGTCTACGCCTTCGGGAGCGGGGTGGACCTGGAGTCGGACCTGGTGGTGGCCTACGGCCTGGTGGAGAGCGGCGCCTGGAGCGGGATCCTCCCGCGCGTCCAGGCGGAGCGGGCGAGGGCGAGGGCGAGGGCCGGCGTGGAGGGGGGGTGAGGCCCCGGCCTCACGCCTCCAGGTCGTACTTGGCGATCTTGCGGTAGAGCGTTCGCTCGCCGATGCCCAGGATCTCGGCGGCCTTCCGCCGGTTGCCGGCTACGGACTCCAGAGCCGCCCGGATGGCCTCCCGTTCCACATCCTCCATGGTCATGCCCGGCCGGAAGACCACCACACCGTCCCCAACGGGGGCGGCCGCTGCCGCTTCGGGGGCTCCCGGGGCCCCGTCGCCGACGACGCGGGCCGTCTCCACGGCGTCTCCGCCCTGCTCCGATACCGGCCCGACCAGGCGCACGGGGACCTCCCGCGTGGGGAAGCTCGCGTACCCGAGCTCGGGACGGGCGAGGAGGACGTCGCGCCGGTACGCCTCGAAGTCGCGGCGCAGGTCGTCCACGTCCACCCGCAGGTCCACCAGCGTCCGGAAGACGAACTCCAGCTCGGGTCGCAGGTCCTTCCCCTGCCCCTCCTGCCGGGAGACGCGGGGGATGGGCGCCGGAAGGAGGGTTCGCCCTCGTCCCCCACGGACGTCCGACGGGATGTCCTGGGCCTCGATGGTCCGCCCCGGAGCCAGGACCACCATGGACTCCACCAGGTTCCGTAGCTCGCGGACGTTGCCCGGCCAGGCGTAGTCCCGGAGGATCTGCATCGCGTCCGCCGAGATCCCGGGGAAGGGCCGGTCGTGCCGCTCCGACGCCTCGCGGACGAACTCCTGGACGAGGAGCGGGATGTCCTCACGGCGCTCGCGCAGGGGCGGGAGCTCGATGTGGAGGACGTTGAGCCGGAAATAGAGGTCCCGACGGAACTCCCCCATGGCCACGAGCTGGCGGAGGTCCTGGTTGGTGGCGGCGACGATGCGGACGTCCACCTTCAGCGGCTTCTCGCCGCCCACCCGGTGGAACTCCCGCTGCTCCAGCACCCGGAGGAGCTTGGTCTGCGTGGCCACCGGCATCTCCCCGATCTCGTCGAGGAAGATGGTCCCGGTGTCGGCCAGCTCGAAGAGGCCCCGGCGCGCGTCGATGGCGCCGGTGAAAGCTCCCTTCTCGTGGCCGAACAGCTCCGACTCCAGCAACGTCTCGGAGATGGCGGCCACGTTCACCGCGATGAAGGGCTTGTGGCGCCGGGGCGAAAGCGCGTGGAGCCCCCGGGCGACCAGCTCCTTCCCCGTGCCCGACTCGCCGGTGACCAGGACCGTGGACGCCACCGGAGCGATCTGGACCACCCGCTCCAACACCTCCCGCATGGCGTCGGTACTTCCGACGATGCCGGTGATGCCCTGCAGGCGCCTACGCTCGATGGTGCTGCGCCCCACGGCCGCGACGTCTCCCGCGGTGACGGAACCGGCGAAGACCTCGTCGAAGCCGGGCCGCTGGGCCGGGGGAAGCCGCTCTCCGGCGGCGATGGCGAAAACGGGGACGTGGAGCTTCTCCCGGGCCTGGCGCACCAGGTCGCCCGCTGCGCCCGTCTCCACCCCCCCGGTGACCACCAGGAGCACGGCTCCAGCCGCGCGCAGCGTCTCGCCCGGCGTGACCAGGTCGCACCCATACCCCGCCCGCTGGAAGGCCTCGCGGAGCGCCCCGGCCCGCGGGAGGTCATGCGTGGAGATGAGGACCACGTCCTCCTTCATGCGCCACCTCCCGGTCCCACGTGGGGCGCGTCCTCGCCCCGGAGCAGCGCCACGGCATGCTCCACCAGCGGCTCCAGCACACCCAGCCCGTCGCGTACGCCCCCCGGGCTCCCCGGGAGATTCACGAGGAACGTGCGACCCCGGGTGCCCGCCACGCCCCTGGAGAGGGCGGTGAAGGGTGTCGCAGCCGCTCCCGAGCGCCGGATCGCCTCGGCCACGCCCGGCGCCTCCCTGTGCAGCACCGCACGCGTCGCCTCGGGGGTGACGTCCCGCGGGGCGAAGCCGGTGCCGCCCGTGGTGATCACGAGGTCGAGCCCGTGGTCGTCGCACCACGCCACCAGCGTGGGCGCGATGAGCGCCGTCTCGTCGGGGACCACCTGGCGCAGGACCACGGCGTAGCCGCGGGCCTCCGCCCAGTGGGCGATGGCCTCTCCCGACCGGTCCACCCGCGTGCCGCGGGCGCACCCGTCGCTGACGGTGAGGATCCCGACCCGGAGGCCCGCCGCGCCCGCCACGCCGCTACCTACGGATGGAGCCCTGGGTGTAGAACGGCGGCCGCTGGACCACGGCGCCCACCGCCTTGCCCCGGATGTCCACCTGCACGGGGGTGTCGGCCTTGGACAGGGCCGGCGGCACGTACCCCATGGCCACGCCGTGCCCAAGCGACGGAGAGACCGTCCCGCTGGTCACCACCCCCACCGCCTGCCCGTCCGCGACCAGAGGATACCCGGGGCGGGGGAAGCCCTTCTCCGTGAGGCGGAGCCCGACGAGCCGGCGGGGCACGCCCGACTCCTTCTGCTTCTGGAGCGCCGCGCGCCCGATGAAGTCCCCCTTGTCCAGCTTGGTGATCCAGGCGAGCCCCGACTCCAGCGGGGTGTGCTCCTCGTCCAGGTCGTTCCCGTAGAGCGCGTACCCCACCTCCAGCCGGAGGGAGTCGCGGGCGCCCAGGCCCGCCGGGATGAGCCCCCGGTCCCGCCCCGTCTCCAGGAGCGTCCTCCAAAGGGGAACGGCGGCCTCGACGCCGACATAGAGCTCGAAGCCGTCCTCGCCGGTATACCCCGTCCCGGAGATCACCGCCGGCGCGCCGGCCACCGAGCCCTCCATGAAGCGATAGTACTTCACGCCGTCCACGTCGATGTCGGCGAGAGGACGCAGGATCTCCCGGGCGGCGGGGCCCTGTAGCGCCAGCAGCGCGGTGGCGTCGGAGCGGTCCTCCACCTCCACGTCCATCCCCCCCGCGTGGCTCCGGATCCACGCCAGGTCCTTGTCCAGGTTGCTGGCGTTCACCACGAGCATCCAGTGGTCGGCGAAGCGGTAGACGATGAGGTCGTCCACGATGCCGCCGTGCTCCATGCACATGGCGGAGTACTGCGCCTGTCCCACCTCCACCTTGGAGGCGTCGTTCACCGTCACCTTCTGGATCAGCTCCAGCGCCTGGGGCCCCGTGAGGAAGAACTCGCCCATGTGGGACACGTCGAAGAGGCCGGCGGCCTCCCGCACGGCCCTGTGCTCGGCGGTGATGCCCGTGGGGTACTGGACCGGCATCTCGAAGCCGGCGAAGGGGACCATCTTGCCCCCCAGGGCCACGTGTTCGTCATGCAGGGGGGTGCGCTTGAGCGACGCGTTCATCCGAGGAGCTCCACGAGGATGGCCTTCTGGGCGTGGAGGCGGTTCTCCGCCTCCGGGAAGATGCGGGACCGGGGGCCGTCGATGACGTCGGCGGTGACCTCCTCGCCCCGGTGCGCTGGGAGGCAGTGCAGGAAGATGGCTGCGGGGTCGGCGACGCCCATGGTCTCGGCATTCACCTGGAAGCGGGAGAAGGCCCGGGCCCGGGCGGCGGCCTCCTCCTCCTGGCCCATGGACGCCCAGACGTCGGTGGTGACCACGTGGGCGCCCCGAGCCGCCTCGAGGGGGTCCCGGGTGAGGAGGATATCGGCCCCGCCACGGGCCCGCTCCAGGATCGCCGGGTCCGGGTCGTACCCCTCGGGGCACGCCAGCCGGAGGGAGAAGCCCAGGCGGTAGGCCGCGTTGAGCCAGGAGTTGGCCATGTTGTTCCCGTCGCCGATCCAGCAGACGGTCTTGTCCCCGAGCTCGGGGCCGAACTCCTCCTGGGCCGCCTGGAGGTCGGCAAGGATCTGGCAGGGATGGAGCAGGTCGGTGAGGCCGTTGATGACCGGCACCGACGCGTAGCGCGCCAGCTCCTCGACCTCGGCGTGGGCGAACGTGCGGATCATGATCCCGTCCACGTAGCCCGACAGGACCTTCGCGGTGTCGTGGAGGGACTCGCCCCGACCCATCTGGCTGTCCCGGTCCGACAGGAACAGGGCGTGGCCGCCGAGCTGGGTCATCCCCACCTCGAAGGAAACCCGGGTGCGGGTGGAGCTCTTCTTGAAGATCATGGCCAGGCTCTTCCCGGCGAGGGGCGTGCCCCGCTCCTCGCCCGTCTTGAGGCGGCGGGCCCGCTCCAGGAGCGCCAGGAGCTCCTCGGAGGTGAAGTCTGGAATGGCCAGGAAGTCGCGCTTTCTCAGCGTCATGCGGGATCTCCAGCCGGCGGCTGGCTCGGGTTCAGAGGATGTAGCGCCGGAGGTCTTCGTCCTCCGCCGCCTTCTTCAACCGGTCGCGCACGAAGGCGCGGTCCACCAACACGGGCTCGGTGCCGCTCTCGGGGAGCTCGAAGAGGATGTCCTCGAGGAGCGTGGTCATGACCGTCTGCAGGCGCCGGGCACCGATGTTCTCCATGCGCTCGTTGAGCTCGGCGGCGATGCGCGCGATCTCCGCCACGCCGTCGTCGGTGAAGTCCACGGAGGCCCCTTCGGTCTCCACCAGGGCCCGGTACTGGGTGAGGAGGGCGTTCTTCGGCTCCTTGAGGATGCGCACGAAGTCCCCCTCCCCGAGGCTCTTGAGCTCCACCCGGATGGGAAAGCGGCCCTGGAGCTCGGGGATGAGGTCGGAGGGCTTGGCCACGTGGAAGGCGCCGGCGGCGATGAAGAGCACGTGGTCGGTGCGCACCAGCCCGTACTTGGTGGCCACCGTCGAGCCCTCGACCACCGGGAGGAGGTCCCGCTGGACACCCTCGCGGCTCACGTCCGGGCCCAGCCCCCCCCGCTCCCCCGCGATCTTGTCGATCTCGTCCAGGAAGACGATGCCCATCTCCTCGGCGCGGTAGAGCGCTTCGTTCACCACCTCGTCCATGTCCACCAGCTTGTCCAGCTCGTCCTGGAGGAGGACCCGACGGGCCTCCGGGACCGTCACCCGCCGCCGCTTGGTCTTCTTGGGCAGCATGTCCTGGAGCATCTCGGTGAAATTGAAGTCCATTCCCTCCATGCCCCCCATGGGCACCATCATCCCGTCGAGTGACGCGGACTGCTGGACCTCGATCTCCACCTCGCGCTCGTCGAGCTTTCCGTCCCGCAGGAGCTGGCGGAGCTTCTCCCGGGTGCGCTGACGGCGGCTCGCGCCGCCCTCCTCGCCGTGGGGCGAGACCCCCGACGGCCCGGCGATGAAGACGTGGGACCGGCCTTCGGCCAGGGGGGTCTCGTCTTCCTCGGCGACGGGGGGGAGCAGGAGGTCCAGCAGCCGCTCCTCGACGCGCTCGTCCGCCAGGTCCTGGACCTCGTCCTCCCGCTCCGCGCGGACCAGGTTCACCGAGATGTCCACAAGGTCGCGGATGATGGACTCCACGTCCCGACCCACGTACCCGACCTCGGTGAACTTGGAGGCCTCCACCTTCAGGAAGGGAGCCCCCGCCAGACGGGCCAGTCGGCGGGCGATCTCCGTCTTGCCCACGCCGGTGGGGCCGATGAGGATGAGGTTGTTGGGGAGGATCTCCTCGCGCATCTCCTCCGACACGCGCTGACGCCGCCACCGGTTGCGGAGCACGATGGCGACGGCCTTCTTCGCCTCCTCCTGTCCCACGATGTACTTGTCCAGCTCCGCCACGATCTGCCGGGGCGTGAGCTCGTCGATCCAAGGCGCCTCCGGCGACTCGGCGTCGGGAGCGGGCGGGGCGGGAGGCGGGGCGGCTTCCAGGGACTTGGTGGTCATCCTTCACCTCCCGGCAGCTCGAGGACCACGATGTCCTCGTTCGTATAGATGCACACCTCGCCCGCGATCTTCAGGGCTTCGAGGACGATCCCCTTCGCGTCCAGGTCGGAGTGACGCTGCAGCGCCCGCGCCGCGGAGAGGGCGTACGTGCCCCCCGAGCCGATGGCCAGGATGTCGTCGTCGGGCTCGATGACGTCGCCGGTGCCGCTCACCAGGAAGAGGTGGTGGGTGTCGGCCACGGCGAGAAGGGCGTTGAGGCGGCGCAGGTACCGGTCGGTGCGCCAGTCCTTGGCCAGCTCCACCACCGCCTTGGTGAGGTTGGCCGGATACCGCTCCAGCTTCTCCTCGAGCTTCTCGAACAGGGCGAAGGCGTCGGCCACGGCGCCGGCGAAGCCGGCCAGGATGCGCCCGTCCTTCAGCACCCGCACCTTGCGGGCGGAACCCTTCACGATGGTGTCGCCCATGGTGACCTGACCGTCGCCGCCCATGGCGACGCGGCCGTCCTTCCGGACGGCGAGGACGGTGGTGGCGCGGAGGGTGGGGAGAGTCATGGAGGTCCTGGAGTTCGCTGAGTCGGGGGCCCGCGCGGACGCGAGGCGGCAAAGGGCCGCCGCGTGCAAGCGCGGGGCCAGAAACCTAACCCACTGTCTGCCTAAATGGCAGGCGTCGACGAGGATCGCTCACTCCCCCGAACGGGGGTGGGCGTCCCGGTAGACCCGAAGGAGGCGCTCCTTCGTGGTGTGGGTGTAGATCTGCGTGGTGGAGAGGCTCACGTGGCCCAGGAGCTCCTTCACCGCCATGAGGTCCGCGCCCTCTTCCAGGAGGTGGGTGGCGAACGAGTGACGGAGGGCGTGGGCGGAGAGCCCCCGGGCCCCGGCAGCGGCCTCGAGGCACCGGCGCACGGCCTCCTGGATGGATCGCCGGGAGAGGCGGCCACCCCGGGCGTTCAACAGCAGCGCGGCCCCGTCGCCGGGCCGGCCTCCCGAGCCCCCCGCCACCTCGGCGCGCCGGGGCTCGTACCGGTCCAGGGCCCTGGACGCCGCCCCGGTGAGGGGCACGATGCGCTCCTTCCTTCCCTTCCCCGTGACCCGCGCCAGCCCACCACGCCGGTCCAGGGCTCCGAGGTCCAGGTCGTGCAGCTCGGAGAGTCGCAGCCCGCTCCCGTAAAGGAGCTCGAGGACCACCAGGTCCCGGCACCCCTGCAGCGTGTTCTCCGCCGCCCGCGCCTCCGCCACTTCGAAGACCGCGCGGACGTCGGAGGCGGAAAGGTGTCCCGGGAGGCGCCGGTCCACCCTGGGAGCGCGCACCGCCCTGGTCGGGTTCGCGGGGATCCGGTCCTCCAGGTGGAGGAAGCGGAAGAACGTACGCGCCGCAGACAACTTACGCGCCACCGTGCGCCGCGACCGCCCCCCCCTCCGGCACCACCCCAGGAAGCCGCGTAGGGCCAGGCGGTCCGCGTCCTCCCACGTCCAGGTGGACCGCCCCAGGTACTCGGTGAGGAACGTCTGCAGCTCCGCCAGGTCCCGCCGGTAGGCCGAAACGGTGTTGGGGGAGAGCTGGCGCTCGTCGCCAAGGTGCCGCAGGAACGCTTCCACCTCCGCCCGGGCTGCCGCCGGGGCCCCTCCCACGTCGGCGGAGGCCGCCACCGCTCAGGCTCCCGAGGCCACGCCCGCTCCCGCGGGCTGGAGCCCGTGCTCGGCCATCCAGGCCAGGAAGTCCTCCTGGGCGCGGGCCGCCAGGGCCTCGCGCTTGGCCTGCTTGTCCCGGATGCGCCCCGGGAGGGGATCCACCAGGCCCCAGTTGGAGTTCATGGGCTGGAAGCGCCCCGGCTCGCACTCCCGGAGGTACCGGTACAGCCCGCCCATCATGGTGGTGGGGGGCGGCACGGTCGGCTCGCCCCCGGCCAGGACACGCGCCAGGTTCACGCCGGCCAGGATGCCGCTGGCCGCCGACTCGGTGTACCCCTCCACGCCGGTGAGCTGCCCGGCGAAGTAGACCTCGGGTCGGTCGCGGAGGGCGCCCCAGGGCGTGAGGCGGCCGGGGAAGTTGAGGTAGCTGTTCCGGTGGATGGAGCCCCAGCGGAGGAACTCGGCTTCGGCGAGCCCGGGGATCATCCCGAAGACCCTTCTCTGCTCGCCGATGCGCAGGCGGGTCTGGAAGCCCACCATGTTCCACATCTGGCCGGCCCGATCCTCGCGGCGGAACTGCACCACCGCCCAGGGGCGTCGCCCCGTGCGGGGATCCACCAGTCCGATGGGCTTCATGGGCCCGAAGCGGAGCGTGTCATCGCCCCGGTGGGCCATGACCTCGATGGGTAGGCACCCCTCGAAATACGGCACGGCGTCCCAGTCGTGGCCCTCGTGGGCCTCCGCCCCCTTGAGGGCGGCGATGAACGCGTCGTACTCCTCCCGGGACATGGGGCAATTGAGGTAGTCGGCGTCTTCGCCGAAGCGCCCGGCCTCGAAGACCACCGCCTCGTCCAGGCTGTCCCGGTGGACGATGGGCGCGATGGCGTCGAAGAAGGCCAGCCCGCCGTCCCCCAGGGCACCCTGGATGGCCGATGACAGCGCGTCGGACGTGAGGGGTCCGGTGGCCACCACCGTCGGACCGTCGGGAAGGGCCGTGACCTCGCGGCGCTCCACTTCGATCTCCGGAGCCGCCTCGACGGCCTCGGTCATGGCGCGGCTGAACAGGTGCCGGTCCACGGCCAGCGCCGAGCCCGCCGCCACCCGGGAGCGGTCCGCCGACGCCAGGAGCACCGAGCCCAGGGCTCGCATCTCCCGCTTGAGCTGGCCGTGGGCGTTGGCCGGGTCCTCGCTCTTGAACGAGTTGGTGCACACCAACTCCCCCAAACCGTCGGTCTGGTGGGCGGGAGTGGGTCGGGCGGGGCGCATCTCCACCAGACGGACCCGGAGCCCGCAGCGGGCGAGCTGGACCGCGGCCTCGCATCCGGCCAGGCCCCCGCCCACGACGGTGACCACCGTCATCCCTTCTTGCGACCCCGGCCGCCCTTGCCGCGGCCGGTGCCGCCCCGGCCCCGGCCGCCGCCCTTCCCCTTCCGGGCCGCGGCCTTCGCCAGGAGCTCCACCGCCTCGTCCACCTCCAGGTCCTCGGGCTCGGTCCCCTTGGGGAGGGTGGCGTTGACCTTGCCGTCGGTGACGTAGGGGCCGTACTTCCCGGACAGCAC
>BTVB01000045.1:0-36914 GCA_045863275.1 Gemmatimonadota bacterium
TATGACATCAATTCAGCTACTTAACTGCTGTTGCACTTCAAACTTGATCCCGGACCGCATCCCGGCCCTGGCCGTCAAGCACCTCGTGGAGGCGACTCCGCAGCCGGTCTGTGCGCTCTAGCCAGACGCGAGCAACGCCCGCGGCAGAAATGGCGTCCGCGTGGGCCACATTGAGGACGCGGAGCAGGGCGGCGTCGCCATTGAGGGATTGCCAAAGAGCATCGGCCCTTGGGGCGTCTGCCACCTGGCAGTCGAACGGCGGAGTCCCCGCTGGGCAAAGTTCTCGGTGGCTGCCGAGATCGGCTGGCACTCGTTCCCGCGAAAACGTCCTGAACCTCAGATCCAGGCGGTCCTCAATGATCGGCCGCCCGAAGCGGATGTCCTGCGTGAAGTAGGCCACGATTTGCGCACGAAGCTCACGATCCGAGATGAGGCGCACGTTCCCCGTTGCTTCCAGGTCTCTAAAGCTCGCGTCCCGCGCTGGAACAGTGTTGACCGTCCCCGCCCGAGCAACGGCCATCCAAAGCCCCGAGTCCGACGGCCGGACATGCTGGCTCAGTGCCCCTTTCAATGCGGAAGCCGCTTCCCCAGCGGTTTCCCAATCGCGGACCATGCCCTCGAAGATCACAGCGTTGGCCTCAACGTCCGCCAGGACCAGCGTCAGGTACTCGTGTTCGGCACGCGCATCGTCGATCCCTTGCACCCATCGGTCGACGCCGAGCGCGGCCACAACGCCGACGACAATCAGCGCGAACTCGGCGGCGGTCCTACTGAGACTGGGGCGTTCCTTCACCGGAGTGCCTTGTTGGAATGCGGTATAACGACTCTGGAATTCTGCTGCCGGACCATGATGCCGACCCGGAGCGCGAGCCGCCAGGCGAGTGCTGTCGGACCTCGCAGCCTACCCGGTCAGCAGCAAATCCTTGTTAGGCCGAAACGCAATATGTCGATATTGACATATTGTGTCAGATGCGACATTCTCCGGTATGAGCCCCAACGACAAGCCGCTCGTCTGGTTGGCTGGCGAGGTGAGGACTCCGCCTTTCTCGCCCGAGGCCCGAATCGAAGCCGGCTTCCTGCTCCGACGGTTGCAGCAGGACGAGTCGCTCTCGATGCCCCACTCCAGGCCCATGCCGTCAATTGGAAGGGGATGCCACGAGCTGCGAATTGTGGACAGGGACTCGACCTGGAGGATTGCGTACTACGTCGACGAAGACGCGGTGGTGATTCTCGAGGTGTTCGCCAAGAAGACACAAGCGACCCCGAAGCGCGTCATCGAGACCTGCCGCACACGGCTGGCACTCTATCGGGATAGTCGACGGTAACCGGGAGGGAGCTATGGACAAGGCCACGAAAAAGAAGCTCGAAGCGGCCGGTTGGAAGACGGGCACTGCTCAGGATTTCCTCCAACTCACCGACGCAGAGGCCGCCTTCGTCGACATGAAGCTGGCCCTTGCCGCGGACCTGCGATCGAGGAGACTGGAGCGTCACCTGAACCAGACTCAGGTCGCACGGATTATCGGGTCGAGCCAGTCGCGAGTTGCGAAGATGGAAGCCGCCGACCCTAGCGTTTCAGTCGACCTACTCATTCGTGCCTTACTCAAGCTCGGCGCGGAGCGAGGTGACGTCGCGAAGGCGGTCGCTGCCTCGGCGTAGGATTTCGACCTAACGACTTTGGAATTCTGCTGCGCGACTACAATGCTGATCCCGGGCTGCGAGGTGCAAGCCGAGTAGCTCGGGCCCGCTCAGCTCGCCCGCGCCAACAGCAATTCCTTGTTAGCGCGCACTGCCAGCAGGAATGAAGCGCACGCCCTCAAGCTCCCGGAAGTCTGCGTCCTGCGTCCAAAGGGTGGCTCGGTGCATCTGGGCTACCGCGTAGATGATGCTATCGGCCATCGGGAGGCCGAGAGTCGCGGCCAACTCCGCAGCCTCAACGGCAAGGCCGGCGTCGAGGTCGACGACCCTTCCCTGCCGCATGCTCGCGGCGAGCGTCAGCGCGAGCTGCCGTCCGCGCTCTCGGAAGACAAACCGGTAGACCTCGAAGATCGAGATCGCCGGCACGATCAGGTGATCGACATCCGCCAAGGGCGCCTGGAAGGCGTCAGCGTTTGGCCCGTCTAGTGCGAACTCGATCCAGCCCGAGGAGTCAACGACGTTCACAGGTCGCGATCCGGCTCGCGCTCAAACCGTGCCTCCACCCCCCGGAGGGCGCCACGCAACTCCCTAATCGGGCGAACCGGGACCAGTTCGATGCGCTCGCCAATCGCGAACGCCTCGACCTTCTGGCCTGGGCGGATCTTGAGGCGGTCCCTCACATCCTTCGGGATCACGACCTGGTACTTGCTGGACACGGTCACTCGTGACATAACGCCCTCGCCATCGATCGGGTTGCCGTAAGACGATGATAACATACGGACCTGCCGGGCGCCAAGACGGTGGGAGTAGCGAGCCACATGAAGTGCGCGCTAACATCCTTGGAATTCTGTTGCGCGACCAGAATGCTCGCCCCGAGCTGCGAGGTGCAAGCCGAGTAGCTCGGGCCGGTCAGCTCCCCGCGTCAGCAGGGATTCCTTGTTAGACGGAAACACGTGTGACGGTTGGCTGGAGATGCGACCTCCTCAACGCGGCCAGCGCCGGGCTAATGGCCTCCCGCAGCTCGAACCATCGCCTCCACCACATCGACAACGCGCTCGATGCCGAGATAATCGAGCTTGTCCGCCGTGTCCGTGGCACGGTGGTAATCCGGGTGGAAGCCCGTGAACAGCGCAATGGCAGGAACGCCACGCTCCGCGAAGCTGCTATGGTCGGATCTCCCTCGGGTAGCGGTTGAGTTCCGAAGCGCCAATCCAAACGCACCCGCCAAGCTATCGAGGGTAGCTTCATGCTCCGCCGCAGCCCTCGTGACCTCGACGCTCAGCGGACCGTCTCTCAGGCGGCCAACCATGTCGAGGTTGATCATCAGGGCAACGGAATCGAGCGGTACGGGGGGGTGCTCAAGGAACTCCGAAGATCCGATGCGGCCCAACTCTTCGGCGTCGAAGTGGACGAATAGGACTGAAATCCGTGGCGGCTCCAAGGCCAGCCGCCTCGCCAGCTCGAGGAGGGCCGCGGTACCAGAAGCGTTGTCGTCGGCCCCCGGCCGGAGTCGCACCCCACGCTCGGGGTCGAGGGAACGAGCCGGTGACCGGCCCAAGTGATCGTAGTGGGCTCCGAGCACGATGAAGCGACCCCGCAGCCCGGGGTCAGTGCCAGGAACGGAGGCGAGCACGTTCTTTGCGGCCGCTCCGCCGATCCGGAAGGGCTGGAACAGGCCGGCGCTACAGAATGCGGTCGACTCGCAGACTGACGGGAACGCCCCTGGCAGACCGAGCCGGACGTACCGCTGCGCGATGAAGTGCGCCGCGGCGTCACCTCCAGCTGTTCCGACCCCCCGACCGTCGTGGACCGGGCCGGTCAGGACAGCAACATCCGCCGACAGCCCGGAAGGCGGCGCGGGCACTTGGACGCTGCCGCGCGCACAGGCCGAAAGAGCTAGCAGGCAAACTGCTGTGACTCGCCGTGGCCGCCTTCTCGAGGTCGGCCCACCTACTGAACTGCTCGGATCCGGTGGGTTGAGCAGTTGCCCTATCCTCCCCTCCCAGGTTTCCGTCTAACGACTTTGGAGTTCTGCTGCCGGACCATGATGCCGACCCGGAGCGCGAGCCGCCAGGCGAACGCTCCGGGCCACAGAAGCCTACCCGGTCAGCAGCAATTCCCTGTTAGACCTCACCCCCGGCTGCGCCAGCGGCCGGGCGACTGACGAGTATGGAGGCAGGCAATGACGTCGACGACGTTGCCATCGAAGCGATAGTAGAGGGCGTACGGGAAGCGACTGAGGAGCGCCCGTCGGAGCCCCGCTGCGATCTCCGGGAACGCCTCGGGAAGCGCGGCGATGAGGTCAACTGTCCTCTCCAATGAGCCGACGAACGAGTCGCCGAGCCCTTCGCGCTGCGCGTCGTACCAGTCCCGGGCCAGCGTGACATCGGTGGCCGCCTCCGCCCGGAAGCGGACAGTCACAGTCAGCTAGCGCCTCGGAGTCGGCTACGGACCTCTGCCCAGGGCACGAACTGTGGGTCCGGCACGGCAATTCGCCGCTCAAGCTCCTGGACGTGCCACTCAGGAATCGGCACGTCGCTCGGACTGGCGGCGATGGAATCCCAGGCTTCACCAAGGAGCGCGATTCGCTCCTCAGGCGGCAGACGCAGGATCTCAGCCAGGAGGGCTTGCTTGGTCATGCCTCAATCTCGGTCTGCCCATTGGACAGGGCAATGTCCGGTTGGGCAGTGGTGAGGTCTAACGACTCTGGAATTCTGCTGCCGGACCACGATGCCGACCTGGAGCACGAGCTGCAAGGCGAGTGCTCCGGACGTCGCAGCCTACCCGGTCAGCAGCAATTCCTTGTTAGGTGGTCCGGCTGGGCGGCCACACCTAAGAGGGCTACCGAACGACAGCGCCCTCAACCCAGCTCACAAATTGTGGAAGAAGGGTCCCCTGCTCCCTGTCCCTCTCATAGACCTGCCGAGCCAACGGCTGCGCCAGGTAGGCGCGGGCTATCGCGGCTCGTGTTTCCCAGTAGTCGTCGTCTAGCCTCCCCTCCTGATTCAACAGGAAGGCCTCCTGCACGTCGTACAGAACGGCGCGGACGAAATAGCCGTACTGGATGGCCTCCGTAGGAGTCAGCGAATCGGCGAGCTGCACCTTCGCCAGAATTTCAGCGAGCGCCGGGTCGAGTGCGACACTTGACGTCGCCTGGTGCGCGCGGTTCACGAGTTCCTGACGATTCGTGGCCCGAATCTCCGCCGTATTCTCGCGAACCTGTACCCCGACGAAGACAAGCGAGACGACGACCGCCACAGCACCGACGACTTCTGCAAGGTTGGCCCATTCGGTGAGGGTGAGCTTGCGCACGGCGACCTGGAGTATTGGGGACCACCTAACGACTCTGGCGTTCTACTGCGCGCGCTGGGCGCTGGGAACGCTGGGAACTACCCGGCCACGATACCACCCGGCTCACTCGCACAGCCAGGGTTCAGATCGCCCGGCAGTTGATAGAGGAAGCCTCGACGGTGACCGCGCTGTAGCAACGCCTTGTTAGACCGCCCGCGCGAACTACTCCGGGGGGGCAAGAAGCTCGTACGCGACCACTGACGTCTCGTCGAGGCTCCCGACCTCGTAGCCGATGACCCATGCATCGGACTCCCCATACAGCGTGACCCCAGACGGCGCCTGGACTGTCCCCACGTACTCTCCAAGCTCGGAAAAGATGTCGTAGGCGCTCCCGGCTGGTGGCCCGAGTTTGAAGGGATTCGGCCGGTCACGCTCGACCCATAGGCGTCCCGTAGAACCGAAGAACAGCCGGCCGATCGGGAGCGGCTCCGTCGGCCGTCGGGCGGCGCGCAGCCACTCCCGCATCTCGTCGAACTCCACGCGCGCCGGTCCCTCACCGGAGAAAGACGTGTCCCCTTGCTCGGCCCGACTCAGCGGTACTCCCGGTGTCTCTCGACACACGATCACCGAGTCCGATCCGTCGGACTTCAGCAGTCGCACGCGGTAGTGCCCCGAGGCTCCGGTCACCGCAACCACGCCATCGGGTCCGATCGCGCCGAGCGCACGGGGAAAGCCTGGCGCGACTAGGGTCCGGCGGGGCGTGAGCGCAACCGCGTCCACTTGCATTAGTACCTGACTACGGCCGGTTTCACTGGCCGAGTACTTCTCGAGTCGCGTCAAGACGGGAGCGTCAGGGCCGGTGCGCTCCCGCCGGTCCAGGAGGACGTCCCCGTTCGAGGCCAGCCCGAACCAGCCCCAGTGGGCTTCGCCGGCGCTGTAGACCCAATCGAGTACTCCGCGAGCGATCGATGACACCTCGCCGATGGTCCCACCCGACACGGACCACTCAACAATCCGCTGCCGCTCGAAGTCAGCGACCAATAGGCGGCCATCCCGACCCCACGCTACAGCGATCGGGAGGCCAATCTCTCCAGGGCCGTCCCCCTGCTTCACGACCGGCCCTAGCCATTCTCCGCCCTGGCGGATTGCCACAACCTCCTCGATCGCTCGGTCGATCAGTGCGACTCGTCCCGCCCGATCGATCGATGGAGCCTCAGGGCTGACCAGATCCTCCCCCTCGCGGAGACCGCCCCGCCGCCAAGCCTCTCGAAGAGCGAGCGTCCGTGAATGAACACTGTACCGCACCGAGGCACCTGTGCCCTCGGTGCCGCACCAGTCCGGAACGGATGGTCCCGGCCCGGAGCACGCGCTACAGGCGACTACAGCTAGCCCCACACGGCACATGGCGCGCGTTGGAGTCACGTCGTCCTCAGAATTGGGGCCGTCTAACTAGTCTATCTACTGCAGACCCCGCTGGGCGTCTGCGTCGGACGCAATAATGCGCCTCTCCTGTGCGGAGGCGCCACGGTTCGGCAAGACCAAGACCCGCCGGAGGTCTCCGCACCCCGGAACGACTCAGCCCCGCCGCCCCATGCGGGGCGGCGGGGCTGGTCACCCTGCACGATCTCGGTGCGACGTCGTAGATGTCGCACGCGGAAGGCGGATCGCCGA
This sequence comes from Gemmatimonadota bacterium, assembly GCA_045863275.1. GTDB lineage: Bacteria > Gemmatimonadota > Gemmatimonadetes > Longimicrobiales > Gaopeijiaceae > SZUA-318. The sequence goes on from BTVB01000045.1 coordinate 6,598, forward strand.
ACCCCGAGACCGGGTCGGTCGCCCAACCCACAAGAACCGGGGTTCGGCAATCCGCCGCCCGGTTCGCGAAGCGCCGAAGGCGTTTCGCGAACCGGTCAATACATGCCGCCCATGCCGCCACCCGGCATCGCCGGGGCCTTCTCGTCCTGCGGCTTCTCCACCACCACCGCCTCGGTGGTGAGCATCAGCCCGGCGATGGACGCGGCGTTCTGCAGCGCGGTCCGCACCACCTTGGTGGGATCGATGACGCCCGCCTCCACCAGGTCCTCGTAGGTGTCGGTCAGGGCGTTGTAGCCGTAGCCGGCGTCCTTCTTGGCCCGGACCTTGTCCACCACGATGGAGCCCTCGGCGCCTGCGTTGTGCGCGATCTGCCGGATGGGGTGCTCCAGCGAGCGGGCGAGGATGGCCACGCCCACCTGCTCGTCCTGGCGGTCGAGCTTCATCTTCTCCAGCGCCTTCTGGGCGCGGAGCAGCGCGACGCCGCCGCCGGGCACGATGCCCTCCTCCACGGCCGCGCGGGTGGCGTGGAGCGCGTCCTCCACCAGCGCCTTCTTCTCCTTCATCTCCGTCTCGGTGGCGGCGCCGACGTTGATGACGGCCACGCCGCCGGCCAGCTTCGCCAGCCTCTCCTGGAGCTTCTCGCGGTCGTAGTCCGAGGTGCTCTTGTCGATGGAGACGCGGATCTCCTCGATGCGGCCCTTGATCTTGTCGGCCTCACCGGCACCGTCGATGAGCGTGGTGTTGTCCTTGTCGATGACGACGCGCTTCGCCTTGCCCAGGTCGCCGAGGACGGTGTTCTCCAGCTTGAAGCCAACCTCCTCCGAGATCACCTGGCCGCCCGTGAGGGTGGCGACGTCCTGAAGCATGGCCTTGCGCCGGTCCCCGAAGCCGGGGGCCTTCACCGCGGCGACCTTCAGCGTGCCGCGCAGCTTGTTCACCACCAGCGTGGCCAGGGCCTCGCCCTCCACGTCCTCGGCGATGATCAGGAGGGGCTTGCCCATCTGGGCCACCTTCTCCAGGACCGGGAGGAGGTCCTTCATGGAGGAGATCTTCTTGTCGTGGATCAGGATCATGGGATCCTCGAGCACGGCCTCCATGCGCTCCGGGTCGGTGACGAAGTACGGCGAGAGGTAGCCGCGGTCGAACTGCATGCCGTCCACGGTCTCCAGGGTGGTCTCGAGGCCGCGGGCCTCCTCCACCGTGATGACGCCGTCCTTGCCCACCTTCTCCATGGCGTCGGCGATGAGCTCGCCGATCTCGGAGTTGTTGTTGGCCGAGATGGCGCCCACCTGGGCGATCTCCTTCTTGCCCTTGGTCGGGGTGGAGAGCTTCTTCAGCTCGGCCACCACCACCTCCACGCCCTTGTCGATCCCGCGGCGGATGGCCATGGGGTCGGCGCCGGCGGTGACGTTCTTCAGGCCCTCGCCGAAGATGGCCTGGGCCAGCACCGTGGCGGTGGTGGTGCCGTCACCGGCGACGTCGGAGGTCTTGGTGGCGACCTCCTTCACCATCTGGGCGCCCATGTTCTCGACGGGATCCTCCAGCTCGATCTCCTTGGCCACGGACACGCCGTCCTTGGTCACGGTGGGGGAGCCGAACTTACGGTCGAGGACCACGTTGCGGCCCTTGGGGCCCAGGGTCGCCTTCACGGCCTGGGCCAGCTTGTCGACACCGATCTTGAGGCGCGCCCGCGCCTCGACGTCGAAATGGAGCTCCTTGGCTGCCATGTCTGTATTCTCCTGATTCGTCGAATGCGTTGGCTTACTTCACGATGGCGAGGACGTCGGACTCGCGGAGGATGAGGTACTCCTGCCCGTCCACGGTGATGTCCGTGCCGCTGTACTTCCCGTACAGCACCTTGTCGCCCACCTTGACCTCGAGGGCGGTGCGCTTGCCGTCGTCGCTGAGCTTGCCGGGGCCCACGGCCACGATCTCGCCCTGGGACGGCTTCTCCTTGGCGGTGTCGGGGATGTAGAGGCCACCCCGCATCTGCTCGGCCTCCTCGAGGGCCTTGACCACCACGCGGTCGGCCAGCGGTTGGATCTTGGAAGCGGCGTTCTTGCCCATCAGGCCTTCCTCCTCTGAAAAAGGGCTGACTGTTGATAGGGTTTGGACCTGCGTTAGCACTCGCTCGCGGCGAGTGCTAACAACGGAGGTAATCTCGCGTTGGGCCCGGGGATGTCAAGCCTTGAAGACCTGCATCGGACGAGGAGTCCGGTAGATCGAGGGGACGCGCCGGGCGGGCCTCAGCCTTCGGCGGTGAGCGCTTCCATGCGGGCCACGCCGTCCATGCCCACGATGGCGTGGACCACCTGGTCGGCGAGCTGCGGCTCGAACCAGTGGCCCAGCCCGGCCAGGGCGCGGAAGGACGCCCTCCCCTCCTCGTAGGCCCGCTCCAGCACGGCCCGCGCCGAGTCGCGGAAGAGGCGCTCCACGTCGCCGGGCTCGACCGGCGCGCCGTCGCGGAAGCGCTCCAGGGCCGCGCGCTCGGTCTCGGTCCCGTGGTGGTGGATCTGGGACGTGAGGAGGTTGTGGCTCCGCCGGCCCAGGTCGAACTCGAAGTCGGTGAGGTCGTCGACGATCTGGAAGGAGGTTCCCAGACGCGCTACCGCGGGCTCGGCGGCGGCCACCTTGTCGCCCGCCTCCCCCGACTCCAGCACCGAGGGAGCGGCGAAGGCCAGGGCGAACAGCGCCCCGCCCCGCACCCGGTGCACCCGCTCCACCATCTCGTCGGGGGTGGGGACGTCGTCCACGCCCCCCTCCTCCGAGCCCTCGAGCGTCCCGATGGACGCCATGCGGTCCAGGAGGCCCCGGAGCACGGCGTCCCGCTGGCCGCCGTCCAGGATGCCGGCGTGCTGCCCCCGGTCCAGCGCCCGGCGGAGGAGCCGCTCGAAGGACATGAGCTGGAGGATGGAGCGGAAGCGGGGCCCGGCCACCGGCGCCAGGGGGAGCAGGCTCTTGTCCTGGTCGTCGAAGATGTTGTCGGCGGCGGTGATGGTCCCCTTGATGCAGAAGTTCAGCTCGGCATAGAGCCGCAGCCGCTCCCGGGGGACGCCCAGGCTGGCGAAGATGGAGCGGAAGAGGATGAGGAAGAAGTACTCCTGGACGAAGTGGAGCCCCTCGGTCCTGAGGGCCTCGTCGGCCGTGGGCACGTGGGGCTCCTCGCCCCGGAACGCCCCGCCCAGCACCTCCCGCAGGTCGGCGTAGAGCGTGCGCACCGCGTCGGCCTGGGCTTGGATGTCGGGGGCCAGGCGACGCCACACGCCCTGCTCCTCGAGCAGGCGCACGGCCGTCTGGGACCGGAAGACGGGCGAGAGGGTCATGGCTCCGGGACGCTCCTCGGGTTGGTGCCTGGAAAGCGGTAATCTAGCCCCGATCCCCGCTCCGGGGACACCCGTGACGCCCTCAGGCGCCCCCGGCCAGGTGCTGCCCGGCGAGGGCCAGGCCGTACAGGGTCAGGAAGGGCTCCACGCGGTCCGCGGTGGCCAGGTGGGGGCCCAGGACCTTGGCGAAGCCCCCGGTGACCACCACCAGCGCTTCGGGGCGCCCCCACTCGGCCTTGATGCGCCGCACGATGCCGTCCACGCCGTCCAGCGCCGAATAGAAGACGCCGCTCTGGATGCAGGTCTCCGTGCGCCGCCCGATGACCAGGGCCGGAGGCTGCAGCTCCACCCGGGGGAGCTTGGCGGTGCGCTTGTCCAGCCACTCCAGCCCCGCGGAGAGGCCCGGGGCGATGACGCCGCCCACGAAGACGCCGTCGGCGGTGATGCAGTCGAAGGTCGACGCGGTGCCCAGGTCCACGGCGATGGTGTCCCGCCCGTACAGGACCCGGGCCGCCAGCGTGTTGACGATGCGGTCGGCCCCCACCGACTTGGGCTCCTCCACGTCCAGGCGGATGGGGAGGTCGGCCTCGGGACCGACCACCACGACCCGGCCTCCGGTGAGCCGCTCCAGGCTCTCGCGCCACACGTACGTGGCCGAGGGAACCACCGAGCCCACCACGCCCTGCTCCACGCCGGCGGGATCCACGCCCGAGCCCATGAGGAGGGATCGCAGGAGCGCGGTCATCTCGTCCACGGTACGGGGCACCACCGAGCTGACCCTCCAATGGTGGGCCATCTCCCTGGGCGTGGGGGCCAGCCCCACCACGGTCTCGGTGTTCCCGACGTCCACCACGAGCTGCATGGCTCCTCCGCGATTGGCTCCGCTACCTGGTTCGCACGCTTCCCGACACCACCCGTACCCGCTCGCCCCCCGCCCGCTCCACCCAGAGGGCGCCGTCGGCGCCGATCCCCCGGGCGGTTCCCTCCCCCACCTGCTGCGTCAGCACCGGACGGTCCCGCAGGGCGTCGCGGCGCTCCAGCTCCTCCAGGAGCGGCCCGGGAAGCTCGGCGGCGGGGTGCCGCGTCAGGTCCCGGAGCTGGTGCATGAGCGCCGTGGCCAGGGCGCCCACCGAGACCCGCCTCCCCGCGGCCCGCTCCAGCGACGTGGCCCGCTCGGACACCTCCACGGGGAGCCCCGCCTCGGGAAGGCGCACGTTGAGGCCGATTCCGGCAACCACGTGGCCGTGGCCGTGCTCGCAGAGGATCCCCCCCAACTTCCGGCCGGCGATCTCCAGGTCGTTGGGCCACTTGATGCCCACGGCCACCCCGGGACAGCTCTCTTCGGCGGCCCGGGCGGCCGCCAGCCCCACCAGCAGAGGGAGGAAGCCGGGCACCAGGCCTTCGGCGGGAAGCAGCGTGGAGAGCCAGAGACCCGCCCCCGCCGGCGAGTGCCACGCGGCACCGCTCCGCCCCCGCCCGGCCGTCTGCTCGTCGGCGACGACGACGGCGAAGGGCCCCGCCCCCTCGGAGACCAGCTCCTTCAGGCGATCGCTGGTGGAGCCGACGGCGTCGTGGGCCTCCACCCGCTCGGCCCGCCAGATCCGGGCCCACACACCGACGGGCTCGCCATCCCAGTGAGTGAGGACGGCCACCGCGTCACCCGACCACCCGCAGGGAGACGTCGGCGCAGGGCGCCGAGTGGGTCAGGGCCCCCACGGAGATGAAGTCCACCCCCGTCTCGGCCACGGCCCGCACGTTGCCCAGGGACACGTTCCCCGACGCCTCCGTCTCCGGGCGCCCCTCCCCCAGCGACCGCACCCGCTCCACGGCGGCACGGAGCGTCTCCAGGCCCATGTTGTCCAGCAGTACCCGGTCGGGGCCGAGGGGAAGCACCTCGTCCAGCTCCCGGAGGGTGCGTACCTCCACCTCCACCGCCAGCCCCTGGGTGTTGCGCTCCATGGCCGCGGCGGCGGCCCGGGCCACGCCCCCGCTGGCGTCGGCGTGGTTGTCCTTCACCAGCACCATGTCGTGGAGGCCGATGCGGTGGTTGGAGCCCCCGCCGGCCCGCACCGCGGCCTTCTCCAGGAGGCGCCACCCCGGAGTGGTCTTCCGGGTGTCGATGATGCGCGCTCCCGTCCCCGCCACGGCGTCCACGAAGCGGCGCGTGAGCGTCGCGGTGCCGCACAGGCGTCCGAGGAAGTTGAGCGCGGTGCGCTCCCCCACCAGGATGCTCCGGGTGCTCCCGCGAAGGGCCGCCAGCTCGGCGCCGGCGCCGGCCCGGGCGCCGTCCTGGGCCAGGAGGGTCACCTCCAGGTCCGGGTCCACGGCGCGGAAGACGTCCCGCACGCAGTCGATGCCCGCCACCACCAGCGGCTCCTTGGCCACGATGACGGCCCGGGCGCGACTCCTGGCCGGCACCGTCCAGAGCGTGGTGACGTCCCCCTCCCCCACGTCCTCCTCCAACGCGAGCTGGATGAGGGCCGCCCGGGCGCGGAAGAGGGCCGAGTGGTCGGGGATGGTCATGGCGCGGGGGTGCCGATGGAGACGAAGCCCGTGGCGGCCAGGGCCACCAGCACCGCGCTCAACGCGATGCGGTACCAGCCGAAGAGGGCCAGGCCGTGCCGGTTGAGATAGTGCACCAGCCACCGCACCGCCAGCGCCGCGGACAGCGTGGCCACCGCCACGCCGACCAGGATCGGCGCCACGCCCAGCTCCGTGACCATGGACGGCTGGGTGCCCATGAGGTCCTTCCCCAGCTTGTACACGCAGGCGCCCCCCAGCGTGGGGAGCGCCAGGAGGAAGCTGAACTCGGCGGCCTGGCGGGGTCGCAGCCCCACGAGCATGCCCGCCACGATGGTGATCATGGAGCGGCTCGTCCCCGGCCACATGGCCACGCACTGCAGGACGCCCACGAAGACGGCCTGGCGCCAGGACAGGTCCTCGGGCTCGGCGACGGCGGCGTGCCCCTCCAGCCACCGGGCCTGCCACCGGCCGATGGCGATCATGACCACCCCCCAGAGCGCCAACGCCGTGACCACGGCGGGGGGGTTGAAGAGGTACCCCTCGATGCGGTCGTCGAGGAGGGGCCCGAGGATGCCGGCGGGGAGGAAGGCCACGGCCAGGAGTCCCAGGAGGCGGAGCCCCACCGCGTCCCTGCCCCGGACCCCGTCGAGCATGCGGCGCACGCGGGGCCAGTAGAGCCCCAGCACCGCCAGCACCGCACCCCCCTGGATGACGATGTTGAAGGCGTCCACCGCCGCTTTCCGGGAGGCGGGCTCGTCCAGCCCCAGGAGGGCGCTCACCAGGATGAGGTGGCCCGTGGAGCTCACCGGGAGGTACTCGGTGATCCCCTCCACCACGCCCAGGACGAGGGCCTCCCAGAGCGTCACTTCGGCGCCCCCACGCCCGCCAGCACCCGCTCGTAGAGACGCTCGTAGAGGGGCACGACGGACGAGGCGGAGAAGCGCTCCACCGCAACCTGCCGGCCCGCCTGGGAAAGGCGCGTCCAGAGCGCGGGGTCGGTGAGGATCGCCGTGCCGGCCTCGGCCATCTCCGCCACGGAGCCGGGGGCGAACAGGTACCCCGTCTCCCCGTGGGTCACCACCTCGGGGATGCCGCCGGTGTCGGAGGCCACCACGGGCGCGCCGCACGCCATGGCCTCCAGGGCCGCCAGGCCGAAGGACTCGTTCTCCGAGGGGAGGAGGAAGAGGTCTGCGCACGCCAGCAGCTCGTCCACCGAGGCATGCTTGCCCAGGAAGAGGATGCGCGGACGCACGCCCAGCTCCTCCGCCCGGTCGAGGGCGCGGGGGCGCTCGGGGCCGTCGCCGACCAGGACGAGTCGGGCGTCCACCTTCCGGCTGATGCGGGCGAACACCTCCACCACGTCCTCCACCCGCTTCACCGGCCGGAAGTTGGAGATGTGCATGACGATCTTCTCGCCGCCTGGGGCCAGCGTGGACCGGTGACACGGCTCCTTGCCGGGACGCCAGACGTCGGTGTCGATGAAGTTGGGGATGACGTCGATGCGCTCGGCGGGGACCTCGAAGTCGCGCACCGTCTCCTCCTTGAGGAACTCGGAGACGGCGGTGAGCCCCTGGGAACGGAGGATGGAGAAGCGGGTGATGGGGCGGAACGAGGGGTGGAGCCCCACCAGCGTGATGTCCGTGCCGTGGAGCGTGGTCACGATGGGGAGCTCGCGCTCGTGGGCGAGCATCTCCCGGGCCACCCAGGCCGACGTGGCGTGGGGGATGGCGTAGTGGACGTGGATGAGGTCCAGGCCTTCCTTTCTCGCCGTGTCGTGCATGGCCACCGACAGCGCCAGCGAGTACGGGGGGTGCTCGAAGAGCGGGTAGTCCTCCATCTCCACCTCGTGGAAGAAGACCCGCTCCCGGAAGTGGCCCAGGCGGAACGGCTGGGCGTACGAGATGAAGTGCACCTCGTGTCCGCGGTGGGCGAGTTGGAGCCCCAGCTCCGTGGCCACGGCGCCCGAGCCGCCGTACGTGGGATAGCACGTGATCCCGATCTTCACCGACCCACCTCCGTTCCCATCCAGAGCGAAACCACGGATTCCACCTGGGCCTCCAGGGGGAGGGTGGCGTCCAGGGCCACCGACCCGGGGGGAAGCTGGTTCCGGAGCCACGTGAGCTGTCGCCGTGCGTAGCGCCGCGTGCTCGCCGCGATCTCCTCCACCATCTCCTCCTCCGTCGATGCCCCTTGCAGGAAGCGCACCACCTCCCTGTACCCCGTTCCCGTCATGCCGGGGGCCTCGAGGGCGTACCCCCGCTCCAGCAGCCCCCGCACCTCGTCCACCAGGCCCCCCTCCACCATGCGCCGCGCGCGGAGCGCGATGCGCCGGTCCAGCTCCTCCCGGGGAAGCTCCAGGCGCACCACCAGGCCCGTGACGCCCTCCCCGTCGGGGGGCGCCGTCCGGTGCCACCCCGAGAGGGGGCGGCCCGTGAGGAGCGCCACCTCCAGCGTCCGGCTCATGCGCTGCGGGCCTCCCTCCACGGCCAGCGTCGCCCGCTCGGGGTCCAGCGCCCGGGTCCACGCCTCCATGCGGTCCCGCGGCAGCGCCTTCAGGTAACGCCTGAGGCTCTCCCTTCGTTCCTGGTCCAGGATGGGCTCGGCGAAAATGGGGTCGGTGACGGCTTTCAGGAAGAAGCCCGTCCCCCCCACAAGCAGGGGGACGCGCCCCCGTGCGCGGATCTCCGCGATCCACCCCCGGGCGTCCCGGGCGAAGCGCCCCGCAGAGTAACGCTGGTCCGGGTCCACCAGGTCCAGCCCGTGGTGGGGGACGAGGGCGCGCTCAGCCGCGCCGGCCTTGGCCGTGCCCACGTCCATGCCTCGGTAGACCTGGCGGGAGTCCATGGATATGATCTCGCCGTCCAGGCGCCGGGCCACCTCCAGGGAGAGCGCCGTCTTCCCCGAGGCGGTGGCACCCACCAGCGCCAGGAACACGGGGCGGGTCGGGGGCGGAGAGGTCACGTGGCCCTGCCGAACCTCCGCTCCAGCTCGGCCCGGGAGAGGCGCACGATGGTGGGCCGCCCGTGCACGTCGTGGTGGGGGAGCTCGGTGGCGAAGAGCTGGTCGAAGAGCTCCTCCATCTCGGTGGAGGAGAGGCGCTGGCCCGCCTTGATGGCGCTCTTGCACGCGAACGTCTTGGCGATGCGCTCGTGTTGGTTGCGGGCGGAGCGGACCAGCTCGGAGCCGTGGGTGAGCTCGTGGATCATCTCGCGGAACGCGCGCTCGGCGTTGAAGTACGGGTGGGGATTGGGAACGGCGTGGACGATGACGGCGTCGCCCCCGAAGTCCTCCACCTCGTAGCCGGCCCGGGCCAGCAGGCCTCCCAGCTCCGCCACCTGCCCCACCTCCGCCGCGGTGAGGCGCAGCGTGAGGGGGAAGAGGAGGCGCTGGCTCTCCTGCCCGCCCGCGCCGAAGGCCCGCATGAGCCGCTCGTACAGGATCCGCTCGTGGGCCGAGTGCTGGTCCACGATGAGGAGACCGTCCCGCGTCTCCGCGAAGATGTACGTGTTCAGCACCTGCCAGAGGCGGGGACGCTCCATCCCCACCAGGGAGGCGGCCTCGGGGAGAGGCTCGGTGGAGCCGCCCGCGCCGGCGGCGGCGCCGGGCGCGAAGAGGGCCATCTGGGCCTCCCGGGCCGCGGCCGAGCCCGGGGCCGGCTCCCCCGAACCGCGCTCCCGCACCTGCAGGGCGGACGGCGCCTGCGCCACGTCGAAGGTGGCGGCGCTTCCCTCGCCCTCCAGCGCCGCCCGCACCGCCGCCTCCACCGCTTCCTCCACGCCCTGCTGCCACCGGAAGCGTACCTCCGCCTTGGCGGGGTGCACGTTCACGTCCACCTCGGTGCCGGGCAGCTCGAGGTAGAGGAAGATCCACGGGCGGGCGCCGTGGGGGATGGTGGTCCGATACCCCCGCTCCGCCGCCCGCACCAGCGCCGGCGAGCGGAAGGGGCGCCCGTTCACGAACAGGTGCACGCGCCGGAGCCCGGGCTTGGCCGCGTCGGGGCGTTGCACCAGGCCCCGTACGTCGGTGTTGGCCATCTCGCCGGCGACCGCCACCAGCGTGCCCACCTCGTCGCCGGGCCAGATCTGGGCCACCCGGGCCGCGGCGTCGGACACGGCGGGGACGTCCAGGAGGGTGCGCTCGTCGGAGGTGAGCACGAAGGCCACGTGGGGGTTGGCCAGGGCCAGCGTGGTCACCGCCTCGCTCACCGCGCGGGTCTCCGCCGCCACCGACTTGAGGAACTTGGCCCGGGCCGGCGCGTTGAAGAACAGGTTGCGGACGTCCACGGTGGTCCCGCGGCGGCGGGGGAAGTCCTCCACCGAGGAGAGGCCGCCGCCCTCGGCGGTGAGGCGCGTGCCCACCTCGTCGTCCTCGTCATGGGTCTCCAGCACCAGGCGCGACACGGCGGCCACCGAGGGCACCGCCTCCCCCCGGAAGCCGAAGGTGCGCACCCCCTTGAGGTCGTCCGCCGACGCGATCTTGGACGTGGCGTGCCGGTCCAGGCAGAGGAGCGCGTCCTCCCGACCCATGCCCACCCCGTCGTCGGTGACGCGGATGCGCCGCTTGCCCCCCCGCTCCACCGCCACCTCAACCCGGGTGGCCCGGGCGTCCAGGGCGTTCTCCACCAGCTCCTTCACCACGGACGCCGGGCGCTCCACCACCTCGCCGGCGGCGATCTGGTTCGCCACAGCGTCGGGGAGGATGTGGATGCGTCGGGCCAACGGTGCCTCCGGGCGCCGGGGGGGAATGGGTCTGGGGAAGCTACTCGATGAGGCCGTAGAAGCGGAGGGCGTTGGCCGTGGTGCGGGCCGACACCGACTCCGGGGCCTCCCCCAGGTGGGCCGCCACGCCCTCCGCGACCTGGCGCACGAAGGCCGGCTCGTTGCGCCTTCCCCGATGGGGCACCGGCGCCAGATAGGGCGCGTCGGTCTCAACGAGCAGCCGGTCGGCGGGCACCTCCCGGAGGAGGTCGGCCACCGCGAAGCTCCGGAAGGTGGCGATGCCCGAGAAGGACACCCACCACCCCCGCGCCATGGCTTCGGCGAAGGCGGCCTCTCCCCCGGTGAAGCAGTGGAGCACGCCCCGAACGCCGGACGGGGCGTTGCGCAGCGCGGCTGCGATGTCGGCGTCGGCCTCGCGGGCGTGCACCACCACGGGGAGCCCGGTCTCGGCGCTCAGGGCCAGGTGGGCGTCGAAGAGGCGTCGCTGCACCTCCCTGGGGGCGTGGTCGTAGTGGTAGTCCAGACCCGTCTCCCCCACCGCCACCACCTCCGGCTCTTCGGCCAGCTCCCGAACCCGTTCCAGGGCGTCGGGGTCCGCGGCGCCCGCGTGATGGGGATGCACCCCCGCGGTGCTCCACACCCCTCCGTGAGCCCGCGCCAGCGCCAACGCCCGCCGGGCGTCCTCCAGGTCGGAGGCGATGGTGACCAGGCGGGTCACCCCGGCCTCCCGGGCACGAAGCAACACCGCCTCCCGGTCATCCCGGAAGGCGGCGTCGGTGAGGTGGCAGTGGCTGTCGAAGAGCTCGATCACGTCACCCGCGTCAGACCGTGGCCGGCTGCGGCCTGGCCTTCTTCTCCGTGTCACCCACGCCGTAGCGCTTCTGGATCTCCAGGAGGGCGGGCGAGGCCACGAAGATGGACGAGTACGTCCCGACGATGATCCCCAGGATGAGCACCACGGTGAAGTCCCGGATCACCGCCCCCCCGAGGAGGAGGAGCGCCCAGAGCACCACCAGCGTCGTCCCCGACGTCAGGATGGTGCGGGGGAGCGTCTCGTTGATGGACTGGTCGATGAGCTCCACCGGGTCGCGCTTCCTGCCGCCCTTCTTGTGCAGGTTCTCCCGGATGCGATCGAACACGATGATCGTGTCGTTGAGGGAGTACCCCAGGATGGTGAGGATGGCGGCCACCGAGGGGAGGGCGATCTCCACGCGGAAGAGCGCGAGGAATCCCAGCGTGATGATCATGTCGTGGAACGTGGCGATGACGGCCGCCACGCCGAACCGCCACTCGAAGCGGATGGCGATGTAGATCAGCGTGAGGATGAACGAGAACAGGATGGCCAGGCCGGCCTTCTGCTGCAGCTCGCCGCCCACCTTCGCCCCCACCAGCTCGGTGCGCTCCACCACGAACGAGCCGGCGCCGAAGGAGGCCGAGAGGCGGGTCTCGATGTCGGCGGCGATGTCGTCGATGGACTTCCCCTCCTCCAGCGGGGCGCGGATGACGAACTCCGTCTCCTCGCCGAAGCGGGCGATCTCGGGGGCCTGGGAGCCGCCCAGCGCCGCCCGCACGTCGCCTGCGTCCACGTCGGGGCTCTCGAAGCGCACCTGGACCAGCGAGCCGCCGGTGAAGTCCACGCCGTAGTTCTGCCAGGTGCCCATGGAGAACACGTTGAAGATCATCGCCGCCAGGCTGACCAGGAGGGTCGCGCCCGAGAGGACGTACGCCGTCTTGCGGCGCTCGATGAACTGGTAGTTCGCGTCTGCGAAGAATCTCATGGCCGGCCGGTCAGATGCTGATGGGATCCGAAGCCTTCTTGCCCTGCAGGTAGAGCAGGAAGAAGGTCCGGGTCACGAAGAGGGCGGAGACGAAGGACGCCACGATGCCGATGGAGAGCGTCACCGCGAAGCCGCGCACGGGCCCCGTCCCGAACTGGAACAGGATGAGCGCCGTGAGGAGCGTCGTGAGGTTGGAGTCGACGATGGCCGACAGCGCGTGGGCGAAACCCTCGTCCACCGCCGTGCGGGTGGCACGGCCCGCCGCCAGCTCCTCCCGGATGCGCTCGAAGATGAGCACGTTGGCGTCCACGGCCATGCCGATGGAGAGGATGAGGCCGGCGATGCCCGGGACGGTGAGCGTGGCGTTGAGGCCCGCCAGCCCCCCCAGAACCAGCATCACGTACACGCCCAGCGCCCCCACGGCCAGCATGCCCGCCACCCGGTAATAGGCGATCATGATGGCCACCACGAGGAAGATCCCCACCAGCCCGGCGATGCGGCCCTGGTCGATGGAGTCGCGACCCAGCGACGGCCCCACCGTGCGCTCCTCGATGATGTTGAGCTTGGCCGGGAGGGAGCCGGCGCGGAGCACCAGCGCCAGGTCCCGGGCCTCCTCCAGGGGGGTGCCGGCGCCCATCTCGATCTGGCCCCGGGCGCCGATGCGGTCGCGGATGACCGGAGCGCTCATGACCTCGCCGTCGAGGACGATGGCCAGGTAGTCGCCCACGTGCTGGCCGCTGAAGCGCTGGAACATGCGTCCACCGGCCCGCGACAGCTCGAACTGCACCTGCGACTGGTTGAACTGGGGGTCGCGCCCCGCCACCGCGTTCTCCAGGTACTCGCCGGTGAGGAAGGGCTCCTCCTCCAGGACGAAGAGGCGCTTGTAGTTGCGCGCCCCCCGCCCCACCAGCTCGGCGCCCCACTGCATGACCTGGTTGCGGGGCATGGCGCGCTGCACCTCGGGGAGGGCGAGGAAGTGCTCCGCCGTGGGCACGTCCTCCACCGCCACCAGGTAGGTGCCCTCCACGTCGCCGAAGTTGAGAAGCGACGAGAAGGGCCTCAGCGCGTTCTGCGCGGCCTCGGCGGAGGCCGCCGAGTCGGCGGCGGCGCTGGAGGCCGTGGAGTCCGCGGAAGCGGTGTCGCCACCGAAGAGGAGCTCCTCGATGCCGCCACCGGCGCCGGCGCCGGAGACGTCGCGGCCCATGGCGCGGATGGAGTCCACGCCCAGCGTGGCCACGATGGTCCGGTCCACGCGCGGGAGCGCCGCGTCCATGTCCGCGAGGGGCAGGACGAGCTTGAACTCCAGGAACGCCGCCGACTGGATGATCCCCTTCGCCCGCTCCTCGTCGGAGATGCCCGCCAGCTCCACGATGAGGCGGTCGTTGCCCACCTTCTGGATGAGGGGCTCCTCCACGCCGAGCTCGTCGATGCGGGTCCGGATGATCCGGTCCACGCGATCGATCATGTCCGCCTTGGCGTCGGACGTGAGGGTTCCCTCCGGGTCATCCACCTCGAGGACGAGGTGCATGCCCCCCTGGAGGTCCAGCCCGAGCTTCAGCCCGTTGGCGTACAGCTGCCACCCGGCCACCGCGACCATGATGATGATGGCGATGACGCGGCCTCTGACGGTCTTGAACATGTCCGGCGCGTTCGGTCGGCGAAAAAAGGAGTCCCCGAAGGGCTAGGAAGACACAGCCTGTAAAGCTGTTCACCCCCCCAGGGCGTGTCAATCGCGCCCCGGAGGGGGCGCGACGGTCATGGTACCGCCGGAGGGGCCCCCAGGGTCCCGGCGCCGGCCTCGTCGCCCGGCCGCCGGCGCCTCGCTAAAGCAGCGCCCGCCGCAGGACGGCGTGGACCCGGGCCAGGAACCGCTCCGGGTCCACCGACTTCTCCACGTAGTCGTCGGCGCCGGCCTCCAGGAGCTCGGCCTCGATCTTGTCGCTCCCCGTGCCCGTGCGCACCAGGACGGGGAGGGCCGAGGTGCTCACCGAGCCCCGGATGAGGTCCAGCACCTGCCGGCCGTCCAGGCCGGGCATGGCCAGGTCGAGGATCACGAGGCTGTAGTCGGGGTTCGCGGAGAGGATCTCCAGGGCCTTGTGCCCGTCCTCCGCCTCGTCCACGTCGTAGCCGTCCTTGTCCAGGATCGTCCGCATGAGGAGGCGGGCGTCGGCGTCGTCGTCAACCAGGAGGATCCGCGGGGGCCCCTTGGCCTCCGAGGTCTCCTCTTCGTCCACCGCCTGCCCCAGTACGCGCTCCACCTCCACCAGCGTGGTCTTGCCTTGGGTGACCCAGTCCAGGCCCACCTCGTGGAGGGTGCGCATGCCGCCCTGTGTGGCCACCCGCGCCAGCGTGGACCAGCCCTTGCGCTGCTCGATGGCCTGCTGGAAGCGGGGCCCCACCACCAGCACCTCGTTCACCGGCAGGCGCCCGCGGTACCCCGTGAACCCGCATTCGGGGCACCCCACGGCCCGCACCACCGGCTCCACGCCGTGGCGGTCGGTGAGGCGCCGCTCGTCGGGAGTGAGCTGCCCCCGGACGGGCTCCGCACAGGACGCGCACACGCGCCGCAAGAGGCGCTGGGCGATGGCGCCCCGCATGGTCTGCGCGATGGTGCTGAACTGGAGCCCCATGTCCGCCAGTCGGGTCACGGCGCTCACGGCGTCGTTCGCGTGGACGGTGGCCAGCACCAGGTGGCCGGTCATGGCCGCCTGGGCGGCGGTGACGGCGGTCTCCTTGTCCCGGATCTCACCCACGAGGATGACGTCGGGGTCCTGGCGCAGCATGGCGCGCAGCGCTCCCGCGAACGTCATGCCCTGCTTGGTCTCCACCTGCGTCTGTGTGATGCCCGGGAGCTCGTACTCGATGGGGTCCTCGACGGTCATGATGTTGACCTTGCCGTCGGCCAGCTCGCGCAGCGCACCGTAGAGCGTGGTGGTCTTTCCCGACCCGGTGGGCCCGGTCACCACGACCACGCCGTCCCGGTGGGTGAGGAGGTTGCGCAACCGCTCCAGCTCGTAGGCCGGGACGCCCAGGTCGTCGAGCGTCAGCGAGGCGCTGGAGTCGAGGATCCGGATCACGCACTTCTCGGCGCCCCCCGCCGGGATGGTGGAGACGCGGAGGTCGTACCCCCGGTTCCGGATGCGCACCCGGGCCTTGCCGTCCTGGGGACGCAGGCGGTCGGCGATGTCCAGCCGCGACAGCACCTTGATCCGGGAGATCACCCGGTTCAGCGCCGTCATGGGGAGGTCCATGTGCTTGCGCAGCACGCCGTCCACCCGGTAGCGCACGGCACCCATCTTCCGCCCCGGCTCCACGTGGATGTCGCTGGCCCCCGCCGAGATGCCGTCGCGGATGATGAGGTTGGTGAGCTTCACCACGGGCGTCGCCCCCGCGTCCTCCTCCGAGATGGCCTCCGGGCCCATCTCCTCCACCAGCTTGACCGCGTCCTCGCTCTCGCCCTCGAGCTGGCCCAGGAACGCCTCCACGGCCTTCTCCGGGGAGAAGCGGGCGTCCAGCGCCTCCTGGATGGCCTGGGGCGAGGCCACCTCGAAGTGGGCGGTCCGCCCCGAGCTGAAGCCCAGCGCCCGCTCCGCCTCCACGTCCGTGGGGTCGCACGTGGCCACCACCAGGTGGCGGTCGTCCTCCACCAGGGGGAAGATGTGGTGCTTGCGGGCCATGACCTCGGGAATGAGGAGCACGGCATTGGGGTCCGCCTCGGCGAAGTTGGCCACCTTGAGCCGGAAGTACTCGGCGACCAATTCGGAGAGCTTGGCGTCGGACAGCGCGTAGGACTTCGTCACGTGCGTCCAGGCCTCGGTGGCCCGGCTGCCGGGCGGTACGTCGGGGCGCTCCCTCTCGCCCAGTCCGGCGCGCTCCGCGATGCGCACGAGCCAGTGAACGGCTCCCGAGGCCTTGGGCTTCTGCCCGCCTTCCTGGAGGGGATCGCCGCTCATGCCTGCCCCGAGACCGCCTTCCGCTTGGAGCGCTTCTCCTCGTACATGGCGTTGTCCGCCTCGGAGAGGAGGTCCTCCAACCGCATGCGCATGTCGCCGTCGTGGCGGGACATCCCGATGCTCACCAGGAGCTGATAGGACTCACGGCCGCTCTGGTTGAACTCCCGGAAGCGCTCACGGAGCCTCTCCACGAGCAGCTCGGCGCTCTCTCCCGAAGCCTCCAGCGCCAGCACCGCGAACTCGTCGCCGCCCAGGCGCGCGATGATGTCGGAGCGCCGGAAGGTGGCCCGCAGGATGTCGGCGACCTTGATGAGGGCGCGGTCGCCCACGTGGTGGCCCAGCGAGTCGTTGATGGTCTTGAAACGGTCCAGGTCCAGGAAGACCATGGTCACGCCCCGGGTGGTGCGCCGCGCCAGCTTCAGGTACTGCTCGCCGAGGTCGGCGAAGCCCCGCCGGTTGTACAGCCCCGTGAGGTCGTCGATGAGGGAGAGGCTGCGCAGCGCCGAGAGCAGACGGTGCCGCTCGATGGCATGGCGCACGGCGCGGGCGAGGACGGCGGGCCCCACCTCGCTCTTCACCAGGTAGTCCTGGGCGCCTCCCTGTACCGTGCTCACCGCGACCTCCTCGTCCTCCTCGTCCGTGAGGACCACCACCGGCACGTCCGGTGCGAAGGCGTAGGTGCGCTCGAAGGTGACCATGCCCTTGCTGTCCGGGAGGTCCAGGTCCAGGAGGACCGCGTCGATGCCGCCCTGGGTCAGGCGGGAGAGCGCCTGGCTGAGCTCTCCGGCCCACTCCATGTCGATGCCGGCTCCCGCACGCACGTCTCCCAGCCGTCCGCGGAGCTGGTCCAGGTACTCGCGGTCGGATTCAACCAGGAGGACCTTGATGGGCCGCTGGCGCAAAGGGGTCTCAGCCGTTCCGGAGAGGGTCAAGACAGGCGCACGCCTGCGGGGCCCCGCAGGTGCGTGCGGCACGCGTCAGAGCAAGGTAACGCGCCGCGCTGCGCCGCGCCACGCAAGGGGAACACCTGTTTTCGGGGTCCCCCGCGCCCGGCCGGGCGGGGGCCGCCTAGGCGCCGCCCCGGCCCAGCAGGACCTCCCGCAGGAAGCTCACCACCCGGGGATCGTCCATCTGGGCGAGCCAGAAGAAGGCCGTCTTCCGCGTCTTGGCCTGCTCCGCGGTGCGGGCCACCTCCATGAGGACCGGCACGCTCTCGTCCGGGTCCCGCTGGGAGAGGGCGAAGATGGCGGCATCCCGCACGCCCTGCTCCTCGTCCTCGTCCCGGGCTACGTCGGCCAGCCCCGCCGTCGCGGCCTGGGCGGCCTCCTGTCCCACCCAGAACAGGGACGCCTTGCGCACGTCCTTGGCCACGCCCCGGTCCTGCGCCAGCTCCAGGATGCCCCGCCACGCGTCGTCCACGTCGGCGAGCATCACGGGGAAGACGGCGTCCTCCTCCCCGTCACGGGCCGCACGGAGCAGCGCACGGGCGGCCGCGGCGGGCTCCACCGTGCCCAGGTCACGGGCGCCCTCCGCGCCCTCCTCGTCGAGGCGGAGGACCCGCACGCGGTCCACCCGACCGTCCCGCACCCGCATCTCCACCACCGCCGGTCCGGGGGCGCACCGGTCGTTGCGCCACCGTCCCTCGCTCCAGTTCATGCGGCTCTCGAACATCCGCATGCCGTGCTCGCAGATCTCCACGCCGTCGCGCACCGCGTAGCTCATCCGCACCACCCCGTCACCCCCACCGGTGATCCGCGCCGCCAGGTCCTGCCCGGCGGCGGCCACGGGGGCCGCCGCCAGCGCGAGGATCGACAGGCACGCCCCGGCACCCTTCATCGGCGGATCAGGCTCAGGAGGAACTCGGGTACGCGGGGGTCCTTGCTCTGGCCGAGCCAGAAGATGGCCCGCTCCCGCAGCTCCTTGTCCTGCTCGTCCCGGGCAACGCCCATGAGGAAGTCCACCACCTCGGCCTCCTTCCGCTGGGAGGCGACGAAGATGACCTGCTCCTTCATCTCCCGGTCGGTGAGAGAGGCGTAGAGGTCCTTCAGGTCCGAGGCGTTCAGGCCGCCGGTCTGCCCGGCCCAGAACAGGGCGTTCTTGCGCACCTCCTGGTTCTCCCGCCCGTCCTTGGCCCGCTCCACCAGCCAGCGCCGCCCCTCGGGGGTGTTGGTCTGGGCGATGGCGAAGATGGCCCGCTCCTTCAGCTCCGGGTCGTTGAGCCGGGGGTACAGGTCCAGCAGGGCCCGGGCGCCGCCGGCGCTCTTGCTCTGCCCGATCCAGAAGATGGCCTGCTCCCGCATCTCCACCGAGGCGCCTTCCCGCTGGGCCAGCTCGACCAGGACCCGCGCGGCCCGCTCACCCCCGTGCTGGGAGATGGCGAAGACCGCACGCTCCTGGATCTCCGGGTCGTTGGTCTCCCGCAGGATGGACTCCAGCGCGGACATGGCCTCCTCCGACTTCACCTGGGAGAGCCAGAACACCGCCTGCTCCCGCACCTCGGGGTCGGGGTCCGGGTTGCGGTGGGCCAGGTCCAGGAGGATGTCCACCGACTCGTCGGTCATCTTCTGCGAGATGAGGAACACCGCCTGCCGGCGAAGCTCGGCCGAGCACGCGTCCCGGCTCTGGAGCACCTCGCGCAGGATGGGGATGGCCCGCTCCGCGTCCATGTTCAGCAGCGCGGAGAGCGCCGCGGCCCGCACCTCCTGCTCGGGGCCGCAGGGGCCCGCCGCCTGCCGGGCGATGGCCTCGGCGGCGCGCGGGTCGCCCTGGCGGGCGAGCTGCGCATCGATGCGCACCCGGAGCTGGTCGGCGTCGCGCGCCGTGGCCGCCCGGGGGAAGCGCTCGCGCTGGGCGTTGAGGAGCTCCATCGCCTGCTGCAGCTCCTGCCGGGCTCCTTCCCGCGACAGCGCGAAGGCCTGGTAGTAGTACGAGTCGGCCACGTACCCCGACTGGGGATGGAGGCGCCGCAGCTCGGCGAAGGCCCGGGCCGCCTCGGCGTAGCGCCGGGCGTTCAGAGCCTCACGCGCCGCCTGGTACGCCTTCGCACCCGGGTCCTCCTGGAGCCAGGGCGCCGGGGCGCGAACGCCCCGCTCGCCGAAGGCGTGGAAGCCCCCGAGGGCATCCAGGGACCCGAGGGCATCGAGGGCGCCGAGCGCCCCCAGGGCCCCCAGGGCGTGGAGGCCCTGGGTCGCCTGCGCCACGGCCTGGGCCTCGAAGGCCACGGCCTGCGCCTCGAGGGCCACGGCCTGCGCCTCCTGCGCGGCTCGCGCCGCCTCGGCCCTCACGGGCCGTCCGGGGACCTGACCGGAGGACGGCACCACGGCCGCCGCCAGCCCGAGAGCCGTCAGGAGCCCCGTCCGCTTCATCATCGTCATCGTTCGCATGGTTCGTCTCCGATCAAGTCCCCGCCAACACGGACCCCGTGGGCACGACGGCCTGGATCCGCGGAAGCACGTCACGTTGTTCGAGTCCCTCCAGCGCCAGGGACAGCTCGGACCGGGTCCTGGCCTCGTCCCCTTCCGCCTCCGACACCGCCACGATCTGCACCAACACCAGCTCCAGGTCCTCCAGGAGCTCCCGCATGGCCGGGTCGTCCCTCCCGGTGGTGTCCAGGAGAAGCCGCGTCTGGGTGAGGAGCGTCCGCCCCCACGCGCCCATGGCCGGGTCCACCGTCCCATCCCGCCCGTCGGCGCGCACCATCCGGAGCATGGCATCGGTGCGGCTCAGGTGCTCCACCGCCGCCACCCGCACCAGCGACGCGTCCGCGGCCGCCGGCTCGGTGGCCATCGCCGCCGGCTCCGGCGCCGTCACCCGCCCGATGCTCACCCCGAGCCCCAGCACCGCCGCTGCGGCGGCGGCCCACCCCAGTTGCCGCCAGGGAAGCGGAGGCCGCTTCCTCCGGGCGCCCTCCAGGGACGCGGGAGGCGCTCCGGCGGCGTCCATCCCCGCCTGGATGACGGCCCACATCTCCTCCCTCGGCACGGCGGGCGGCGGGTTGTACTCCTCCCGCATCACCCGGGTCAGCTCGTCCATCTCGTGCTCGCTCATGGTCATGCGTACTCCTGCATGGCGTCTCCCAGCGACGCCCTCAGCTTCTCGCGGGCCCGGAAGAGCCGGGCCTTCGACGTTCCCTCCGCCACCCCGAGGGTCTCGGCGATCTCGCCGTGGGTGTACCCCTCCAGGTCGTGCATCAGGAAGACGGTCCTGTACATCTCGGGGAGGGCCTCCACCGCCCCCTCCAGGCGGTCCCGCAGGTCCGGCTCCAGCCTCCGCGCCACCGGTGCGACGTGTGCGGCGTCCTCCAGCGGGCGTTCCCGCTTGCGGTGGCGATCCAACTTCCTGAGCCCGTTGAGGGCCGTGGAAACCGCGATGGCGTGAAGCCACGTGGAGAACGCCGCATCCCCGCGGAACTGGTCGAGGCGCTGCCAGGCCCGCAGGAATGCCTCCTGCGTCCAGTCCCGGGCCAGCTCCTCTTCGCCCGCCATGCGGTACGTGAGCCGGAAGACCCGGTCCACGTTCGCATCGTACAGGGCTCGGAAGGCGGCCTGATCACCCCGCTTCGCCCGCTCCACCAGTTCTCGGTCTGTCAAAAGAAGAGCTCGTTGATCGCCGTTGACTCCCTCTTCCGAACCCTCAGACACGACGTCTTCGGGAAGGGTTGCGCCCTCATGGTGCGGTGGAAGACCCCCAGGCGCGAGCCCTGGCCCGGGGCCGCCGGGGCATTACCTTGGCGGGGTCTCGACCCCATCCCGCCCCACGCGCCATGCCCTGCCCGACGCCGCCACCGACCCGCTTCCTCCCATCTCGCCCGCGGCGCGTCGCCGCTCGGGCCCTCCTGGCGTTCCTGGCCGCGGCCCCCGCCGCCTGCGGGGGAGCCCCCCGCGAGGGGGACGCCGACCTCCAGGTGCGGTGGAGCTTCGAGCCCTCGCCGCCCGTGGTGGGCCAGGCCGAGCTGCGGGTGGACGTGTCCGACATCGACTGGTCCCCCCGCAACGGCGCCCGGGTGGTGGTCACCGGCGCCCGGGACGGCATCACGCTGGTGACGGACACCGCCCGGGGGCAGGGTGCGGGCCGGTACGTGGCCCCGGCGTTCCGGTTCGAGGTGGCGGGAGACTGGGTGCTCAGGGCGCGGGTGGACACCCCCGACGGCCGCTGGGTGGAGGTGGAGCACGCCGTGCGCGTCGTGGCACCCGAGCCCTCCTAGGCGGAGCAGGCCCTAGGCCTTGAGGTCCGTGGGGACGATGAGGCGGGCCCGGGCCCCCGCCTGCTCGCCCCTTCCCTCCAGGACCAGCGAGCCCCCGTGCCCCTCCGCGATCTGCCGTGAGAGGACCAGTCCGATGCCCGATCCCCCGGGCTTGGTGGTGTAGAATGGCACGAAGAGGTTCCCCGTGTCGGCGAGGCCGGGGCCGTCGTCTTCCACGAGGATGTGCAGCTTTCCGTTCCTGGGAAGCCAGCGGATGACCACGCTGCCGCCCCGCCCTGCCTCCAGGGTAGCGTCCACCGCGTTGCGCACCAGGTTGATGAGCGCCTGCTCGAGCTGGTCGGGGTCGGCCTGGAGGGTCAGGTCGGCGCCGGGGACCACCTCGACGGGGAGGCGGGTCTCCAGGTCCGCCACCCGCCGGACCAGCGCCGCCACCGACACGGGGCCCAGGTCCGGCTGGGGAAGGCGGGCGAGCTTGGCGTAGGACGCCATGAAGCGCCCCAGGGACTCGGCCCGAGTGGAGATCACCTGCAGGCCTCGCTGGACGTCCTCCTCCAGCTCCTGGGGGAGGGCATGCCGGCCCAGGATGCTCTGGAGGCTCCCGGTGATGGACTTGATGGGCGCAAGGGAGTTGTTGATCTCGTGGGAGAGGACCCGGATGATGCGCTTCCAGGCCTGCCGCTCCTCCTCCCGGAGGGCCCGGCTCAGGTCGGAGAGGGCCAGGAGCTGGAGGGGATACCCCTCCTGGCGGACCACGGAGCGGCGCAGCTCCCACCGCCCCGTCCCCCCGGGGAAGGCGATCTCCACCGTGCGGGGCGCCACGCCGCGGAGCGCGTCGTCCAGGCGCAGCTCCGTGGCGGACTTCCCGATGAGGCGCTCCGCCGGCTGGCCCAGGAGGCGCTCCCCCGCCCGGTTCACGATGCGCAGCGTCTCGTCGGGATCGAAGGCCAACACCGCCACGTCGATCTCCTCCAGCACCTTGCGGAGGGTCTCGGTGGCCTCCACCGCGCCCAGGCGCTGCTCCCGGAGGATCTCCTCCAGGTTGTTCACCTCCAGGTAGGCCAGGGAGAGCGGGTCGTCGGCGTCGTCCACCCGCGCCCGGATGGAGAAGTCCCCCTCGCGGAGCGCCGCCAGCATGTTGGCCAGCGTCCCCAGGGGCCGGACCACCTGCTCGCGCACCGCCGCCGTCAGCGCGGCCCACGCCCCCAGGAGGGCCACCGTGGCGGTCCACTGGATGCGGGGCGCGATGGGTTCCAGCCACAGGAAGCCCAGCGCGACGGCCACCCCGGGGAGGCCGGCGAGCACCACCAGGGCGAGAACCCGCCGGTCGTGGCCCATGCGCCGCCAGCGGCTGCTCATCGTCCCCCTCCCGAGGCCGGCGCCCGCTCCACGCGTCAGCCGCCCAGGTCGTGGCGCTGGAGGCGGCGGTACAGCGCGCTCCGGGACAGGCCCAGGGCGTCGGCGGCCTTGCTCACGTTCCCCTGGGCCCGCTCCAGGGCCTTCTCGATGAGGAGGCGCTCGGCCTCGTCGAGGGTGAGCTCCTCCATGAGGATGGAGCCGTCCTCACGGCGGCGGAGCCCCAGGTCGGCGGCCTCGATGCGGCTCCCCCGGGCCATGAGGAGGGAGCGCTCCACCGCGTGCTGGAGCTCCCGGACGTTCCCCGGCCAGGTGTGGCGCAGGAGGGCGTCCATGGCCGCGTCGGAGAACCCCTCCACCTCCCGCCCGTATCGCCGGGCGCTGGCCTGGAGGAAGTGGACCGCCAGCAGGGGGATGTCCTCCCGCCGGTCCCGGAGGGGAGGCAGGCGGATCTCCACGGTGTTGAGCCGGTAGAGCAGGTCCTCGCGGAAGGCGCCCTCGGCCACCGCCTCGCCCAGGTTGGCGTTGGTGGCCGAGAGCACGCGCACGTCCACGCGGCGGATCTTGGACGACCCCACCCGCTGGATCTCCCCCGTCTCGAGCACGCGGAGGAGCTTGGCCTGCTGCTGGGGGGAGATGTTGGCGATCTCGTCCAGGAACAGCGTGCCGCCGTCGGCCAGCTCGAAACACCCCACCCTGTCCGTCTTGGCGTCGGTGAAGGCCCCCTTCACGTGGCCGAACAGCTCGCTCTCGAAGACCCCCTCGCTGAAGCCGCCGGCGTTCACGGCCACCAGCGCCTGGCGGCTGCGCCGGGAGACGTGGTGCAGCCAGCGCGCCACCACCTCCTTGCCCGTTCCGTGCTCGCCCACCACCAGGACGTTGGCGTCCGACGGCCCCACGCGCTCGATGACGTCCAGCACCGGGCGCATGGCCTTGGAGCCCGCGATGAGCTCGGGCACGCCGTCGCCCTTGAGGTGCCGGTTCTCCTGCTCCAGGAGCTGGCTCTTCCTCAGCGCCTTGCCCAGCTCCACGTGGGTGCGCAGCGTCGTGAGAAGGCGCTCGTTGTCCCAGGGCTTCTCGATGTAGTCCCGCGCGCCACGGCGCATGGCCTCCACCGCGCCCTCCACGCTCCCCCACGCGGTCATGACCACCACCGGGAGCGTGCCGTCCAGCTCCCGGAGGCGGCTGATGAGGTCCAGCCCCTCGCGACCCGAGGTGGTGTCGCGGGTGTAGTTCAGGTCCATGAGGACCAGGTCGAAGTCCCCGCCCTCCACCGCCCGGACCACGCCGGCCGGGGAGCTGGCGGACTGGGTATCGAAGCCCTCGGCCTTCAGGAGGAGTCGGAGCGCCTCCACCACGTCGGGCTGGTCGTCGGCCACCAGGATGCGTGGGGCCAAGAGGGCGTCACTCCTCCACGATCCAGCCGTCCTTCAGCTGGATGATGCGGTTGCCGTACTTGGCGTATTCCTCGTTGTGCGTGACCTGGATGATCGTCGTGCCCTCGCGGTTGAGCTGGGCCAGCAGGTCCATGATCATCCGGCCCTGGCTGGAGTGGAGGCTCCCCGTGGGCTCGTCGGCGAGGATCACGGTGGGCTCGGCGATGATGGCGCGTGCCACCGCCACGAGCTGCTGCTGACCGCCGGAGAGCTGGTTGGGGTAGAGGTCCTTCTTTCCCACGATCTGGAACCGGTCCAGCGCGTCGGCCACGATGGCCTGGCGGTCCGACTTCTTCACGTTCCGGTAGGAGAGGGGGATCTCCAGGTTCTCGTACACCGTGAGGTCGTCCAGCAGGTGGTACTGCTGGAACACGAACCCGACGTAGCGCTTGTTCAGCTCGATGCGCGCCCGGGGCTTCATGGCGTGGACGGGCTCGCCGTGGAGCCAGTACTCGCCCCGCCAGTCGCCGTCCAGCATGCCCAGGATGGAGAGCAGCGTGGACTTCCCCGCGCCCGACGGACCCATGATGGTGACGAACTCCCCCTTCGCCACGTCGGCGCTGATGCGCCGGAGGACGAAGGTCTCCCCCGCGCCCGTGCGGTAGGACTTCTCCACGTTCCTGAGCTTGATCATCCCTCACGTCCCTGTTGAGGCGCGTCGCGCCATCCCACCCTGGGCGCCCCGGACGGGCACGCCCCGCTCAACCGCTTGGACGCCCGCGGGACCGGTACGGTTCCCGGGTGCGCCGGCGCGTCCCAACCTAAGGGGGGCGCGCACCCCGGCGGTACCCCGGCGGCGTGGCGGTCCCACCCCCGCACGGGCTACTCCCGCCGGAGCGCCTCGGCGGGTTGCACCGCCGCCGCCCGTCGCGCCGGCACCACGGAGGCCAGGGCCACCATGGCGACCAGGACCGCGGCCACCCCGCCCAGCGCCAGCGGGTCCGAGGGGCTCAGCCCGAGCAGGAGGAAGCGCAGCACCCGGCCCACGCCCAACGCGGCCACGCCACCCAGGGCCACGCCCGGCAGGGCCAGCCCGAGCCCGCTCCGCAACACCAGGGCCAGCACGCGCCGGCGCCCCGCTCCCAGGGCCATGCGCACGCCGATCTCCCGGGTGCGCTGCGCCACCGCCGCCGCCACCACGCCGTAGATGCCCATGCCGGACAGGAGGAGCGCCAAGAGGCCGAGGGAGGTGGTGAGCGCCGCCGCCACCCGCTGCGGGAGGATCCCCAGCGCCGTGTAGCGCTCCAGCCCGATGACGGGCGTGAGGGCCAGGCTGCCGTCCAGCTCCAGGATGCCCCGCCGGAGCGCCGGAGCCACCGCCGCGGTCCCCCCCGGGGCGCGGAGCACGACCGTCGTGCTGGGGCGGTACGCCTGCCACAGGGGGATGTAGACGAAAGGCTCGGCCGTCTCCGTGATGACCTGGTTCTTCACGTCCTCGACCATGCCCACGATGGTGCGCCACTCCTCCTCGATGCGCGGCATGCGGACACGGACGCGCCGCCCCACCACCTCTTCGCCGGGCCACACCCGCTCGGCGAAGGCCCGGCTCACCACCGCCACCGGCTCGGCACCCTCGACGTCCCCGGCACCGAAGTCCCGACCCCCGAGGACGGGAACGCCCAACGCCGCGAAGTAACCCGGGGAGACGTAGTTGAAGCCCACGCCGAGCTGGCCGTCCCGGCCCTCTCCGCTCCACCCCTCGGGGACGGCGGCCGTCCCCGAGGCTCCCAGGTCCAGGGGGAGGTCGGTGGCCAACGCCGCGCCCTCGGCCCCGGGGATGGCCCGCAGATGCTCCAGCAGCCGGCGCTGGAAGACGGCCCCCTCCGTATCGGAGTACCCTTCGACCGAGAGGTCGACCATGGTCATGTAGGCGTCGCGGGGATCGAAGCCCGACTCCACCGCCGCCGCGTGCTGCAGGGAGCGGAGGAGCAGCCCGGCGGCCACGAGGAGCACGAGGGACAGCCCCACCTGCCCCGCGACGAAGACCCTGCGGAGGCGCCCCGCCCGGCTCTGGCTCCCGCCGTCCTCCTTCAGCGACTGGGCGAGCTCCAGGCGCGTGGCGCGGAGGGCCGGAAGGAGCCCGAAGGCGACCCCCGTGCCCAGCGTGGCCAGGACGGCGAAGAGGAGGACCACCGGGTCCGGGGAGAGGTCCACGTGGACGGGGATGGGCACGGGGAGCCGATCCACGGGGACCATGCCCAGGAGCCCGAGCCCCAGGGCCGTGCCCGCGGAGCCGCCCAGGACGAAGACCACGAGCGACTCCGTGAGAAGCTGGCGCACCAGGCGTCCCCGCCCCGAGCCCAGCGCCAGCCTCACGGCGATCTCCTTCTCCCTGCCCGCGGCCCGGGCCGCGAACATCCCCGCCACGTTGGCGCACGTCACCAGGAGGATGAGCGTCACCATCCCCATGAGGACGCCGACGAAGGCCGTGACGCCGCCGCGAGCGGCGCCCGGCACCAGGCCCAGGGGCACCACGCGGCCGCTCCTCCCGGCGTGGGTCTCGGGGTAGGTCTCGGCCAGGCGGGCATATACGCCCCGGACCTGCGTCTCCGCCTCCGCCGCCGTCGCCCCCGGGGCCAGGCGCGCCAGCGCCATGTGCCAGGACGCCCAGCGGCTGTCGAACTCGTCCAGGCCCCGCTCCAGGACGGGGACGGACCGGATGGGCACGTACACGTCGGGTCGGAATCCCAGCGTGTGCCCGTGGAAGCCCTCGGGCGCGATGCCCACCACGCGGAAGGGGACCCGGTTGACCTCCACCGTGCTCCCCAGGACCGACGCGTCGCCTCCCAGGCGATTCCGCCAGAAGTCGTGGCTCAGCACCACCACCATGGGGTCGCTTCCCGGGGCGTCCTCGTCGGCGGTGAAGAAGCGTCCGCGACCGGGCCGCACGCCCAGGATACCGAAGTACGCCGGGGACACGTGCATCCCCGTGATGCGCTCCCCCTCGCCGCCCCGGGCGAGGCTGAAGATCTCGAACGTGTAGGCGGCGGCGTCCTGGAACGCCGGCACCTGGGCGCGCAGGTCCAGGAAGTCGGGATACGCGAAGGTGTCGAAGCCCCGCCCGCCCTGGGTCCGCCCCAGCTCCACCACCCCCCCGGGGTCGGCCACGCCCGCCACCGGGCGGAGGAGCACCGCGTTGACGGTGCTGAAGACCGCCGCGCGGGCCCCCACGCCCACCGCGAGGGAGACGGCGGCGACGCCCGCGAACAAGGGGTTCCGGACGATCTGCCGGAGGGCGAGGCGCAGGTCCCGGAGCAGCTCTTCCATGGGTTCCTCTCGGACGGGGCGGAAGCTCCCGGACCCTACGCGGCCCCGGGGCGCCGTGTTTCCGCGAGCCTCAGCGCCCCCCGGCCTCCAGGGCGCCCCACGCCGCGCCCCCCCCCGGGCCGCGCCTACGTTCGGGCTGGCGGCGGCGGAGCATCAAGCGGTTCGGGCGCTACTCGTCCCGGAGAACCGCCATGGGGTCGGCGGCCCGCGCCCGCCAGGCCGGGATCCAGGCGGCGCCCAGCGCCACCGCCCCCAGGAGGAGCGCCGTGAGCGCGAAGGTGACGGGGTCCGTCGCCTCCACCTCGAAGAGCAGGGAGCCGAGGAGGCGGCCCAGGGCCACGGCCCCGGCCCCCCCGAGGAGGATCCCGAGCCCGGCCAGGCCAGCGGCGCCCCGCACCACCAGGGACTGGACGTCGCTGCCGTTGGCGCCCAGCGCCTTGCGGATCCCCATCTCGCGCATGCGCCTCGCCACGCCATACGACACCACGCCGTAGATCCCCACCGCGGCGAGGAGGAGCGCGGCGAGGGCGAAGGCGGTGAGGAGCCCCGTGACGAAGCGGTCGCGGGCCAGCGCCCGGTCCACCAGCGTGCCGAGGGGCTGGATGTCCGACGCGGCCAGGCCCGGGTCCAACGCGCCCACGGCCGCGCGCGCCTCGCCAGCGGTGGCGTCCAGGTCACCCTCCACCTTCATGACCACCGACATGGCCGACATGGAGACCTGGCGGTACGGGAAGTACGCCGCGGGGCGCACCGGCTCCCGGATGCCGAAGTGGCGCACGTCGGGAGCCACGCCCACGATGGTCCGCCAGCGCGGGTTCTCGGGGGACCCGAAGGAGATCCGCCGCCCCACCGCGTCTCCCTCGGGGAACCAGCGGCGGGCCAGGGTCTCGTTCACCAGGATCACCAGGGGCGCGTCGGCGTCGTCGCCCGCCGTGAAGCCCCGCCCCTCCACCACCCGCATCCCCACGGTCTCGAAGTACCCGTCGGTCACCGGCCGCACCCAGGCCGCCTGGGACACGCCCGGGCCCGGGGGAGGCTCGCCCTCCAGGAAGAACGAGGAATCGCTGTCGTTCCCCGACATGGGGAGGGAGTTCACGGCGCCCACGGACGTGACGCCCGGCAGCGACCCGAGGCGGTTCAGGAGGGCGCCGTAGTAAGCCTGCCGCGCCGGGCCGTCGGGGTACCGGGTGCCCGGGAGCGCCAGGGAGAGCGCCAACACGCCCTCGGGCTCGAAGCCCAGCTCTGCGTCGTTGAGGCGCTGGAAGGACCGCACCAGGAGGCCCGCCCCCACCAGGAGGACCAGCGCCATGGCGATCTGGGCCACCGCCAGCGCGCTCCTCAGGCGGCCACCCCCGCTCCCCGCGCCCCGCCCGGCGGCTCGGAGCCCCTCGTGGACCTCCTGGCGCCCGGCCCGCCACGCCGGGAAGAGGCCGAAGAGGAGCCCCGTGGTCAGCGTGAGCGCCGCGGTGAAGAGGAGTGCCCGGCCGTCCACGCCCGGCGGGTTCATGGGCTGGAGCGCGCCGTCGGGGGCGAGGGCCACCAGGGCGTCGGTGCCCCAGGACGCCACGGCGAGGCCGGCGAGGCCTCCCGCCACCGAGAGGACCATGCTCTCCACCAGGAACTGGCGGAGGATGGCCCCGCGGCTGGCGCCCAGCGCGACCCGCACCGCCAGCTCCCCCTCCCGGCCCGCGCCGCGCACCAGCAGGAGGTTCGCCACGTTCACGCAGGCGATGAGGAGGACGAAGCCCACGGCGCCCAGGAGGATCCAGAGCGCCCGCGACGCGTCGCGGGTCATGTCCTCCTGCAGCTCGAAGAGGGCCAGCCCCACGTTGGTGTGGTCGTCGGGGTACGTTTCCTCCAGGCGCGTGGCCAGCGCGTCGGCGTGGGTGCGAGCCTGCGCCAGGGAGACCCCGGACGCCAGCCTCGCCACCCCCCGCATGCCGTAGCACCCCCGGGTGCACCCGCGGCCGCCGCTGGCCCCCAGGGGGCGCCACAGCTCGGCGTCGGGGGCGAAGGGAGGCCGGAAGCCCTCGGCCATGACGCCCACGACGGTGTAGGGGGTCTCGTCCAGGGAGACCGCCCGCCCGAGGACCGACGGGTCGGAGGCGAAGCGGTCCCGCCAGGCGTCGTGGCTCAGGAGCACCACCCCGGGCGCGCCCTCCACGTCGTCGGCGGGGAGGAAAGCCCGCCCCAGCGCCGGCCGCACGCGGAGCACCCCCGGGAACATCTCCCAGCTCACCGCGGCGCCCGTGAGGACCTCGGCCTCACCCGCGCCGGTGAGGGTGGGCCCCCACCCTCCCCACACGCCCACCGCCTCGAAGAGCCCCGGCTCGTCGCGTACGTCCTCGTACACCGCGTAGTTCAGCCATTCCCGCACGGGCCCGCCCATGCGGCTCACGTCCTGCCACACGGTGACGAGCCGCTGGGGCTCGTCGTACGGAAGACGCTTGAGGAGTACGGCGTCCACCACGCCGAAGACGGCGGTGTTTCCACCGATCCCCAACGCCAGCGTGGCCACCACGAGGAGCGTGAACCCCGGAGCCCGCGACAGCGAGCGAACGGCGAGCCTCAGATCAGCGAGCATGCGTCTCCCCTCCTCCCCGAATCAGCGGTCAAAACGCCGCGTCGCCGATTTCACGCGTCCCTCAGTGGGCGAGGTCGAACCCGGCCTCCCCAAGCTCCGCCGCCTTGCGAGCGTCGTCCTCGGAGACCACCTGGCCGTCGAAGAGGTGCACGCTCCGGTCCGCCACGTGGGCGTAGCGC
>BTVB01000046.1:0-1107 GCA_045863275.1 Gemmatimonadota bacterium
GGAGGAGGCATACAGGGACGCCGGACTGGCCGCACCCTTCCTGGATGAGCTCCCCGAGGAGCTCCGGGAGAGGGACGACCTGCCGTCGCTGCTGCGCCATCTGGAGGCGCGGGGCGTGCTGCGCCCGGTGGACGACGGCCTCTTCGTCTGGGCCGCGTGCCTGGAGGAGGCGGCCAAGGCCGTCACGTCCACGCTGGGAGGGAGGGAGGGCCTGGGACCCGCCGACTTCCGGGACGCGCTCCCCGTGTCCCGCCGCCACCTCATGCCCCTTCTGGCCCACCTCGACGGGCTTGGCGTGACCGTCCGGAGGGGCGGGGTGCGCGACGTTCCGCCTCGTCCCTGACGCCTTTTTCGGCCTCCCGGGCAACGAATCCCGGTCTTC
This sequence comes from Gemmatimonadota bacterium, assembly GCA_045863275.1. Taxonomy (GTDB): domain Bacteria; phylum Gemmatimonadota; class Gemmatimonadetes; order Longimicrobiales; family Gaopeijiaceae; genus SZUA-318. Next base: position 383 of record BTVB01000046.1, read on the forward strand.
GGGCGTCCAAAAGGGTACAAGCGTGGGATTTCAAGGGAAATCCGGCGATGGCGCGCTTGACCCCCATTCGCTCCCCGTCGTAGAATGAAGGTGGCGCGAAGCGCTGGTGGACGTTCATGCATCGGGAGCAATCATTCGATCCTCGGATACGGCACAGGCGTGTGCGGAGGTCCTGAGATGAGGCGCTTGTTGGGCGTCTTGTCCGTCCTCCTTCTCATGGTCGGCGCAGCCCCGGGCCTCTCTGCCCAGCAGACAGGCGGCGCGCCTCCCGGACAGGGAAGCGGATTCCAACTCGAACAGAACTACCCCAATCCGTTCAACCCGGAGACCAAGATCCCCTTCGTCCTCTCGGAGGAGCTCTTCGCCGACGGGCGCCCTGCCGTCGTGTCCGTGCGCATCTTCAACCTCCTCCAGCAGATGGTCGCCGTCCCCGTGGCCCTCGGCCATGCCTCCGGTGAGGGCGTGCCGCTGGAGCAGCTCGAGTACTTCCAGCCGGGGCGATACGAGGCCTTCTGGAACGGCACGGACCAGTCCGGCCGCCAGGTCGCCTCGGGCATCTACTTCATGCAGCTCACCGTGAACGGCGTGAGCAAGACGCGGAAGATGTACGTGCTGAAATAGGTCCCGACCGCTCCCGAGACGCAGAGGGGCGGGGGCCCCCCCCCCCCCGGGGCCCCCCCCCCGGGAGCCCCCCCCCCGGCCCGCCCCCGGCGCGGGGGAGGGTC
>BTVB01000046.1:1117-36369 GCA_045863275.1 Gemmatimonadota bacterium
TGTACGTGCTGAAATTGGGCCCGCCCGCGCCCGAGACGCTGCGGGGCGCCCCGCCGCCGGGGGGGGCGCCCCTCGTCCGTTTCCCTCCCCGGGGCCGAAGCCCGGGTCAGGGAGCCTTCTGGTCCAGGAGCTCGAGGAACTGCTCCGCCGTGGACAAGTCCAACAGCCGCTCGGGCACCTCCGGGTCCTTGGCGAACTGGGCGATCTTGCCCAGCACCGGGAGGTACTGGTTGGAGACCTCGAGGGGCGGCGCCACGATGAGGAAGAAGTTGTGCACCGCGCCGCCGTCGATGGCGTTGAAGTCCATGCCCGTGCGCTTGCGCCCGTACGCCAGCCGGAGCCGGTTCACCACCAGGGAGCGGCAGTGGGGGATGGCGATCCCCTTCCCGATGCCCGTGGAGCCCAGGTTCTCCCGCCGCTTGAGGGTCTTGAAGAGAATGGCTTCGGACTTCTCGTCCAGGCCCAGGAGGGCGACCAGCTCCTTGAGCAGGTCGTCCTTCGACTCCGCCTGCAAGTCGAGCTTCACGACCTCGGCCGTGAAGAGATCCCGTAGCCGCATGTATCGCCTCCGAACAATCCGGTGTCGGTCATGGGTGGATTGGAGCGCTGTATGTTAACACGGGGGGTGGCCTGAACCCAACCACCCCGCCTTCACGCACCCCCGGGGGCACCGATAGCTTCAGGGCCATGGCCGACGTCCTCCAACTCCTCGCCGGGGGAACCACCCCCCTCTACCTGGCGCCGCAGGCCGGCGTCAGCGAGTCGCCGTTCCGGCGGCTCTGCCGCCGCTACGGCGCGGACGTGGTGGTGAGCGAGTTCGTCAGCGCGGCCGGGATCGTCATGGGGACGCCCCGCTCCCGGGAGTACCTGCGCTTCGACGAGGCGGAGCGTCCCATCGGGATCCAGATCTTCGGGGCAGACCCGGCCCAGATGGCCGACGCCGCGGCGTTCGTGGCCGACGTCTACGGCCCCGACTTCATCGACATCAACTTCGGCTGCCCGGTGAAGAAGGTGGTGAAGCGCAACGGCGGGTCGGGGTGCCTCCGGGACCTGGACCTGGTGGAGCGGATCCTCCGCGCCGTCGACGACGCCACCGACATCCCGACGACGGTGAAGATCCGGTCGGGCTTCGACGAGGGCACCCGGGACCCGGTGGGCATCGCCCTGCGCTGCCAGGACGCGGGGGCCCGGGCGCTGTGCCTCCACCCCCGCACCCGGGCGGACATGTACGGGGGCGAGGCCCGCTGGGCCGAGATCCGCGCGGTGGTGGAGGCGCTGGCGATCCCCGTCATCGGGAACGGCGACATCCGCACCGGCCTGGACGCCCGGCGCATGAAGGACGAGACCGGATGTGCCGGGATCATGATCGCCCGGGGCTCCCACGGGGACCCGTGGATCTTCACCCAGGCCCGCGCGGCCCTCAACGGCGACCCGGCTCCCCCCGAGCCCGACGTGGAGGAGCGGTTCCGGATCTGCCTCGAGCACGCCCGCAACGCCATCGCCTTCGAGCGCAACGCGGAGCGGGCCATCATCGACTTCCGGAAGCACCTGGGCTGGTACACCAAGGGGCTTCCCGACGGGCGCCATCTGCGGACCGAGTTGTTCCAGGCGACGCGGCTTGAGGACGTGGAGGAGCTCCTCGAGGGGTACCTGGCGGACCGGGGAGCGGTGGCCGGCCGCTGAGCCGTCGCTGGACCGCCCCCGGCGGTTGGGTGTAGACTTCAGGCGGAGGGTGATGTTTGACAGACCCATCCTTTCACCGGGGGCGTCACGGTTTCGACGTGTTTGGTGAACGTGGAGGAGCGTGCCGAGGTTTCCGATACCTCGTAAATCCTCGGAAAACCTTACAATTGCCAACTCCAACCTGGCGATGGCCGCGTAAGCTTCTTACGTAGCCCGTTCCACGGATTGCCCGCCCAGGGCGGCCCGCTGGAACGTCGATGATCTGGGCTGGCCCCCCGGCAGCGCCGCCGGGTCGGGGGGCGAGATTCGAGGCGGCTGGCCGTGGACCCGGTTGATCACTGGCCGACCGCGGTGAGACCTCTCAGGGATCTACGCACGTAGTGCCTCTGCCGGACCCAAGTGCGGACGGGGGTTCGATTCCCCCCGCCTCCATGCATGGCCCGGGCCGAAAGGCCCGGGCCTTTGCGTTTCCGGGGGAATCGAACCCCGCGGGCTGCGCGCAGCGCAGGACGCCCAGCGGGTTCGGGAGGAGCAGCCCTCCGAGCGGGCGCGATGCGCCCCTCGCGCCCTTCCGCGACGGAGCGAAGGTCGGCCGCAGGCCGACCGGAGCTCACTCCCGCCGCGCCCAGGCGGACGCGCCATCGGCCGGGCCGGTTCCAGGGGGTGGAGCCGGCACACCGTCCGGCGGCGCTTTGACGGGGGACGGCCCGCCTGGGCAGATTCCCGCCAGGGAGAGCCGTCCGCCGGGCGTCCTCCAGGCTCAGCGGCCGCCTCGAATCACCTGCCCATCCGTCCAGACCTCATGCCGTCCCGCTTCCACCGTGTCGCGATACTGAGCGGACTGCTCACAGCCGCCGGCTGCTTCTGGCAGGTGAGCGTGCCTCCGGTGCCGCCTCCGCCATCTCAACTGCTGACGGCGCTACGGGACGATCTGGCGCTCCAGGAAGTGGGCCTGAGCGTACAGGTCGACTCGGCTCGCGGCGCCGTGATCGCGCTGGCCGGGCCGTTCCTGCTTCCCCCGAGCGCAGGCGGAGCGATGCAGGGCCACGCGCACGGCGAGCCGATGCAGATGCATGAACAGACGCCCATCCGCTTCGACTGGCCGGTGGAGGGGTGGGTGCGGGGCTTCGAGTTGCGCCTCTACGACTCGAATGGCGTCGAGCTGCCCCCGGAGTACGTCCACCACTTCGTGGTCATCAACTTCGACCGCCGCGACATGGTCTACCCGACGGTCGAGCGCCTCCTCGGAGTCGGCCAGGAGACGGGCGACGTCGTGCTCCCATCTTCCGTGGGCGTGCCGCTCGAGCCAGGGACCCGCATGGGCATGTACGCGATGTGGGACAACCGGAGCGGTCGGGAAGTCGAGGCGTATCTGCGTCTGGTGCTTCGCTGGACGCCCGTCACGGCCACGTCCACGCCCCGGGCGGTGATCCCGGTGAGCCTCGACGTGAACCACCTGCCGGGGGCCTCCAGCGCCTACGACCTCCCGCCGGGCCGGTCGGAGCGGAGCTTCGAGTTCCGGGTACCGGTCGACGGGCGCTTCCTCGCGTTGAGCGGCCACATGCACGACTACGGGGTCCGGGTACGCCTGGAGGACATGACCGCGGGCAAGCAGATCGGTCAGGTGAAAGCGATCCGTGACGAAGCGGGGCGCCTCGTACGGGTCGAGCAGAAAAAGCGCCTGGGCTTTCTGTGGCGGGGGATCCGGCTGCACGCGGACCGCACGTACCGGATCATCGCGGAATACGAAAGCCCGATGCCGGACACCATCCCCATGGGAGCGATGGGTCACATGGTCGCGGCGTTCGCTCCGGACGACTGGCGGGTCTGGCCGGAGATCGACACCACCCACCCGGACTACCTCACCGACGTGGCTGGATGGCGGCTGGAGCTCCCGAGCAACGAGTTCATGAGGAGCCGGCGCGGCGAGGGCTCCGGGCGGCGCTGATGACCAGGGAGAGCGGCCCGCAGCTCGGCGACGGACGCTTCCTCCTCGGGCGGCAGCTCGGCCGGGGCGGGATGGGAGTGGTCTTCGAGGCGTACGACCGCCACCGCGAGGAGCGCGTCGCGCTCAAGAAGCTGGCCCACGTCGACGGAGGCGCCGTCTACCGGATCAAGCAGGAGTTCCGAACGCTCGCAAACGTCGCGCACCCCAACCTGGTTTCGCTCTACGAGCTCTTCGCGGACGGCGACACCTGGTTCTTCACCATGGAGCTGGTCGACGGGGAGGACTTCCTGGACCACGTCCGCGGATCCGCGGCCCGCGCCGACCCAGGCCAACTCGACGAGGAGGGGCTCAGAGCGGCACTCCGACAGCTCGTGGACGGCGTCCTCTCGCTCCACCGCGCGGGAAAGGTCCACCGCGACCTGAAGCCCTCGAACGTCCTGGTGGCGCGAGACGGCCGGGTGGTGATCCTGGACCTCGGCATCGCGAGCGACCTGCAGCCCGAGCGCCCCCCCACCGTCACGAGCTCGTGGGCGCCAGGCACTGTGCCTTATATGTCGCCGGAGCAGGCGGCCGGCGGGCAGACGGCGTCGGCCAGCGACTGGTACAGCGTGGGCGTAATGCTCTTCGAGGCCCTCACGGGGCGTCTCCCATACGAAGGCTCGCCCCTCAACGTGATCTACCGGAAGCAGCACGACGACGCGCCCCCCGTGCGGACGCTCGCACCGGACGCGCCCGAGGACCTCGCGATGCTGTGCGACTTGCTCGTGGCGCGCGATCCTGCCACGCGCCCCGACGGCCCGACGATCCTCCGCAGGCTCGGGGTCGCCCACGCGGCCTCCCCACCGGAGGTCCCGCGCCCGGGCGACCGCGATATCGTCGGCCGAGAAGCCCACCTGGACGCGCTGCAGAGCGCGCTCCGCGCCACGCGCGAGGGTCGCACCGTGACGGTCTTCGTGCACGGGTTTTCGGGGATGGGGAAGAGCACGATCGTCGAGCACTTCGCGCAGCGGCTCGTGAGGCGTAAGGAAGCCGTGGTGCTCTCGGGGCGCTGCTACGATCGCGAGTCGGTGCCCTACAAGGGCTTCGACGGCGTGATCGACAGCCTGTCGCAGTACCTGCGCTCGCTTTCTCCGAGCCAGCGCACGCCGCTCCTTCCCCCCGGCGTCGAGTCGGTTGCGAGGCTCTTTCCCGTCCTGCGTCGGGTCGAGGGGTTTGCGGACCGGGGCGCCGATCTCCTGGACCAACCTGACCCGGTGGAGCTGCGCCGCCGCGCCCTGGCCGCTCTGCGAGAGCTCCTCCGGCGGCTCGCGGAGCGTACGCCGCTCGTGCTCTACGTCGACGACATGCAGTGGGCGGACCAGGAGAGCGTCACGCTCGGGGCCGACCTCTTCGGGGGAGAGCGGGCACCCCACCTCTTGATGGTCTTCAGCTTCCGCACGGAGGAGGTGCCCTCGAAGCCGTTCCTCGCTGACTTCCTCGACTCGGTGCAGGGCGACTCCCACAGGGAGATCGAGGTGGGCCCCCTGACGCCGGTCCAGGCCGCCACGTTGGCGCGCTCGGTGCTCGATGCCGATCGGGCCGATCGTGAGGCGCTCGTCGAGGGCGTGGTAGAGGAGGGTGAGGGAAGCCCGTTCTTCATCGAGCAACTGGCTCGCTACGCAAACGAGAGCGACCGGCCGTCCGCGACCCGATCGGGCCTTCCGGAGATGCTCGATGCACGCATCGAGCGACTGCCGCACGGGGCCGCGCCCCTACTGCGCACGTTGGCGGTGGCGGGCGGACCGGTCGACTTCGCCGTCGCCCACCGCGCAGCCGGGCTCACCCACGAAGGGATGGACGCGCGCGCGCTGGTCGCCGCGCTCCGGGTGGCCCACATGATCCGGCCGAGCGGAAGTGCGGACTCCATCGAGATCTACCACGATCGCATCCGTGAGACGCTCGCGGCTCAGGTGGCGGCCGAGGAGGCCGCCCGCATCCACGGCCGCCTGGCGGGCGTGCTGGCCGAGAGCGAAGCTCAGGATCCGGAGGCCCTCTTCCGACACTATCTCGCGGCCGGTGAAGCGCTCCGCGCTGGAGAACAGGCGGTGTTGGCCGCCCGCAGGGCCGCCGAGGCGCTCGCCTTCGACCGAGCCGTGACGCTTTTCGAGCGTGCGATCCAGATCGGTCCGCGTCGGCCCCCGGACCTCGCCGATTGGAAGGCAGGCCTGGCCGAGGCGCTCGCCAACGCGGGCCGCCCGGGAGAAGCGGCGGAAGCGTTCCTGGCGGCGGCTGATCTAGCCGAGTCCGGGCGGGCCCTCGCGCTGCGCCGCGCCGCAGCGGAGCACTTCCTGATCGGGGGTCTGAACGATCGCGGCCTGGACGTCACGCGCTCGCTCCTCGAGGAGGTGGGTCTCGACATGCCGGCATCGCCGCGCAGGGTGCTCCTTGGGCTGCTCTGGCTTCGCGCGCGCATCGCGGTGCGTGGGCTGGGCTATCGGCTCAAGGGTGTCGACGAGACCTCGGAGTTCGACCTCCTCCGCATGGACATTTGTTGGGCGTGCGCGATCGGACTCACGATGACCGACTACATCGTGGCCGCGTACTTCCAGGCCAGGTATCTCCTGCTCGCTCTCGACACCGGTGAAGCGCGTCGCGTGGCGAGGGCCCTCGCGTTCGAGGTCGGCTTCGTCGCCGCCAGGGGTGTACCCGCGAAGGAACGCGCCCAGAGTGTGGCGGCGGAAGCCCAGTCACTCGCCGAGCAACTCGGCTCGCCCCGTGAGGTCGGGATGGCCGCGGTGACCACAGGGTCCGCGTACTGCATGCTCGGGGACTTCGAGCGCTCTGCGACGTTGTGCGAGGAGGCGGAGACCATCTTGCGGGAGCGTTGCACGGGCGTGCAATGGGAACTCACCACGTGCCAGATCTTCCTGCTCACTTCACTGACGTACCTCGGCCGGACGTCCGAGGTGGCGCGCCGAATGCCGTTGCTTCTGGCGTCGGCACGGGATCGAGGGAACCTGTTCGAGGGCGTGGAGCTGCGCACGCGCCAGAACCTCTACTGGCTCCTACTCGACCGACCCGAGGATGCCAGGCACGAACTCACCGAGGCGATGACGCGGTGGACGCGCGAAGGCTTCTACAGACAGGACTACAACGCTCTCCTCGCCGAGACCCAGATCGACCTCTACGGCGACCAGCCCCTGCTGGCTTGGGCGAGGCTGGAGGAGCGCTGGCGGTCGCTGAAGCGGTCGCAACTCCTGCGCGTCCAGCTCCTGCGCTGCGAGTCCCACTACCTCCGCGGCCGAGTCGCGGTGGCGGCCGCCGCGGCCGGCCACGTACGCGACCAGGCGCTCCGAGTCGCCGAGCGCTCGGCGACGAGGCTGGAGGCCGAGCGCGTCGCCTGGGCGGCGCCTTTCGCTCTGCTGCTCCGAGCCGGCGTGGCATCGACGCGTGACGCTCGCGATGCGGTGCCGACGCTTCTCGCGAAAGCCGTGGCCGGCTTCGAGGCGGCGGGAATGCGACTGTACGCCGCGGCCGCGCGCCTGCGACTGGCCGGGGTAGTGGGTGGCGAGGAGGGGGCACGCATGAGAGAGGACGCGGAGCGGTTCATGCGGCGCGAGGCCATCGAAAACCCGGAGCGTATGGCCCGGACGCTGGTGACTGGTTTCAGGGGCTAGCGTCGGGGCTCAACGCCGGCCAGTGCGTCAGGCACGGGGCAGCACGGCCAGCGTCACGCCCACCGACGCGACTCGCACGTCGCAGGCCCAGACGGAGACCTCCGCGAACGTCAGATGACGACGGGCGCGCACCTCGGCTCGTAGCTCGATGGCGCCCACGTCGGGGACGACCGGCTCCCGAAAGGAGGCGCTCGTCTTCACGAGACGCGGATGACCGCGCTGACCTTGGGCCCACGCCCAGAGCGCCACCAACTGCCCGGCGGCCTCCACGATGAGGGAGCCCGGGAAGATGGGGTCTCCCGGGAAGTGGTCGGCGAAGGCCCAGTGGTCCTGGAGGTCCACCTCTCCGGAGATGGTGGCGTCGTCGAGCCGCGTCACCCGGCTCACCAGCCGCATGCGGCCCACGGGTAGGAAGGTGGCGTCGATGTCGATCATGGCACTGTGACCCGCGATTCGATGTCGGTCAGCTCGGAAGCCGCCAGCGGCGTCTCGACCGGGTGGACCGCGCCCCGGCGGTCGATCGAGCATAGCATGGCGTCACGGTGCGGGCGACCGGAAGAGGGAGAAGCCGCCCTACGCTCCTCCCACCGCCTCCATGAGTCTCGCCAGCGCCCGGTTCAGCGCCGCCATCCCCGGCACGTCCCCCCGGAAGTGCCCCAGGCGCACCACCACCAGGTCGTGGCCGGGCACGACGAAGACCCGCTGGCCCCCGCCCCCGGCCATGAAGTAGGCGTCGCGGGGCAGGTTCCACGCCCCATCGCCGTTGAGCCAGAAGAGCCCACCGTACACCGGCTCCTTCCACCCCGGCCCCCGGGTTCGCACGAAGTCCACGAAGCCCTCCGGGAGGATCCGCTCCCCTTCCCACACGCCGTCCTGGAGGAAGAGCATCCCCAGGCGGGCCCAGTTCCGAGCGGTTCCGTAGTCGAAGCCGGTGAGCACGAAGTTCCCGTACGGGTCCGTCTCCAGAACCTGGCGCCGGATGCCGATGCGGTCGAAGAGGGCTCGCTGGGGGAAGGTCAGGTACTCCTCCCCCCGGGCCCGCACCGTCTCCCGCACGACGTAGCCCAGGGCGAGGGGGTCCGAGTTCCGGTACCGGCCCTCCGTCCCGGGAGGGAACTGGAGGGGCCGGTCGATGGAGAAGTCGAAGACGTCCACGGGCGTGGTGTACACGGCCATGTGGTCCGGGTACGGGCTGTCCGGGCCGTAGTCCGGGTCTCGGGGGGCGCTGAAGCGCAGGCCGCTGCTCATCTGCAAGAGGTCGCGTATCCGGATGGCGCCCCTCGGATCCTCCGGGTCCTGGTGCCAGAGGGGTACGGGGGCCGGGTCGTCGAGCCCGAACGCGCCCTCCTGAATCAGGATGCCCACCAGCGCGGCGGTGATGCTCTTGCCCATGGACCAGCTCTCGAGCTGAGTGTCCCGGCCGGTGCCCTCCGCGTACCGCTCGGCGATGATCCGCCCTCCCCGCACCACGACGAACGCCTGGGTGAGCCCCTCCGGGGCGAAGGCCTCCTCCACCGCCGCCGCCAGGGCCCCGGCGTCCACGCCCTCGGGGAAGAGCGCGTCCTCCGTCACGTCGCCCATGGGCCAGGGGAGCGTCCCGGCGTCGGGGAGGGCGCTGGGCACGGCGACGGGCTCGTAGAACGGCCGGTCGCGCCCCTCGGGGAGGATCACGCACCCCTGGTCCCCCATGAAGCGGGCCGAGCGGGAGAGCGTGTCCCCGTGGACCATGCGCACCGTTCCCGCCTCCCGGTCCACGAAGGGGCCCGAGACTCCGTCCAGGCGGTCCGGGGGCATGAGGAAATAGCCGCTGTTCCGCGCAGCCTCCGCCGGATCGCGCCCGGACACGAACACCGCCGAGCACATGACCTTGGCGTACCCGGCCAGCCCCAAGTCGGCGGGGCTCCCCGCCGGGATGTACTGGAAGGGCGCCCCGTCGGCCGCGCCGGCCTCTGGCGGCGGCTCGGCGCAGGCGACGACGAGCACGGCCAGGACGGCGGTAGGGACGAGGCGCTTCATGGGGCCCTCCGGGGGGTGGGCAGGGGCGGTGCAGCGAGCGCGGCAGCGTAGGGTGGTGCCCCGGTGGCGAGCAAGTGGGCTATCTTTGCTTCGATCACCCTCGCCCGGAGCCCCACCATGCTCTTCCGCCGGAAGGAACCCGCCGCCGAGCCCCCGTTCATCCACGCCTACGACGACGATTTCGACCAACTCGTCGCGGAGCGTGGGATCGCCGTGGTCGACTTCTGGGCGGCGTGGTGCGGGCCCTGCCGCATGATGGAGCCCATTCTGGGCGAGATCGCCGTGGAGTACGCCCCTCGGGGCGTCCGGGTGCTGAAGGTCAACGTGGACGAGGCGCCCCGCCTCTCTAAGGACTTCGGCATCCGCTCCATCCCCACGCTCATGTTCTTCCGCGACGGGGAAGCTCTCTACGAGATGGTGGGCATGGTGCCCAAGCCCATCCTCGAGCGGGAGCTGGGGGAGCTCCTCGCGGACGGGGCCGGCGACGCGGAGGCCTGACCTTCCCCGCACGTCGCGGCGGGCGTGGAACGAACCGCCTCGCCTCCCTGTACCTGGCACGAGCGGTTGCGATTCGCGAGAGTATGCCCGCCCGCCGCGGGTCCACGTCCCCAAGCCCCGAGAGCCACCGAGTGCGCACGAAGCTCACCATCTTCGGAATCGTCTTCCCCGTGGTGATGGTCCTCGACCTCATCACCAAGCGGTGGGCGCTGGAGGCGCTGGCGGCCCAGCGGGGTGATCTCCTGGGCCTGATCCCCCTGACCCTGGCGTTCAACCGCGGGGCGGCGTTCGGGATCTCCGTGGGTGACGATTCCCGCTGGCTCTTCGTGCCCATCACCTTTGCCGCCCTCGGGCTCCTGGCGTACCTGCTCCGTCAGACCGAGGTGCGGGACTATACGCGGATCCTGGCCATCTCCCTGGTGGTCTCGGGGGCCGTGGGGAACCTCTACGACCGGGTCCGCTGGAGCCGGGGCGTGGTGGACTTCATCGGCCCCATCGACCTGGGGATCTACGACTTCCCCATCTTCAACGTGGCCGACATCGCCATCTCCTGCGGCGCGGTGCTGCTGGCGTGGTCGTTCCTCATGGAGGAGCGCGCCGACCGCCTGGCGGCCGCCGCCACCGGCAGCGGGGAAGGGGAGCCCAGGGAGGAGCCGGCGCCCTAGGAGCCTGTCCGAGTAAGACAGCGGACCGCGTCCTCAGAGGGCGCCGTGGGGCTGGAACAGGAGGTACTCCACCCGGCGGCCCTGCATCTTCACCACGCGCAGCACGCCCGGGCCGATGTCGATCTGGTCTCCCACCACGGGAATCCGGTTGAGCCGACCAAAGACGAAGCCGCCCAGGGAGTCGTAGCCCTCCTCCTCGTCGTCGGAAGGCTCGATCCCCAGGTGCGCGGCGGCCTCCCGCAGGGGCACGCCGCCCCAGATGCGGAGGCGCCCCCCGGGGAGCTCCTGGAAGTCCTCCGGCTCGTCGGACTCGTGCTCGTCCTGGATCTCGCCGATGATCTCCTCGATGAGGTCCTCCAGCGTGACCAGGCCCGCCGTTCCCCCGAACTCGTCCACGACGATGGCCAGCTTCGTGCGCTGCTGGCGCATCTCCGGGATGAGGTCCTCCACGGGCTTGGAGGCGGGGGCGAAGGGCACGGGCCGGACGATCCCGCGCACGTGCGTGGCTCCGTCGCGCTGCGCCCTCCACAGGTCCCTGGCCAGGAGAACGCCGCTGATGCGGTCGATGGTGTCCTCATAGACCGGGACGCGCAGGTGGCCGTGGTCGAGCATGACCCTCGTGGCCTCCTCTACGGTGGCGTCTGCGGAGACGGCCACGATGTCCGTGCGGGGCGTCATGACCTCCCCCACCGAGACCTCGTCCAGACGGATCACGTTGGACACCACCTGCCACTCGTCCTCGTCCAGCGTCCCCTCCCGCCGGCCGATCTCCGCCAGGACCTCCAGCTCGGCCCGGCTGATGGTGGGCCGCTCGGTCCTGGGCGTGAGGAGGCGCGACAGGAGGCCCAGGGGAACGATGACCGGCTTCATGCCCACCACCATGGCCCTGAGGACGTACGCCGACGGCTTGGCCAGGTACATCCAGTACGTGGCACCCACGGTCTTGGGGATGATCTCGGTGAAGAGGAGGATCACCAGCGTGAGCACCGCGGAGAACAGGCCGATCCACGCGCTCCCGAAGACGTCGGCGGCAATGGCGCCGCCGAGGGCCGCGCCCACGGTGTGGGCGATGGTGTTGAGCGTGAGGATGGCGGCGATGGGCTCGTCCACCTTCTTCTGCGCCGCCGCGAGCCACTCCCCCGCCCACTCCCCCCGCTCCCGCATGAGGGCCACGTGGGAGTGGGTCACCGACAGGAACACGGCCTCCAGGATGGAGCAGAGGAAAGAGAGGCTCAGCGTGGTGGCCAGGACCCAGATCAGCGTCGTCATGGTCGGATGAAACTCGTCCCGGCCCGGAGGCCCCACAAGGCCGGGGGCCGTGGCCGGCGCCCCCGGGAGGCTCGGAGCAGGGAAGGGCCTACGACGCGAGGGCCGCGTCCAGCGTGATCTCCACCGCCGCCAGCGCCCGGGAGACGGGGCACCCCGTCTTGGCGTTCACGGCGTGCTCCAGGAAGCCGGCCTGGTCCAGGCCTGGCACCCTTGCCCGGCATACCAGGTCGATGCGGGTGATGGCCACGCCCCCCTCCACCTTGTCCAGGTGCACACGGGCGGTGGTCTTCACGCTGTCGGGGGTGTGGCCCGCCTGGGCGAGCATGTTGGAGAGCGCCATGGAGTAGCACCCGGCGTGGGCCGCGGCGATGAGCTCCTCCGGGTTGGTCCCCGTCCCCTCCTCGAACCGGGATCCGAAGGAGTACTGCCCGTCCAGGGCGCCGCTCTGCGACCGGACGGTGCCTTTGCCCCGGGGGAGGTCGCCCTTCCATTCTGCGTCGGCGGTGCGCACCGGCATGACATCGCTCCTCGTGGAGAAGTGGATCCCGTCCCGGCGGCGGGCGGGACCCAAATCTCCCGGAAGCCCCCGACCGGGGTCAACATCCCTTTCCCGGGCGGTGTCCCCCTCTCCGACGACCCCCTGGTTGACGGCGGGTCCCGCGGCGAAGAAGAATCAGACTTCCAAGCCCTGCCCTGAACTCCACCCCGACGAGGCCGCAGCATGTCGAAGCCCGCGCTCCGACCGCTCCTTGCCCTGGCGCTCCTCGCGTTCCTGGCCACCCCCGCGTGGGCCCAGCACCGCGTCACCACGCCCGAGCAGCATTTCGGTCACGAGATCGGTGCGGACTACGTCCTGCCCAACTACGTCCAGCTCCACGCGTACTGGATCAAGTTGGCCAACGAGTCCGACCGCATGATCCTGGACACCATCGGCTACACCGAGGAGGGACGGCCTCAGATCCAGGCCATCATCTCCTCCCCGGAGAACCTCCGGAACCTGGAGCGCTACAAGGAGATCTCCCGGCGCATGGCCAAGGCCGAGGGGGTCACCGAAGCCGACGCGCAGCGCATGGCCGCCGAGGGCAAGGCCGTCATCTGGATCGACGGCGGACTCCACGCCACCGAGGTGCTCGGGGCGCAGCAGCTCACCGAGCTGGTGTACCGCATGAACGACCGGACGGACCCGGAGACGCTGCGGATCCTGAACGACGTCATCCTCCTGGCCACCCACGCCAACCCCGACGGCCACGACCTGGTGGCCGACTGGTACATGCGCGAGTCGGACCCCATGAAGCGGTCCACGGCTGGGGTGCCGGTCCTGTACAACAAGTACGCGGGGCACGACAACAACCGCGACTTCTACATGTCGGCGCTGGAGGAGACCACGAACATCAACCGGTCCATGTACAGGGACTGGTTCCCCCAGATCGTCTACAACCACCACCAGACGGGTCCGCAGGGGACGGTGATGTTCGCGCCCCCCTTCCGTGACCCACCCAACCACTTCCTGGACCCCCTCATCATCACGGGGCTGGACCAGGTGGGCTCGGCCATGCACCAGCGCTTCGTGCGCAACGGCCAGGGCGGCACCACCATGCGCTCCGGCGCGTCCTACTCCACCTGGTGGAACGGCGGCCTCCGCACCACGCCGTACTTCAAGAACATGATCGGCCTGCTCACGGAGACCATCGGGAACCCGACGCCCCTGGAGATCCCGTTCATCCCCGACCGCCAGCTCCCCCACGGGGACCTCCCGCTGCCGGTGGAGCCGGGCGTCTGGCATTTCCGCCAGTCCATCGAGTACTCGCAGACCGCCAACATGGCCGTCCTGGACTACGCGTCGCGGAACAAGGACCATCTGCTATTCAACCTCTGGCGGATGGGCGCGAATTCCATCGAGAAGGGCAGCAGGGACTACTGGACCACCACGCCCAAGGAGGTGCAGACGGCGGAGCGGGGCACCCGCGCCGACTGGGAGCGCCTCCTCAAGGCCCCGGAGAACCGGGACCCGCGCGGCTTCATCATTCCGGCGAACCAGCGTGACTTCCTCACGGCCACCAAGTTCGTCAACGCGCTCCTGAAGAACGGCGTGGACGTCCATCGGGCCACCGCCGACTTCTCCGTCGGAGCCAAGAGCTATCCCCGGGGATCCTACGTGGTGAAGACCGCCCAGGCCTTCCGGCCCCACGTCCTCGACATGTTCGAGGCCCAGGACCACCCCAACGACTTCGCCTACCCCGGCGGACCGCCCATCGCGCCCTACGACGCCACGGGCTGGACGCTCGCGTGGCAGATGGGCGTGGAGTTCGACCGGATCCAGGACGGCTTCGACGGGCCCTTCGCCAAGATCACCGACGAGCTGGCTTCGCCGCCCGCCGGCACGGTGGCGGGCGCGGGCAACGCCACCGGATACCTGGTGGACCACCTCAACGACGCCTTCACCGCGGTGAACCGCGTACTCAAGGCCGGCGGCAAGGCGTGGTGGTACACCGACGGCGTGACGGCCGGCGGGAAGACCTTCGACACCGGCGCGTTCTACCTCGAGACCGACCGCGCCACCGTGGACGCCCTGGCCCGAGACAAGGGCCTGAGCTTCGTGGGCGTGGCCGGCCGTCCCTCCGGACGCGCCATGGAGCTCCAGCCGGTGAAGATCGGCCTCTGGGACCAGTACGGCGGCTCCATGCCCTCGGGCTGGACGCGCATGCTCCTGGAGGACTTCGAGTTCGACTTCGAGGTCGTGTACCCGCCCCAGCTCGACAACGGTGACCTCTCCCGCTTCGACGTCCTCCTCTTCGAGGACGGCGCCATCCCCGAGCGCGACGGCGGCGGCGGGGGCTTCGGCGGCCGCGGCGGGCAGCTCGACGAGAGCACCATCCCCGCCGACCTGCGCAGCCGCATCGGGCGGGTGTCCGTGGCGACCACCGTGCCCCGCATCCTGGACTACGCCCGCAACGGCGGCACCGTCATCGCTCTGGGCACGTCGTCCAACCTGGCGCTCCACACCGGGCTCCCCATCACCAACCACATGGTGAAGGACGGCCGGCCCCTCACGTCCGAGGAGTACTTCATTCCGGGCACGCTCATCGACATGAGGGTGGAGCACACCAGCCCCGTCACCGCGGGGATGGGCACGTATGCGCCGGTGATGTTCTCCCGGAGCCCCACGTTCCGCCTGGGGGCGGGCGCCGAGGCGCAGGGCGTCAAGAAGATCGGCTGGTACGACTCGGACAAGCCCCTGCGCAGCGGGTGGGCGTGGGGCCAGGAGTACCTGAAGGACGGCGTGGCGGCCATGGAGGTGGACTTCGGCCAGGGCAAGCTCTTCCTGTACGGTCCCGAGCTGACGTTCCGCTCCCAGCCCCACGGCATGTTCCCCCTGGTCTTCAACGGCATCTACTACGGCACGGCCCGGAACCGGCCGGTCTCGTAGAAGGGCCCAACCGGAAGAGGGAAGGGGGCGTCCGGCGTCCGCCGGGCGCCCCCTCGTCGTACCGGCCCCCCGGGCCTCAGGTCGCCTGGTCGGTGGGGCGGAGGAGGATCTCGTTGACGTTCACGTGCTCCGGCGCCGTCACCGCCCACAGAACGGCCCGAGCCACGTCCTCGGCGGCCAGCTTGCGCTTTCCGTCCCAGCCGGCCTCGAAGGCGTCCCTCCGCCCGGGGTCGGGGACGTGCTCCAGGAGCTCGGTGTCCACCACGCCCGGCTGGACGTCGGTGACACGGATCCCCCGGGCCGCCGACAGCTCGAGCTGCATCCCCCAGCTCAGCGAGCGCACGGCGAACTTGGTGGCGGAATACACCGAGCCCCCGGGAAAGGGGCGGCGCCCTGCCACCGAGCCCACGTTGACGATGTGCCCCGTGCCCTGCTTGAGCATGGTGGGCAGCACGGCGGCGATGCCGTACAGCACCCCCTTCACGTTCACGTCGACCATGCGCTCCCAATCCTCCACGCGGAGCTCGGCCATGGGGGAGAGGGGCATGACGCCGGCGTTGTTCACCAGCACGTGGATGCCCCCGAAGCGGTCCCGCGCCAGAGCGGCCAGGGCCTCCACGTCTGAGCGGGACGTGACGTCGGTGGCCCGCCAAGCGGCGCGACCGCCCTCCCGCTCCACCTCCTCGGCCAGGGCCCGGAGCCGGTCCCCGCGGCGGGCGCCCAGGACCACGTCGGCTCCGGCGCCGGCCAGGGCCCGCGCCACCGCCGCCCCGATCCCGCTGGACGCCCCGGTGACGACGGCCACCCGCCCGGCCACCGCTCCGCCGGCCACCGTCAGCTCGCCACCGCCAGGCCCGCCTGCGCCATGAGGATGAGGAGGGCACGCTGGATGCCCAGGGCTCCGTCCTGGTTGATGAAGTACTCGTGGAGGGAGTGGGCGTCGCCGCCGATGCCGCCCCCACCGATGGTGATGGCGGGGATCCCGAGGGAGATGGGGATGTTGCTGTCCGTGGAGCCCCGGCCCAGTCGGGGCTCGATTCCCAGCATGCGGCTGATGGCCAGCGCCCGCTGGACGATGGCCTCCCCTTCGTCGTTCTCGCCCGACGGACGGTCCCCGATGAGGACCATCTCGGCGGTCACCGGCTCGCCCCGGCGGAGCTCCGCGTTCTCCTCCGCCACCGCCTTGGAAACGGCCTCGTGGAGGGCGGCGTCGATGCGGTCCAGGCTCGCCGGGCTCTCCGAGCGCATGTCCACGTCCATGGAGACCTCGAAGGGGATGGAATTCACCGACGTGCCGCCGGTGAGGACCCCCACGTTGTAGCTGGTGCGCGGCCCCGAGCGCGTGAGGGAGTCGGCGACCACGTCGAAGTTGCGGATGGCGCGTCCAAGGGCGTGGGCCGGGTTGGCCAGCCCGAAGGCTCCCCAGGAGTGCCCCCCGGGACCGCGGAAGACCACGCGGTAGCGGTGTGACCCCAGCCCCTGGTGGGTGACGCCGGAGTGACCCGAGCCGTCGATGGAGATGAACGAGTCGATGCGGGGGCCTCCCTCGCGGAAGAGGTGCTTCATCCCCCGCAGGTCGCCCTGGCCCTCCTCGCCGACGTTCCCGATGAAGAGGATGTCGCCGTCTGTGCGCACGTCGGCGTCCCGCATGGCCCGGGCCAGCGCCAGGACCGCCGCCACCCCGCGGGTGTCGTCGCTGATCCCAGGGGCGTAGAGGGTGTCGCCACGCTGGCGCACGGTGACGTCCGTACCCTCGGGGAACACGGTGTCCAGGTGCCCGGCGATGGCCACGGTGTGCCCGCCCCTCGTTCCCCTCCGGAGCCCGATGACGTTCCCCACCTCGTCCACCCAAACCGAGTCCAGCTCCATCTCCAGGAGCATCTGTCGGAACCGCTCGCCGCGGGCGGCCTCGCCGAAGGGCGGCGCGGGGATCTGCGTCAGCTCCAGGAGGTCGGCCATGGTGCGCGCGTCGCTCTCCTCCACGAGGCGGAGCGCCCGCTGGATCGCAGGGTGGGCGGCCAGGCTGCGCACCTCGTCATCGTGGGCCGTGCTCTGGGCCGCGCCGGTGGAGGGCAGGAACGCACCGAGCAGCAACGACCAGATCCACGGGCGGGACCACGTCCGCATGGGGTACTCCGTCGAAGGGGTTTCAGGGGTCGGCCCAGGGGCGCCGGGACAGCGACGGTAAGGGACGAGTGCGCCGGGGACAATGCTCCCGCGCCGCCCGGCGGGCGGAGGGCCGGAACGAGCGCACCGGAAACACCGGGGTCCGTCGCGCCCCGCCGCGGGAGACCCCGGCGCCGCGAGGGGGGAAAGAGCCTGGAACCCGTTGATTTTTCTGTGGCTTTGGGTGAAGGTTCGGGGCTCTTTTCCGGCCTCCGCTGTCCCCCTGGGGGGGGCTCCCCGTCACCGAGCATCCATCCCCGTGAAGTCCGCCGCCTCGCCTGCTGCCCTGGTGCTCGACCCCCTCGCCCGCTGGTTCGCCGGCACGGGGCGGCGCACCCGGGTGACCTTGACCCACGCGGGAGCCCTGGGACGCCTCACCTGGCAGATCGCCCGGGCCGTGGTGCAGCTCAGGGTGTCGTTCCGGGACGTGCTCAACCAGTTCTACATCATGGGAATCCAGAGCCTCCCCATCGTCCTGGTCACCGGGTCCCTGGCGGGGATCGTGACCAGCCAGCAGGGCGGCTACCAGATGACCTCGGTGGTCCCTCGCTACATCCTGGGGAGCCTGGTGGTGGAGACGGTGGTCCTCGAGATGGGGCCGGTGCTCACGGCCATCGTGCTCGTGGGCCGGGTGGGCGCCCGCATCACCGCAGAGCTGGGCACCATGGTCGTCTCCGAGCAGATCGACGCCTACCACTCGCTGGGGCGGGACCCTGTGGCCCTGCTCGCCGCGCCGCGGGTGTTGGCCGGCGTCATCGTCATGCCCCTTCTCGTGGGGATCGCCAACTTCATCGGGATCATCGCCGGGATGGTCGCCGCGTACCTGGACGTTGGGCTCGGCTACGAGTCGTTCTTCTATGGCGCCCGCCTCTTCTGGCACTCGTGGGACCTCTTCTACTCGCTCACCAAGGCGCTGGTGTTCGGGCTCGCCATCCCGCTCATCTCGGTGCACATGGGGTTCCTCACGCGGGGGGGCGCGGAGGGGGTGGGCAGGACGACGACGCAGGCCGTCATGTTCATGACGCTGACGATCCTCATCCTGGACGCCCTCTTTCCGCCCCTGATGCTCCAGTAGCCATGATCCACTACCGGAACATCCACAAGTCCTTCGACCTGCCCGTGCTGGCCGGCGTCGACCTCCGGGTGCAGACGGGGGAGATGTTCGCGCTCTTCGGGCCTTCGGGGACCGGCAAGAGCGTGCTGCTGAAGACCACCATCGGCCTCATCAACCCCGACCGGGGCGACGTGGAGATCGACGGTACGTCCGTCTACTACGGAGGGAAGCGCGCCCTCCAGGGGGTGAGGCGCAGCGTGGGGTACGTCTTCCAGAACGC
Organism: Gemmatimonadota bacterium; assembly: GCA_045863275.1. GTDB lineage: Bacteria > Gemmatimonadota > Gemmatimonadetes > Longimicrobiales > Gaopeijiaceae > SZUA-318. Next base: position 19,780 of record BTVB01000046.1, read on the forward strand.
GGCGCTCTTCGACTCGTTCAACGTCTTCGACAACGTCGCCATGGGAATCCCCGAGGACGAGCTCCGCGGGCTCCCCCGCCTGGAGGTCGCCCGGCGCGTGTGGCACGCCCTCGAGCTGGTGAACCTCGAGCCAAGGGAGGTCATGGAGAAGCTCCCCTCCGAGCTCTCCGGGGGCATGAAGAAGCGGGTCGGGATCGCCCGTGCCATCGTGGGCCGGCCCAAGATCCTCCTCTGGGACGAGCCGACCACGGGGTTGGACCCCATCAACACGGCGGCGGTGGAGCGGCTCATCACGCGCCTGTCCCGCGAGCTTGAAGTCACCTCCCTCCTGGTGACGCACGACATCGAAGGAGGGCTCGACATCTGTGACCGGGTCGCCATGCTGGACGGAGGACGCCTCCGCTTCTGCGGCACCCCCGACGAATTCCGGGCGAGCTCGGATCACGTGGTCCGGGCCTTCGTGGACCGGGCCGCGGCCGAGGCGGCCCTCGACATGGCGGCGGAAGCCAATGACTGAAACGCAGGGACAGGGCGGGCGCCGGCCGCGCCTCACCGACGAGGAGCTGGCCAAGGCGGCTCCCAGGAGCAGCGGCGGCAAGGACATCCGTATCGGGATCTTCGTGCTGGCGGGCCTCGTCGCCTTCGTCCTCATCCTCTTCCTCCTCACCGACCCCGCCACCATGCGGGGGCGCTACATGCTCGTGACCACCGTAGCCGACGCCGGCGGCGTCCGTCGGGGGGATCCCGTGGAGATGCGCGGCGTGATCATCGGCCGGATCAACCGCTTCGAGATGATGACGGACGGCAGGGTGGCGGTGCGCATGGAGCTGGAGGGGGAATGGCGGATCCCGGAGGGCTCCCGCACCGAGTTGGGCGCGGCCGGGCTGTTCGGGGGTCGGACCATGGAGGTGATCCCCTCGGATGCCAGCACGTACCACGCGGAGTGGGACACGCTCCCCGGAGCCGACGGCGGCTCGGGGCTCATGGACTCGGCCGACGAGCTCTCCGTCAAGGCGGGAGCCGTCATGGAGGGGCTGAAGAGACTCCTGGACGACTCCACCGTGACCTCGGTGCAGGGGAGCGCCGCCGAGATGGAGGTCCTGCTCCGCGAGCTCTCGGGGACGGTGGCGGAGCAGCGGGGCACTCTTCGCACCCTGACGCAGAGCCTGGCCCGCTCCGCCGAGGGGCTGGAGGACGCCGCGGCGGCCGGCCCCGACGCCGCGCGAGCCATCGCCCGCGCCGACTCGGCCATGGCGGTGCTGGCGGAGACCGGGGCGAACCTGGACCGGGCGGCCACCTCGCTCCGGGCGCTCCTGGAGCGCATCGACCGCGGCGAGGGGACGCTGGGTCGCCTGGCCACAGACGACGCGCTCTACGTGAACGTGAACCGCGCCGCCGAGAGCCTGGCCACGCTCCTGGACGACGTCCGGGCCAACCCCAGGAAGTACATCAGCGTCTCCATCTTCTGACGCGGCTCCCCGGGAGGTGTCCTCTCGAGAGGACTCCCCCGGGCCCGTGTCCCTTCGCAAGGACGGGTACGGAGGCTCGAACCGTTGTCCCCGTTGGCTTTTCGGACCCCCATCCCCTGGCATGGGGCTTGCGACGAGATTTGCTGGAGGGCGCCGCGACGCGCGTCGCCCCACGCACCGGAGATCCCGATGAACGTCGCGAGACACGTACCGCTGGGCTGGCTCACCCTGGCCCTCCTCCTGGCGGTCCCGCCGGGAGCCCTGGAGGCCCAGGCCCCCCCCGACTTCCTCCTCCGGAGCCCGAGGGTCTCCCTGGGCATCCGGGCCGGGTACAACCTTGCCCTGGCTTCCAGCGAGGTCTTCGACTTCACCCGGGAGCAGCTCACCCTCTCGCGTGGCGACTTCGCCGCGCCGTCGTGGGGGGGGCAGCTGGCCGTGCGCATCGCGCCGCGGGTGGACCTGGCCTTGGACGTCTCGGCCGCCACCGCCCGCCGGGGGTCCGAGTTCCGTGAATGGGTGGACACCAACGACCTGCCCATCGAGCAGGAGACGGTGTTCCGCCGCATCCCGGTGACGTTGGGCGTGAAGGCGTACCTCATGGAGCGCGGGCGCTCGGTGGGGCGCTTCGCCTGGATCCCCACGACCTTCGCGCCCTACGTGGGTATCGCAGCCGGTGCGGTGTGGTACCGCTTCGAGCAGGAGGGCGATTTCGTGGACTTCGAGTCCCTGGACATCTTCTACGACCGGTTTACGGACGAGGGGAAGGCCCCTACCGTACATGTGTACGGCGGCACCGACTGGTCGCTGAGCCCGGGTCTCTTCGTCACCGCCGAAGCCCGCTACCAGTGGGCGAAGGCCGACATGGGCGCGGACTTCTTGGATTTCGACCCCATGGACCTCTCGGGGCTCCAGGGCACCATTGGCCTCTCGGTCCGGTTCTGACCGGAAAGGACGACGACCATGACGACAGAGCGCAATCTCCTTCGAGGCGCCCTCGCCCTGGGGATGGCCGTGGCCGCCTTCGGCGCCGCCTCCCCCGCGGGCGCCCAGGACCTGGATCCCCGCTGGCTTCCCTGGATCGGCTGCTGGAACGTGAGCGGTGAGAACGCGCCTCCCGGCCTCGTGTGCGTGACCCCCTCCCGGCAGGAGGGCGCGGTGGAGCTCCTGCGCATCGCCGGCGGCGACGTGGAAGCCCGCGAGCTGCTCTGGGGCGACGGGCGCCGCCACGACACGTCCCGCGAGTCGTGCACGGGGTGGGAGCAGGGCACGTTCTCCGAGGACGGGCGCCGGCTCTTCCTCCAGGGGGAATTCACGTGCGAGGGCGTGAGCCAGCAGACCGCCGGCATCATCGCCATGGCCTCCCCCGTCGCCTGGATCGACGTCCGGGTGGCCGGCATGGAGGGCAAGCACGTCGCCTGGGTGCAGCACTACCACACCGCCACCGGCGAGGAGGCGCAGGCCGCCGGCTTCGGCGATCTGCTCACCGAGCGCGGCTGGGCGGTTGCCACGGCCCGCATGGTGGCCGCGGGAGCCCTCACCGTGGACGACGTCATCGAGGCCTCGGCGCAGGTGCCCGCGGAGGCGGTCCAGGCGCTCCTCGCCGAGCGCGGCGATCGCTTCGACCTCACCGCCGCCGAGCTGCTGCGCATGGCCGACGCCGGCGTGGCCGACGACGTCATCGACGTGACCGTAGCGGTGAGCTACCCCGAGCGCTTCCAGCTCCAGACCGGTCAGAACGACGTGGCGGTCTCCGCGCTGGACACGGGCCACCTCCGGCGCCGCCCCATCTACGCGTCGGCCAGCCCCTACTTCTACGACCCGTTCTACATGCCCTGGAGCCTGCGGTACGGGTACATGGGATACGGCTACGGCTACAGCCCCTATTCCTGGGGCTACGGCGGTTGGGGTGGTTACTCCTACGGGTACCGGCCCACCGTGGTGGTGGTGAGCCCCGCCCCCTCCGAGCCTCACGGGCGCGTGGTGAACGGCCGCGGCTATTCCCGGGGGAGCTCCCCGTCGTCCGGCGGTTCCGGCGGCTCGTACACTCCCTCCCGGAGCGGCAGCGCCGCACCTCGCGGCGCTGCGGCCTCCGGCTCCGGCGGTGCCCGCTCCAGCGGCGGGACGTCCACCGGACGGACGGCCAAGCCCCGGGGTGGGGGATCCTTCTGAGGAGCGACCTCCCAAGACACGGGAGGGTGAAGTGAAGAGGGGCCCGGGCGTAGAGCCCGGGCCCCTTCTCGTTGGAGGTCACCGGGTGGCGTGCCCCGGTCTCCCCTTGCCCTCGCCCCTGGAGGCCTACCAGCCAGGGGCCAGGGAGAAGCCCCAGTGCCACCCCTTCTCGGGGCGCTGCCAGGGGTAGGCGTAGTAGGCCTCGAGGACCATGAAGCCCAGGAGGTTCACCCGGGCCGACACCCCGGAGCTGAACACGGGTACCCGCTCCGACGACGACCGGCTCAGCTCGAGGGTCACGGGGTTGTCCGCGTCCCACGCCACACCGGCGTCGGTGAAGAACACCAACTCGGTGGGCAGGAACGGGAAGTTGATGAGCCCGTACTCCTCCACGCCGATGAAGGGGATCCGGAACTCCACGTTGGCCACCCCGATCCGCTGCCCGAAGAGGCGGTTGAACGCCGGGCACGAATCCTCCTCGGTGGCTCCCGACGCGCACTCGCCGCTGGTGAAGCTCTCGTAGGCGTAGCCGCGAACGAGGGTTTCATAGCCCAGGAACACGGGGCGGAGGAGACCGAAGCCGTCCTTGTTGTTCTCCTCGGGGGTGAGCCCGTACCGCCCGTAATGCATCCCTCTCATGCCGAAGGTCAGGTTCCTCTGGGGGCTGAAGTACCTCCGCCAGTCGAAGGTCAGCGTTGTGAAGTCGGTGGTGCCCCACGTCTGCTGCACCTCGACGCGGTAGCGCCCCCCCCGCACCGGGCTCACGAACCCGAAATAGGAGTTGTCCCCCACCAGCGCCACCGACGTCTGGACCATGTTGAGGGGGTCGGGGCGCTGGTCGTTCAGGCTCTCCCGCTTATAGTCGTAGAAGCGGCCGAACTGATCCTGGTAGAACTTGTCCACCTCGATGTCGTAGCTGTACCGCGTCACCCCACCGCCGAACTCCACGCGCTGGGTGGAGGAGAACGGGTACGACACCTGCCCCGACGCGGAGGCGATGTACACCCGGTAGCGGTATTGGCCCAGGAAGAGGCCGTCGTCGTCCTGGCCGTACTGGTAGTAGCCCAGCAGGTAGGGGATCCGCCCCACGCCCACGCCCCAGTTCCACCGGTTCTCCATGTTGGCGTAGAAGGCCTGGCCCCCGATGTCCTTGAAGGTCCCGTTGGCCTGCACGGCGACGCCCAGGAGGCGGTTGCCCAGCATGTCGCTGAAGAAGGCAGACGTCCCCCCGCCCACGTAGTTGCCGAAGTTGTCCGTTCCCACGCCGATGGTGGGCTGCCCCAGGTAGTCCAGGCTCAGGCCCGAGTCGTAGCCCTCGGCGTCGTCCTCGGTGAACGCGGCGGGCATCACGAGCCCCGTCTCGGCGTCGGCGAGGTACGTGGCCACGCGGCTGAAGCGCTCCGGCGCCACCGGCGGAAGCTTGCGGCCGGGCTGGTCCTCCACGCGCTCGGCGATGGCCACCGTCTCGCCCTCGCCGGGGTCGATGCCCACGATGTGGAACTCCAGCTCGTCGAAGACGGAGAACACCATGCGCCCGGTCTGGGCCGCCACGGACATGGCGGGCGACATGTACGTGATGCCGCTCACCGCCGTGGCCACGCGAGTCACCCGTGACACGGCGCCGGTGGCCACGTCCAGGCGGTAGACGTCGCTGAAGCCGTCCTGGTCGGAGATGAAGTACAGGCTCCGGCCGTCCGGGGCGTACTGGGGGTTCATGTGCTTCACGTTGCCGAACACCGGCGCCACCCGGACCTCGCGGGTGGTGACGTCCAGGAACGCGAGCTGGAACTTGCTGTAGGTGAGCCGCGCGAAGTCCGTCTCCGGGCCCCGGTCCGACGCGAAGGCGAGGGTGCGGCCGTCGGGCGACCAGGTGGGCTGAAGGTCGGCGTGCTTGTCCTCGGTGAGGCGGACGATCTCCTCCCCTTCCAGGTCGTAGAGGAAGAGGTCGGTGATCCCACCCACGGTCCCGGCGAAGGCGATCCAGCGGCCGTCGGGCGACCAGGCCGGGTTGTTCACGGCGCCGATCCCCGGGAAGGTGATGAGGCGCTCCTCCTGCCCGTTGTCCACGTTGATGACCTTCATCTGGTTGTCACCGCCCGCGGTGACCACGAAGGCGAAGAAGCGGCCGTCGGGCGACCAGGTCCCCGACGAATCGATGTAGCGCAACGCCTCGATGTGGGGATCGGAGTTGGCGCTGGACAGCTTTCGCAGCACCTCCCCGGTCTGGGCGTCGGCCAGGAAGAGGTCGACGGAGAAGAGGTCCTTCTCAGAGAGGAAGGCCACGTAGCGCCCGTCGGGGCTGATGGCGGGCGACACGTTCTGACGGCCCGACCCCGTTGCGGGAGCCAGCAGGAGCGTCCCCACCTCCGAGGGATCGGTGCGCCCCTCCATGAGGGGGAGGTACTCGGCCGCCACCTTCTCCTTCCAGCGGACGGAGAGGGTGTCGGTGGGAAGCCCCAGCACCTGCTGGATGGCCGACTCGAAGCCCACCCGCAGGGAGGTGCGGTACACCTGGATGACGGCGTCGTCTCCCCAGGTCCCCCCGATGTAGGCCCAGAGCGCCTGGCCGAACCGGTAGGGGAAGAAGCGGGACTCGCGGGTCATCTGCTTGATGGTGGGCAGCTCGTCGCGGCGGATGGCGTCGCGGATCCACATGGCCGTGAGCGGGTCGTCGCGCCCCACGGAGAGGTACTCGGCCATGCCCTCGATGAGCCAGAGCGGGAGGGACATGAGGCCCTGCAGCCCGCCGCCCCGCCTGGACTGGGCGATGTTGTACTGGAAGGCGTGCACCAGCTCGTGCCCCAGGACGTGGTCCGTGTCCCAGTAGGAGCCCGCCAGCGGCATGATGACGCGGTTCTTCAGCGACTCGGTGACACCACCCGTCCCCTCGCCGATGAAGCCCGACAGCGTGTTGGTCTGCTGGAAGTCGGGGTGGTCGGCGTACAGGATGACGGGCTTGGAGGTCTCGAACTCGTGCTGGAAGGAGCGGGCGAAGCGCTCGTACCAACGCTCGCCCATGCGCGCCGCGTCCCGCACGGCCTCGCCGGCCTCGGGATAATAGTGGAAGTCGAAGTGGGGCGTCTTGAGCACGACGAATTCGAAGTCGTCGTACTGGACCTTGTTCCGGCCGAAGTACTGGGCGCTCCCCGGAGTCGCGGTCGCCGCGAGGGCCACCCCGACGAGCAGGAGGGAGGCCGCCCGGATGCGCGAAGACACTCTCTCAAGGAACTGCATGTTCACCTTGGCCTCGGGTGGAGCGGAGTCCGGGGACCTCCCCGGTTTCGCTCGCTCCACACTCGTTGGAGTCCTGGGGTACGACGCCTGTTAAGAATCGAGCCCACTCGACGGAGTAACACCAGAGGGCCTGCCGCCGTTCCAGATGCGTTGCCCCCCGGCGCCGTCCCACCGAGATTGCGTTGCGCTCGTCCCCGGAGGGTTTCGTGCAAGAAGCTTGCCCGGTCATCCTTCCGGCTTCCGTCCCTCCCGATCAGGTACGCCGCGATGCTCCGACCCGTTTCCATCCTGGCTCTTTCGGCCCTCGCGGCGTGCGCGGCCGAGGCTCCCCTCGAGCGGAAGCCCGTGTCGGTCCACGAGCTGGCGCCGCCCGCGGGAGAGGGCAGCGGAGAGCCGTACGTGTCCTCATCGGAGGACGCCGTCTTCCTCAGCTGGGTGGAAGCGTCCCCCACCGGCGGGCACGACGTGAAGGTGGCCCGGCTGGACGCCGGAGGGTGGGGTCAGGCCCGGACCGTGGCCCACGGGGAGGACCTCTTCGTGAACTGGGCGGACTTCCCGTCGGTGGTGCAGGGGGCCGGCGGACGCCTGTGGGTACACTGGCTCCAGCGCGTTGAGGGGCCGGGACTCGCCTACGCCGTCCGCGTCTCTTCGTCGGGTGACGGCGGCGCGACCTGGTCCGACCCCTGGACGCCCCACGAGGACGGCACGCCCACCGAGCATGGATTCGTGAGCCTCTTCCCCCGGGAGGACGGCGTGGGCCTCGCCTGGCTGGACGGCAGGCAGTACGCCCCCGGCCCCGGCGGGGAGGAGCCCACCCGGGAGATGACCGTGCGCTTCCGCCAGGCCGGGCCGTCGGGCCCCGGAGACGAGGTCCTTGTGGACGCCCGGGCGTGCGACTGCTGCCAGACCGACGTGGCAGTGGCCGCGGACGGGCCGGTCCTCGTGTACAGGAACCGTACCGAGGACGAGGTCCGGGACGTGTACGTCGCCCGCTGGACCCCCGACGGGTGGACGGAGGGCGTGCCCGTCCACGACGACGGATGGGTCATCGCGGGGTGTCCGGTGAACGGGCCCGCCGTGGACGCCCGCGGCGCCCGCGTGGTGGTGGCGTGGTTCACCGGCGCCGGCGACCAGCCCCGGGTCCGCGCCTCCTTCTCCGAGGACGGCGGGCGCACGTTCGGCGCGCCTTGGCAGGTGGACGACGGGAACCCGGCGGGCCGCGTGGACGTTCGGCTGCTGGAGGACGGGCGGGCGCTGGTCTCGTGGCTCGAGCGGTCCGAAGGGGAGGGCGCCGACGTGCGCCTGGCCCCGGTGGACGCGGCGGCGGGCCGGGGCGACGCCTGGACCGTCTCCCGCTCCTCGTCGGCCCGGGCCAGCGGCTTCCCCCGGATGGCGCGGGTGCCGTGGGATCCGGCCGCGGTGGTGCTGGCCTGGACCGACGTCTCCGACCCGGAGCGCTCACGGATCCGAGCCGCCCAGGTGGAGCTACCGCGATGACCCGACCCTCTGCCCTCGTCCTGGCCACCCTGGCCTTCGCGTCCTTGCCGTGGGGCTGCGCTCCAGCCGGAGACGCGGGCCCCACCGTGGGCCGCCCGGCGCCGGCGTACGGAGCGGTGACCCTGGCCGGGGACTCCCTGTACCTGGACGACCTCCGGGGCCGCGTGGTGCTCCTCAACTTCTGGGCCACCTGGTGCGCGCCGTGCCGCCACGAGACCCCGTTCCTGCAACGGCTCTACGAGGAGCGTTCCCCCGGAGGCCTGGAGATCGTGGGCGTGTCCATGGACACCAGGGACGCCGACGACGACGTCGCCGACTTCGTCCGGGAGTACGGCGTGACCTACCCCATCCTCGTCGACCCCCAGATGCGCGGCATGGACGTCTACCGGGTCCTGGGTCTCCCCGCCACCTTCCTGGTGGACCGGGACGGGGTGCTCCGCTGGATGCGCTTCGGCCCGGTGGGTGAGAACGACCACGACTTCCTCAACGCGCTGGAGTCGGTCCTGGAATGACCGCGACACGCCTTCCCCCTGACATCGAGACACCCATCGGCACCGTGGACCTGGAGCGGGTGAGCGCCAACGCCCGCCGCGTGGCGGCCTACGCCGCCTCCCACGGCCTCGCCTGGCGCCCCCACATCAAGACGCACAAGTCCCTGGAGGTGGCACGCCTCCAGCTCGACGCCGGGGCCGGGGGGCTCACCGTGGCCACGCTCCGGGAAGCGGAGGTGATGTCGGCCCTGACGGGGGACCTCCTCCTCGCCTACCCCCCCGTGGGCGCCGCCAAGGTGGAGCGGCTCCTCGGGCTCCCCGAGGTCGTGGACGTGAAGGTGGCCCTGGACTCCGCCGACGTCCTGGGACCCCTGGCCGCCGCCGCCCACGCCGCGGGACGCACCGTGGGCATCCTGGTCGAGCTGGACATGGGACTGGGACGCGTGGGTGTCCAGACGCCCGGCGAGGCTGTCGCGCTGGCCCGCCGAGCGGCCGACGCCGAGGGCGCGGCCTTCAGGGGGATCCTCTTCTACCCGGGGCACATCCGTTCGGCGGTGGCGGAGCAGGAGGCGGCCCTCGCCGCCGTCGCCGCACGCCTGAAGGAGACGCTGGAGGCCTTTGGCGAAGCCGGGCTCGAGCCCGGCATCGTGTCCGGGGGCTCCACGCCCACGCTCTGGCACAGCCACCTGGTCCCCGGCATGACCGAGATCCGGTCGGGGTCGTGCATCTTCTTCGACCGGGAGGCCCTGGACGTGGGGGTGGCCACCCTCGGGGACCTGGCCTACACCGTCCTGGCCACCGTGGTGAGCACGGCGGTGCCGGGGCGCGCGGTGGTGGACGCCGGGTCCAAGGCGCTCTCCAAGGAGGCCCGGGGCGGGGAGGGCTTCGGCTTCCTCCTGGACCGTCCCGAGGTCACCGTCGCGGCCCTCTCCGAGGAGCACGGCGTGCTGGACATCTCCCGGAGCGGCTGGACCCCGGCCATCGGGGAGCGGGTGCGCATCGTCCCCAACCACGTGTGCGTGTCGGTGAACCTCCAGGACGCGGTTCTCGGCATGGACGCCGGCGGGCCCCGCATCCTGGCCCTGGAGGCGAGGGGGAGGGGCCCGTGGACCGGCTGAGCCTGGACCGGGCCGCCACCCTCCTCGAGGCGGTCCGCGGGGTGCGGGTCCTGGTGGTGGGGGACCTCATGCTGGACCGATACATCTCCGGGGCCGTGGACCGCATCTCCCCCGAGGCCCCCGTCCCGGTGGTCCGGGTGGAGGAGGAGTCCTCGGCGGTGGGCGGCGCCGGGAACGTGGCCGCCAACGTCGCCGCCCTGGGCGCCGCCTGTCACGTGGTGGGGTGCGTGGGCCGCGATCTGGCCGGCGAGCAGCTCCGCGACGAGCTGGCCGCCCTGGGCGTGCGCACCGACGGTCTGGTCCTCACCGACGAGCGGCCCACCACCGTGAAGACGCGCATCCTGGCCCGCCGCCAACAGGTGGTCCGCGTGGACCGGGAGGTGGAGACCGACGCGTCCCCCGCGCTGGCCGAGGCCCTGGCCGCGACGGTGCGGTCCCTGGCCGACGAGTGCGACGTCCTGGTCATGGAGGACTACAACAAGGGGGTGCTCGTGCCCCGCGTGATCCAGGCGGTCCTCGCCGCCGGCCGGGAGGCGGGGCTCCCCACCGTGGTGGACCCCAAGCGGCGGAACTTCTTCGCCTTCGAGGGCGTCACGGTGTTCAAGCCCAACGCCAAGGAGCTGGCCGACGCCCTCGGGGAGTTCCTCCACCCCGACGACCCCGACTGGATGGAGGCCACGCGGCGCCGGATGAAGTGCGCCAACCTCCTCCTGACGCTGGGCGAGCGGGGGATGGCCCTCCAGACCCCCGAGGGCACCCCCATACGCGTGCCCACCGTCGCACGGTCGGTCTACGACGTATCGGGGGCGGGGGACACCGTGACGGCCGTCATGGCCGCCACGCTGGCTGCGGGCGCCGCCCCCGCCGAGGCCGCGGTCCTGGCCAACCACGCCGCCGCGGTTGAGGTGGGCAAGGCGGGCGTGGCCACCGTCTCCCCCGGGGAGATCCTCGAGCACGCCCGAGAGCACCAGGACCTGCAACCCACGTGAACCCGGAGCCTCCCATGAGCGACCTGAAGCCCGTCCAGACCCCCGACGCCCCCGCCGCCATCGGACCCTATTCCCAGGCCATCGTAAGCGACGGCTGGGTGTACTGCTCGGGGCAGATCCCGCTGGACCCGGCCACCATGGAGCTGGTCGGAGGGGACATCGCAGCCCAGACCGAGCGCGTCTTCCAGAACCTCGAGGCCGTCCTCGCCGCCGCCGGAGCCGGGCTGGGCACCGTCGTGAAGACCACCGTGTTCCTCTCGGACATGGCCCTCTTCGGGCCGATGAACGAGGTGTACGCCCGCCGTTTCGGCGACCACCGGCCCGCCCGGGCGACGGTGGCGGTGCGCACGCTCCCCAAGAACGTGGACGTGGAGATCGAGTGCGTGGCGCGGACGCGGACCTGATCCCTGGCTGACACCCAGCGTTTCCAGAATGTTGCGAAGCGGAACGCCACCCCATAAGATGCCCCCCGCTGGACTTCGTCACGGTGGCAGGTAGGCCCTCCCAAAGCCTCCCTTACACAGACTCATAGATCGCAGGACGGTCGCCGCACGCAGGGCGGGGGCGCCGGCTTGCTTACGTGTATCCGTGGGGTGGAGGCAGGGTGGTGGTGGCTGGGTACGCACCCTTCCGGGGCGGGACGCGCCCCGGTGCTCTATAGAAGAGAAGGGTGGCTCACAGTCCAACCCCAGATGGGAGGACACAAATGATGCGTCCACTGTCCGAACGCTTCTCGGGCGTCGCACGAGGGGGCCTGGCTCTGGCCCTGGCGTTGACGCTCGGGGCCGCTCCGGCCGCTGCCCAGGCAACGGGCACGCTGGTCGGGACGGTTCGTGACGCTGCCTCGCAGCGTCCTCTGGAGGCGGCACAGGTGTACATCGGCGGCACCGGCATCGGTGCCCTGACCAACGCCGCAGGCCGCTTCCTGCTCCTCAACGTGCCGGCGGGCGAGGTGACCCTCGTCGCCGAGCTGGTGGGGTACCGCTCCGGCTCGCAGACCGTCACGGTCGCCGCCGGCGAGTCCGTGGTGGCGAACTTCGGTCTCGAGCAGACCGCCATCGCCCTGGACCAGATCGTGGTCACCGGGGCCGGCGTGGCCACCGCCCGCAAGAAGCTGGGCAACTCCATCGCCACGCTGGACGCCGCACAGGTGAACAACGCCGCGATCGCGGACTTCAGCCAGATGATCGCCGGTCGCGAGCCCGGCGTCGTCGCGCTCCCGTCGTCGGGTGCCACGGGTGAGGGCGCCACGATCAAGATCCGCGGGTCCGCCTCGCTGTCGCAGAGCAACGAGCCGATCATCTACATCGACGGCATTCGCGTCGACCGCCAGGCCGTGAGCCTGAGCGGGACGGGCAACCCGAGCCGTCTCGACGACATCCCCCCTGAGTCCATCGAGCGGGTGGAGATCCTGAAGGGCGCCGCCGCGGCCACGCTGTACGGCACCGAGGCTTCCAACGGCGTGATCCAGATCTTCACCAAGCGCGGCCGCGCGGGTGCGCCGCAGTTCACCGCCCACGCGGACTGGACGGCCATCTCGGTGCCGATGAATCGCATCGAGCCCCTGGCCGACTTCATCGGGAAGTACTGCTCCCAGCTCGACTGCACCGGCGCCCCCGATGCCGCCCGGCTCTCCGAGGCCCAGGGCCGGATGCAGCAGCGCTTCGGCGTTTCGCCGGGGCCGTACGAGGTCTTCCAGTCGAACACGTTCGAGGAGATCCTCGGCCTGGGCATGGCCCAGACCTACTCGGCGTCGGTTTCCGGTGGCTCGGACTCCTTCCAGTACTTCGTCTCGGGCCGCTTCGCCCACGAAGACGGCGTGCTCCAGCCGGAAGCCGTGTTCCCTGCGGTCGAGGGAATCGAGATGGAGAGCGACATCAACCGCCGCGGCAGCGTCACCTCGAACTTCACGATCATCCCCAGTTCGAAGGTGCGTATCGGCGTCAGCACGCTCTATACCGACATGAAGCAGCACACTCCGGACAACGGGAACAACATCTACGGGGTGTTCAGCTCGATGCTCATGTCCCAGCTCCGGCTGGCGACCCCGCAGGAGCAGGTGGGTCCGGGCTCGAACTACTTCGGCGCGCCGACCTTCGGGACGACCCGTGAGTTCGCGTACCAGTTGAACAACGCCGCATCGAGCCATTTCGCGGGAAGCACGACCGTCGGCTTCACGCCGACCGAGGCGTTCCGCCTCGATGCCACGTTCGGCATCGACTTCACGTCGGACGACCGGACCTTCTTCAGCCCCTACGCCTACAACGTCGACGGATTCACCACGAACAACACGAACGGGTCCCGGAGCGTCTCCGAGGACCGCAGCCGCGAGTTGACCGCGGACATCAAGGGCTCGGTGGTGAAGAACATCGGCGACGGGATCGAGAACACGCTCCTCTTCGGCGCCCAGGGCTTCCTGCGCCAGAGGCAGTCGGCCGGCGGCAACGGCAACACGTTCCCGGGCCCGGGCCTCGAGAGCCTCGACGCGCTCGCCAACCAGTCGGCCGACGAGTTCTGGACCCGTGTCACGCAGCTCGGTGGCTACCTGCAGGACCAGGTCGGGATCAACGACTGGATCTTCCTTACGGTGGGCGGGCGCTGGGACGCCAACTCCGCCTTCGGTGAGGACTTCGCGACCGCGTTCTATCCGAAGGCCTCCGTGTCCGTCGTGCCCAGCCAGGGCCTCGACTGGTCGAATGAGACGATTTCGACCCTCCGCGTCCGCGCGGCCATCGGTAAGTCCGGTCTGCAGCCCGACGCCTTCGCCAAGTTCACGACCTTCAACCCGGCGCCATCGACCGACGGGCCGGGGGTGCGCCCAGCGAATCTCGGCAACAGCGGCCTCGAGCCCGAGGTTTCGACCGAGTGGGAGGTCGGCGCCGAAGTCGGGCTCCTCAACGATCGCGTTTCGGTCGACATGACGTACTGGGACCGCACGGTCAGCCAGGCGCTGGTGCCCCGCCAGTTCTCCGTGACCGGAGGCTTCACGGCGGAGCAGCTCGTCAACATCGGTGAGCTTACGGCCCACGGTGTCGAGGTCGCGATCCGGGGGACGGTCCTGCAGCGCGAGGGGCTCTCCCTCAACGTGTTCGCCAACACCGCCTACATGAAGGAGTTGATCTCCGACATGGGCGGGGCACCGCCCCTCAAGAGCGGTGGCTCGTACGACCGTTACCACAACTACCTGGTCGAGGGCTACGCCCCCGGCGCGTTCTTCGGTGCGACGCAGGCCGTGGTCGGAGCGGGCAGCGTTCCGCTGAACCTCCTGACTCCGGTGAACGGGCAGTGCGTCGTCCCAACCGAGGCCCAGGCGCTCCAGTACTTCTCCGTGCCGCGCAACCCGGGCAGCTTCAAGCCGATCGCGGTGGGCAACTCCGACTTCGGGGTCCCGAACGGAGCGTTCGCGTCGAACAACTGCGGGTCCGGCCTGACCCTTTCATACCAGGGCAAGCCGACGCCTGACTTCGCCGGCTCCTTCGGCTTCAATCTGGCGTTCGCGAGCAACTTCGAGCTTGCCACCCTCTTCGACTACAAGCTCGGCGTGCAGATCAGCGACCTCTCCGGCGCCTTCCGCCGCGCGAACCCCGCCATCGGCCGCAACACTCCGCGCGCCGCGCAGCTCGACGCGATCCTTCGCAACCCGGCGTCCACGGCGCAGCAGCGGCTCGACGCGGCGCTCGAGTGGGCGAGCAGCATCGACGCCCTTTCGCCCATGCCGGGGCTCAATCAGGCCTGGGATGCCGACCAGATCCGGTTCCGGGAGCTGTCCCTCACCTACCGTCTCCCCAGCGACCTCATCGAGCGGATGGGCCTCTCGACGGCCGCCATCAACGTCGCGGGACGCAACCTGTTCCTCTGGATGCCCGGGAGCGACTACCCGGGCATGGATCCCGAGACGAACGTCCAGGGTCGCTGCAACGGCGGCACCGGACAGACGGCCACCGACTGCAACTTCCTGGTCGGCACGGAGGGTTGGGCCATCCCCCTCCCGCGTCGGCTGACATTCTCCACCCGCGTGACGTTCTGACGGAGAATGACCATGACGACTCGAATCAAGGCAATCAGCGCACTCGTGATCGCGGCGGTCTCCACCGTCGCCCTCAGCGGGTGCGACAATCTCCTCGACGTCGACAACCCAAACAGCCTCACTGAGGAGTCGGTGGATCTCCCGGCCGCCGCATCCGGCGTTGCGAACGGATCGCTGCGCATGCTGGCGGACGCGGTCTCCGAGGTGTGGCAGTCCACGGGCGTCTCCACGGACGAGTTCTTCTGGACGGGGTCCCGCGACGGTTGGAACACCCTCGACCGGGGCGCCATCGACGAGCCCCGGAACGAGTTCCTCGACGCGATCTTCCCCGAGTTGGGAACCGCCACCTGGATGGGGCGCAAGGCCATCGTGACCCTGGAGCAGCACGTGGCCGACAACCCGTCGGACAATCGTTTCAAGGTCGAGCTTGCCCGCGCGTACTTCTTCAACGGTATGGCGCTTCTGGTCACGGGTGAGACGCAGGAGGACATGACGTTCTCCGACAAGATGACCGACGGTGCTCCGGTCGGCCCCGCGAACATGTACCAGGTGCTGGACGACGCCATCAAGAACCTGGACGAGGCGGTCACCCGCTTCCAGGCGCTCGGGAACACCAACATGGTGACGGCGGCGCGCGCGGTCCGCGCCAGGGCGCACATGTCGCGGGCCATCTGGAACAAGATCAACCCGGCCGCCCAGCCGGGCGGTGCTCTGCAGTGGCCGGCCGCCGCCGCGGACGCGCAGGCCGTGCTCGCCGCGGTCGGCTCGTCGGACTACCGCTACGAGCTCGGCTTCACCGCTACGGCGAGCCTGTGCGCGATGTGCGACTGGATCAACAACCGGGGTGAGAATCAGGTGAACGACGACCTGATCGCGCTCACGACGAGCGGCACGGGAGCGGCTGGCCGGCGCACCGACCCGGCGGCGGTGGCCGCGGCACTCGCCAATCCGAGCTACAACGGCGGCCCGGTTCGTGTAGCGCCTGGCAGCCAGGTGAACGTGATCAAGAAGGACCCGTTCACCGGACAGCTTGATCCGACCATCAAGGTGATGGTCGACCGCTTCCCCACGAGCCAGTACGGCCCGCTGGTGATGTCGTCGGCACGCTTGATGCACCTCATCCTCGCCGAGCACGCACTGGCGACGGGTGGCCCGGGTGACCCGGGATTCGTGATGCACATCAACCACCTTCGTACGATGGACGGCGAGGCTCCGTTCGTCTCCGGTGGAGCGGTGAGCGACCTGGCGATGCTCCAGTACGAGCGTCGCATCAACACCCTGTTCATGGGCCTCCGACTGCCGGACATGTTCCGGTGGGGGATCAAGGACCCACGCTGGCAGGCGGTGAACGCGGCGATCACCAAGCCGGGTGAGCTGTTCCCGATCACCATCGTCGAGCAGCGCGCGAACTGCCACCTGAACGGCCTGCCCTGCGGCGGCTGATCATGTAGCGGACAAGCGAGACGAACATCCGAGGGAAGAAACGGGCGCACCCGCCTCCCTTGCGGGTGCGCCCGACCGCTCCCCAACCCAGGTCGCAGCGCCTGAAGTCCCAGAGGTACACGTGTGGCGCGCACGGCGTGGGGTGGGCGGCGG
>BTVB01000047.1:0-34327 GCA_045863275.1 Gemmatimonadota bacterium
ATGACATCAATTCAGCTACTTAACTGCTGTTGCACTTCAAACTTGATCCCGGAGGGCCGCCTCCCGCTGGCCCGATCCACCACCGCCCGGTCCCCGTCGGCCTCGAAGCGCGCCACGATCCGGTAGACCTGGCTTCGGTTCCTCTCCACGAGCTCCACGGCTCGGCCCAGCGTAAGCAGCCCCTCCACCACTTGCCGGACGACCGCCAGCCGATCGCGGCCCCGCTGACTTATCCAAAGCAGCTTCGCACTCCGCCGGAGGGCCCGCCGAACTGCCCGGACCTCCAGAGTGGGACATCCCTGCTTCAATCAGCCGCGACATTCCTGCATCAAAGCTACATCTAGGACTGGTCATGCTTGCGTTTGCAGGCTCTTGGCCCAGATTCTCCTAACTCACCAACCGAGCCGGCTCGAGCCCGGGAACCGCCACGAGACTGAGTTCCTTGACCACTTCCCCCCGATCCCACCTCCTCCACCTCGAGTCCGAGTCCATCTACGTGATGCGAGAGGTGGCCGCCCAGTTCGAGCGGCCCGTCCTCCTGTTCAGCGGCGGGAAGGACTCGATTCTCATGGTGCACCTGGCGGCCAAGGCCTTCGCGCCGGCCAAGCTCCCCTTTCCGCTGGTCCACATTGATACGGGGCACAACTTCCCCGAGACGCTGGGGTACCGGGACTCGCTGGTGGCCAAGCACGTGGCCACGCTCCACGTGGGCTCGGTGCAGGCCTCCATCGAGGCGGGGTGAGTGCAGGAGGAGCCCGGGCCCAACCCCAGCCGGAACCGCCTCCAGACGGTGACGCTCTTGGACACGCTGGCCGAGCTTAAGGCCGACGCGGCGCTGGGAGGAGGCCGCCGCGACGAGGAGAAGGCCCGGGCCAAGGAGCGCTTCTTCAGCCACCGGGACCGCTTCGGCCAGTGGGACCCGAAGAACCAGCGCCCCGAGCTCTGGAACCTCTTCAACGGCCGCAAGAACCCCGGCGAGCACTTCCGCGTCTTCCCCCTGTCCAATTGGACGGAGATGGACGTGTGGCAGTACATCGCCGCCGAGGGCGTGGAGATGCCCTCCCTCTATTTCTCCCACCGCAGGGAGGTGGTGCGCCGCGACGGCGTGTTCCTGGCCCGCTCGCCCTGGAACCAGCTCCTGCCGGGTGAGGCGTGGGAGGAGCGGACCATCCGCTTCCGCACCATCGGCGACGCCACCTGCACCGGGGCCACCGAGTCGGAGGCCGCGTCGCTGGAGGACATCATCGCCGAGGTGGCCGCCTCCCGGGTCACCGAGCGGGGCGGGCGCCACGACGACAAGCACTCCGAGGCCGCCATGGAGGACCGGAAGAAGCAGGGGTACTTCTGATGAGCCCCGGCACGGGGATGGACCTGCTCCGCTTCTCCACCGCCGGGTCGGTGGACGACGGGAAGAGCACGCTCATCGGGCGGCTCCTCTACGACACCAAGTCCATCTTCGAGGACCAGCTCGAGGCGGTGGAGGAGGCGAGCCGGCGGCGGGGCGAGGGGAACGTGAACCTGGCGCTCCTCACCGACGGGCTCCGGGCCGAGCGGGAGCAGAACATCACCATCGACGTGGCCTACCGCTACTTCGCCACGCCGAAGCGGAAGTTCATCATCGCCGACACTCCGGGCCACATCCAGTACACCCGGAACATGGTCACGGGGGCCAGCACCGCCGAGCTGGCCATCATCCTCATTGACGCGCGCAACGGCGTCCTCACCCAGTCCAAGCGCCACGGCTTCATCTCGGCGCTCCTGGGGATCCCCCACCTGGTGGTGGCGGTGAACAAGATGGACCTGGTGGACTGGCGCGAGGACGTCTACGACGCCATCGCCGACGAGTACGCCGGCTTCGCCCGGAAGCTGGGGGTGGACGATCTGACGTTCATCCCCATTTCGGCCCTCCTTGGGGACAATGTGGTATTGAAGAGCCCCCACATGCGCTGGTACGAGGGGGCCACGCTGCTCCACCACCTGGAGCACGTGAACGTGGGGCCCACCGCAATCTGGTGGACTTCCGCTTCCCGGTGCAGACGGTGCTCCGGCCCCATCAGGACTACCGGGGCTACGCGGGCCGGGTGGCCTCGGGGGGGATCCGCCCCGGCGAGGAGGTCCTGGTGCTCCCCTCGGGACGCGGAGCCGCATCGCCTCAGTGGACACCGCCGACGGGGCGGTGGAGGGGGCCGCCGCCGGCGACTCGGTGGCCCTCACCCTGGAGGACGCGTTGGACGTGAGCCGGGGGGACCTGCTGGTGCGCCCCCTGAACCTGCCCACCGTGGGACAGGAGCTGGACGCCACCCTGTGCTGGATGTCCACCGAGCCCATGCAGCCCGGGACCCGGTACTGGCTCCGGCACACCACGCGGGAGGTGCGGGCCTTCATCTCGAGGGTGGTCTACCGCATCGACGTGGACACGCTGCACCGGGAGGCCACCGAGGGCTTCGAGCTCAACGACATCGGCCGGGTGCAGATCACCACCGCCCAGCCCGTCTTCTTCGACCGCTGCCAGCTCAACCGGGAGACGGGCTCGTTCATCTTGGTGGACCCCCACACGAACAACACGGTGGCGGCGGGGATGATCCGGGGTCCGGTACAGCGCGTGGGGGATCTCCCCACCGCCGAGGACACGGGCGCCGAGCGGAAGGTCTCCCCCGACGTGGTCTGGGAGAGCCGGAACATCCCCCGGGCCGAGCGGGAGGCGCGCAACGGCCATCAGGGGGCCGTGCTCTGGCTCACCGGGCTTCCGGCCTCGGGGAAGACGAGCATCGCCCGGGCGCTGGAGCGGCGGCTCTTCGAGTTGGGATGCCAGACAATGCTCCTGGACGGCGACCAGGTGCGCCACGGCCTCAACGGCGACCTGGGCTTCACCCCCGAAGACCGGCGGGAGAACATCCGCCGGGTGGGGGAGGTGGCCGCCCTCTTCCTTCAGCAGGGGTGCTTGACGCTCTGCACGTTCGTGAGCCCATTCAAGGAGGACCGAGACCGGGCCCGGAGCCTGGCCCCCGAGGGCCGCTTCCTGGTGATCTTCGTGGACACCCCCCTCGAGGAGTGCGAGCGGCGCGATCCCAAGGCGCTCTATGCCCGGGCCCGGAAGGGCGAAATCGCCCACATGACGGGGATCTCCAGCCCGTACGAGGTGCCTGAGGCCCCGGAGTTCCGCGTGGAGACGGTGGAGCGGGACGTGAAGGACATCGTCGAGGAGGTCGTTCAAGGCCTGCGAGCGCGGGGCGTCCTTCCCGCTGGGGAGTAGCCATGCGGGAGACCCGAGCCCGAAGCCTGGCTAAGTCGCTGAGCTGGAGGGTGGCGGCCACCCTCACCACCATCGGGCTGGTGTGGTGGGCCACCGGCCAGGTGCACCTGGCGGTGGTGGTTGGTGGGGTCGAATTCGTCGCCAAGCTCCTGATCTTTTACGTCCACGAACGGCTATGGGACGCGGTGCCGTGGGGCTGGGTGGAGCGGTCCTGCGGGACGACCCCGGTGAGGAGATGACCGCCATGAGGAGCAATGAATGGAGGCATGACAGCACCGCCCATCGTCGGAGCGGGATGGGGAGCCCCTAGGATGACACGCCCTCCCGAAGTGCCTCTCGACCTTGCTCTAAAGGCCGCCCTGGCGGCCGGTGGCGAGATCATGGATGCCTACGGTGGCGACGTCGCGGCCGACCCGAAGCAGGACGGCTCGCCCCTGACGCTCGCGGACCGGCGCGCACATCGGGTGATCGAGGCGACCCTCGAGGTGTCCGGCCTTCCTGTGCTGAGCGAGGAGGGGGTCCACGTCCCCTACCGGGAGCGCCGGCAGTGGTCGCGCCTCTGGATCGTCGACCCGCTCGACGGGACGAAGGAATTCCTGCGCCGGAATGGGGAGTTCACCGTGAACATCGCTATGGTGGAGAGCGGCTACCCGGTGCTGGGCGTGGTCTACGCTCCGGCGCTCGGAATCGTGTACTATGCGACTCGACACGGCGGGGCGTGGAAGGAGTCCAGACCTGGGGACGACCGTCAGGCTCTGCCCCTGACTCGGGGATTGAAGGGCGGCCCCCTTCGGGTCGTGGCCAGCCGCTCCCACCTTTCGCGGGAGACGGAGGCCTTCATCCGGGAGCACGAGGACCGTGTGGGGCCCGTCTCGACGGTGAGCATGGGCAGCTCCCTAAAGATCTGTCTGGTGGCCGAGGGATCTGCCGACTGCTACCCCCGCTTCGCGCCCACCATGGAGTGGGATACCGCCGCGGGACAGGCCATCGTCGAGGCGGCCGGGGGGAGCTTGACGGATTACCGCGCCGGGGTGCGGATGCGCTACAACCGTGAGAACCTGACCAACGAGTGGTTCTTAGTGTGCCGGGGTGAAGGAGGCCCCTCTGCTGGGGAATGACCCACCGGGCGCGGCTCTCAGGGAGGGCCCATCCACCAAGGGCGCCCGAGTTTCGTCTCCCCGCCCCATGGAGCCTACCAGCGCCAGTATCCGGCCCCGAGCATCTCCGGGACACTTACGAGGCGCTGGTCAGGCTGGTGAAGCAGCGCAGAAAGGAGCGGAAACGGCAGGTCCTCGAGACGCTGGACCCGCTGGAATGGGCTGGTGGCGGCCGTGCTATGACAAGTTGACCACAATACCAACATTTTCATGGCCGGTTTGCGGTGCTGGCGAGGCTGATTCGCAGATAGTCTGGCGTTGTCGGCGGAGGCTGCGGGCGAGAATGTCCCACTCGGCGGGCCCCGGGAACCGGGCTCGGGCGCCCCGAGGCCTGAGGTAGGCGATCCCGAGCCGATCAGTCACCTTCGACCTCCCCAACTGCCTTGGAGGAGGCCTTGATCGGATGGGAGAGCCGCGTGCTCTTCCGACACTACCTCGCGGAGGGACTCTCGAAGACCGCCATTGCGGAGCGGCTGGGCATCAGCCGCCCCGGTGGACTCAGAGCGGGGAGCTGGACCGGGACCTGGAAGAGCCCCGTGCTACAAGCCCCCCGCACCGGTGCCGCGCAAGCTGGACCCGTACCGGGTCATCATGGAAGAGATCCGGGCCGCGGGCTACGACGGGGGCTACACCCAGCTCAAGGAGTAGGTCCGTGCCGTCCGGCCCCGGCCAACGTAGGAGCAGGCGATCCGGTTCGAGACGGCGCAGGGCCGCCAGGCCCAGGTGGACTTCGCCGATATCCAGATGCCCTGGGGCCGCCGCTACGACCTTGTGCTGGTCCTTGGCTACTCCAGGGCGCTCTGCAGGCGATTCTCGACCCGCAAAGACATGGGGGCCCTCCTGGATGGCCTGGAGGAGATCTTGGCCTTCCTGGGCGGCGTCCCCGAGGAGATCCTGTTCGACCAGATGCGCTCGGTGATCACTCGCGCCGGGCGGCTCAGCGGCGAGAGGCTGGTCACCAACGCCGAGTTCGAGCGGTTCGCCGCCCACTACGGGTTCAAGATCCGGGCCTGCAGGCCGTATCGGGCCCAGACCAAAGGCAAGGTGGAGCGCCCCGATCTCGTATGTGCACAGCAGCTTCCTCTGCGGCCGGGACTTCCTCAACGACGCCGACCTGGAGGACCAGTTCCGGCGCTGGCTCGAGAGGACCGCCAACGTCCGGACCCACCGCACCACCGGTGAGCAGCCCTGGCTCCGCTTCGAGCGCGACGAGCGGGCCCTGCTCCAGCCGCTGCCGCCCGGGCCCTACACCTCGCTTGTCGTGGCCCCAAGGCCCCGGGCCCAGACCACCCACTGCCGGCTCCCAAGGTGCCCGTCCTGCCGGTCGAGCGGCGACCCCGGTCGCATTACGCTGAGCTCGTCCCAGATCCAGGTCCTGGACCGCCGGCAGCCGGGCCTTCCGTTGAAGAAGCGCCGAGCTGGAACGATGACGCACGACTCCGAGCGTCACGGCACCTCCATTCTGTTTGCCGCCTGGACATGGCGGCCGGCGAAGTCCTTTACGAATGCATGCTCCGTCACTGGCATCAAGAGTTCCTGCGGTGCCTTCGGAAGATCGAGCGGAGGGTCCCCTCCGGGCTCGACATCCTGTCATTCTCGACAACTACGCGACACACAAACATCAGACTCTACGGGCCTAGCTCGAGAAGCATCCCCGGGTGGCATTCCGTTTCACCTCAACCGCGGCTCACGGCTGAATCTGGTCGAGCGCTTCTTCAGCGAGTTAACGACTCCAGCTCAAACGACTCGCCGTGACCAGCGTCAACGAACTCATCGAGGGGATCACCCGATACATCGACACAAGAAACGAGAAGCCCAGGCCCTTCGTCTGGACCGCTTCATCCACGTCCATCCTCGCCAAAGTCCGCAAAGCGAAAGCCACTTTGGCTACACAGCACTAGGGCATGACCCAACCGCGCAAAGGTGAACGACTGTCTCGCCCCGCGTCGCCTCCCAATGGAACCCAGTGCGTGCGGCCGCGGCGCCCTAGAGCGTGGTGGACTTGCCCACCCGCCGGGGGCCGTAGACGAGTCCGAGCGGGGTTGGCCCGTCGGCGCATCGAAGAAGGCCGGGAGCGGTGCGGCGCTGGTGAGCAGGTAGAGACGATCTCGCCTGGCTGAGGTTTCGGTCGCGAGTCTGGATCAGGAACTGAGAGTCGAACAGGCGTGGGCCGCCGAGATTGGCCGGCGTGTCGGAGTGTTGCACCGCGGAACCGGGACCTCGACTCCAGCCGAAGAGGTCATTGCGGAGTTGGGAGGACCCTTCGGGGGTGAGTCGCCGGACGATCCACTTTCACCCAGAGGCTCGCGATGAACTTCGCGCAGCCGTCCTGTCCCATGAGAGGGAGGCGACTGGCCTCGGCCGGTATCCGGTTCAGGAGGTCCGTGTGGCCATAGATCGACTGGCTGATAGGCCGGCGAGCGGCGGACCCGACGGGACCGACCTCCGCCAGATCGTGTTGGGCAGCTTCCCTTTCACCGTCGTCTACCAGGTGCAAGGCGAGGCATTTGAGATCGTCGCCGTCATTCAACAGAGCCAATGGCCCGGCTACTGGAAGGGACGGACCTGACCGGGCCTTTGGCTCCTGGTCCCCGAGAGGCCCCCTCGCACCACACCCCGCCCCACCCCTAGTTTCCCACCATCATGCCGACGGCCCCATCCACCCCCGGCCCCACGCCCACCATCCGCGGTCTCCCGCGCCCCCTCGCCCGGGCCCTGGAGGCGTACGCCGACCGGCTGGACGTCCAGAAGATCCGCGAGGCCTACGACCTCGCGGCGGAAGCCCATGCCGGCCAGCGGCGGGCCTCGGGGGAGGAGTACGTCTCCCACACGGTTGAGGTGGCCACGATCCTGGCCACGCTGCGCCTGGACACGGCCTCCATCGTCTCGGGGCTCATCCACGACACGGTCGAGGACACGGCCCTCTCCCTCTCCGACGTGGAGGGCCGCTTCGGCAGGGAGGTGGCCACCATCGTGGACGGGGTCACCAAGCTCGGGAAGGTCCAGTTCAGCACCACCACCGAACAGCAGGTGGAGAATTACCGGAAGATGCTGCTCTCCATGGCGGAGGACGCCCGCGTCATCCTGGTGAAGCTGGCCGACCGGCTCCACAACATGCGCACCCTCGAGCACCTCCCCGAGACCAAGCGGGCCCGCATCGCCATGGAGACGCGGGAGATCTACGCCCCTCTGGCCCACCGCCTGGGGATGGCTGCGATCCGTTGGGAGCTGGAGGACCTGGCCTTCAAGTTCCTCGAGCCCGACGCCTATGAGACGCTCACCAAGCTCGTGAAGCAGCGGCGCAAGGAGCGGGAGCGCCAGGTCCTCGAGATGCAGCGCCCCCTGGAGGAGGCGCTGGCCGCGGCGGGGATCCCCGCCGACGTGGAGGGCCGCCCCAAGCACCTCTGGTCCATCCACCGGAAGATGGTCCGCCGGGGCCGGCCCTACGAGGAGATCTACGACCTCATGGCCATGCGGGTCCTCACCGACTCGGTGCAGAGCTGCTACGCGGCCCTGGGGGTCATCCACTCCCGCTGGACCCCCGTCCCCGAGCGCTTCCACGACTACATCGCCACGCCCAAGTCCAACATGTACCGGTCCCTGCACACCACGGTGTTCGGGCCGGGCGGGCGGCGCTACGAGATCCAGATCCGCACGGAGGACATGCACCGCACCGCCGAGTACGGCATCGCGGCCCACTGGCGGTACAAGGAGGCCGAGGGCGACGCGGCCAAGGGTGACGAGGTGGACGAGGCCCTCACCTGGTTCCGGCAGGTCCTGGAGTGGCAGCAGGACACCCGGGAGCCGGAGGAATTCATGGAGTTCCTCCGCATGGACCTCTTCCAGGGCGAGATCTTCGTGTTCACGCCGAAGGGAGAGGTGAAGGCCGTGCCGGTGGGCTCCACCCCCATCGACTTCGCCTTCAGTGTCCACACGGAGATCGGGCTCCACTGCGCCGGGGCCAAGGTGAACGGCCGCATCGCGCCCCTGTCCCGCGAACTCCGCAACGGCGACACCGTGGAGATCATCACCAGCCCCAAGCAGCGCCCGACCCGGGACTGGCTGGCCTTCGTGAAGACGTCGCGGGCCCGGACGCGGATCCGGCAGTGGATCAAGAAGGAGGAGTTTGACTCGGCCCACAAGCTGGGCAAGGAGTTCCTGGACCGGGAGCTGAAGAAGGCGCGGCGCACCCTGCCCAACGACCAGCACCAGCTCCTCGAGGCCGCCCTGGCGCTGGGGCACCCCGACTGGGACCACGTGGTGGCGGCCCTGGGCCGGGGCGACGTGGGCCCTTCGGCTGTCCTCAAGCAGCTCTTCCCCGACCACGACCCGGCGGAGGCCGCCCAGCGCCCGCCCACCGCCCTGGAGAAGCTGGCGGAGCGGCTCAAGATCTCTGGCCGGGGGGTGCGCATCCAGGGGATGGACAACCTCATGGTCCGTTACTCCCGGTGCTGCCAGCCCGTCCCCGGCGACCCGGTGGTGGGCTACATCACCCGGGGCAGGGGGGTGAGCATCCACCGGCAGGACTGCCCCAACGTCCTGGCCCTCTCTAGGGACCCGGAGCGTCGGGTGGACATCGAATGGGCCGCTGAGAAGGGGGACCGCTTCTTCGTCCGCCTCTTCATGCGCGGCACCGACCGGCGGGGGCTCCTTTCCGACGTGGCCAAGGCGATCTCCGACACGGGGACCAACATCCAGCATGCCGACATGCGGGCCACGGAAGGGGGCATGCACGGGGAGTTCGTGGTCGAGGTGGAGGACTTGGCCCACCTGGAGAAGGTCCGCCGGGGCATCAGCCGGGTGAAAGGCGTGCTCGCCGTGGAGCGGCGGGAGCACTTCGACGACGAGGACCTGGGGTGGGTGTAGGGATCTCTCCGGCTTGCGCTCTCGGTGCCATTGTCCAGATTCCTCTGACCCACCCAACAGGGCCGTCCTCAGCCCGTTGACTCCGAACGAGACTTACGTCCGGTGCCTCTAGACCGTCGATCCCACCTCCATCAGCTCGAGTCCGAGTCCATCTTCGTCATGAGGGAAGTGGCCGCCCAGTTCGAGCGGCCCGTGCTTCTTTTCAGCGGGGGGAAGGACTCCATTCTGATGGTCCACCTCGCGGCGAAGGCGTTCGTTCCAGCGAGGCTCCCCTTTCCGCTGCTCCACATCGACACGGGCCACAATTTTCCCGAGACGCTCGAGTACCGGGATTGGCTTGTGGCGAAACACAAAGCCACCCTCCACGTGGGCTCGGTGCAGGCCTCAATCGATGCGGGGCGCGTGCGGGAGGAGCCGGGCCCGAACCCCAGCCGAAACCGTCTCCAGACCGTGACCCTCCTCGACGCCCTGTCGGAGCTCAGGGCCGACGCGGCGCTAGGGGGCGGCCGGCGCGACGAGGAGAAGGCCCGGGCTAAGGAGCGCTTTTTCAGCCACAGGGACCGCTTCGGACAGTGGGAGCCCAAGAGCCAGCGTCCAGAGCTCTGGAATATCTTCAACGGGCGGAAGAACCCCGGTGAACATTTCCGGGTGTTTCCCCTCTCCAACTGGACGGAGATGGACGTGTGGCAGTATATCGCCGCCGAAGATGTGGAGATGCCCTCCCTCTACTTTTCGCACCGCCGGGAGGTCGTCCGTCGGGACGGTGTCCTGCTTGCCAGGTCGCCATGGAACCAGCTGTTGGGGGGCGAGGTGTGGGAGGAGATGACCATCCGGTTCCGGACGATCGGGGACGCCACCTGCACGGGCGCCACGGAGTCCCGCGCGGCCAGCCTGCAGGACATCATCGCCGAGGTGGCGGCCGCTCGGATCACGGAGCGAGGCGGGCGCCACGACGACAAGCACTCGGAAGCGGCCATGGAAGACCGGAAGCGTCAGGGGTACTTCTGATGTCTGTTGATTCACGTATGGATCTTCTCCGCTTCTCCACTGCCGGCTCGGTGGACGATGGCAAGAGCACCCTCATCGGCCGCCTTCTTTACGACACCAAGTCCATCTTCGAGGATCAGCTAGAGGCGGTCGAAGACGCTAGCCGGCGCCGCGGAGAGGGCTACGTAAACCTGGCACTTCTCACCGACGGCCTCCGTGCCGAGAGGGAGCAGAACATCACCATCGACGTCGCCTACCGTTACTTTGCCACGCCAAAGCGCAAGTTCATCATCGCCGACACGCCGGGGCACATCCAGTACACCCGGAACATGGTCACCGGCGCCAGCACTGCCGAGTTGGCCATCATTCTCATTGATGCCCGCAACGGGGTTCTCACGCAGTCCAAACGGCACGGCTTCATTTCGTCGCTGCTGGGCATCCCCCACATCGTGGTGGCCATCAACAAGATGGACCTGGTGGGCTGGTCCGAAGGGGTGTACGAACGGATCTCGCGGGAGTATTCCGCATTCGCTGAGAAGCTGGGGGTCGACGACCTCACCTTCATCCCTATGTCCGCTCTCCTGGGCGACAACGTGGTCCAGAAGTCGGCCAACATGCCGTGGTACGGGGGCACCACGCTCCTGCACCACCTGGAACACGTGAACGTGGGTGCCCACCGCAACCTGGTGGACTTCCGGTTCCCGGTGCAGTACGTCATCCGTCCCCATCAGGACTACCGGGGCTATTCGGGCCGAGTCGCCTCCGGGAGCATCCGCCCTGGAGAAGAGGTCCTCGTCCTGCCCTCGGGACATCGAAGCCAGATCCACTCGGTGGACACCGCCGAGGGCCCTGTGCAGGAGTCCACGGCGGGCGAATCGGTGACCCTCACCCTCGAGGATGAGATCGACGTAAGCCGTGGGGACATGATCGTGCGCCCACTGAACCTCCCCTCCGTGGGCCAGGAGCTGGACGCCACGATCTGTTGGACCTCGGAGGAGCCCATGCGGCCCGGGACCCAGTACTGGCTCCGGCAAACCACCCGGGAGGTTCGGGCGTTCATCAGCCGCATCGTCTACCGCATCGACGTGGACACTCTCCACCGGGAGCAGGTCGACGGCTTCGAGCTCAACGACATCGGGCGGGTACAGCTCACCACCGCCAGGCCCGTGTTCTTCGACCGCTACCAGCTTAACCGAGAGACGGGCTCTTTCATTCTCATCGACCCCCACACAAACAACACCGTCGCGGGGGGGATGATCCGGGGCGCCGTGAGGCACGAGTCGGACCTCCCGGGGGAGGAAACCTCCGAGCAGAGAGCCGAGAGGAAGACTTCGCCCGACGTCGTCTGGCAGGGGTGGAACATCCCTCTGGCGGAGCGTGAGGCGAGGAGCTTGAACAAGGGGGCCGTCCTCTGGTTCACGGGGCTTCCGGGGTCAGGTAAGAGCTCCATCGCTCAGGGGGTGGAACGAAGGCTCTTCGACCTTGGGTGCCATACCATGCTCTTGGACGGTGACCAGGTGCGCCACGGCCTAAATGGCGATCTAGGGTTCAGCCCCGAAGACCGGCGAGAGAACATCCGCCGCGTGGGAGAGGTCGCGGCCCTGTTCCTCCGCCAGGGTGCCCTGACCCTTTGCACCTTCGTATCACCCTTCAAGGAGGATCGGGATCGTGCCCGAGCGCTCGCGCCCGACGGACGCTTCATCGAGATCTTCGTGGACACGCCCTTGGAGGAGTGTGAACGCCGTGATCCCAAGGGCCTCTACGCGCGGGCGCGAAAGGGCGAGATCGCCCACATGACCGGGGTATCGAGTCCCTACGATGTGCCGGAGACGCCTGAGCTCCGCCTCGAGACGGTGGGCAAGGACGTCGCCACCACCGTCGAAGAGGTGGTGGCGTTTCTCCGGGGCGTGGGCCTTGTCCCCCCAAAGGGGTGAGGCATGCGAGAGACACGCGCCCGGAGTCTGGCCAAGTCGATTAGCTGGAGGGTGGGGGGAAGCCTGACGACGGTGGCGCTCGTCTGGCTGTTCACCCGAGAAGTGGACATCGCATTGGCGGTGGGCGGGGCGGAGGTGCTGGCCAAGATGGCCATCTTCTATTTGCACGAGCGAGCTTGGGCCGCGGTGGCCTGGGGAAGAGGTGACGGGCCATAGGCATGGCCCCAACAGCGCATTCGGCCCGGCGCGGATTCGTGGCCACGTTCCGATTGATCGCTCCCCCTGAGCACTTCGACGACGAGGACCTGGGGTGGGTCTGAAGGCTTCCCCTGGGACAAGAAAGATGGCGGAAGTCATTCCTGGGCAATACGTTTCCTCTGCCATCCAGAAGCGTCACGGGTATGCGAGTCTCCCGTGCCCCACCGGAGTCCGACCGCTGCGCCCCCCGAATTACCGTTGATGCTCGTCTGAGCGTCTTGGAGATACCGGGTTGAGCGAGGATCCAAACCACTGGCTGACCCTCGCGGGGAGGGTCCACGACCGCTTGGCGCTCCACCGCCGGGGGGTGGCGCTGCTCGTCTATGCGTCGCTGATTCTGGCGGCCAGCGCCCTGGCCTCGGCGTTCACCGTGGGGTTGGACCTGGGCGCGGTGGACTGGTCGGATGCGGTCCTCATCGGCTGTCTTCTGATCCTGGTGCGCCTCCCCCTCTATTGGCGTGCGAGGCTCGGCATCGGGCGGTGGCGGTTCGTGGGGGTGGGCGAGGTGGTCCGGCTCGCGGGCACGACGGCGCTGGGATCGGTGGTGGTGGTGGCCTTGGCCATGCCGTTCCCCGCGTTCACGGCGGCCCTCTCGGTGATGCTGCTGGAGGCTGTCTTCACCGTGGGGCTCATCGGGGGGCTTTGGATTGCCTACCGAGCGGCCTTTGAGCAGGTACGTAGAGCCCGCGGGGTCAATGGCCGGGACAATGGCGCCGGCGACGGAGGCCGGCGGCGCATCCTCGTGGCCGGCGCGGGCGAAGCGGGCCGCATGATCGTCCATCAGCTCCTGCGTTCCGGAACGGACGTGGCCATCGTGGGCTTCGTGGACGACGACCCCCTCAAGTGGGGAACCGCCATCCATGGCCGGGAGGTCATCGGGTCCATCGCGGACCTCTCCGTCATTGCCCAACACACCGGCGCCAACGAGCTGCTCATCGCCATGCCCACCGCCGAGCCCGGGGTACTCCGCAGGGTCGTGGAGGCGTGCGGGGAAACGGACTTGGACGTTCGCGTGCTCCCGAGTCTGAGCGAGGTCCTGCGGGGTGGCGTGGCCCTGGACCAGGTCCGGGAGATCCGGATCGAGGATCTCCTGGGCCGGGATCCGATCCGGTTGGAGCTGCCCGAGCTGGCCGAGGACCTGAAGGGGAAGACCGTGCTCATCACGGGGGCGGCGGGGTCCATCGGCTCGGAGTTGGCTCGCCAGATCCTGTTGAATCGTCCTCGACAGCTCCTCCTCCTGGACCAGGCGGAGAGCCCCCTCTACTTCATCGAGCGGGAGCTGCTGGACAAGAAGTCCGACGTGCGCGTCGTCCCGGTCATCGGGGACATCCTCGACCGGGAGGAGATGCGCGCGGTGTTCGCGCAGTGGAGCCCCGACTGTGTCTTCCACGCCGCCGCCTACAAGCACGTTCCCATGATGGAGTGCAACGTGCGGCAAGCGGTGCGCAACAACGTGCTGGGCACGTGGCAGGTGGCCGAAGTCGCCGGCGAGGCGGGCACCGGGAGATTCGTTCTCATCTCCACCGACAAGGCGGTGCGGCCCTCGTCGGTCATGGGCGCCACCAAGCGGCTTGCGGAGCTGATCATCCTGGCGTTCGCCCGTCGCTATCGGCGCACCGCCTGGTACGCCGTACGCTTCGGCAACGTGCTGGGGAGCGCCGGGAGTGTCGTCCCCGTATTTCAGCAGCAGATCCGCAATCGGCGCCCTCTCACCGTCACCCACGAGGAAGTGACCCGCTACTTCATGACCATCCCCGAGGCCGTGCAGCTCGTTTTGCAGGCGGCCCTCCTTCCCGAAGCCCGCGGCAACATCGTCATGCTGGAGATGGGCGAGCCGGTGAGGATCCTGGATCTCGCGCGGAGCATGATCCGCCTCTCGGGGCGACGGGAAGGGTTCGACGCCTCCATCGAGATCACGGGGCTGCGGCCCGGCGAGAAGTTGCACGAGGAGCTCTCGGCGCCGGACGAGACCCCGGAGGCGACGGGCATCGAGAAGGTGATGCTGTTGCGCCACGGGGACCTGGGGGTCGCGCTGGGCGAGGCGGAGGAGATGATGCGTCGCTTGTGGTCCGATGTGCGACACATGGACGACAACGCGCTCAGGTCCTGGCTTCGGGCGGTGCCCGGGCTCGTGCTCGAGGACGGGTGGCGGGACGTCGAGGCGCCGCGCTCAACGGATCTGGCGGGGGATTGACGCCACCCGGGGAGGTTGATCCACACTCGACGGAGCGCCCGTTTCGGCTTATCTTCGGCCTCTTATGGCCACCTTCCAGCTCACCTCCCCCCACACCCCCTCCGGCGACCAGCCCCGGGCCATCCGGGAGCTGGCCGAGGGCCTGAAGCGCGGCGACCGGAGCCAGGTCCTCCTGGGGGCCACGGGCACGGGGAAGACCTTCACCATCGCCCACGCCATCGCCGAGCACGGGCGCCCGACGCTGGTGATGAGCCACAACAAGACGCTGGCGGCCCAGCTCTACGGGGAGCTGAAGGCGCTCTTCCCCCACAACGCCGTCGAGTACTTCATCTCGTACTACGACTACTACCAGCCCGAGGCGTACGTCCCCTCCACCGACACCTACATCGAGAAGGACGCCTCCATCAACGAGGACATCGAGCGCCTGCGCCTGCGGGCCACCTCGTCGCTGGTGGAGCGGGAGGACGTCATCGTGGTGGCGTCGGTCTCCAGCATCTACGGCCTGGGCAACCCCGCGCTGGACCGCACCGCCGTTACCCGGCGTCCCCCACCCGAAGGCGTCCCAATGGAGCATGGCCACGGACAGGAGGACGATCTAGCTTGCTCCTTTTGCAGGATCCGTGCATGACTCCCGGAGTAGTAGATTCGGAGGAGAGCTTGAGCCCGACGGTCTTTCGAGCGAGCGGCTTCCGGTTCTATTTCTTCTCCCGTGAGGAAGCCAGGCTCCACGTGCATGCGCAGTCCGCGGATGGAGAGGCGAAGTTCTGGCTCGACCCATCCATTGAGCTCGCGGTGAGCTTCGGGCTGCCGTCACGGGACCTTGGGATCATTGAACGCCTGATCAGGGACCATGAGGATGAAATCCGGGCTGCCTGGAACGAGCACTTCCACCGCTGAGGTCGTGGGGATCACACCCCACGGCATCTGGCTGCTGGTGGACGAACGGGAGAGCTTTCTGCCGTTCGATCAATTCCCGTGGTTCCGGGAAGCAACCGTGAGAGCCGTGCTCGCGGTGGAGCGGCCTCAGCCCCACCATCTCCACTGGCCGGAGCTCGACGTGGATCTCCACCTCGAGAGCATCGAACACCCTGAGAGGTATCCGCTCGTCGCCAAGTCCTGAGGCAGTGGAACAGCGTCCTCAAGCAGGCGGGGCTGAAGTCATGAGGAAGTACCTGATCGTGGTGGAGGAGACCGCCACCGGATATTCCGCGTTCTCACCCGACATTCCGGGATGCGTATCATCCGGGGCTTCGCGGGCCGACGTCGAAAGGAACATGTCCGAAGCGATCCGGCTTCATTTGGACGGCCTCCGGGAGGACGCGACTGAGGCTCCAGAGCCCCATACCTACTCGACGTACGTCGAGATTCCCGCGTAGGGTCAGTCACCGTTCGTTGCAGGGCGTTGGGCTTCGGCTTATCTTCGGCCTCTTATGGCCACCTTCCAGCTCACCTCCCCCCACACCCCCTCCGGCGACCAGCCCCGGGCCATCCGGGAGCTGGCCGAGGGCCTGAAGCGCGGCGACCGGAGCCAGGTCCTCCTGGGGGCCACGGGCACGGGGAAGACCTTCACCATCGCCCACGCCATCGCCGAGCACGGGCGCCCGACGCTGGTGATGAGCCACAACAAGACGCTGGCGGCCCAGCTCTACGGGGAGCTGAAGGCGCTCTTCCCCCACAACGCCGTCGAGTACTTCATCTCGTACTACGACTACTACCAGCCCGAGGCGTACGTCCCCTCCACCGACACCTACATCGAGAAGGACGCCTCCATCAACGAGGACATCGAGCGCCTGCGCCTGCGGGCCACCTCGTCGCTGGTGGAGCGGGAGGACGTCATCGTGGTGGCGTCGGTCTCCAGCATCTACGGCCTGGGCAACCCCGCCGACTACCGGGCCCTCATGCTCCACCTCACCGTGGGGGAGGAGAAACCCCGCAAGGAGATCCTCCGGGGGCTGGTGGACATCCAGTACAAGCGCAACGACGTCCTCTTCGAGCGGGGCACGTTCCGGGTCCGGGGCGACACGGTGGAGATCTTCCCGGCCTACGACGAGCAGGCCATCCGGGTGGAGCTGTGGGGCGACGAGGTGGAGCGCATCAGCCGCTTCGAGCCCCTCACCGGCGACGTCATCGCCACGCTGGACCGCACCGCCATCTACCCGGCGTCCCACTACGTCACCCAGCGGCGGACCATCGACCAGATGCTCCCCCTCATCCGCGAGGAGCTGTCCACCCAGCTCGCCCGCTTCCGCATGGACGGCAAGCTCCTGGAGGCCCAGCGCCTGGAGCAGCGCACCCACTTCGACCTGGAGATGATGAAGGAGATCGGCACCTGCCCGGGGATCGAGAACTACTCTCTCTACACGTCCCACCGGAAGCCCGGCGAGCGCCCGGCGTGCCTCCTGGACTACTTCCCCGCCGACTTCCTCATGGTGGTGGACGAGAGCCACGCGTCCATCCCCCAGATCAACGGGATGTACAACGGCGACCGCTCCCGGAAGCTCACGCTCATCGAGCACGGCTTCCGCCTCCCCTCCGCGCTGGACAACCGCCCCCTGAAGTTCGACGAGTGGGAAGGGATGCTGGAGCAGGTGATCTACGTTTCCGCCACCCCCGGCGACTGGGAGCTGGAGCGGGCCGGCGGCGTGGTGGTGGAGCAGATCATCCGCCCCACGGGCCTCGTGGACCCCGAGGTCATCGTCCGCCCGGTGAAGGGGCAGGTGGACGACCTGCTGGCCGAGATCCGGGAGCGGGAGAAGCGGAACGAGCGCGTCCTGGTCACGACGCTCACCAAGCGCATGGCCGAGGACCTCTCCGAGTACCTGGCGAGCGTGGGGGTGCGGGTGCGCTACATGCACTCGGAGGTGGACACCATCGAGCGCATGACCATCATCCGCCAGCTCCGCCTGGGCAAGATCGACGTGCTCGTGGGGATCAACCTCCTCCGGGAGGGGCTGGACCTGCCCGAGGTGTCCCTGGTGGCCATCCTCGACGCCGACAAGGAGGGCTTCCTCCGCGACGCCCGCTCCCTCATCCAGACCATCGGCCGGGCGGCCCGGAACGTGGACGCCAAGGCCATCATGTACGCCGACCGGGTCACCCGCTCCATGCAGCAGTGCCTGGACGAGACGAACCGGCGCCGGGAGATCCAGGTCGCCTACAACGCCGAGCACGGCATCACCCCCGAGACCATCCGGAAGAGCGTGGAGGAGATCGAGTTCTCCACCCGGGTCGCCGACGCCCGCGCCGCCCCCGCCCGCGTCGCCGAGGGCGCCGGCACCTACGCCGACGAGGTGAACCGGGAGGAGCTCATCAAGATCCTGGAGGCGGAGATGGCCGCCGCCGCCGAGGCGCTGGATTTCGAGCGGGCGGCGCTGCTCCGGGACGAGCTCTTCGAGCTGCGGGCGGGGAAGTAGCTTGACCGGGCAAACGGCGGACACCGTGGGCCGAGGACTGCTCGGAATGCCGGATGCTCAAGGACGCCGAGGCGCCCGAGCGGATGACTCGTTGCGTGCAGAGGGAGACGTGCCACCCGAGTGCGGAGCAGGAAACATGAACCTGATCCTCGACGAACTCCAGGCCGCCGTGTTGGCTCTGCCGGAGGCGGAGAGAGCGCGGCTCGCTGCCACGATTCTCGCCAGCCTGGGAGAAGGGCCGGACGCAGACGCTGACTGGGTTGCCGAGGTGCGGGACCGACTCGCCGCGTACCGCCGTGGCGAGCTGGATGCAGTGCCCGCTGAAGAGGTTCTCACGAGGGCTCGCCGCATCGCCGGCGTGTGAGGGTCCGGTTCCTCCGCCCGGCCGAGGAGGAGGTCCTTGCCTCGCTGAGGCACTACACGGGCGCTTCGCCCGAACTTGCCGCAGCGTTCGTCGCCGACTTGGATCACGCGAGGTCATCGTGGCGGCCGTCCGCGACAGCGGCAGCGCCCGACGTCGTGGAGGGAGTCGTCGTGATGGTCGGGTCAAGACGCTGGCAGCCCAGTTCAACGCGGAGCTGAAGGCCGTCTTCCCCCACAACGCCGTCGAGTACTTCATCTCGTACGACGCGGCGGCCGAGGCGGCGGGACTGACCGTGCTCCACTACGATGCCGACTTCGATCGGATCGGGGAGGTCACCCGTCAGCCGACGGAGTGGGTGGTGCCGCGGGGAACGGTCGATTGAGTCGCTTGACGTCGTCTCAGGCCGGGGAGATGTTACGGATGGGAAAACCCACCGGCCTGACGGGAGGGTGACATGGGGACCGTGCGCGAGTACGATGCCAAGCTGGACGCCCGGAACCGCCTGACGATCCGGGAAGCCAGATACGAGCACTACCACGTGCGCGAGCTTTCCGACGGGACCGTCGTCCTTCAGCCGAGGGTCCTCGTACCGCCGGATGACCGAGCGGCCAGGGCCACGCCGGCGCCCCTGGCGGGGCCAGGGGACGAGGAGCTGCGAGGCGCCCTGGCCCGATGGGCCCGGGCGTGCCCGGAATGCCGGATGCTCATCCTCTTCGGGTCGCATCGGAAGGGCTCCGCGCACCCGGACAGCGACGTCGACCTGGCGGGGCACTTCGATCCCTTGCCTCCCCCGCGGGATCGCCTCCGGATCCTGGGCGAGCTCCAGGACCGCCTCGGGCAGCGACGTGCGGACCTCGTCTTCCTCACGGCGACCACAGACCCCGTCCTGCGCTTCGAGATCTTCCGCGACGGCGAACGTCTCTACGAGAGCGAACCGGGGCTTTTCGTGGAGGAGCGGGTCCGGGCCCTCATGCTCTACGAGGACGCTCTTCCGTTCCGGCGGGGCCTGTTGGCGCGGCTGGGCGTGGGGTCTTCTCCATGACGCGGGACGTACTGGCGCGCAAGCTCGATGCGCTGCGCCGCTACCTCGACGCCCTGCGCCCCCACCGCGGCCGGTCGGCCGACGACATCGCGGATGCGCCCTATGAGGTGGAACGGCTCCTCGAGCTCATCGTCCAGGTTGCCGTGGACATCCTCGCGCACGAGCTGGCCGAGCGCGGAACGACGCCGTCGAGCTACCGGGACGCCTTCGTTCAGGCGGGTGCCGCCGGCCTCATTCCCCGGGCGCTCGCGTTGCGGCTCTCGGAGGCGGCCGGGCTGAGGAACATCCTCGTCCATCTCTACGAAACCATCGACTACGAGATCGTGGCCGCCAGCGTGGGGGGTGCGCTGGATGACTTCCAGGCCTTCCTCGACCACTACGCGACGCGTCTGAAGGAAGCGGCGGGGGAAGGGACCGAGGGCTGACCGGCCTATCGGCTGCGCAACACCGTTGGCGGTGGGTTACGCGGCGATCGTAGGGTAGGGGCCCCACTCAACTTCAAGGTGAGCCATGAACGGTCCGCGCCCGGCTACGTACGGCGAATTCCCGTCCCTCTTCGAGGGCTTCCCACCCGACAAACCCGTCGACGTTTCGGATCCGCGCACCCAATGGACCATCTTCGCCAGGGCTGACCGGGTCGCCAGGGAGCTGCTGATCCCCCGGGACTCTCCCCGATACGATCCGGAGGAAGCCCGCCGGGAGTCATGGCGTCTCGTGCAGCGGCTGGGCCGTGGCGACGCAGGGCCGACCGGAGGACCACGACCATGATCGAATCACGCCTTCCCGAACCCCGCCTCGAGCCTTCGTCGATTACGTACGACGAATACGTGAGTTGCACGCCCGAGAGGTTCGAGGTCATCGAGGGTCATCTCTTCGACGAGCCGGGCTCGACGGAGCGGCGGCAGAAGCTCCTAGCCCTACTGCTGAAGGACCTCGGCCTACTTGAAGCGGTTCAACTTGCCCCCGAGGAACGGTGGCGCCAGGCGCTGCTTCGGGCCTACGGCCGCTGACGGTCCGGGGCACGGAGCGCGGCGGCTGCCGTGATTGAGTGCCGATCTTGATGCTGCCAGCCACGCGATGTATATACATCACATGGTGAGAACGCAGCTGTACCTGGACGACGCGATGCACCGCCGCCTGAAGGAACAGTCCGAGCGACAGGGGCGCACGCTGTCCGATCTGGTGCGAGAGGCCCTGGTGCGCGCCTTTGGGCCCGGGGAGGCGGACGAGAGGCTCACGACCCTCGATGGGATAAGCGGGCTATGGCAAGATCGCGAGGATTTCGTGGACACCGACGGGTACGTGAGGCGCCTGCGCCGCGATACGAGGCGGAGCCGGACGACGGGGTAGCGGGCGTCCTGTACGACTCGGACGTCATCATCGAGATCCTGCGCGGTCGGTCGTCGGTTGTCGAGGCGGCTCGACGACTGGAAGGCTCGGGTGTCCCCACCTATTGCTCCGCCGTTTCGCTGGCGGAGATCTACGCCGGGATTCGGCCCGGCGAGGAGGCGGTGACCCAGGCGTTCTTCGACGCGCGGGGCGAGATCGTCCTGGACGGGCAAGTAGGCCGCATGGCCGGGTCGTACGTGGCGCGCTACGCGCGCTCACACGGTCTGGAGCTGGGAGACGCGCTCGTCGCCGCGGCGAGCACGGCCGCCGGCGTGTGGCTCTGGACGCGCAATCGGAAGCTCTACCCCATGGCCGACGTGCGGTTCTACGAGGAGGAGGGGTGACCCCTCGCGACGAGCTGTTCGAGCTGCGGGCCGGGAAGTAGAGGGGGGACGGTCGTCCCATCGGAACATGGCCGGCGGCGCGGGTGATACCTAGGTTGGGGGAGTGGTGCGGGCTGACCTGCGCCGGGTGAGAGCAGGAGTACTGCGGTCGGAGGAGCCGTCCATGCGCCATGAGTTCACAGCGGTCTACGAGAGGGACGGGGAGTGGGTGATCGCCTACTGCCCGGAGGTTCCGGGCGCGAACGGGCAGGGCCTCACCAAGGCCGAGGCCGCGGAGAGCCTTGCCGAGGCGATCGTCTTGGTCTTGGCTGATAGGCGCGAGGATGGGCTTCGCGGGGTTCCGGAGGAGGCCGAGCGGGAGACCATTCTCGTGGACATCCCGGGCGCAGCCTGAACCCAGGCCCCGTGAAGCGGATCAAGCTCCTTCGACACCTTCGCGTGCAGGGCTGTGTGCTGAAGCGGGAGGGCCGGTCCCATTCGCTTTGGGTGAACCCGACGACGGGAATGATGGAGACGATACCGCGACACACTGAGGTACCGGACGTCCTCGCGCGGAAAATCTGTCGGGGCCTTGGGATTCCGGAGGCCTCCTAGCATGGACAACGTGCCGACGCGCGACGATCTGGACGCCACGGACGAGGCCCCGTGTGAGGGGCGATCCGCCGTGCCGCACCTCGCTCCGGAGGAATTCCTCAGGTGGGGACGGCTCTTGACCATCCGCGAGCGCTACGAGCAGGGCTATGGGCCGGAACCGGGCCTGGGCGAGGACTTCGAGGGATGGTCGGAGGAGGGGGCCTGGCCGGAAAAGTAGTTGACAAGCCCCACGTGGACCCGGCCCGGCCGGCGGTCACCGCCTACCGCTCCCGTTCCGACATCCGGATCCTGCTGCCCGGAGACGTCCTGGAGGCGGAGGACGTGATCGAGGGCTTCTCGACCCCGGTAGAGTCGCTCTTCGAGGAGTAGACGGGACCCCCGGGCTCCCTTTGGCGGAGGCCGCCCGGAGGCGTAGCTTTCGGGCTCCGACGAGACACCATCCCGTTCGCCGCCACCCGCCATGACCGTCCCCCTCCTCGACCTCACCGCCCAGTACCAGTCCATCAAGGCCGAACTGGACGAGGCCGTTCTCCGCACGGTGGAGAGCCAGCGCTTCATCCTCGGCCCGGAGGTGGAAGCCCTGGAGGCCGAGCTGGCCACCTACCTCGGGGCGAAGCACGCCATCGGGTGCGCCTCGGGCACCGACGCCCTCCTTCTGCCGCTGAAGGCGCTGGACGCGGCGCCGGGGGCGGAGGTGATCATCCCCTCCTTCACGTTCTTCGCCACCGCGGGGGCCGTGTGGAACGCGGGGCTCAAGCCCGTCTTCTGCGACGTGGACCCGGACACGTTCAACGTTTCCGCGGAAACGCTGGAGGCCGCCTGGACCGAGCGGACGGTGGCCGTCGTCCCCGTGCACCTCTTCGGCCAGATGGCGCCCATGGGCGAGATCCGGGCGTGGGCCGCGGCGAAGGGCCTGTTCGTCCTCGAGGACGCCGCCCAGGCCATCGGCGCCCGCTCCCCGGAAGGCATGGCGGGCGCCGTGGGTGACGCGGGGGCCTACTCCTTCTTTCCCAGCAAGAACCTCGGCGGCTTCGGCGACGGCGGGCTGGTGAGCACCGACGACGACGCCTTCGCCGAGAAGGTGGCCAAGCTCCGGGTGCACGGGGGCAGGCAGATGTACCACCACGAGATGGTGGGCACGAACTCGCGCCTGGACGCCCTCCAAGCCGCCGTCCTCCGGGTGAAGCTCCGCCACCTGGACGCCTGGGCCGCCGGTCGCCGGGAGAACGCGTGCCGCTACGAGGGGCTCCTGGCCGGCGTGGACGGCATCCGGCTCCCCGTGGTGGCCGAGGGCAACTTCCACGTCTACAACCAGTTCACGATCCGGGCCGAGCGCCGGGACGCCCTCAAGGAGCACCTGACGGGGCAGGGGATCGGCACGGGGGTCTACTACCCCAAGCCCCTCCACCTCCAGGAGTGCTTCGCCGGGCTGGGAGGGAAGCCGGGTGACCTTCCCGTGACCGAGGCCCTCTGTGGCGAGGTCCTGTCTCTTCCCATCTTCCCGGAGCTGGGCGAGGAGCGTCTGAACCGGGTGGCCGGGGCCATTTGCGCATTTTACGGAAATACGTAAAATAGGGGCATGGAACACCGCATCAGCGCCACCGAGCTCGCCCGGAACGTGGGCGACGTGCTGGGACGGATCCGCTACCGGGGAGAGTCCTTCCTCGTGGAGCGGAACGGGGAGGTGGTGGCGCGCATCGCCCCGGCGCCCGGCCAGCCGGTCCTGACGGTGCGCGAGGCCGCGGCCCTATGGCGGGACACCGCCGACCCGAAGGACGACTTCGCCGCCGACCTGGAACGGGTGGGCCTCGATGACCGCCCGCCGGAGGATCCGTGGGCCTCGTGATGGACACCAGCGCCCTCGTCGCGTTGGAGCGCGCCGGGGGCGATTGGGAGCGGATCCTCGATGTGGTGGGGGAGGAGCCGTTGGTGCTGCCGACCGCCACTTTGGCCGAGCTCCTGGTGGGCGTCTTCCTCGCCGACACCCCCGTTCGCGCGGTGCGCCGCCGCGCCCGGGTAGATTCGCTTGCGTCCCGGGCCCCGGTGGTGGCCTTCGACGCCGACGTCGCGGCCCGCTGGGCGGAGCTCTCCGCGGCGCTCCGGGAGAAGCGGCGCCTCATCCCCTCCAACGACCTCATCGTGGCGGCCACCGCTCTCCACCTCGGCTTCGGGGTGCTGGTGGGGCCGCAGGACGAAGAGCACTTTCGAAGGGTCGAAGGCCTCCGGGTGGAGGTGATCCCGGAGTGACCGCCGCGACCCTCCACTTCACGAAGAAACGAAGGGGTTCTCCCTCATGAAGGTCGCCGTCATCGGATCCGGATACGTGGGCCTCGTCCTGGGCGCCTGCCTGGCCGAGTCGGGCAACGACGTGGTGTCCGCCGACATCGACGAGTCCAAGGTGGACCGCCTCAACCGGGGGGAGGTGCCCATCTACGAGCCGGGGCTCGAGCCCCTCATCGAGCGGAACCTGGCGGCGGGGCGCATCCGCTACACCACCGACGTGGCCGGAGCGGTGCGCGCCTCCGACATCGTCTTCATCGCCGTCGGCACGCCCCCCGGCGAGGACGGCTCCGCCGACCTGAAGCACGTCCTGGCCGTGGCGCGCACCATCGGCCAGAACATGAACGGCGAGAAGATCGTCATCACGAAGAGCACCGTCCCCGTGGGCACCGCCGACAAGGTCCGCGCCGAGATCGAGGCCCATACCGACCAGAAGGTCCACGTCTGCTCCAACCCCGAGTTCCTCAAGGAAGGGGCGGCGGTGGACGACTTCATGAAGCCCGACCGGGTGGTGCTGGGGGTGGACTCGGAGTACGCCGGCGAGGTGCTCCGCGACCTCTACGAGCCCTTCGTGCGGAGCAGCGGCGCCATCCTCCTCATGGACGTTCCCTCGGCGGAGATCACCAAGTACGCCGCCAACGCCATGCTGGCCACGCGCATCTCCTTCATGAACGCCATCGCCCAGCTCTGCGAGAAGACCGGCGCCGACGTGCATATGGTGCGCAAGGGCGTGGGGTCGGATGCCCGCATCGGGCAGGCGTTCCTGTACGCGGGGGCGGGGTATGGGGGGAGCTGCTTCGTGGGTTGTGAAACGGTCCTGGCGCGTCGGGAGGGCAGGGCGACGCTGGTTCGTCTCGATGATCTGTTCGAGGACTGTGTGATCGCGCCCGACTCGGCGCCGGGGGACCTGGAGCCCGAGGTGGCGTGGTCGGACGACCTGGCCGTGGTCTCTTGGCACCCGGACCGGGGCCCCGAATGGCGATGGGCTTCCGCCGTGACGCGGCGGTGGTACGAGGGCGAGGTCCTGGAGGTGAGGACGAAGATGGGCCGGCGCGTCCGGTGCACCCCGGACCATCCGTTCGTGGTGTCGGACGGCATTGGCGGGGAGCCCGTGGTGAAATTGGCCGGCGAACTGACGGAGCGAGACTGGGTGCCGGTGGCGATGGGCGAGCCGGGCGGCGAGCCCGAAACGCCCGCAGGGGTGGTGGAGGCGACCACTGAGCTGGCGTGGGGCGGCGAGGCCACGGTTGCCAGCGCCGTCGCGGCTCCGGCCACACCCCTCACGGGCTGGGATGTGCTGGAGGCCCTCCATCCCATCCCCTTCCGCGGCTGGGTCTACTCCCTCGAGGTCCCCGGGAATGAGACCTTCGTCACCACCGGCGGCCTCGTCGTCCACAACTGCTTCCCGAAAGACGTCAAAGCCCTCACCCGCACCATGGCCGAGCTGGGCGCCGACGCGTCCATCCTCCAGGCCGTGGAGGACGTGAACGAGCGGCAGAAGCGCCTCCTCCTGGACCGTCTGGTGGCCCGCCTGGGCGAGGACCTCACCGGGCGCACCGTGGCGGTGTGGGGCCTCTCCTTCAAACCCAACACCGACGACATGCGCGAGGCCCCCTCGCTGGTGACCATCGACGGACTCCTGGAGCGGGGCGCCCGGGTGGTGGCCCACGACCCGGTGGCCATGGACGAGGCCCGCCGCCACCTGGGCGAGCGCATCACGTACGCCTCGTCCAACTACGCCGCCCTCGACGGCGCCGACGCGCTGGTCATCCACACCGAGTGGCAGCCGTACCGCCGCCCCGACTTCCCGCGCATGAAGGCCGCCCTCAAGGCGCCCCTCGTGTTCGACGGGCGCAACCTCTGGGACCCGGCGGACATGGCCGAGGCGGGCTTCGAGTACCACTGCATCGGGCGCCGGGCCGTGGCGCCGAAGGGAGCCTGAGCCGTGCGCGTCCTCGTCACCGGCGCCGCCGGGTTCCTGGGCTCCCATCTGGCCGAGCGCTTCCTCGCGGAGGGGCACCAGGTCGTGGGGCTGGACAACTTCATCACGGGCTCCCGGGACAACGCGGCGCGCATGGAGGCCCTGGGGGGCTTCGAGCTCATCGAGCACGACATCTCCAAGCCCGTCTACATCGTCGGCGAGCTGGACGGCGTCCTACACTTCGCGTCGCCGGCCTCGCCGGTGGACTACCTGGAGCTTCCCATCCAGACGCTCAAGGTGGGGAGCCTGGGCACGCACAACGCCCTGGGCATCGCGCTCCGCCACAAGGCGCGCTTCCTCCTGGCATCGACGTCGGAGGTGTACGGCGACCCGCTCGTCCACCCCCAGGTGGAGTCGTACTGGGGGAACGTGAACCCCATCGGCCTCCGGGGCGTCTACGACGAGGCCAAGCGCTTCGCCGAGGCCATGACCATGGCGTACCACCGATACCACGGCGTGGATACGCGCATCGTTCGCATCTTCAACACCTATGGCCCCTACATGCGCCCGGCCGACGGCCGGGTGGTGAGCAACTTCATCGTGCAGGCGCTGCGGGGGGAGCCCATCTCCATCTACGGCGACGGGAGCCAGACCCGTTCCTTCACCTACGTCTCCGACGAGGTGGACGGGATCTACCGGCTCTTCCACTCCGCCTACACCGACCCGGTGAACATCGGGAACCCGGGGGAGTTCACCATCCGCGAGCTGGCCGACACGGTGCTCCGGGAGGTCCCCAGCGCGTCCAAGCTCGAGTTCCTCCGCCTGCCCGCCGACGACCCCAAGGTGCGCCGGCCCGACATCACGGTGGCCCGGGAGGTCCTGGGGTGGGAGCCCACCGTCTCGCTGCGCGACGGGCTCCGGAAGACCATCCCCTACTTCCGGACGCTGGTGGACCGGGGCGACGCCCGGGCGCGGACGCTGTAGCCGGCCCGACCCCTTTCGTCCCACCCCGCCATCCCCCAACGTACCTCCATGGATCGTTCGAAAGCGCAGGCGCGGGAGACCGTGGCGAAGGGCGTGAGCGCCTGGGAGCGGGACGACTACGAGTCGGCCCTGGTCACCTTCCAGGAGGTGCTGGAGGACCACCCCTACTTCGCCGACGTCCACAACAAGGCGGGGCTCTGCCTCGCCATGCTCAACCGCCTCGAGGAGGCCCTCACCCACTTCGACGCGGCGCTGCGCCTCAACGCGGCGTACGCCGAGGCCCACCTCAACCGGGGCATCGTCCTCAACGAGCTGGGGCGCCACGACGAGGCGCAGGCCGCCTTCAACCGGGCCGGCGAGCTGGACACCCGCGACTCCCGGGCCTTCCCCTCCGACGTGGGGAACCGCATCGCGGTGACCCACGCCCAGCTCGGCGACCTCTACCTGGTGGCCAACCACCCCCAGGAGGCCGCCCGCCACTACGAGGCGGCCCTGGCGGTGCGCCCGCGCTTCATGGACATCCGGAGCAAGTTCGCCGAGTCCCTCATGGAGCTCGGCGAGCTGGAGCGGGCCCGGGAGGAGCTGGAGACCGCGCTGGAGGCCCGCCCCCGCTTCGTGGGTGCCCGCATCCGCCTGGGCCTCGTGTACCACCGCCTGGGGAACAACGAGGCCGCCATGCGCGAGTGGACGCAGTGCGCCGAGGACGACCCCGACGACATGCGCCCCCGGGCCTACCTGGCCTCCCTGGGCGTCCGCTTCCCGCGGGGAGACGGCGCCCCGGGCGCCGCCACCCGGGCGGGGTAGGCTCCGCGGCCCCTTCCGGCCCGATCCTTGCTGCTATATTGGGTCCGGCCGGC
This sequence comes from Gemmatimonadota bacterium, assembly GCA_045863275.1. Classification (GTDB taxonomy): domain Bacteria; phylum Gemmatimonadota; class Gemmatimonadetes; order Longimicrobiales; family Gaopeijiaceae; genus SZUA-318. The sequence continues at coordinate 27,838 of BTVB01000047.1, forward strand.
ACACGGGGTGCGGGCCCGTCGAACCCACGACCCGGCACCATGCACGTCCGTACCACGCTACGCACGTTCCTGACGCTCCTGGCCGCCGGCCTCGCCGCCGGCTGCACTCCGGGCTCCGACGAGATGACGTCCCTCCGCCGGGGGGACCAGGCCTTCGCCCAGGGGAAGTACGACGAGGCGCTGGCCGAGTACCGCCTGGCGGTGCGCCAGGGGGCCGACGACCCGGAGGTGCTGGCCCGGGTGGCCCACACCTACGCCATGATGGAGCGGGTGGACGACGCCGGGGCGTTCTACGCCGACGCGGCGGCCCGGGACAGCTCCCTCACCGACCAGGCGGTGGCCGACCTCATGCGCATGGCCGGGGACGCCCGGAAGCGCCGGGACCGCTTCGCCATGGCCACCGCCGTGGAGACGGCGCTGCGCCTCCGCCCGGGGCTGGGCGTCCAGGACATGTCCCTGGACCTGGCCCGCCACTACTTCCAGAACGGCGAGTACGGCCGGGCCCTCCCCTTCTACCAGAAGGCGCTGGCCGAGGTGGGCGACTCGGCCACCTCGGAGATCGTCTTCGAGGTGGGGCAGGCCTACGAGGAGATCGGCGACTGCGAGCACGCGCTGGTCTTCTTCGAGCGCTTCCGGGAGATGGTGCGCCCGTGGCAGCGAGGCGAGGTGGACTGGTACATCGGCACGTGCGCCTTCAACCTGGCCCGGGAGGTCCGCGCCGCCACCGAGGCCACCGAGGCTCAGCTCAACCTGGCCCTGGAGCGCATCAACCGCGCCCTGGAGGTGGGCGAGCCCCGGAACATCCAGGCCCAGGCCTGGTTCGAGAAGGGGCTCATCCTCTCCGACCTGGGGGACTGCCAGGGGGCCATGGACGCCCTCTCCCGGGTGCGGAACGCCGACAGCGCCGGCGCCCTCGTGGACCGGGCCCAGGCCATCCACGACGAGATCCGCTTCGGCCGGGGCCTGGAGGCCCTCCGCGGCGGCCGCTGCAGGTGACGTCCCCTTCGTAGCCTCCCAAGGAAACACTGACCTCCATCCCCGGGTATTCGTCACGGATGTCATCCTACGCGCGACGTTTCACGGTCCTGGCCTTCCTGGCCCTCCCCCTCCTGGCGGGGTGCGGCGGCTCCAACCCCTATCAGGGCATGGAGCCGGAGGAGCTGTACCTCCTGGGCAAGCAGAAGTACGACGAGGGGGAGTGGGACGACGCCATCCGTCCGCTGGACCGCCTCATCCTGGGCTTCGGGAACTCGGAGCTGGTGCCGGCGGCCCGGCTCCTCATGGCCCACGCGTACTACGCCAAGCGGGACTACCTCACCGCCCGCTCCGAGTACCAGCGCTTCCTGGACCGCTTCCCCGGCAACCCGGAGGCGCCCATGGCGGCGCTGGGGATCTGCCGGAGCCTGGGGGCGCTCTCGCCCAAGGCCCAGCGGGACCAGACGTACACCAACGAGGCCATCACCGTCTGCCGGAACGTGGTGGTGGACTGGTCGGGCACGCCCCAGGCCCAGGAGGCCGCGGGGCTGGCCAACGACCTGCGGCTGAAGCTGGCGGAGAAGGAGTACCTCAACGCCGACTTCTACTTCCGCCGCGAGCTCTGGGACTCGGCCATCAAGTACTTCGAGTTCGTGGTGCAGCTCTACCCGGAGACGGCGTGGGCGCCCCAGGCCCTCCTGGGGATCTACCGGTCCAACAAGGCCATCGGGTACGACGACCTGGCCGACGAGGCCCGGGAGCGGCTCCTGGCCGAGTACCCCGACTCGCCGGCGGCGGCGGAGGTGCGGGTCGATGGCGCGGGTACGCCCGGGGCCTGACGCCGCCCCGCTCCGCCTCGGCGTCTTCGGCGGCACCTTCGACCCGCCCCACGTGGGGCACGTGGCGGTGGCCCGGGACGTGGCCGACGCCCTGGGGCTCGACCGCCTGCTCTGGGTCCCCGCCCGCATCCCCCCCCACAAGCAGGACGAGGCGGTGAGCCCCCCGGGGCTACGCCTGGAGATGGTCCGCGCCGCCGCCGCCGGGGACCCCCGCTTCGAGGCCTCCGACGTGGAGCTGGTGCGCGAGGGCCCCTCCTACACCGTGGACACCCTCCGGGAGCTGCGGGGGCGCTTCCCCACCGCCGAGCTGTTCCTGGTCCTGGGCGCCGACCAGGTGCGCACGCTGGAGCACGGCTGGAAGGAGCCCGTGGAGGTCCTCCGGCTGGCCACGCTGGTCCTCATGGACCGGGAGGGGGAGGCGGCGCCCGCCGTCGCCCCCGACCTCCCGGGCATGGAGCGGGCCGTGCACGTCCAGGTCACCCGCGTGGACGTGGCCGCCACCCGCATCCGCGCGGCCCTGGCCGCGGGGGACGACGCGTCCGCCCAGGTGCCCCCCGGCGTGCTGGCGGTGATCCGGCGCGAGGGCCTGTACCGGGCGTGACGCCGCCGGGGTGCGCCGGCGCGCCCATCGGTTAGATTCTCCCGCCATGGACTTCAACGACACCACCGTTCTCGTCACCGGGGGGGCCGGCTTCATCGGATCCCACCTGGTGGAGCACCTCCTGGCCCGGGGCGCCCGGGTGCGGGTCCTCGACGACTTCAGCACCGGCCGCCGGGAGAACCTGGCGCCCTGGCGGGAGCGCATCGACCTCCACGAGGCCTCCGTCACCGACCCGGAGGCGTGCGCCCGGGCGTGCGCCGGCGTCCACTACGTGCTCCACCAGGCGGCGCTTCCCTCGGTCGCCCGCTCCGTTGCGGATCCGCTGCCCACGCACGCGGTGTCCGCCACGGGAACGCTCAACGTCCTCCACGCGGCCCATGGCGCCGGCGTGCGCCGGTTCGTGTACGCCGGCTCGTCGTCGGCGTACGGCGACACGCCGACCCTCCCCAAGCGCGAGGACATGGCGTCCAACCCCCGCTCCCCCTACGCCGTGGCCAAGCTGGCGGGGGAGCACTACGCCCAGGTCTTCCCCAAGCTCTTCGGGCTGGAGACGGTGGTGCTCCGCTACTTCAACGTCTTCGGGCCCCGCCAGGACCCCCACTCGCCGTACTCGGCGGTGATCCCTCTCTTCATCGACCGGGCGCTCCAGGGCAAGGCGCCGGTCATCAACGGCGACGGGGGACAGACCCGCGACTTCACGTACGTGGACAACGTGGTGGACGCCAACTTCCGGGCGTGCTTCGCCCCCGCCGACGGGGTGGTGGGGGAGGTCTTCAACGTGGGGTGCGGCGAGCGCATCAGCGTGGTGCGCCTCTGGGAGGAGATCCGCGCCATCCTGGGCGTGGAGCTGGACGCCGAGGCGGGGCCGCCCCGCCCCGGCGACGTGCGTGACTCCCTGGCGGACCTCACCCGGATCCGCCAGCGCCTGGGCTACGAGGTGCGCGTCCCCTTGGACGAGGGGCTGCGGCGCACCGCCGCGTGGCTCCAGTCCCTCGCGACGGCGTAGGCGCGGAGGGACGCGAATGCGCCTGGAGGAGGCCGCGCTGGTCCGGTGGGGGGAGCGCATCGGGGAGACCTTGGACGCCCCGGCGTTCCTGGGGCTGCGCGGCCCCCTGGGCGCCGGCAAGTCGGTGCTGGCCCGGGCCATCGGCCTGGGGCTGGGGGTGGGCCAGGCCATGCCGTCGCCCTCCTTCAACCTCCTCTTCCGCTACGGCGCCCGCATGGGCATCCAGGTGGTCCACATGGACCTCTACCGCCTCGACACCCCCGACGAGCTCTTCGAGCTGGGGTGGGAGGAGCTGGGCCAGCCCAACGAGGTGGTGCTGGTGGAGTGGCCCGAGCGGGCCGGCGCGCTCCTCCCCGCCGACCACTGGATCATCGAGCTCACCCCGGTGCCCGGTCGGCCCCTCCTCCGGGACGTCTCGGTGGTGCGGGTGGGGTCGCCTCCCGACCTGGCGGGCTTCCCCATGACGGTGTCGAGGGGCCCGTGACCGAGCCCCTCTTCCACGGGGACCGCCACTACCTGGCCCTGGACACCTCCGGACCCTCGGGCTTCGTGGCGGTGGGCCGCGGCGCCGACGTCCTGGCCCGCGTGCGCCTGGAGCGGAAGGGGCAGCACGCCTCCCTCGCCGTGCGGGCCGTGGACCAGGCGCTGAGGGAGGCGGGGGTGGACCGGGGCGAGCTGGCGGGGATCGTGGTGGGAGAGGGGCCCGGCTCCTTCACCGGCGTCCGCGTGGCCGCTTCCACCGCCAAGGGGCTGGCCCGGGGGCTGGACGTGCCGCTGTGGGCCGTGTCGTCCCTGGCCGCCGGCGCCGTGGCGGACCTGGGGGCCCGGGGGCCGGGGGTACGGTACGTGCTCTTCGACGCCCGGGGCGACCGGGTCTACGCCGCGTGCTACGGCGTGGGGAGCCGGGGCGTGGAGACCCTCCGCCCGCCCCACGCCGACCACCTGCGCTCGCTCCTGGCCGGCGACGTCCCCGACGGGGCGGCCTTCGCCGGCGACGGCGCCGAGCGCCACCGGAGGGCCATCGAGGCGGCCGGCTTCGCCGTGCTCGTGCCCCCCGTGGGGGAGCCCACCGCCGACGCCCTCCTCCACCTCCTGGGCCTCCACCCCGACACCCCGCCGGTGGCGGAGCCGGGCACCTGGGAGCCGCGGTACGTGAAGGCGTCCTCCGCCGAGCGGGAGTGGGTGGCGTGAGGGCCGCCGCCCCCGGACGGGTGGTGGCCCGCAGGATGGGCCCGGAGGACGTGGGGCGCGTGGCCGAGATCGAGGCCGCCTCCTTCACCGCCCCGTGGAAGGCCGACACCTTCGAGAGCCTCCTGGGCCGCCCCGGCGCCGAGCTGTGGGTCCTGGACGACCCGTCGGACGGGGTGGTGGCCTACGCCGTCCTCTGGTGCATCCTGGACCAGGGGGAGCTGGCCAACCTCGCCGTGGTGTCGGGACACCGGGGCAGGGGCCACGGCCGCCACCTCCTGGGCCGGGTGCTGGAGGTGGCGCGGGAGCGCGGGGTGGAGTCCCTCTACCTGGAGGTCCGCGTCTCCAACGCGTCGGCCATCGAGCTGTACCGCTCCTTCGGCTTCACCCAGGTGGGGACGCGGAAGGCGTACTACGAGAAGCCCCGGGAGGACGCCCTCCTCATGGTGCGGAAGCTCTAGCGTCCCCCCTCCCGGGATGGGCTGGAGGCCCAACCGGGCATCCCTCCGCCCCGGGCGCTGCCCCAAGGTGGGGCATGCCGCCGCCGCCCCCCGCCCAGGACCGCCCCCGGGAGCGCCTCCGCGCCGTGGGGGCACGCCACCTCTCGGTGCGCGAGCTCCTCGGCCTCCTGGTGGGGAGCGGGGGGCGGGGGGGCTCGGCCCTCCACACCGCCGACCGGCTGGTGGCGTGGGCCGGCGGGTCCCTGCGCCGCCTGGCCGCCGCCGACCCGGCGACGCTGGAGGGGGTCAGCGGCGTGGGCACCGCCACCGCCGCCCGGGTCCTGGCGGCCCTGGAGCTGGGGCGGCGGGCCGCCACGCTCCCGGGGGAGGAGGACGACCCCATCCGGGGTCCGGGGGACGTCTTCCGGCGCATGGGCCCCCGCCTCCGGGACCTTCCCCAGGAGGAGTTCCACGCCCTCCTCCTCAACACCCGGCACCGGGTCATCCGGGAGGTGGCCGTCACCCGGGGGATCCTGGACGCCTCCCTCATCCACCCGAGGGAAGTGTTCCGCCTGGCGGTGGTGGAGGGGGCGGCGGGGATCATCCTGGTCCACAACCACCCCTCCGGCGATCCCACCCCCTCCGCCGAGGACCGCGCGGTCACGCGCCAGCTCGCCGAGGCCGGGCGCGCCCTGGGGATCCCGGTGCTGGACCACGTGGTGGTGGGCGACGGGTGCTGGCGGTCGGCGGCGGGGGAGGGAAGTGGTTAGATTGAAATGACCACTTCGGGAGGTGCCATGGCGAAGGCGAGGAAGACCGGGGAGCTGAGGGTGGGGGCGACGGAGTTCAAGGCCACGTGCCTCCAGCTCATGGACCGGGTGGAGCGGACGCGGGAGACCGTGGTCATCACCAAGCACGGGCGTCCCGTCGCGCGCCTCGTCCCCCCCGACGCCCAGGTGCCCCCCCTCCTGGGGTGCATGGCGGGTACCGTGACCGTGCTGGGCGACATCGTCTCGCCCCTCCTGCACGACTACGAGCCCCCCGACTTCCCGGCGGCGGGGGAGCCGTAGCCCGTGGCGCGGCGCCCCCGGCCCCTCCTCCTGGACACCCACGTCCTGGTCTGGGCCTTCGCCGGCGAGGAGGCGCGGCGCCTCCGTTCCGTGAGCGCCGAGCTGGAGAGGGCCGCCGGCGCGGGGCTGGTCCACGTTTCGGCCATCTCGGGCTTCGAGATCGGCCTCCTGGTGGCGGGCGGGCGGCTCCGCCTCGATCGGCCCCCGGCCCAGTGGTTCCAGGAGGCGCTGTCGCGGCCCGGGGTGCGTGCCGTGGAGGTGGCGCCCGACATCGCGGTGGAGGCGGCCACCCTGCCCGGCCCCCTGCACGGCGATCCGGCGGACCGGCTCCTCGTGGCCACGGCGCGCCTCCGCTCCCTCACCCTGGTCAC
>BTVB01000048.1:0-33787 GCA_045863275.1 Gemmatimonadota bacterium
ACGCTCACACCCTCCGCCGTCGTGAGTCTCGATCACCTCAACGTCCTGCCCTGGGGCGCCGTTTAATGAAGGGTCCACGCGTGACTAACATCCTCGTTATTAATCGGGCGCACCCGCATCCATGGCGGGTGCGCCCGACCTCTCCCGAACCCTGGACGCAGAGCATGAAGTCCCTGAGATACACGTGTGCCGCGCTCGTCGTGGCGTGGGCGGCGGTGGCGGCGGGCTGTGAGGTCTTCGAGGACCAGGCGCCGAAGTCGGTCTCCTTCCGCATGGAGGGAGCGCCCGGAGACAGCGTCGCGATCATCTTCTCGAAGGAGTTCCTGGCCGGCACGAGCGAGGCGGGCGTAACCCAGGTGAGGCTCTTCGGGGCCGACACGCTCCGACGCCGGCTCCCCATCGACACCGTCATAGACGTACGGGTCGAACGCCAGCTTCTCATCAGTGCGTTTCCGGAGTCCCCGGGGGACACGGTCAACGTGACAGCGGAGGTCTTCGTCGACGGCAGGAACATATTCGACGACGTGGGGAAGATATATCCCGACAACCCCTGGATCTTCCTGTACCGCTTCAACGCACCGCCCACTCAATCGGTGCAGATCGTCTTCTGATGAGCCTACGCAGACTCCCCGGGACCGTTCTCGGTCTTCTTGGGGCCGCCTTCATGAGCGGCTGCTACACCTATGTTCCGGTGGAGCAGCCCGCGCCCGGGAGCACGGTTCGGATCCAGGTCCCGGTTCGGTCGGCCATCTCCCGCCCGAACCAGGCCCCCGAGTCGATCTCGATGGAGGGACTGGTCCTGAGCGCGGCGGACTCGGTCGTCCTCGAGGTCTCCTCCCGCCGCGAGATCGGAGCGTTCCGCGAGATCCTGCGTGTGGACACGCTGCGCGTCGCCCGGGCCGATCTGTCGGCCGTCCATTCGCGCGTGTTCTCCCGGGGCAAGAGCATCGGCCTGGGGGTCGCGATCGTCTCGGGGACCGCGGCGCTCGCCGCGCTGGCCTTCGGGCTCCGGGGAGGCAGCAGCGGCGACGACGGCGACGGGAACGGTAACCCCACGACCAGCTCGATCCGGATCAACCCCATCTTGTCGGCGGTGCTGGGAGCCCTCGGGCGCTGAAGCGCCGCCGGACCCACGGCGCCGGCTGCGGCCTTGCCGACGCCGTCGAAGGTGACGCCCCTCCCCCCCACCGCCTCGCCTTGCGCGGGCCCGGGCCGCACCGTACGCTGGCACGCTCCGAACCTGGCAGCGTTCGAGGACCCTCAATTCCGGCAGGTATGACCGATGGGAAGATCCCTCCCGACGGCGGTGGCGGTGGCGCTGGCTGCGTCCCTGACGCTCCCCGGCGGCGCCCCCGCGCAGCAGTTCGACGCGTCGCTCTACAGCTCCCTCCAGTGGAACAACAACTCCATTCCCCGGGGGGGACGCTCCATCGGCGTGGCCGGCAGCGACGCGCGGCCGAACGAGTACTACTTCGGGGCGACCGGGGGCGGCCTCTGGAAGACGACCGACGGGGGGCAGAACTGGCGGCCGGTCACGGACGGGAAGATCAACAGCTCCTCCGTGGGCGCCGTCGCCGTCTGCCAGGCCAACCCGGACGTGGTGTACATCGGCACCGGCGAGACGCAGATCCGCGGCAACATCCAGCAGGGTGACGGCGTCTACAGGTCCACGGACGCGGGCATGACGTGGGCCCATCTGGGCCTGAAGGAGGTCCAGAACGTCTCGCGGATCCGCATCCACCCGGAGGACTGCGACGTGGCCTGGGTAGGCGGCTTTGGCGTCCACTCCATGCCCAACCCCGAGCGCGGGGTCTTCAAGACCGCCGACGGTGGGAAGACGTGGAAGAAGACGCTCTTCAAGAGCGACAAGGCGGGCATCGGCGACCTGGCCCTGGACCCCGGCAATCCCGACGTGCTCTACGCCGCCGTCTGGGAGGCCTGGCGCAAGAGCTGGGGCATGAGCTCGGGGGGCGACGACTCGGGGCTCTGGAAGTCCACGGACGGCGGTGAGACGTGGCAGGACATCACGTCCTCGCTGGGGCTCGACCCGGCGACACCCATCGGCAAGATCGGCGTCACGGTGTCGGGGGCCAACTCCAACCGGGTCTGGGTGCTCGTGGAGCACGAGCCCGAAGGCGGAGTGTACCGCTCCGACGACGGGGGCCGGACCTGGGAGCAGATGAACGACGAGCGCAAGCTCCGGCAGCGGGCCTTCTACTACACCCGCGTCTACGCCGACCCCAAGGACGAGAACGTCGTCTACGCGCTGAACACGGGCTTCTACAAGTCCACGGACGGGGGAAAGACCTTCCCGACGTCGTTCCGCGTCCCCCACGGGGACAACCACGACCTGTGGATCGCCCCGAGCGACCCGAAGCGCATGATCAACTCCAACGACGGCGGCGCCAACGTCTCCGTGAACGGCGGCCAGACCTGGACGGACCAGGACTTCGCCACCTCCCAGTTCTACCGGGTCATCACCACCGCCCACGAGCCGTACCACATCTGCGGCGCCCAGCAGGACAACTCCACCGCGTGCATGCCGTCGTCCGGGTGGGGGCACCTCTCCGCCGGGGGCGGCTTCGGCGGCGGCGGCTACTTCTACCAGGTGGGCGGATGCGAGAGCGGCTACATCGCCCCTGACCCCCGGAACCCCAACGTGTTCTTCGCGGGATGCTACGGCGGCTCCCTCTCCCGCTACGACCACGCCACCGGGGAGACCCGGGCGGTGACGGTATGGCCCGAGAACCCCATGGGGTGGTCGTCCGAGGACATCCGGGAGCGGGTCCAGTGGACGTTCCCCATCGTGTTCGACCGCCACGACGCCGGGACCCTGTACACCGGCACGCACAAGGTCTGGCGGACGCGCAACGAGGGGCAGAGCTGGGAGGAGATCTCCCCGGACCTCACCCGGTCCGACCCCATGACCATGGTGGCCTCCGGCGGCCCCATCACGAAGGACCAGACCGGCGTGGAGACCTACGCCACCGTCTTCGCCATCGAGCCCTCGTACACCGAGGCCGGCGTCCTCTGGGCGGGCTCGGACGACGGGTACGTCCACGTCACCCGGAACGGCAACGCCCCGAGCCCGACGTGGGACAAGGTGACGCCGCCGGACGCGCCGGACTTCGTGCGCATCAACACCATCGCATCGTCACCCCATGCGCCGGGGAAGGCCTACGTGGCCGGCATCCGCTACCTGGTGGACAACGACCGCAGCCCCTACGTGTGGAAGACCACCGACTACGGGAAGACGTGGACCAAGATCGTCACCGGGATCCCCGCCGACGACTTCGTACGGGCCATCCGGGAGGACCCGGCGCGCCCGGGCCTGCTGTACGCCGCGTCCGAACGCACGGTGTACGTGTCCTGGGACGACGGCGCCCACTGGCAGTCGCTGGCGCAGAACCTCCCGGTGGTGCAGGTCTCCGACCTGGTGGTGGAGGACCACGACCTGGTCATCGGCACCCACGGGCGGGGCTTCTGGGTCATGGAGAACATCGGGATCCTCCGCCAGCTCACCCCCGAGGTGGCCGCCGCGGGCTTCTGGCTCTTCGATCCCAAGGACCCGGTGCGCGGCTTCGACAACACCGCGGTCATCCAGTACCACCTGAAGGAGAACGCCGAGAAGGTCACGTTGGAGTTCCTGGACCCCCGGGGCACCGTGCTGGCCTCCTACGCCTCCCTGGACGGTGACGCCCGCCCGCCGCAGGGCGGCGGGGGTGGCGGCTTCGGCGGCGGCTCCCAGGCGCCCTCGAAGATGAAGGGCTCCAACAGCTTCCGGTGGAGCATGCGCACCGCCGGGTGGACCGATTTCGAGGGCCGGATCTTCTGGGCGGCGGGTCCCGTCGGGCCCGCCGTGCTTCCCGGCCGATACCAGGTCCGCCTCACGGTGGACGGCGCATCCCAGACCCGGGACTTCGAGATCAAGATGAACCCCCGGGCCGCGGCCAACGGCGTGACGCTGGCCGACCTGCAGGCCCGCTACGACCTCTCCACCCGTATCCGCGACCGGGTGAGCGAGGCCAACGAAGCGGTGCTCAAGATGCGCGCCATCAAGGCCGCCGTGGACGACCGGCTGTCAAAGAGCGACAACGGGGAGTTGCAGACCCTGGGTGGGACGGTGAAGGAGCGGCTCGGCGGCGTCGAGTCGCAGATCTACCAGGTGAAGAACCAGTCCAACCAGGACCCGCTCAACTACCCCATCATGCTCAACAACAAGATCGCGGCGCTGCTGAACCTGGTGGAGGGCTCGGAGAACCGGCCCACCGACCAGTCGTACACGGTGTTCGACACGCTGTCGGGGCAACTCGGCGGGGAGCTGGAGCAGATGAACCTGGTCATCACCCAGGACCTTGCACGCCTCAACGAGCTCCTCCGGGAGCTCGGTCTGGAGACCATCGACCTGGACCGCCTCATCACGGAGTAGAAGGGCGCGGCCCACCCCCGGTCTCGGGAGGGGGCGGTGGCCCGCGGGCCGCCGCCCCCTCGCCGTTTCCGCCGCCTTGCCCCCGGCTTCCCGATGCCCCACCGTTGGTTTTGAACCCCGGCCCCGGACCGACGCCATGAACCCCAAGCCCACTCCCACCGGTCGTCGAACCGCCTTCGTGGCCGCGGCCCTCGTCCTCGTGGCCACGTGGGGCTGCGGCGTGGCGGGGGCCCGGAACCCCTTCGCCGAGGCCAACCCGGCCGAGAGCCGCATCAGCATCTGGGTGGAGAACCGGGGCTTCAACGACATCCGCCTCTACGCGGCTACGCCGCGGGGGAACCAGTCCCTGGGCTCGGTGGGGGGGAACACGCAGCGGCGCATCGACATGGAGTGGCGCCAGCTCGACCAGCTCAGCTTCCGCATCGAGGTGCTGGCGGGACGGACCTACAACACCATGGGGGTCTCCGTCCAGCCCGGCGACCGGGTCCAGGTCGTCATCCCCGAGGACCCCAACCAGACCTACATCCAGGTCCGGTAGGCAAGGGCAACCCCCCGGCGGCCCGGGGCGGGCGAGCCCCGGAGCGACCCCTACTCGCCGTAGGGGATCCAGATGTTCTTGACCTGCGTCGCCTCCCGCAGGAACTCGTGCCCCTGACCGGCCGAGGCGTCGAGCCAATCCATTGCCACACCATAACTTACCCATGTGCGCTTCATGTTGCCCGTGGAAACCCTCTCCACCAGGGCGGAGCCCTCCCGGGGACCGAAGTACCAGACGCCGTCCACGTCGTCGTGGGCCGCCAGCGTGGGCACCACCTCGTCGTGGAGCCCGGTGACCAGATTCACCACGCCCCCGGGGACGTCGGACGTGTCCAGGACCTGGTAGAGGTCGGTGGCGAGGAGGGGAGCCGTCCGGGAGGGCACCGCCACCACGGCGTTCCCCGTGGCCAGAAGCGGCCCCAGCACCGACACCAGCCCCAGGAGAGGGCGCTCGTCGGGGCACACGGCGCCCACGACGCCCACGGCCTCGTGCATGGCCAGGGTGACGTTCCTGAAGGGGGTGGCGTGGACCCGCCCGTCCCACTTGTCGGCCCACGCCGCGTAGGCGAAGAGCCGCGCCACCGCGGCGTCCACCTCCTGCGCCGCGTCGTCGGGGTCGCCGGAGAAGAGGGCCAGCCGGGCGGCGAACCCGTCGTGGCGGGCCTCCAGGTTCTCACCCATGTAGTAGAGGATCTGGGCCCGGTTGTGGGCCGTGCGCGCCGCCCACCCGGCCTGGGCCTTGCGCGCGGCCTCCACGGCGTTGCGCACGTCCTTCCGGTTCCCACGCCCCACCTCTCCCACCACCGAGCCGTCGGCGCCCGCCACCGGAAGGGACGCGTCGGCGTCGGGGCGGACCTGCTTGCCTCCGACGTACAGCTTGGCGGTGCGGTCCACCGCGGGGAGCGCTCCTGTGGTGGCGCCCCGGCGGGCGCGGGCCGAGGCCCTCTTCCGGCTCTTCCTCCCCCGGGCCGGCTTCCCGTGCTCCAGGGGCTTCACGTACTCCCAGAGGCCCTCCAGGCCGCCCTCGCGTCCGAAGCCGCTCTCCCGGTATCCCCCGAAGCCCGAGGCCGCGTCGAACATGTTGGTGCAGTTCACCCACACGGTCCCGGCCTTGATGGCGGGAGCCACGTCCAGCGCCAGGTTGATGTTCTCCGTCCAGATGGACGCGGCCAGGCCGTAGCGCGTGTCGTTGGCCAGCTCCACCGCCTCCGCCGGGGTCCGGAACGTCATGAGGACCACCACGGGACCGAAGATCTCCACCTGCGCCAGCGTCCCCGCCGGGGAGCACCGGGTGCACAGCGTCGGCGGGTAGAACCAGCCTTCCCGGGGCACGCTCCACGACGGCTGCCACACCTGCGCGCCCTCGGCGCGGCCCTTCTCCACCAGCTCCCGGATGCGCTCGAGCTGGACGGGCGCCACGATGGCCCCCATGTCCACGGCCTTGTCGAGGGGGTCACCCATGCGGAGGGTCTCCATGCGCGCCCTGAGCTTCCGCTCCAGGAGATCGGCGACTCCCTCCTGGACCAGGATGCGGCTCCCGGCACAGCATACCTGCCCCTGGTTGAACCAGATGGCGTCCACGACCCCCTCCACCACCGAGTCCAGGTCGGCGTCGTCGAACACCACGAACGGCGACTTACCGCCCAGCTCAAGGCTCAAGCGCTTGCCCGTCCCGGCGGTGGCCTGGCGGATGATGCGGCCCACCTCGGTGGACCCGGTGAAGGCGATCTTGTCCACGTCGGGGTGGTCCACCAGGGCCGCGCCGGTGCGGCCGTCGCCGGAGACCACGTTGAGCACCCCGGCGGGAAGGCCGGCCTCCCGGGCCAGCTCGGCGAAGAGGAGGGCGGTCAGGGGCGTGAACTCGGCGGGCTTGAGCACCACCGTGTTCCCCATGGCCAGGGCAGGAGCCACCTTCCAGGCCAGCATGAGGAGGGGGAAGTTCCAGGGGATGATCTGCCCCACCACCCCCACGGGCCCGTACCCCGGTAGCTCCTCCTCCATGAGCTGGGCCCACCCCGCGTGGTGGTAGAGATGGCGGGCCACCAGAGGGACGTCCAGGTCCCGGGACTCGCGGATGGGCTTGCCGTTGTCCAGCGTCTCCAGCACCGCGAAGAGGCGGCCGTGCTTCTGGATCCTGCGGGCCAGGGCATACAGGTGCCGGGCCCGTCCGTGGGGACCCAGCGCCCACCACCGGGGCTGGGCCGCGCGGGCGGCGGCCACCGCGGCGTCCACGTCCTCGGCGGTGCCCTGGATCACACGGGCCAGGGGCTCCCCCGTGGCCGGGTTGTGGGTCTCGAGGAAATCCCGCCCCGCCACGGGCGTGAACGCCCCGGCGATGAAGTGGCCCACGACGCCGCCGTGCCCTCGCAGCCAGGCGTGGGCGCGCTCCGCGCCCTCGGGGGCCGGGCCGTACTCCATGGTCTCGAAGATGTCGGCGACCTTGCTCATGCCCCTGCTCTCAGGCCAACGGGTGCCGGTGGGCGGCCGAGTACCGGCCGGTGACGTGGTGCTCGATCTGGCGCTCGATGTCCCCCAGGAGGGACGAGGCGCCGAAGCGGAACAGCTCGGGCGCCAGCCAGGGCCGTCCCAACTCCTCCTTCATGAGGATGAGCCAGAGGAGGGATTCCTTGGCGGTGCGGATGCCGCCGGCGGGCTTGAAGCCCACGGCGTACCCGGTGCGCTCGGCGTAGGCTCGCACCGCCCGGACCATGGTGAGACCCACGGGCAGGGTGGCGTTCACGCCCTCCTTGCCCGTGGAGGTCTTCACGAAGTCGGCGCCGGCCATCATGCACACCAGGCTGGCCCGCGCCACGTTCCGGAGCGTGCCCAGCTCGCCGGTGGCCAGGATCGTCTTGAGGTGGGCCTCGCCGCACGCCTCGCGGAAGGAGCGCACCTCATCGAACAGCGCCTCCCAATTCCCCGTGAGGATGTGGCCCCGGGTGACGACGATGTCGATCTCGCCGGCGCCGGCCTCCACCGACGCGCGGATCTCCTGGATCCGCTGGGGAAGGGGGCTCAGGCCGTGGGGGAACCCGGTGGACACGGCGGCCACGGGGACCCCCGAGCCCGCCAGGGCGTCCACCGCCGTCTCCACCATCTCGTGGTAGACGCACACCGCGCCCACGCGCACCGCCGCCGGCGCCACGCCCACCGCCTCCAGGAGGTCTTCCCGCACCGGGTGGCGGGCCTTCGCGCACAAGCGCCGGACCCGTCCCGGGGTGTCGTCGCCGGACAGGGTGGTCAAGTCCATGAGCGTCACCGCCTTGAGGAGCCAGGCCGCCTGCCATTCCTTCTTCACGCTCCGCCGGGTGCCCAACGTCGCGGCTCGGCGCTCCACGGCGCTCCGGTTGACCCGAACCTCCCGGACCCAGTCCAGGTCCAGGGGCATGCCCGGATTGCGCTCGCCCCGGCGGAGGGGCCCGGGGAGGAGGGGCGCCGAGGCGGGAGCGGGCGCCGCGTCTCGTTCGCGGAGGGACGTGGGGGACGTGCTCATGGGCGTGTTCCGTGGTTCGCGGTGACCGTCGAAGTTAGCGCACGTCCCCGGGACGGGGACAGCAGGAGGTTGACGGACTCCTCTCCCCTGGAAAGCTTCGAGGCCCGAGGGAGCGGAGGGGGCCTGGTGGCTCCGGCGGTCTTCAAAACCGTGCAGCCCGGCTGAACCCCGGGTGGGTGGGTTCGATTCCCACACGTTCCCGCCAGCTTCGCCCCGGCCCCGCCTGCGCCCGCCGGCGGGGCCGGGGCCGTTGATGCGCCTCCCGGCTTCCGATATCGTTGGCCGCCATGCCTCGCTTCTCCCTCCTCCCCTTCCGCCGCCTCTTCGGGGGCCACCGGCCCCGGGCCTTCCTCGTCGCCCTGGCGTTGGCCACCGGAGCGTCCCCGGCGCGGGCCCAGCAGACCCCACCCCCCGCGGCCCCGGACACGGCGGCGCCCCTGGCTCTGGCCGCCGGCGGCGTGTCCCCCGGCGGCGCCTTCCTCCGGGCGGTCCTCCTGCCGGGGTGGGGGCACGCGTCCATCGGGTCGTACCACCGGGGGGCGTTCTACTTCGTGGTCGAGGGGGCCACCGCGTGGACGCTCCTCAAGACGCGGCGGCGGTTCACAGAGGCCCAGGAGCGCCTCCTCTTCCACGAGACCCTCCTCCGCGCCGACCTGGTGGCCCAGGGGGTAACGGAGGAAGCGGAGATCCTGGAGGCGCTGGAGGACGACGCCTCGCTCCAGGACCTCCGGGGCCTGGAGGAGTCGCGGCGGCAGCAGCGCGAGGACTGGACCGCTCTGGGGATCTTCCTCCTCTTCCTGTCCGGTGCGGACGCCTTCGTGTCCGCCCACCTGAAGGACTTCCCCGCGCCCCTGGAGCTGGGCGTCCAGCCGGTGGGGAACGGCCGCGTCGAGCTCTCGGTGGGCGTCAGCCTTCCCAGGTGAGGAGGCGGGGCCCGGCTCCCTCCTCCAGCACGGCGTAGGTGGCGTGGAAGACCCAGTCGCCGGCGTTGAGGTACCAGCGCCCCTGGGCGACCTCCCTCAGCACGGGGATGTGCGTGTGCCCCAGGACCACCAGGTCCAGGGAGGGGTCCGCGCGCAGCCTCGCCTCGGCCCAGGCCTCCAGCGCCGCCGCGCGGGCCTTGTCGTCGGCGGTGGGCGCACCCCAGCGGACGTGGGTCTTGGACACCCGCCCCGCCACCCAGCCGCCCAGATCGGGCCCCAGGAAGCCGAAGGCGAAGCGCGTGGGGCGCCCCCGGAGCATGCTCTTGAGGAACCGGTACCCCAGGTCGCCCTTGCCCAGACCATCGCCGTGGGCGAGGAACGTGCGGAGCCCGGCGTACTCCCGTACCACCGGGTCCTGGAGGAACTCCACGCCGATCTCCTCCCGGAGGTAGCGCCCCCCCCACCAGTCGTGGTTTCCCCCCATGAGCGTCACCGGCACGCCGGCGTCCACCACCTCCCGGAGCGTGTTGAGCACGGCGTCGTACCCCCGGGGAACGCCCCGGCGGTACTCGAACCAGAAGTCGAAGAGGTCGCCGTTGAGCACCACCCGCGACGCCACCCGAGGTGTGTGGCGCAGCCAACCCAGGAACGCCTCCTCGCGCTCGGGGGGGACGGCACCCAGGTGGACGTCGGAGGCGAGGTAGACGGGCTTGGCGGGCATGGGGCCAACGATGACGGCGCGCGGGGGTGGGTCACAAGCCCCCGGGCGAACGCCGCCGGGGGGCGGGGGTAGAACCGGGCGATGCCGCACCCTAGCTTATCGACCATGCCCGCTCCCCGACGCCCCCGGACCCTCCTCGCCGTGGCCGGCGCCCTGGCCTTCGCCGGGTGCCAGCCCCGCCAGGTCGTGTACGTGGCGCCGGCGGTGGACCCGGAGCAGCTCGCGCTGGCCCTGGAGGACCGCACGTCCCTCACCGAGCCCGTGCGCATCGTGTTCCAGTGGCAGCTCAACGAGGCTGGCATTCGGGTCCGGGGCCGGGGCGTGGCCCGCATCGAGCCGCCCTACCGGGCCCGGCTGGACCTCTTCCTGGGGAACGGGGAGACGGTGGTCCGCGCCGCGCTGGTGGACGGCGACCTCCGATTGCCCCCCGGGGCGCCCGAGGGGATCCTGCCCCCGGCCGACCTGATGTGGGGGGTGCTGGGCGTCTTCCGGCCCCTCATGGGCACCGAGCTGCTGGGCGGGGATCGCCTGGAGGGAGAGGCCCTCCAGCTCCGGTACCGGTACGCCGACGCCAGGGAGCTCCACTTCCGGGTGGAGCAAGGCCGGGTTCGCACGCTGGAGATGCTCAAGGGCGGCCACGCCGTGGAGCGCGTGGAGCTGGGCCTGGAGGAGGGGAGCCGCTACCCCGCCGAGGCCACCTACCGCAACCTCGCGGCCTTCCGCGAGCTCAAGTTGACGAGGGAGAGCGTGGAACGCGTCGAGTCCTACCCGCCGGACATCTGGGACCCCACCTCCGTGCGGGGGATCCGATGAGGCGCGCCCTGATGGCGGCCGCCCTGGCCGCCACCCTCACCCCCACGGGGTGCATGTACTCCTTCCGGGCCGGGAGCTTCCCGCCGGCGCACATCCGGACCATCGCGGTGGTCCCTTTCGAGAACGAGACGGCCCGCTTCGAGCTCTCGGCGGAGCTGTACGACCAGCTCTTCCGGAACCTCCCCCGGGCCCTGGGGATCCGCACGGCCGGGGAGGACGTGGCCGACGCCATCGTCCGCGGCACCATCGTCCGCTACGACGTGGTGGCCCCCAACTACCGCGCCGGCGCCGAGGGCCAGCCGGCGGAGGTCCTCCAGCGCCAGGTGAACATCACCGTGCGGGTGGAGATCGTCGACCTGGTGGAGAACGTCATCCTCTGGGAGGAGCGGAGCGTGACGGCCCAGGGCCACTTCCTCGAGGCCTCCGAGAGCGAGGAGGTCGGCCGCGCCGAGGCCATCGAGCTGCTCGTCCAGAAGATAGTGGACGGGGCACAGTCCAACTGGTAGATTCGGCCTCCGTTTCGCCCGGGGGCCCCTCTCGGCCCGCCGGAAAGACGTGAAATCAACCCAGGTGGGGCCCTTGCTGCGAGCCGTCTCCCTCGGTGCCATCCTCCTCGCCTTCTGGCTGGTCCTCTCCGGCCACTTCGAGGCGAAGCTCATCGGGTTCGGAATCGCCTCGTGCGTCCTGGTGGTCTACCTTGCCACCCGCATGGACGTGGTGGACCAGGAGGGCCTCCCACTCCACGTGGGCGGGCGGTTCTGGCTCTACTTCCCGTGGCTCATGAAGGAGATCCTGGTCGCGAATCTCCACGTGGCCAAGCTCATCCTGGATCCAAAGCTCCCCATCAGCCCCATCCTGGTCCACTACCGGGGTAGCCAGAAGACCGACCTGGGCCGGGCCCTCTACGCCAACTCCATCACCCTCACCCCCGGGACCATCACCACGGGCGTGCACGGAGACGACTTCGAGATCCACTCCCTCACGTGGGTGGACGTGGACGGACGCGAAGAGGACGAGATGGACCGGCGCTGCACCTGGGTGGAGCAGGGAGGGCAGGCCTGATGTGGAGCGTGGCGGCGGGCGGGCTCCTCGTGGCCATGGCCATGGCCATGGCGCGGGCCCTTCTCGGGCCCACGGTCTACGACCGGGTCCTGGCCGTGAACACCATCGGCACGAAGACGGTGCTCCTCCTGGGCGTCATCGGGTTCCTCACCGAGCGCCCCGACTGGGTGGACCTGAGTCTGGTCTACGCCCTCATCAACTTCGTGGGCACCATCGCGGTGCTGAAGTTCGTGGAGTTCGGCGACCTGGGCAGGCAGCGCCACGGCGGGGGGAGCGACTGACCGTGCAGATCGCCATCGACGTCCTCTCCTGGGCCGCCATCCTGGCCGGGCTCTTCTTCATCCTCGTCGGCACGCTGGGCGTCCTGCGCATGCCCGACGTCTTCACCCGTCTGCACGCCGCCGGCATGACCGACACCATGGGCGCCGGCTTCCTCATCCTGGGCATGTGCCTCCAGGCCGGCCTCTCCCTCGTGGCGGTGCGGTTCGCGCTGGTCTACGTGTTCCTGCTGTTCACCAGCCCCATCTCCACCCACGCCCTGGCCCGCGCGGCGCTGGCGGCGAAGGTGGTCCCCTTCCGCGCACCCATGCAGGGAGACTGAGCATGGACGCCGCCGTCGACATCGCCCTCCTCGCGCTCCTGGGCGTGACGGGCCTGGCCATCTTGCGCCAGCGCAACCTGGTGGCCGTGGTCATGCTGTCGGGCATCTACTCGCTCTTGTGCGCCGCGCTCTACACCAGCCTGGACGCGGTGGACGTCGCGTTCACGGAGGCGGCGGTGGGGGCGGGCATCTCGACGGTGCTCCTCCTGGGCACGCTGACGCTGGTGGGCCGGGAGGAGAAGAAGCCCATCCGCCGCCCCATCCTGCCGTTGTTCGTCGTGCTGGTGACCGGGGGCGTCCTGGTCTACGGCACGGCGGACCTGCCCCCCTTCGGCGAGCCCGACAACCCGGCCCACCTCCACGTGGCGCCGCGTTACGTCGAGGAGTCGGGGCACGAGATCGGGGTCCCCAACATCGTCACCTCGGTGCTGGCCTCGTACCGGGGCTACGACACCATGGGCGAGACCACGGTGATCTTCACCGCCGTCGTGGGGGTCATGCTGCTGCTGGCCACGGGGCCGCGGCGGCGCCGGGTCTGGACCGCGGAGGAGCGCACCACGGCCCGGGGCGCCGCCGGGGAAGGGGAGGGCACGCATGGATGACCGGGTGATCCTCCGGGTGGGCACGAAGATGCTCGTGCCGTTCATCCTCCTGTTCGCGCTCTACGTCCAATTCCACGGGGACTACGGCCCCGGGGGAGGCTTCCAGGCCGGCGTGATCTTCGCGGTCGGCTTCGTGCTCTACGCGCTGGTCTACGGGCTGGGACACGCCAAGGAGGTGCTCCCGCCGTCGGTGATCTACGTGTGCTCCGCGCTGGGGGTCATGATCTACGCCGGAACCGGCGTGGTGTCGTTGCTCCTGGGCGGGAACTTCCTGGACTACAACGTCCTGCTGCACGACCCCCACCACGGGCAGCACTGGGGGATCTTCTCGGTGGAGTTCGGCGTGCTGGTCACGGTCTTCGGCGTCATGGTCTCGATCTTCTACGCCTTCGCCGGGCGTAGGAGGACGGAGGCATGAGGCTCCTCGGCTACTACAACTACTGGATCGTCGTCGTGCTGATGATGATCGGCTTCTACACCATGATCTCCCGGGGGAACCTGGTGAAGAAGCTCGTGGGCCTGGGCGTCTTCCAGACCTCCGTCATGATCATGTACATCAGCATCGGCAAGATCTTCGGGGGAACGGCGCCCATCCTCCTGGAAGGGCAGGAGCACGTCGTCTACACCAACCCCATCCCCTCCGTCCTCATCCTCACCGCCATCGTCGTGGGCGTGGCCACGCTGTCCGTCGGCCTCGCCCTGGTGGTGCGGATCCGGGAAGCCTACGGCACCATCGAGGAGGACGAGATCCACGTCCAGGACGACGTGATGTGATGAGCACGCATCTGCCCGTCCTCCTCGTCGTCCTCCCCCTCCTCGCCGCCCCCCTGGCGGCGCTGGTGCGCCGTCCCACGCTGGCGTGGATGGTCGCGCTGCTGTCTGCCTTCTGGGCCTTCGCGTCCGGGGTGATCCTCCTCTCCCGGGTGCTCGCGACGGGCCCCATCCAGTACGTCATCGGCGGCTGGGATCCGCCGTGGGGCATCGAGTACCGCATCGACCACGTCAACGCGTTCGTGGTGGTCATCGTCTCCGCCATCGCCGCGGTGGTGCTGCCCTACGCCAAGGCCAGCGTGGAGCGCGAGCTGGAGCCGGACCGGATCGCGCTGTTCTACGCGGCGCTCATCCTCTGCATGACCGGGCTGCTTGGGATCTCGGTGACCGGAGACGTCTTCAACGTCTTCGTCTTCCTCGAGGTCTCGTCGCTCTCGGCCTACGCTCTCATCGCCATGGGACAGGACCGGCGGGCGCTCACGTCGGCCTACCAGTACCTCATCATGGGAAGCGTGGGGGCGACGTTCATCGTCATCGGCATCGGTCTCATGTACGCCATGACCGGGACGCTGAACATGGCCGACCTCTCCGAGCGGCTCCCGGAGGTGTTCAACACCCGCACCATCCCGGTGGCGTTCGCGTTCCTCACGGTGGGGATCGGCCTGAAGCTGGCGCTGTTCCCGCTCCACCTCTGGCTCCCCAACGCGTACGCCTACGCCCCCTCGTCGGTGACGGCCTTCATCGCCGCCACGGCAACCAAGGTGGCGGTGTACATGCTGCTCCGCTTCGTCCTCACGGTCTTCGGGGCCGGCTTCGCCTTCGAGGTCATGCAGTTGGACCGGCTCCTCATGCCGCTGGCGCTCCTGGCCATCGTGCTCATGTCGATCTCGGCCATCCACCAGACCAACGTCAAGAAGCTCCTGGCCTACTCCAGCGTGGCCCAGATCGGATACATGGTCCTGGGCATCAGCCTGGCGTCGGTCTTCGGCGTGGCCGCGGGCATCCTCCACCTCTTCAACCACGCCCTCATGAAGGGCGCGCTGTTCATGGCCATGGGGTGCGTGATGTACCGCGTCGGGTCGGTGCGCCTCGATGCCATGGCAGGGCTGGGCAAGACCATGCCCTTCACCATGGCCGCGTTCGTCCTGGGGGGGCTCAGCCTCATCGGCGTGCCCCTCACCGTGGGCTTCGTGAGCAAGTGGTACCTGGTGCTGGCAGCCCTCGAGCAGGGGCTCTGGCCCCTGGCGGCGGTGGTGCTGTTCGGATCGCTGCTGGCGGTGATCTACGTCTGGAGGGTGGTGGAGGTGGCGTACTTCCGTCCGCCGCCCGACGGCGACGGGGTCCGTGAGGCGCCCCTGAGCATGCTCATCCCCACGTGGACGCTGGTGCTGGCCAACCTTGTCTTCGGCATCGACGCGAAGCTCACGGCGGGCGTGGCGATCCGCGCCGCCCAGTCGCTGTTGGGGGTGGGGCCATGAGCGTCGGCATGCTGGCGGCCTTGGCGGTGCTGCTCCCCGTGGTGGGAGGGCTGGCGGTCCTGGCCCTGGGCAGGTGGCCCAACGCCCGGGAGGGGGCCACCCTCCTCACCGCCGCCAGCCTCTTCGGCGTGGTCTGGTCCATGGTGGGGCCCGTGCGGGACGGCGCCCTGGGCACGCTCACCCTGGTGGAGGTGGTCCCGGGCGTCTCCCTGGCGCTGGAGGTGGAGCCCCTCGGGCTCCTCTTCGCGCTGGTGGCCTCCTTCCTCTGGATCGTCACCTCGCTGTACGCCATCGGGTACATGCGCGGGCACCACGAGGAGAACCAGACCCGCTTCTACTTCTTCTTCGCCGTCTCCATCGCCGCCGCCATGGGCGCGGCGTTCTCGGCGAACCTCTTCACGCTCTTCGCGTTCTACGAGGTCCTCACGCTGTGCACCTTCCCCCTGGTGACCCACCACGGCACCGAGGAGGCCAGGAAAGCGGGGCGGATCTACCTGGGCATCCTGTTGTCCACGTCGGTGGCCTTCCAGCTCCTGGCCATCATCTGGACCTGGCAGCTCGCCGGGACGCTGGACTTCCGTCCCGGGGGCATCCTGGCGGGCACGGCGGCGCGGGGGGTGCTGGGCACGATCCTGGTGCTCTTCGTGTTCGGGGTGGGGAAGGCGGCGGTCATGCCGTTCCACCGGTGGCTCCCCGCCGCCATGGTGGCGCCCACCCCCGTGTCGGCCCTCCTCCACGCGGTGGCGGTGGTCAAGACCGGCGTCTTCGCGGTGATGAAGATCTCGGTGTACGTCTTCGGCCTGGACCTCCTCCGGGAGCTCCCCACCACGCCATGGCTGGCGTGGGCCGCCGCGGCCACCATCATCCTCGGCTCCCTGGTGGCCTTCACCAAGGACAACCTGAAGGCGCGCCTGGCGTACTCCACCATCAGCCAGCTCTCCTACATCGTGCTGGGCGCGCTGCTGGCCAACAGCTACGGGGTCATCGGCGGCGGCATGCACATCGCCATGCACGCCTTCGGGAAGATCACGCTCTTCTTCGGCGCCGGCGCCGTGCTGGTGGCGGCCCACGAGACGGAGATCAGCCGCATGCGCGGCCTGGGCCGCACCATGCCCGTCACGTTCGGCGCGTTCTTCGTGGGAGCCCTGAGCATCATCGGCGTGCCCCCGGCGGGAGGCGCGTGGAGCAAGTGGTTCCTGGGCCTGGGCACGCTGGAGGCGGGTCAGCTCGGCCTCCTGGCGGTGCTCATGGTCAGCTCGCTGCTGAGCCTGGTCTACCTCCTGGAGATCCCGGTGCGGGCCTTCTTCAGCAAGCCCCACCCCGACGCCCACCACCACGAGGGCATCCACGAGGCGCCGCTCCCCTCCCTCATCGCCATGGTGATCACGGCGGCGGCCACGGTGGGCCTCTTCCTCAACCCCGGCCCCTTCTACGACCTCATGACCATGGTGGTGGCCCGATGAGTCACGACACCGGACACCCCCCCCTCCGGGGCGGAGGGAGTCCCCGGGCCCCCGAGGTGGGTCCCAGGGCGCGCCTGGAGGACCCGGGAGAGACCCCCGGACTCTGGGATCGCAAGTCGGCGCAGGATCTGCTCCTCCGGGTCCTCTACGCCGTCTCCGCGATCCTGGTGCTCGTGGACCTGTTCGTCGACCGCCACGCCGAGCACCCGTGGGAGCACGTCAAGGCGTTCTACCCCCTCTACGGCTTCCTGGGGATCGTGATCCTCGTCCTGGCCGCCAAGGGGCTGCGCCGCCTGACCATGCGCCCGGAGGACTACTATGGGGCCGAGTAGCCTCCCTCCGTTCGTGGTGTTCTTCGTGGGGGCGCTCCTCGTGGCGCTCACCCGCGGGCACGTGCGCCGGGCCATCCTCCTCCTCATCCCGGTGGTGGGGGCCCTCAACCTCCTGGGCATCCACGAAGGGGACACCCTCCAGTGGGGGCTCCTGGGGTACACCCTGGTGCCCCTGCGGGTGGACAAGCTGAGCCTGCTGTTCGGGTACCTCTTCCACCTGGCCGCCTTCCTGGGGAACCTCTACGCCCTCCACCTGGAGAAGGACGAGGGCGCCGGGGTTCAGCACACCTCGGCGGTGGTCTACGCCGGAAGCGCCCTGGGCGCCGTCTTCGCCGGCGACCTCATCACGCTCTTCGTCTTCTGGGAGCTGCTGGCGTTCTCGTCGGTCTTCCTGGTGTGGGCGTCGGGCACGGAACGCTCGTTCCGGTCCGGCTTCCGGTACCTCGTCCTCCACGTGCTGTCCGGGGTGATCCTCCTCTCCGGCGCGCTCATGCTGGCCTGGGAGACGGGCTCCATCGCCTTCGACCACATCGGGCTGGAATCCACCGCCGGCTGGCTCATCCTGCTGGCCTTGGGCATCAAGGCGGGCTTCCCCCTCCTCCACGGGTGGCTCACCGACGCCTACCCCGAGGGCACGCCCACCGGGACGGTCTTCCTCAGCGCCTTCACCACGAAGGTCGCGGTCTACGCCCTTGCCCGGGGCTTCGCCGGCGCGGAGATCCTGGTGTACGTCGGCCTGGTGATGACGTGCTTCCCCATCTTCTACGCCGTCATCGAGAACGACCTCCGCCGCGTCCTCAGCTACTCCATGATCAACCAGATCGGCTTCATGGTGGTGGGGATCGGGCTGGGCACGCCGCTGGCGGTGAACGGCGCCGTGGCCCACGCCTTCGCCGACGTCATCTTCAAGGGCCTCCTGTTCATGAGCATGGGGGCGGTGCTCTACATGACCGGGCGCTCCAAGGGCTCGGACCTGGGCGGGCTGTACAAGTCCATGCCCATCACCGCCACGCTGTGCATCGTGGGGGCGGCGGCCATTTCCGCCTTCCCCCTCTTCAGCGCCTTCGTCACCAAGTCCATGATCATGTCGGCGGCGCTCCACGAGGGTCGCACGCTGGTCTGGCTCCCCCTCCTGTTCGCGTCGGCGGGCGTGCTGGAGCACGCGGGCATCAAGATCCCGTACTTCGCCTTCTTCGCCCACGACTCGGGGATCCGCACCACCGAGCCGCCCCGGAACATGCTGGCCGCCATGGCCATCGGTGCCGTGCTCTGCGTGGGCATCGGGACCTTCCCCGGGGTGCTGTACGGCCTGCTCCCTTACGTCACCGACTACTCGCCGTACGACCTGACCCACGTCCTCACCCAGCTCCAGCTCCTGGTCTTCGGCATCCTCGCGGTGGTGGTGCTCATCCGGAGCGGGATCTACCCGCCGGAGCTGCGGGCCGTGAACATCGACGCCGAGTGGAGCTACCGCTGGCTCGCCCCCCGCGTGGTTCGCGGCGTGGGTGCGGCCGTGGCGCGGGTGGACGGGGCGGTGCGGGGCGCCGCCCTGGGCCTGGTCCGGGGTGGACTCGCCCTCACCGCGCGGGGCCACGGGCCCGCCGGCCCCTTGTCCAGGACGTGGCCCACGGGGAGTATGGTCCTCTGGGTGGCCGTCCTCCTGGGCGTGTCCCTGATCCTGTACCTCTGACGGCGGGAGGGCCCCCCGGGGGGGCACCGTGACACTTCGATTCGGGGTGGAAGCGCCGCTGGCCGGCGAGACCGAGCGCCTTGCCCGCCTCCTGCGCGGGGTGGGCGTCAGGGCCGTGCCCGCGGACACGCCGGGGAACGGCGCGCTGGAGGCCCTGCGCGACGGCGCGGTGACCCTGGCCGCGGTGGCCGGCCCCACCGCCGCCGCAGCCTGCGCCGGGCCGGGACTCGTGGTCCTTGCCGTCCTGGGCCGCGACGAGCCCCGCGACATCCTGGTGGCGGGCCAGGGGAGCCACGCGTCCCTCCCCACCCTGGCGTCCGGCTCCCGGGTGGGCCTCTCGGGCGCCCGTCGGCGGGGCTACCTCAGGGCCCACCGGCCCGACCTGGTCCCCGTCCCCCCGGAGAACGGAGGGGGTCCCGTGAAGGCGCTCCTCTCCCGGAGCGTGGACGCCGTCATCGTCCCCTTGGCGGAGGCACGGGGGCTTTCCCTGCACAGGCTGGGCTCGGAGGTGCTGGACGCCAAGGCCTGGGTGCCGGGGGCGGGGCAGGGCGCCACCGTCCTCCTCGGCCGCGCCGGAGAAACGCCGCCGCCGGGCCTCGGCGCCCTGGATGATCCCCCGTCCGGCGTGGCCTTCCGAGTCGAGGCGGCGGCGGCGGCGGCCCTCCGCACGGCCGGCGAGCTCCCGGCCGGCTTCCTGGCCGTCCCCTTCGGCGCCTGGATCCGGGCGTGGGGCATGGTGGCATCTCCCGACGGGCGGTCGCTGGTGCGCGGGGACCTCACCGGGTCCGTGGACGAGCCCGAGGCCCTGGGCTTCGCCCTCGCCGACCTTCTGGAGCGGAGGGGCGCCGGGCGCCTCCTGGAGACGCAGAGATGAAGCCTATTCCCCCGGAAGCCAAGATCCTCTCCCGCGAGACGCTGGTGGAGCGGTACGGGAGACCGCGAACGCAACGGGTGGTCTTCACCAACGGGTGCTTCGACCTCCTCCACCGGGGGCACGTGGCCTACCTCGGCGAGGCCCGGTCCCTGGGCGACGTCCTGGTGGTGGGCGTCAACACCGACGCCTCGGTGCGCCGCCTGGAGAAGGACGGGTCGAGGCCGCTGGTGGGCCAGGACGACCGGGCCTACGTCCTCGCCTCCCTGGCGTGCGTGGACGCCGTGACCCTCTTCGACGAGGACACGCCTCTGCGCCTCATCACGGCCCTCGTGCCCGACGTCCTGGTGAAGGGCGGCGACTACGCCCCCCACCAGGTGGTGGGCCGGGAGGTGGTCGAGGGGGCCGGCGGGGAGCTCGCCCTCATCCCGTTCGTGGAGGGATACTCCACCACCGGGCTCGTGAAGCGCATAAGGGGAGAAGGCTGATGGCCCGCGAGAGGACCGGCCGCCGGGCGGACCAGATCCGCCCCTTGAAGCTCGACGTGGACGTGGCCCCCTACGCCGAAGGGTCCTGCCTCATCTCCACCGGCGAGACGCGGGTGCTGTGCACCGCCTCGGTGGAGGAGGGCGTGCCCAGGTGGCGGGAGGCGAGCGGAGCCGGGTGGGTCACGGCCGAGTACGCCATGCTCCCCCGCGCCACCCACTCCCGGACGCGCCGGGAGCGCACCGGGCCCGCCGGCCGGACGCAGGAGATCCAGCGCCTCATCGGCCGGTCCCTCCGCTCGGTCACCGACATGGAAGCCCTGGGCCCGTACACCGTCACCGTGGACTGCGACGTCCTCCAGGCCGACGGCGGCACCCGCACCGCGTCCATCACCGGCGCCTGCGTCGCGCTGGCGTTGGCCGGGGGGTGGCTCCTCGACGAGGGGCGCGTGGCCCGGAATCCGGTGCGGGAGCTGGTGGCGGCGGTGAGCGTGGGAATCGTGGACGGCGAGCCCCGGCTGGACCTGGACTACGCCGAGGACTCCGCCGCCCAGGTGGACATGAACGTGGTGGCCACCGAGGGCGGGCTGCTGGTGGAGGTTCAGGGCACCGCCGAGGGCGACCCCTTTTCCCGCGCGGAGCTGGACCGCCTGCTGGACCTTGGGGTGACGGGCATCGAAGCGCTCGTCGCCGGCCAGCGCCGCACGCTGCGAGGCGCCGGATGAGGTTGGTGGTCGCCACTCGGAGCCACGACAAGCTGTTGGAGATCCGGCGCATCCTGGCCGACGTCCCCGACCTGGAGGTCGTGGACCTCACCGAGGCCGGCGTGGCGCCAGAGGCCGCCGAGGAGGCGCTGGAGCCCCACGAGACCTTCGAGGAGAACGCCCTCTCCAAGGCACGGTGGTTCCACGCCCGCACGGGCCTCCCCACCGTGGCCGACGACTCGGGGCTGGAGGTGGACGCCCTGGGCGGAGCGCCCGGCGTGCGCTCCAAGCGGTTCGCCCCCGTGGAGGGGCTCTCGGGGAAGGCCCTGGACGAGGCCAACAATCGGCACCTCCTGGGCCTCCTGGAGGGTGTGCCCGAGGCGGAGCGCGGGGCCCGGTACGTCTGCGTGGCCGTGATGGTGGCGGGGGAGGGGGCCCCGGTGGTGTGCCGGGGCGAGGCGCCCGGCCGGATCCTGGGCGAGCCGCGCGGGCGGGGCGGCTTCGGATACGACCCCCTCTTCCTCGACCCAGGCCTCGGCGTGACCTTCGCCCAGATCTCCCGCGAGGAGAAGAACGCCCGCAGCCACCGTGGACGGGCGTTCCGCGCCGTCGCCCAACGCCTGAAGCAAGGACGCTGAGCCCGTGGACCCCCGGTACCAGCCCCAGGACATCGCCCCCACAGAGGACGCCGCACGACTCCGCATCCGCTGGCACGACGGAGAAGTGTCGGAGTTCGACCCGTTCCTCCTCCGCACGCGCTGCCCCTGTGCAGGGTGCGTGGACGAGATGACCGGGATCCGCACCCTCCGGCCCGAGGCGGTGCCCCGGGACATCTACCCCGAGGCCATCCACTACGTGGGCCGCTACGCCCTCCAGTTCCTCTGGAGCGACGGTCACACCACGGGGATCTATCCCTACGAGCTCCTCCGCCGCCTCTGGGACGAGCTGCAAGAGGGCGGGGCCGACGCCTGAGGGGGCGGTGCCTACGGAGGGGTCCGGAGCTCAACGTTCCCGAGTAGCCCGCCGGGATGCCACTACCCTGAACCCCGACCGCCCTCCCGACGAGCCATCGTACACCTCGGTCCAGGCCAAGAACAGCCCCCCGGGACCGGCCGCGAGAGCGGGTTCCAGGGCGGCGATCCCGGGTGCGGGGACCGCAACGGACCTCCATTCACCCTCGTGCTCCTGGAAGTACTCGAGGGACGGCACCCCGTCTCCATCGAGAGCATCCCCGGCGAGGTGTAGGCCTCCACATTGATCCATGGCGGCGACTCTGTGGTTGAGGCCCTCGGGTAGCGGGCTCGGCCTTGCGTTCGTCCACTCGCGTGACCCCGTGAGTCTCCAGGCATGGAAGAGGGACGCAGAGCCGAACAGCGGATCTCCGGCCATTTCCAGCCACACTACGTGAGGATTCCCTCTCGGATCGGCGAACACCCAGGTATCGGAAGGGTAGTCAACCGAGCGTGGGTTGAGCACCATGCGTTCAGACCAAGTACGCCCGAGGTCCTGAGAAGAGACGACCTGGACCCGGGTTCCGCCGAACTCTGGATGCCAGTCCGCGTAGGCCAGGTGAATCGCACCAGCGTGGC
Organism: Gemmatimonadota bacterium; assembly: GCA_045863275.1. Lineage (GTDB taxonomy): Bacteria > Gemmatimonadota > Gemmatimonadetes > Longimicrobiales > Gaopeijiaceae > SZUA-318. Next base: position 22,565 of record BTVB01000048.1, read on the forward strand.
CCGCAAGGCCCATGTAGATCGGCGTGCCGGCGCGAAACACGGTATCCAGACGTACCTGTGCATCGTCCCCGACCCGGATCAGGATCGTCGGCCCCGTGCCTGATTCAGGGCCTCTCGGATACGTGTCCACAACGATGTTCAGCACGTCGTCCGTCGGATCGAGGTACAACCCGGCTTGTCCTCGACTCCATGAGATGCCTGGGGCACGCAACACGCTCGTCGGCTCGGACCAAGTCCCATTGGAGCGGGTCGCATGCCACAGCTCGGTGACCACAGGGGAATCGGCGTCGAACGCCGTGGACGCCGGGTCGTCGCTCTCCCCCCAAACAAGGTGCACGCGGTCACCCGCACCGACCTCAAGCTGAGGGAAGATGAAGCGGTAGGGCCCACGCGGAGGCCGCATGTGCTCTTGCGGATCGACTGAACCGAGGACAAGCAATGGCCCAGTGGTGGCCGAATCGAGCTGCGCCGAGTTCTGGCCTGCGACGATAGGTCGCCCCCCCGCGATTTCCAGGTCAGGGGATCTCAGGAGAGTCCCAAAGGGTGCCAGAGGGACAGGATTCTCCCACGCTCCAACCTCACAAACCTGCGAATCAGGTGTCGGCGGGGCGCTGCCCGGACGAAGCGTGACGACCACTGCGGCCGCCGACAGAGCGCCGGCGGCCAGCAAGGCCTTGTGAGGTTGATTCGAGGGAACCCCCATGCGGTGGGCCTTCCGGAGTCTACTCAAGCGGTGCAGTGACCTCCCGTCCTACGCAGAGCGGCGAGGGAAGCCGCGAACCGGCTAGCTGCACTCGACTCTATTCTGGTCGACCGCTTCCACGCTGTACGGGATCTTCTGGATATCGTCGGTGTCCAGGGCATCGTAGGTCACGAGCCAATGGACCTTGTGCTGAGAGTTCGCGTTCATCCAAGCTGCTTCTTCGGTGTCGGAGCACTTGAAGGACGTGGGCCGGTAGGTGTCTCTCCTCGTCGCCTTATGTCCCCAGTCTTGAAGTGGCCATCCGTCGGCAAGCCCGGTGGTCACATCACCGACATGTAGCTCCCCCTGGAAAGAGTGCCCTAGGGAGTGTTGCACGTGAACGTAGTACATGCCGACGACGATTTCCGACTCAGGTCCCTCACCCTGGGTGACTAGCTCGATGTTGGTTCCAACATCGAAGGCATTGAGGGCCAGGTGGAGGTTGACCTCCGCGCGCTTCAGCTTCACTTACTCCCAAGACGAGACGTACGCAGCAAGCTCCGCCTGAGCCGCCGCATCAGTTGTCGTCCCACTACCTCCGTCGTCGCCCCCACCCGGATCGGAGCCCGTGGGCGTCGGTGGATCCTCCCAGGTGCTGCCGCCGTCGCACTCCCCGGTCCTGAAATCGAAGTCCTCCCAATCGCACCCCCCAGCCATGCTCTGCGTCGGCAGGACATCCCCACAGCCGACCAAGCCCGGCGAAAGCAGGAGTAGTGAGATCATCAGCCGCTTCATCGATCGACCCTCCGTCTGAGGTGCCACGTAGCTCAGGGGGGGCTAAAGCTACCATAGGCCCCGTCATCTGGTGACACAACAACCGAGGTGGGGCCGGGGCAGGTACGGCCTCTCGAGAAGCCGGGGCCAGCACGGCGAGCGGCGGTTCCGCGATCGGTTCGGTCCGGTTCGGCTTCACCCCGACTGGGCATGCAGCCGAGTGAGCACGATCTGGGGCGCACTCGTGGCCCGCTGCAATACCCCCAAGCCCCAAATGCCTCTATCTTGCTCGGTCACGGGGCGTGGCGCAGTCCGGTAGCGCACCTGCTTTGGGAGCAGGGGGTCGCCGGTTCGAATCCGGCCGCCCCGACTGAAATGAGGGGCGGCCGGATGCGGACCCGCCGCAGGCGGGGACGCGGCGGCGGCGGAGCCGACGACCGAACCGCAGGTTCGACCCGAGGGACAGGCTTGCCGTCGGAGAGCCACCTGCGTACCCCCGAGGGGAGCGAGGACGGCGGCCCCGGAGGGGACGCCACCGCAGCTCAATCCGGCCGCCCCGACTACGGCCTCACAACCGCGTTGGTTGTGGGGCCGTCGCGTCACTTGCCGTAGTCGGGGCGGCCGGATGCGGACCCGCCGCAGGCGGGGACGCGGCGGCGGAGCCGACGACCGAACCGCCCGCCCTCACGGCAGCGCGTTCGCCCAGTGCTCCTCGGAGATGATGGCGATGCTCGCCCCGCGCCCACGGAGCTGCACCACTTCGTCCACCTGGCCCCCGAACCCCTCCTGGGCCCAGTCGGCGGCCGAGAGGGCGCCCAGCACCAGGTAGTCGGTGCGGCGGCTCACCGTGCGCTCGCAGGCTCCCCCCAGCTCCACGACTTCCCGCTCGCACGCGCGGAGCGGCCCGTAGGCCATCTCGCCGGCGAAGACGAAGTTCCGGGCCTCGAAGACCACCGGCGGAGGGGGGACATCCACGGGGAGGTCGGTGGCCAGGGACAGCCCCAGGCGCCCGGGGTTCTCCGCCAGGTGTCCGAGGATGGCCTCCAGGTGGTCCCGCTCCCGGGCGTCCACCCGGCCGTCCCGCACGATGTTCTCCAGGCGCCGGGCGAGCATGTTCGCCGGCCAGCGTGCAGCGACCTGGGGGTTCTCCCGTGTCCACTCCACCAGGCGGTTCGCCTCGTCCGGGGACACCACGCCGTCGGCAATGATCCCCCGGACCACCCCCACCATCTCGGCAAGGCCCTGTTCGACGCGGCTCTGCTCCTGCAGGAGGCGAGCCCGACCCGCCGGCGACGACCTGGCCACGACGCCCTCAGCCGCCTGCGTCGAGGCAGGCCCGGACGATCTCCCGATCGTACTTCCGGGGGTCGTTGATGATCTCGTAGAACCGGTCGTAGTACTCCAGCGCACGCTTTCGGGCGCCCTCCTCCAGCTCGGGCATCCCCTCGTACAACGCGCGGATGGCGTCCCTCTGGGCGTTGAACCGGGCGATGAGGCCCTCGTGGTCCACGTCCGGCCTGCAGTACCCGCGGAAGATGCGCTGGCGGACGTCACGGATGGGAAGGCGGGGGTCGGGAACGGCGTAGCGCGCGTCCACGATCCCCGACCAGTCGAAGTCGTAGGGGATGGTGAGGTAGCGCCCCTCCTGGTCCCGGAGGAGGAGGGCATTGTGGAACATGGGGAGCGAGAAGTCGGTGTTGCCGATCATGTACTGGAACAGCACCACCACGCTGGCCTGCTCGCCGTACATGGCCGCGGGGTGGAACTGCTCCCACTCCGAGACCAGGGCCCGGTTCCTCGCCGCCATCTGGTCCTCGTCCTCGAGGAGGAAGGCCGTCCTGGAGCGCGTGTCGTACCCGCCGTCGGGGTCCTCGTACGTGATGTGCACCAGGCGGACCCGGAAGCTCGCGGGCGTCAGGAGCTGGAGGACCCGGTAGACCAGGTACTCCTGGATCACGTAGGTCTGATAGCTGTCCCGGGCGTCGTGGCACGGCGTCACCAGCTTGAGCTTGTCCTGCCCCTGGAACACCGTCCCCTCCACCTGCTTCCCGGCGAAGTTGAGGCGCAGGGGCGGGAAATTGCAGTTGGAGTGGTCCCGCCGGAAGTTGCCCCGCGCCCGCACCTTCACGGGTACGGCCACCTCGGCGCCGTCCGGCCCCGGGAGAATCACCATGCCCTCCGCCTCCTCCTCGTCGGAGCGCTCGTCCCGGATCCAGGAGACGTCCGTTCGCAGCACCATCTCCAGGGGCTCGTGCGTCGCGAACAGGAGCGCCCGCTCCGCCTCCTCGGCGCGCTGGGCGTACTCCTCGGGGGTGGGGAGGGCGCGCTCCTGTCCCCCCGCGCCGGGAGGCAGCGTGAAGGCGATGGCGGCGCCGAGGATGAAGGAGGGTCTTTTCACGGGGTCTGCCGTCCTCTGTGGGGGCTCGTCGGAACAGTAAGGAAGCCCGCCGCACGCTGTCCAGCGGCTCCTTGCTCCTCCGAGCGGACGTGCCCAAGATTCCGTGCTGGCCCTCCTACCCCGAGCCGGACCGGCACCCATGAGCCCCGAACTTCCCAGGAACCCCGACCGCCGCCGGCTGTTCGGCATCCTGGTCTACTACGGCCTGCTGGCCGGGGCGGTGTACGCCCTGGTGAGGGGGGTGCCGGCGGTGGGGGAGGCCCTCGCCGGCGGCGGCCTCTCGCGCCTGGCCGACGTTTCCCTCCCCGACGCGGCCGCGCCGGTGGGGGCGCCGGTGGCCCAGACCCCGTGGTCCGGAGGAGCCCTGGGCATCATCTCCATGGTGGCGGCGCTGGCCATCATGGTCCCGGTCACCTGGATCTACATGGTCACGCGGCGCCACCGGGGGTACCACGAGTCGGTGGTCCACACGCTCCTGGTGCTGCCGGTGGCGGTGACGGGCATCGTCATGATCGTGCAGCACAGCCTCGCCCTCGCGTTCTCCCTGGCGGGGATCGTGGCCGCGGTGCGCTTCCGTACCACGCTGGAGGACACCAAGGACGCGGTCTACGTCTTCCTCGCCATCGGCGTGGGGCTGGCCTGCGGCGTGCAGGCCATGGGGCTGGCGTTCGTGCTCTCGCTGGTCTTCAACGCGGTGATCCTGGCGCTCTGGGCCACGCGCTTCGGCAACCCCTACGCCGTGGCCTCCTCCGGCACCGGCCACATCGCCCTGGGCGACGCCCTCGCCGGCCCGCCGTCGGCCGCCACCCGCACCGTGGTGGGCGACGTGTCCCTCCTCGACGCCGCCGCCCCCGCCGACGTGGGCGAGGCGCTGGCCCAGGCGGCGCGCCTGGAGCGGCACCTGGCCGAGGAGCGGCTGAAGAAGAAGGCCAGGCGGGCCAATGCCCTCCTCCTGGTTCACGCCACGGCGGTGGAGGCGTGCCAGGCCGCTGTGGAGCCCATCCTCGAGGAGAGCACCAGCCGCTGGAAGCTGGCGGAGGTGGTCCAGACCCCGGAGGGGAGGTGGGTCCTCGAGTACCTGTTGCGGGTGGACGCCCCCGCCTCCACCGGGGCCCTGTTGGACCGGATCCATGCGTCGGGGGATGCGGTGGCCGCCGCCGAGATGCGCTCGCTCAAGGGACTGAAGGGAAGGGCGTGAGGTCCGTCATGGTCGGCTCCGCCCTCCTGGCGGGCCTCCTCCTCGCGCGGGACCCCGCCGCGGCTCAGGCCCTGTCCCGCCGCATTGACCTGGAGGTCACCCTGGCGCGCTTCGACCTCCCGGGAAGGCTGGACGAGGTGTCGGGGCTCGCCTTCGGCGCCGGCGGGCGGCTCTTCGCCCACGCCGACGAGCGGGGCGTGATCTACCGAGTGGACCCGCGAGACGGATCGGTGGACCGGGGCTTCTCGGTGGGGGAGCCCACGGTCGTGGACGACTTCGAAGGGCTGGCCATCGTGGGCGAGCGGTTCTTCCTGGTCTCCAGCGGCGGCCTCCTGTACGAGTTCCGCGAGGCGGCCGAGGGATCCTCGTCGCCCGTGCGCGTCACGGACACGGGGCTGGGGCGGGGATGCGAGGTGGAGGGCCTGGCCTACCACCCGGGGCTCGACGCGCTACTCCTGGCGTGCAAGACCCTCGCGCCTCCGGCCCCCGAGATCCGCATCCACCGCCTCCCCCTCGCCCCAGGCGCCCCTCGGCTGCCGCCCATACGCGTCCCGCTGAGCGCCTTCGCCGCCCGGGGCCACGAGGGCGACGTGAGTCCCTCGGCACTGGACGTGGATCCCGCCACGGGGTCGCTGGTGGGCGCGGCCGCCCGCCAGGAGCTCCTCTTCGAGGTGGACCTCGAGGGTCGCCTCCTCGACGTCGTCTCCATGTCCCGGCGCCGGCACCGCCAGACGGAAGGGGTGGCCTTCGGCCCGGACGGCCGACTCTGGATGGCCGACGAGGGAGCCGGCCACGGGGCGCGACTCACGGTCTACGGGCCCCACCGGGGGGCGCCGGGATGAGTCGGGCCATCGACCTGTGCGCCCCCTCGGAGCCGGCGCTCGAGGCCCTCGCCGCGTCCCCCCGTCCGCTTGGCATGCGTCCGGTTCGGACCTACTACCAGCTGTTGCGCGAGACCTACTACGACACCCGGGACGGCGCCCTGGAGGCCCGGGGCACGCGCCTCTGCCTGCGCCTCGAGGCGACCGGCCGCCGGACGTTGGAGGTGGCCAGCGTGCGGTCGGTGACGCTGCAGGGCGTGACCGACACCGAGCGGCTCAGCGCGCCCGTGGTGGAAGGGGGCCTGTACGCGAGCCTCCAAGGGGATTCGGAGGCGGCCACCCGCGTCCGGGAGGTGGTGGATCCCGCGGCGCTACGCCCCCTGGTGGCGTTGGACGTGGACAGGGAGACCAAGGAGCTGAAGAGCGCGTGGTTCGGGCGCCCTACGCTGGCCGTCCATTTCGATCGCGTCCTTGCCCACCGGGAAGGGGCCACGCGGTCGCTCTTCAGCGTCAAGCTCGTGGACCTGTCCGCCGAGGGCTCCCTCCTCGAACGGCTCACCCAGCGCCTGCAAGAGGGGCACGTGCTGCGGGCCGACGGCCGGGACACCCTCCGCCGTGCCCTGGACGCCTTCGTCGGCGATGAGCCGATCCGTCCGGTGGGCGGCGACGCGCGCATGGCGGTCTTCCTCCGAAGAGAGGGAGCCGTGGGCCTCATGGCAGGACCTCACGGCTTCACCCTGCCCGCGCGACACGGCTCGGGGGAGGACCAGGCGGTGGTGCTGACCTGCGAGCTGGCGCCGGAGCTGGAGTCGGTTCCGGAGCCCGAGCTCGTGGGCTTCACGCCCTCCCGCGCCGCGGCAGCGGAGCTCGAGGTCTGGCTCGTCGACCTCCCGCCCGGGTCGGGATCCCCGGCGGTGGACCTCTGGATCCCCCTTCCCGAGCTCCTCGAGCGGGTCGGGGCGCCCAGGCTGCGGGACCCGTACCTGGTGGCAGCCCTCCTGCTCCTGGCCCGCGCCGAGGTGGGACAACGCCTGCTGCGCGAAGGCGCCCCCCGGCGAGGCGGGCCCCAGATCGTGCCCGTGGGCCGCCGGGCACCCGTCCCCCCCCTGGCGCACCCGGAGGACCTCCTCGAGGCGGAGCTGAGCATCCTCGACTTCCACCAGCGGGTGCTCGAGATGGCGGAGGATACGTCTCTCCCGCTCCTGGAGCGGTTCCGCTTCCTGTCCATCTTCGCCAGCAACATGGACGAGTTCTTCGTGGTCCGGGTGGGTCGGCTGAAGGCGAGGGCGGGCAAGGAGCCGGAGGAGGCGGAAGGGGAGGCTGCGCCGGAGCAGGGTGAGTCCCCCGCGCGAATGCTCGACCTCATCTCCATCCGCGTTCGCGCCCTCGCCGCCCGCCACTACGCGTGCCTACAACACGACCTCCTCCCGCGGTTGGCCGAGCGGGGCGTTCGCCTGCGCCGCTGGGCCGAGCTGGACGCGGGGGCACGCGAGGGACTTGCCCGCCGCTTCGAGACCGAGATCTTCCCCCTCCTCACGCCCCGCGCCATGGCCGGCTCGCCCGGCCACCCTTTTCCCCGCCTGGAGAGCCTCGGGCTCTCCCTGGCGGCGGTGCTGCGCGGCGAGGACGAGGGGATCGTCCACTTGGCGCACGTCCCCGTCCACGCGAGCCTGCCCCGCTTCATTCCCCTCCCGGGCGGGGCAGACCTCGTTCCCGTGGAGGAGATCATCGCGGCGCATGCGGCGTCCCTCTTCCCGGCGTTCAAGGTCGCCGAGGTCCACGCCTTCCGTGTGAGCCGTATGGAGGACGTCGACATCGACGAGGGAACCTCGGCCTCGCTGCTGGCCGCCGTGGAGGACGAGGTGGAGGCGCGTCCCTACAAGCCCGTGGTCCGGCTGGAGGTCCAACGGACCATGCCCCGAGAGGTGCTGGCCTACCTCCTCCGCGAGCTCCGACAGGAGGCGGGAGCTGAGTCCTCGGCTCTGGGTCGCGGGGACGTCTTCGAGGTGGACGGGCCACTGGACCTCCGGAGCTTCGCCCAGATGGCCGACCTGGCCCTTCCCGGGGGGAGCTTCGCGCCGTTCACGCCCCGGGAGGCCGTCCCCCCGGACCGGTCCATCTTCGACACGCTCAAGGAGCGCGACGTCCTGGTCTACCACCCGTACGAGTCCTTCGACGGTTCGGTGGCCCGCCTGATCTCCGAGGCGTCGCGGGACCCCGAGGTCGTTGCCATCCGCCTCACCCTCTACCGGACCGGGAAGAACTCGGCTTTCGCGGATACGCTCCTGGAGGCTCTGCGGAACGGGAAGGAGGTCTCCGTCTTCGTCGAGCTCAAGGCCCGCTTCGACGAGGAGAGCAACATCCAGTGGACGCGGCGCCTCATCGAGGCGGGGGGCCACGTGGTGTACGGGGTGGTGGGGTACAAGACCCACGCCAAGACCGCCCTCGTCGTGCGGCGCGAAGGAGACGGGGTGCGTCGCTATGTCCACGTCGGGACCGGCAACTACAACGCCACCACCTCCCGGTTCTACACCGACCTGGGGCTGCTTTCCTCGGATCCGGACCTGGGTGCCGACCTCAACGACTTCTTCAACGAGCTCACCGGGTCTTCGGGGCCTCCGGTGAAGGCGTACCGACGGCTCCTCGTGGCCCCCAACTCGCTCCCCCAGGCCCTCCAGAGGCTCATCGAACGGGAGGCCGCCCACGCCCGGGCCGGAAGGCGGGCCCGCATCCAGGCGAAGCTCAACGGCCTCACCGACCGCCGTACCGTACAGGCCCTCTACCTGGCTGCGCAGCAGGGCGTGGACATCGACCTGGTGGTGCGGGCGGTGTGCACCCTGCGCCCCGGCGTGCCGGGCCTCTCGGAGCGTATCCGGGTCCGCAGCATCCTGGGGCGTTTCCTCGAGCACGCCCGCATCTTCTACTTCGAGAACGCCGGGGAAGGGGAGTATTTCATCGCGTCCGCGGACTGGCGGCGGCGCAACCTCCGTAAGCGGGTGGAGGTGGCCGTCCCCGTGGACGATCCCGCCGCCCGCCTCCGCCTTCGCGCCATCTTGGACGCCGAGCTGGAGGATCCGCGGGCCTGGGTGCTCCGACCCGACGGGGCCTACGAGCGGGCCGCGGGCCAGGGGCGGTCCACGCAGGAGCGGGCCCTGGCGGGGGACCTGTGACGCCGGGCGGCTGGCACGATGCGTGCAGCGTCCGGGTTGGAACCCGACACGAACCCCGGACCCGTCCATGAGGCTGAGCGCAGTCACCGCAGTCGCCGTCGTGCTCCTGACCCCCGCCGCCTGCACACGGGTGGGAGGCGAGCCGGGCGACCCGAGGCCGGCCGCCCCGGTGGCCGGGGAGGTGGTGGCCACGGTCCGCGAGGTGTTCACCGGCTTCGTCACCCTCACGGGACGCCGCATGCCGGTCTCCCTGGAGCTCCGCCCGGCCGACGGAGAGGAGCTCCACGGGACCCTGCTCATCCCCGACCTGGAGGTGGAAGCCACCGGTACCGGCCTCTGGAGGGGGGTTGAGCTGGCCCTGGAGCTGGACTACGGGAACGCCTGCGCCGGAGTGGTGTCGGTCCGGGCGCGCCGGGAAGGCGACACGCGGCTGGTGGGGACCCTCGGGGCCCGGGATTGCACCGGGGGAGCCGAGGGGCCCCTGGCCCTGGAACGCCGGCCCGCCGGGACGCACCAGGCGAAGCCTCGTTGAGTTGTCGCCGGGGGCGCTCTAGCTTAGTCGGGCCGGTGCGGAGCGCCGGTTCCAGGCGCCTGTAGCTCAGTTGGATAGAGCATCGGCCTTCTAAGCCGAGGGTCGCAGGTTCGAGTCCTGCCGGGCGCGTCGCGGGGGCGGAGCGGCAGCGAAAGGCTGCCCCCGCCCCCGCTCCTTGCCTCCGCCGCGGGCCTCGCGGGGGGCTGGGGGGGCGGACGTCTTGTCCTCGTCACGCGACGCCTCCGAGGGGTGACCCGGGGCCCCTCCCGGCCTGCGCCACGTCGGCTTTACACCCCTCGCGCCCTTGTATACCTTTCCATGCTCGCCAACAAGGCAGGGCGGCGGGAGCCTCCTGGAGGCCCGTATCGCGGGCCCCGATCCGCGGGGGCCGATGGTGGGCGTAGCTCAGGTGGTTAGAGCGCCAGGTTGTGGCCCTGGAGGTCGCCGGTTCAAGTCCGGTCGCTCACCCTGGTTGGTTTGAAAAGAAAGTGGCCGAGAGGGTGTTGACACCTCTGAAACGAGGGTTTTACCTTTTAGGCCTCGCAGCGAGCGGGTGCTGGACTGCCGCCGCTGCGTTTTGCTCGAAAGGAGCCACGCTCTCCGCCGCTTCCGCGGCACCGAGGCTCCTTGGAGGGCAGCCAAGAGACGCTGATTGAAAACCGAGGTTCCGAGATTAGATAGAGCGGGCCCACGACACCGGAGGGGCACTACGTCCCAGCCGGTTCCGGACTTCGGTCCGGGTGGGTCATTACAACGTAGATTCCGAACGCTCGAACAAAGAATCGTTCGCGTTCATTCAAGAGCTGTTCAGGCTTTTCTCAATGGAGAGTTTGATCCTGGCTCAGGACGAACGCTGGCGGCGTGCTTAACACATGCAAGTCGTACGAGGACACAGAGCTTGCTCTGTGAGCCGAGTGGCGAACGGGTGCGTAACACGTGACCAACCTGTCCTAGGGTGAGGGACAACCTGGGGAAACCTGGGCTAATACCGCATGACGTCCAGACCTCGCATGGGGACTGGACCAAAGAGGGCCTCTGCTTGCAAGCTCTCGCCAAAGGAGGGGGTCGCGGCGTATCAGCTAGTTGGTGGGGTAACGGCCTACCAAGGCTACGACGCGTAGTGGGTCTGAGAGGACGACCCGCCACATTGGGACTGAGATACGGCCCAGACTCCTACGGGAGGCAGCAGTGGGGAATATTGCGCAATGGCCGAAAGGCTGACGCAGCGACGCCGCGTGTGGGAGGAAGCCCTTCGGGGTGTAAACCACTGTCAGAGGGGAAGAACCCCGTCATCTCGAATAGGGATGGCGGCTGACGGTACCCTCAAAGGAAGCGCCGGCTAACTCCGTGCCAGCAGCCGCGGTAAGACGGAGGGCGCAAGCGTTGTTCGGAATTACTGGGCGTAAAGCGCGGGCAGGTGGCCTGTTAAGTCTTCTGTGAAAGCCCGGGGCTCAACTCCGGGACTGCAAAAGATACTGGCAGGCTAGAGACCAGTAGAGGCTAGCGGAATTCCTGGTGTAGCGGTGGAATGCGTAGATATCAGGAAGAACACCTGTGGCGAAGGCGGCTAGCTGGGCTGGATCTGACACTCATCCGCGAAAGCGTGGGGAGCAAACAGGATTAGATACCCTGGTAGTCCACGCCGTAA
>BTVB01000049.1:0-33293 GCA_045863275.1 Gemmatimonadota bacterium
GGCCGCGTGCTCCAGGGCCTGGTCCACGGGGTCAGCCCCACGGACCCCCTCTCCCTCGGGGGCGCGGCCGTCGTGCTGGTGGCGGCGGCCGGCGTGGCCGCGTGGGTGCCGGCGCGCCGTGCCACGCGGGCGGACCCCCTGCAGGCGATCCGCAGCGAGTAAGCGGCGTCCCGGGGGGGGTTGGTGCGAGGAGGTGGGCGCCGACGCGCCTACCTCCTCTTCTTTTCGTCCTTGAGCACGCCGCCCAGGACCATGGAGACCAGGGAGATGACGATGCTCCCCAGGATGGCCGCCCCCAGCCCCGCCACCGCCAGGTGATCGGTGATGCGTGCCGTGACGAGGAGCATGACGCCGTTCACGACGAAGGCGAAGAGGCCCAGCGTCACCAGGAGGAACGGCAGCGACAGGACGAAGACGATGGGCTTCAGGAGGGCGTTGACCAACCCGAACACCAGGGCCACCAGGAGCACGTCGCCGAACCCGCCGGCCAGCGTGATTCCCGGGACCACCCAGGCGGCCGCCGAGAGCGCCAGCGCGTTGACGAAGAGCCGGATCACGAAATTCCGCATGACAGCCTCCTCAGGGAGTGCAGGCCCGCCTTCCCTACGTGCCGGCGCGCCTCCAGGCTTCACCCCCGTCTCGAAGTCGGCCAACCTGTCCGGACGCCCTGTCCGATTCGGACGATGTGTCCGACGATGGCCGTAACGGTCTAAGATCATAAGTCATTACAAAAGAACAACATAGCCGGTGCGACGGCGTTTGGCACCACCCTTGCTTTACTCTTGGGTGACAAGAGACGCAGGGGCTGCGGGGCCCGTCCCTTCCCGTTCCGACGGGAAGCGAGCCGAGCGAGAGCAGCGAAGTGGATCCCCCCCCCAGGGCCGGGTTCCCGCAGCCCCAGATTCACCCGAAGAGGGTGCCACGCCCCCCCAACTCAGGGTGGCCCCTCGGCCCTGCGGGCTTGCCCGCAGGGCCAGTTTCTTTCCCCCCCACGGCCCTCCCGCCTTGCGGAGGTCGCCCGGCGCCGCAAGGCTTGGCTCCATGGACGCCCCATCCGACACCATCACGGTCCTGGTCGCCGACGACGACGCGGACCAGCGCCACCTGCTGGAGCGCCTCCTCGCCAGCGCGGAGGGCGTTCGCCACGTCGTGACGCTGGTACCCGACGGTCGCTCGGCGCTGGCCCAGCTCCGCGAGCGCGTCTTCGACGTGGCCCTGCTGGACCTCTCCATGCCCGGGCTGGACGGGCTCGAAGTGCTGGAGGCGGTTGCCGGCGACCCGGCCCGGCCGCAGGTGGTCTTCGTCTCGGGACGTGGCACCGTCTCCACCGCCACCCGGGCCATGAAGCTCGGCGCCTACGACTTCGTCGAGAAGCCGGTGGACCGGGAGCGGCTCCTGACCCTCGTCTGGAAGGCCGCAGAGGCGCGCCGCTCCCACGCCCGCACCGAACGGCTGGAGGCGGCGGCGCGCCGCGAGGCCGGCGAGTTCCGCCTGATCACCGAGGACCCGCGCATGCTCCAGGCCATGGAGCTGGTGGAAAAGGTGGCGCCCTCGGACGTCTCGGTGCTCGTGACGGGCGAGTCGGGGACGGGCAAGGAGCTGGTGGCCCGGGAGCTCCACCGCCTCTCGGGGCGCCACCAGGAGCCCCTGGTGGCGCTCAACTGCGCCGCCGTCTCCCAGAACCTGGCCGAGTCCGAGCTCTTCGGCCACGAGAAGGGGGCGTTCACCGGGGCGGCTACGCGCAAGATCGGGCTCATCGAGGTGGCCGACCAGGGAACGCTCTTCCTCGACGAGATCGGGGACATGGAGGCGTCCCTCCAGGCGAAGCTCCTGCGGGCCCTCGAGGGGCGGACCTTCCGCCGGGTGGGGGGCGTGAAGGAGATCCCCACCCACTTCCGGCTGGTGTCCGCGACCAACCGGCCCCTGCAGGAGCTGGTGGAAGCGGGGACGTTCCGAGGCGACCTGTTCTACCGCGTCAACGCCGTGGTGCTGGACCTTCCGCCCCTCCGGGAGCGGAAGGGAGACATCCTCCTCCTGGCGCGCCACTTCCTGAACCGTCTCCGGCCCGCCGAGGCGGGGGAGTGGAGGCTCTCGCCCGAGGCCGCCGCCGTGCTCCAGTCGTATCCGTGGCCGGGAAACGTACGGGAGCTGCGGAACGTGGTGGAGCGCGCGGCGCTGTTCTGCAGCGGGCACACCATCCGGCCGGCGGACCTGGGCTCCGCGTCCCTCGACGCGGGGCAGCCGGACGGCTCGCGGGCGGGTGGGGACGGGATCCTCCCTTCCCTCAACCTGGAAGCCCTGGAGCGCCTCGCGGTGGAGGAGGCACTCGGGCGCACCGGGTGGCACCAGGGCAGGGCCGCCGAGCTCCTGGGGATCTCGGAGCGCACCCTCCACCGGAAGATCCGCGCCTTCGGCCTGCAGCGCCCCTGACGAGGAGCCCGCTCCATGTCCCGCCGTCGTTTCGGCGCCGCGAGCGGCGCGCTGGCCTTCGTCTCCCTCGCGGCCCTGGCCGCGGGGACGCCCCGGTCCGCCGCGGCCCAGTCCGACGTGGCGTTCCCTCCGGAGGTCTACGCCGCCCGCCGCGCCCGCCTGGTGGAGGGGCTGGCCGCGCCGGTGATCGTCCCCGGCGAGTACATGATCCAGCACGAGGGCCGGAAGAAGCAGGACCCGAACTTCTTCTACCTCACGGGCGTGGAGTCGCCCTACGCGGTCCTGGTGCTGGCTCCCGACGGCGCCGGGGGCGTCCGCGAGGCCCTGTTCCTTCCGGCGGCGCGCCAGTTCGGCGGGGCCCAGTACCCCCACCAGGACCCGCGGCTGGAGGGGGCGGCCTGGAACCGGATGATCCGGCGCCTGGCCCCCGGCGAGGCCGCCGAAGAGGCCACGGGGATCGGGGAGACGCACCCGCTGGAGGACCTCGCCGCACGCCTGCCGGAGCTGGTGGGCGGGGCGGAGACGGTGTACTTCGCCGCCGACGGCGAGACGCTGTACGCGCCGCCCGGCCTCGCTCAGCCGGCCACCGTGCGCGCGCAGCTCCGCGACGAGATAGCGCGTATCCTGCGTCCTCGGAACCTCCCCGACGCCACGCCGGCCATCGAGCGCCTGCGCGTCGTCAAGGACGAGCACGAGATCGCCGCGCTGCGCCGCGCGGCGGCCATCAGCGCCGAGGGAATGCGCGAGGTCCTGCGGCGCCTGCGGCCCGGCATGAACGACCTGGAGGTGGCGGGCCTCATGGAGTGGGCGTGGAAGCGGGAGGGCTCGCCCCGCCCGGCGTTCTCGCCCATCGTCGCGTCGGGGCCCGACGCGGTCTCGCTCTTCACCATCCGGTCGGAGAACTACAACTCGGTGAACCGGGTCATCCGGGAGGGCGACCTGGTCTTCAACGACTACGGCGCCGCCGAGTGGGCCATGTACGGCTCGGACGTGTGCCGCACCTACCCGGCCTCGGGGCGCTTCACCGCCGAGCAGCGGCGCCTCTACGAGATCGTGCTGGAGGCGCAGGAGGCCGCCATCGCCGCGGTGCGCCCCGGCGCGGACATCCTCGACGTCATCAGGGCGGCGGCGGAGGTGTACCGGAGCCACGGCCTGGAGGCCTACGAGGACGTGGACCGCATGGGGGTGGAGCGGGTGTGGGGCGTCATGCCGTCGCCCACCCACTACCTGGCCCAGGGGAAGGGGCTCACCCGCTACAGCGCGGTGGGAGGGATCGGCGTCCGGGACATCGGCCACCACGTGGGGTTGGAGGCCACCGACGGCCGCGACTACTCCACGCCCCTGGAGCCGGGCATGGTCTTCACCGTGGAACCCAAGCTCTACGTGCCCGAGCTGGACATCGCCATCATGATCGAGGACATGATCCTGGTCACCCCCGACGGCCACGAGAACCTCTCGGCGGGGGCGCCCAAGACCGTGGAGGAGATCGAGCGCCTCATGGCCGTGCCGCGCGCGCGATGAACGCGATGAAGCGGGCCCTTCCCGAATCCCGGCGACCCGCGGGGTCGTAGGGAGCCACGGACTCCAACGCAGGCGCATCCATGAACTTCGAGTTCCTCATCCCCATCTTCGGCATCCTCCTCGTGCTGGTGCCCGTCACCGGGGTGACGGTGATCCTCACGGCGCGATTCGCCACCAAGCCCATCGTCGAGGCGCTCATGCAGCTCCGGGGCGCGAACGTGGGTAGCCCCGGCCAGCAGCAGCTCCAGCTCCAGGTGCAGGACCTGGCGGAGACGGTGGAGGTGCTCACCGACGAGGTCCGCCGCCTGCGGGAGGCCCAGGCCTTCGACCACAAGCTCCTCCAGGAGAAGACCGCCGCGAAGCCGTAGGCTGCGCGGCGCCGGCGGGGGCCTTCGCGGTCCGCGCGCACCCGGCGTTCCAACCGGCGGGGAAGGGGTGGCGTCCAAGGGACTGATCCTCTCACCGAGAAGGACTGCCCCATGGACCTCTCCGCCTCCCTTCGCTCCGGCGCCCGCGTCCTCCGGCGGCGTCCCGGCTACAGCCTTCTCGTCGTCGCGACCCTGGCGCTGGGGACCGGCGGCACCACCGCCGTCTTCTCGCTGGTCAACGGCGTCCTGCTGGAGTCGATCCCCTACGCGGACCCGGATCGCCTGGTCACCCTGGAGCCCCAGGACGCGCGCACCGGGTTCTTCCACTCCATCTCAGTTCCCGACTACGAGGACTGGCGCGACCGGAGCCGCGCCTTCGACGCCTTCGCCGCGTCGGCCGGGTGGAACTTCGTGCGGGAGACGCGGGAGGGGGCGGAAATGGTCTCCGCCAGGGCCGTCCTGGGAGACTTCTTCGGGATGCTGGGCATGGACGCGGCCCACGGGCGCCTCTTCGTCGGCGAGGAGACCGGCCGGGGGGCGGAGGCGGTGGTGGTCCTGGGGGCCGGGTTCTTCCAACGCGTCTTCGGCGGGGACCCCGCTACCCTGGGCTCGTCGCTGGTCCTCGACGGACGGAGCTACACGGTTGTCGGGGTGCTCCCGCCCGGGGTGGGATACCCCTCCGCCGAGCCCGACGTGTACTTCCCCATGGGCGCCCTTGCCGAGGAGCTCCCCTGGGACGTGCGCAGCAGCTCCTTCGGCACCCGGGCCATCGCCCACCTGGCCGAGGGGGTGACGCTGGCCCGCGCCCAGGAGGACATGAACCGGGTCACGGCGGAGGTGGACGAGGTGGTGGGCGAGCCCCACGTGCGGGCTCGGGTGACGACGCTGGAGGAGATGTTCCTCGGCGACGTGGACCAGGCCCTCTGGCTCCTCCTGGGCGCCGTGGCGCTGGTGCTCCTCATCGGTGGCGCCAACGTGGCCAACCTCAGCCTCGCCCGGGGCGAAGGCCGGTGGGGCGAGATGGCCGTGCGCCGCGCCCTGGGCGCCGACCGAGGCGAGGTGGTGCACCTCCTCCTGGCGGAGAGCCTGGTGCTCTCGGCGCTGGGCGGCGGGGCGGGCCTGGCGCTGGCATGGGGGGTGGTGGGGGCGCTCCCCACCCTCCTCCCCTTCGAGATCCCCGCGCTGGTGGCGGACCAGGTCCGGATCCACCCGCCGGTGCTGGCCTTCGCGGCGGCGCTGTGCGCGGGGTGCGCCGTTCTCTTCGGCCTCCTCCCGGCGCTCCGATCCCTGCGGGGCGCCGGAGGCCTGGGGCAGGGGACGCGCGCCACCGGAGACCGGGCGGGCCGCCGCCTCCGCGACGGCCTCGTGGTGGCTCAGGTGGCCCTCTCCGTGCTCCTCCTCGTAGGGTCGGGGCTCCTCATGGAGAGCCTCTCCGCCCTCGCCCGGGTGGACAAGGGCTTCGACGAGGAGGGCGTGCTCACCGCACGCCTGAGGGCCCCGGACGGCTCCTTCGACGGGCGCGACGACTGGCTGGCCTTCAACGACGGCGTCATGGCCGAGCTGGAGGCGTCGCCCGACGTGGCGCGCGCCGCCATGGCGCTCCTCGTGCCCCTGAGCGGGAGGTCGTGGGAGCAGCGCATCTGGCCCGAGGGCACGGAGCGCACCCGCGACAACGCCTCGTCGGTGCTCTTCAACATCGTGTCCGAGGGGTACTTCGACGTCATGGGGACCCGTATCGTGCGCGGGCGCGGGTTCGAGGCCGCCGACCAGGACGGCACCGTCTCCGTGGCGGTCATCGACGAGACCATGGCCGAGCAGTTCTGGCCGGGGGAGGATCCGCTGGGCAAACGGGTCAGCCTGATCCTGGATGGCGAAGGCGACCCCGACTGGCGGACGGTGGTGGGAGTGGCGGCCAACGTGCGCCACTACGAGCTGCAGACCCCGTCGCGCATCCAGGTCTACCTGCCCATGCGTCAGGCGGGGCGCTACGCGGGGATCGGGCTGTATGCCATGGCGAAGGTGCGCGGCGACGTGGCCGCCACCTCGCGGCTCCTCCGAGGCTCTGTGGCGGAGCGGAAGCCGGGGATCCCCGTCTCGGACGTCCGGACCCTGGAGACGCTGGTGGACGAGGGGCTCGGCACGAACCGGGCCCTGGGCGCGGTCACCGCCGCCTTCGGCGTGGCCGCGGCGCTCCTGGCGTGCCTGGGCATCTTCGGCGTGCTCACCCTGGCCGTGTCGCGCCAGGCCCGGGAGATCGGGATCCGCATGGCCGTGGGCGCCGCTCCCGGAGCGGTGTGGCGCGGCGTCGTGGCCCGGGGCATGGGTCTCGCCGCGCTGGGTGCGGCGCTGGGACTCGCCGGCGCGGCGGCGGGGGGCCGGGTCCTGGCGTCGGTCCTCTACCAGGTTACACCCTGGGACGCGGCGGTGTATGCCGGCGCCACGGCGCTGCTGCTGGCGGCGGCGCTGGTGGCCGTGGCGCCGCCGGCGGCGCGGGCGGCGGGCACGGCGCCCTCGCGCGTGCTCCGCCAGGAGTAGGGCGGTGCGTCAGTCCCGGTAGGGGTCGAAGGTGTCGCCGGGGGCCATGCAGACGACGAGGGGCCGGAGGCGGTGGAGGACCTCCACGGTGGGCCCCTGGGCCTCCAGCACGTCGTCCAACCGCCGATAGGCCTGGGGGGCCTCGTCCAGGTCTCCGCCGCGCAGCACCACGCCCTTCCTCTCCAGCCACCGCCGCATCTCCGCCTCGTCCACGGCCGGAGCCCGGAGCACCTTGCCCTTACGGACCCGGCCCTTGGCGGCGGTTCGGCTCAGGACGCGTCCCGCGCCGTGCACCGTGGAGTGGAGGGCCTCCCTCTGCAGCGCCCGCACCTCCTCGTCGGCGCTCTCCGTACCCCGGAGGATCACCGCGTCGTCGCCCATGGACCCGCCCACGAACCCCTTCTGGCCCGGGAACGCCGGCGTCGCGCCCTTGCGGATGACGTTCAGCGGCTCGGGGCCCTCGGGGCCTTCCACCTCCTCCACCCAGCAGAAGTTGTGGTGGTTGTGCACCAGCTCCAGCTCCCGGCCGCCCAGGAGCGACGCCACCTTCCGCGCCACCCATTCCCGGCCGGCATACGCGTAGCGCCCGGCCAGCGTCATGAGCTGCCAGTAGTCGTGGCCCAGGGCTTCCTCGACGGGGAGGAGGACCTCGACCTCCTTTCCGCGCTGACCCCACCGGAGCCCCTGGGAGAGGGCGATGAAGGCGGAGGCCACGGTGTGTCCGAATCCCCGGCTCCCGAAGTGTACGCCCACCCACACCGCGTCGTCCTCGTCGGCGAAGACGTCGACGTAGTGGTTTCCGGCGCCCACGGTGCCGAGCTGGCCGCGGGCCTTCTCCCTGAGCTCGTGGCGGTGGGAAGGCGGGACCGCGTCCCAGGAGGGGTCTTCGAAGAGGGGGTGGTCCACCGGCGCGTCGTCGGAGAGGTTCTTGCGCCCGATGCCGAAGCTCACCGCGTCGAAGATGGCGTCGGCGATGTGTGCGCGGCGGTGGCTCCCGCCCAGCGCGCCCACGTGGAGGTCGGTGCGGATGGCGGCGTTGCCGCAGTTGTGCACTACCACCCCGCCCGCGACGAAGCACTGGGCAGGGTCCGACGTGACGACGTCGAAGACGCGACCCTCACCGGCCGGGGCTACCGAGGCAACGGGCACCCACGCGACCTCGCCCGATACATCGGGCGTCGGCGCTCCTCCGGGCAGTTGGCGACAGGCGCCCCGATTGGAGTAGATGGCGTGTCGCACGAAGTCCGGGCTCACGGAGAACTCGGCCGCCACCTCGTCGCGGATCGCGCACCAGCGATCACCCGCGGCGTACCGGAGCCGGGCCGGCGCCTTGGCACGCTCGCGATGCTGCTGGCGGGCCTGCCTCGTCCAGACGACGCTGGCGGCGGCGGCCGCGGCCCGGCGCTTTTCCACGGCTCGGCAGAACCCCACCTCCCGCCAATACCGGAGTTGCTCGGCCTCGCCTCCCAGAACCTGCACCACGCGCACCTGCCTTCCGCCGTACGCGGGGCCGGAGGGAGCCACCGACGTCTCGAATGCGAGGGAGCCGAGAAGTCCCGCGATGAAGCGAGCGGCGTGATCGTTCGCTCCGGCTTGCTTGATCTGGAGGTTCGGGACCACGCCGTTCCGGTGGAAGCGAGGTGTGGTAGCCTCGGCAGAGCCGAACGCTGAGAGGAAATGGGCGCGGACCCACGCCGGCGCCCCGAAGAGCCAGGGCATGGGCGCCTCGGGCCAGGCCTTCCGCCCCCGGGGGGATCCCAGGGTGGCGAGCAGGTCGTTGAGTTCCGGTGAGCCCACGTATACGTGGTGCTCCGGCGGATTCGACCCTCTCGCACGCGTGGCGAGTCGCGGTGTGCAGCCAAGCGCCGCGAAGTCGCCGGCCAGGTCTCGGGCGTCATCGGGAGATGTCGTCCATGCCGAGACGCGTCTCCCGTCCTCGCTCAGATGGCCATCACCGGAGACGTACCCCAGGATCCGAAGGAGCGCCGCGGTCTTTCCCGGCTCCAACCCGTCGAGGACGAACGGGTCGTGGCGGAGGCCCAGGAACGGGTGCACCGCCACCGTGTCCCCGGACGAGAGCCGGTCGGCCCGCGTCCAACCGGTGGGAGTGAGGAGCTGATGGTCGCACGTGACCCTGACGTGGTCCCCGTTGCTCAGAGACACCTGCGACAGCCGTCTCACGCCGCGCGAGACGGCACCGATGTGCCGGGTTACCGTCCTGCCCACGCCTCCTTCCACGCACCTGACCGGGTCCCGAGGCGTCACGTGCTCGATGGGGATCCAGTATCCGTCGCTGCAGGTGACCGGTTCGCCTTGGCCGATGCACGCGATGTCGAAGCCGACGCCCACCACGCTCACCCGTCCGCGGTACGCGGCCACGCCGCCGATGGGCATCACGTAGCCCACGTGCCCGTCGGCCATGAGGGCCGCGCGCACGGCCCGGGACGAGACGTCCCGGAACTGGGCGAGCGTGTTGGCGTCGTGGCGTCCGAAGATCATGGGACCGTGGGCCGCGGGGTCCCCCCCCGACTCCAAGCTGGAGCCGGGGAGGGTGCCGCGGAATGGCGCGATGGGCCCTCGGGGGCGACGCTCCTCAGGAGGGCCAGAGCCAGCCGAAGGCGCCGGCGGTGAGGAGCGCGTAGATGAGCCCGTCCAGGGTGTTCCGCATGGTGGTGCCCCAGGGCTGCGCGTACCAGATCGAGCGCTGCCATCCCGCGACGGTGTAGGCGACGAACGCCGTGACGCCCGAGAAGCGGAACACCTGCAGGTACTCGGCGCCGGGCCCCAGCGCCCTGCCAGCGACGTACGCCGCGAAGACGCCCACCACCAGGCAGTAGGCGAACCACTGGGTGAGCTGGGGCTTCATGTCCATGAAGTCCCGCCGGGGGAGCACGGTGATGAAGGCCACGGGGCCCTTCTTGACCTTTTCCTGGAACGCCTCCGACCTCATCAGCTCCATGTCGCCGCCGGCGTTGGGGAGGACGTAATCCCCCGGGGCGATGCCGAAGGGGCGCAGCGCGTCCATCACCGCGTCCTCCTGCGGCACCGCGCCGTAGTCGGCGTTGTGGTACTTGAGGAACATGTGGATGACCGAACTGGCGATGAACACCAGGACCGCGGCCACGACGATGGGCATCCACAGGGAGAGGATCCCGACCATGCGCACCTCCTCGGTGGGGGACACGAGCGCCTTCGCGATGCCGACAAGATGCCGGCGCCCCACCGCTGCGCGCCAAGGAAATCCTCAGGCGCCGAGGGGGGGACTGCTCCGGAGGTTTACCCCCATGCCTCCCGGAAGAGGCGGGCGAAGTTCGCCCCCAGCACCTTCTCGATGACCCGGTCCGGGTGGCCCCGCCCGGCCATGAGGTCGGCAATGTGGTCCATGCGACGCGGCGTGTTCAGGTCGGGCACGTAGGGCGGGGTGTCCTCCCGGGGCGCGGCGATGCCCATGCGCGCGCGGCGCTCGGCCACCGCGGCGAACTGGGCGGGGAAGGGGTCGGCGACGTTCAACGGCGTGATGCCCTGGTCGCTCCCGATGCCCACGTGGTCCTCGCCGCACACCCGGAGCGCGTGCTCCACGTGGCGGAGCACGTCCTCGGCGGTGGGCGGGCCCGCCGGGTTCAGGAAGGGCATGAGGTAGATCCCCGCCACGCCCCCCCGGTCCGCGGCGAGGCGGAGCGCGGCGTCGTCCTTGTTGCGCGGGTGGGCGAACACCGCGGCGCATCCGGTGTGGGTGAGGGCCACCGGCGCGGCCGAGGCCCGGATCCCCTCCAGGGTGGTGCGGGCGCCGCAGTGGGAGAGGTCCACCAGGATGCCCAGCTCGTTCATGCGCGCCACCGCCGCCTCGCCCATGCGGGAGAGCCCTGCGTCTCCGGGCTCCAGCGCGCCGTCGCCCAGGAGGTTACGGTCGTTGTACGTGAGCTGCACGATGCGCACGCCCAACCCGTGGAACAGCTCCAGGCGGTCGAGCTGCCCCTCCAGCGGCACCGTGTCCTGGAAGCCGTAGACGAGTCCCAGGCGCCCCGCGGCCTTCGCGCCCTCCAGGTCGGACGCGTTCCGCACCCGGGCGAGGACGTGGGGGTGGCGGTCCACCTCCCGCTCCCACGCCGCGATGCGGGCCACGGTGGTCTCGAAGGGCGCGGGGGCCGCAGAGCCGACGACACCCACCGTGAGGTTCACCGCGGTGATGCCCGAGGCGCGGGCGTTCTCCAGGTCGGCGGGGGTGAGGGGGAGCTCCCCCTGGGGGATGTTGAACTGGATGGGGCTGGCCAGGGCGTCCACCACCAGGGCGTCGCCGTAGCCGGGCCAGCGACGGGCCCCCGGGACGCTCGTAGGCCAGGCCAGCGCCTCGAGCCCGCCGGGGGCCAGCGCCGCCGCGCCGGCGAGCCTCACGAAGGTGCGCCGGTCCACCGCGCTCAACGTGCGCCCCGGAAGTGGGGGAAGACGCGGTCCACCACGGCCGCCCGCGTCTCCACGCGGAGCGCGTCGGTGCGGGGCGGCGCGCCGTCGGCTCCCACGCTGTTGAAGGCCGCGATGGCCGCCACCTTCGCCTCCGGGTCCATGATGAAGAAGGAGTAGAAGGCCCGCTGCGTGCCGGTGTGGCCCACCAGGCGCCGGCCGGCGTTCTCGTAGAGGAAGAAGGAGAGCCCCATGCTCTCCCGCCCGATGTTGCCCTCGCCGATGGGCACCACCGCGTGCCACATCTCCTCGAGGCTGCTCCGGGCGAGGATCGCCTCCCCCTCCACCCCCTCGGGGGGCGAGC
This sequence comes from Gemmatimonadota bacterium, assembly GCA_045863275.1. GTDB lineage: Bacteria > Gemmatimonadota > Gemmatimonadetes > Longimicrobiales > Gaopeijiaceae > SZUA-318. Next base: position 11,617 of record BTVB01000049.1, read on the forward strand.
CCATGAGGAACCCCATCCACCGCGCCATGTCGGGGACCGAGGCGTTGAGGCCGCCGTTGCTCACGGTGATGCCCGTGTCGAAGTCCAGCCCGCCGGCCTCCGGCGTTCCGCCGCGCACGAAGTAGTGGTTGGAGCGGTGGGGCAGGAGGTGCCATGGGGTGGCGTCGAAGTAGGCGCTCCCCATGCCCAGGGGTCGGAAGACGTTCTTCTCCACGTGGGCCTCGAAGACGTCGCCCGTGACCCTCTCGATGACGCGGCCGAGGAAGATGATCCCCGGGTTGGAGTAGCTGTAGCGGGAGCCGGGCACGAAGAGGATCCGCGTGTAGGGCATCATGGCCACGAGCTGGCTCCACTCGGTGGGCTCGTACGGCTCCCACGGCTCCCCTTCGCTCCACGGCCACGTCCCCCCCCGGAAGCCCGCGGAGTGGGAGAGGAGGTGGCGCAGCGTGATCCCCTCCATGGAGCCGAAGGGGTTGTGGACGTCGCGGAGCTCGGGGACGTACTTCACCACCGGGTCGTCCAGGGAGAGCAGCCCCCGGTCCCGGAGCTGGAGGAGGGCGACGGCGGTGAAGGTCTTGGTGATGGAGGCCCAGTGGTAGATGGTCTGCTCGTCCACGGCCCTGCCCGACGCCCGGTCGGCCTGCCCGAACGTCTCCAGGCGCGCCAGGCGGCCGTCGTGGACCAGCGCCAGGCTGGCGCCCACCACGCCGCCCGCCGCGAGACGCTCCCGCCAACCCGAGGCCACGTCCTGCCAGGCGCCGGGAACGCCCTCGGGGAGCTGGGCGGCGAGGGGCGGGGCAGGTGTGGCGAGCGCCACGGCGGCGGCGAACATGAACGAGGTGCGGTGCGTCAAGGCTGCCTCACGGTCCCGGGGATACCGGAGGACAGTTTGGCCACCGGGCCGGGCCGGGGAAAGGGAGCGGGTTGCGTCGAGACCAGGAGGCCGGTAGCTCGATGTACCTCAGCCTTCGCTTTCCGCAAGGGAGTCCGCGCCATGGCTCGTTCCATCGTCTCGCCGCACGACCAGCGGGCGACCTTCGTCGAGCTCTTCTTCGACCTGGTCTTCGTCTTCGGAATCACCCAGGTGGTGGGTCTGCTGCACCATCACCTCGACTGGGTGGGCGCCGGGCAGGCCGTCTTGGTGTTCTGGCTGGTCTGGTGGGCGTGGACGCAGTTCACCTGGGCGCTGAATGCGGCGGACACGACCCATCCCGCGGTGGAGCTCGGGACCTTGGTCGCCACCGCGGTGGCGTTCTTCATGGCCATCGCCATCCCGGACGCCTTCGCCGGTCGCGCCCTCTGGTTCGCTTTGCCGTACGTCGCCGTCCGGGTGCTCGGGCTGGGCCTGTACATCTGGGTGGCGTCGTCGGACAGGGCGCACCGGCAGGCGGTGGCCACCTTCGCCCTGGTGTCCTCCGGGGGGCTCATCGCGGCCATCCTGGGCGGTGTGGCCGGCGGGACGACCCAGTACTACCTCTGGGGCCTGACCATCGTCCTGGACGTCGTCGCCGCTGCCATCGGCGGCTCGTCGGGGGAGTGGAACCTCCACCCCGAGCATTTCGCGGAGCGCCACGGCCTCATCGTCATCATCGCCCTGGGGGAGAGCCTCATCGTGGCGGCGGGTGGGGCCACCGGGAGTGGGCTCGCGGGTCCGGTGCTGGCCGTGGCCGTCCTGGGGGTCCTCACCACCTGTGTCCTGTGGTGGACCTACTTCCCCGTCGCCAAGCCCGAGCTGGAGGAGGCCCTGAGTCGGGCGGAGGGGGCCCGGCAGGCGGGCGTGGCCCGGGACGCGTACTCGTTGGCCCACTTCCCCATGGTGTGTGGGATCATCGCCTTCGCCGTGGCCCTGGAGGAGGCTGTACGCCATCCCGGAGAGCCCCTGAGCACGGCCACCCGCCTGGCCCTGGCCCTGGGCCTGCTCCTCTTCGTGGGCGGCACGGCGCTGGCCATGTGGCGGGCCACGTGCGGGCGCCCGATCCGCCGGGTGGTGATCATCGCCGTGACCGGCGCGGTCGTGTTCTTCATGGGGGACGTCCCCTCGGCGGCCAGCCTCGGAGCGGCGCTGGCCGGCGTGCTCCTGGTGGCGGCCCTGGACGAGATCAACGCGGCGCGCGTAAGCCTCGCCTAGGCCCCCGCGACGCGCCGTCGGCCGGCTCGCACTGGGGTAGCGTCCAGGACGCTGCGGATTGCCCCCCGGCGCCGCGGCTCCACATGTTGCCGACGCTCACGGCTGACGCCGCATCACCGGAGGACCCATGCACCGCCCCGTTCTCGCCCTCGCCGCCGCCCTCGCCCTGGCGGCGCCTGCCGCCGCCCAGACCACCGCCACCGAGCGGGCCGCCGCCGGCCCCGTCCTCGGCCGCATCGAGGCCCTCCAGTCGGAGGTGAAGCCCGAGGCGCTCGCCCGGACGCTGGTGAAGAAGGGCGCGGCGGCCAAGCAGAAGATCATGGACCGGGTGGCGGCGCTCTGGTGGGACGAGCTGGGCGCCGTGTCCGACCACATCGGGGAGAACCCCGAGCCGGGCTTCCAGGAGTTCGAGACGGTGGACACCCTGACGAAGATCCTGGGCGCATACGGCTTTTCGGTGGAGAAGGGGGTGGCGGGGCTGGAGACGGCCTTCGAGGCTACGTGGACCTCCCCCGCCGGCGCCGACGGCCCCGCGTTGGGCATCATCGTGGAGTACGACGCACTGCGCGGCACCACCGAGGACTACCACGGGTGCCAGCACAACGCCCAGAGCCCGGTGGGCTTCGCGGCCGCGTTCGCGCTGGCGGAGCACATGCGGGAGCACGGCCGTCCGGGGACCATCAGGATCTACGGCACCCCCGCCGAGGAGATGGGGCCGCCCTCCAAGGTCATCATGCACCGGGCCGGCGTGTTCGACGACGCCGACGTGCTCGTGCGCAGCCACGGAGCCGGCGAGACCAGCCGCAACCAGGCGGGCTTCGGCGTGTGCTGCCTGAACATCAACATGGCCCGCTACGTCTTCACCGGCGTGCCGGCCCACCAGCGCCAGTCCTGGGCGGGGCGCAACGCGCTGGCGGCGGCGGTCCAGTTCTACACGGCGGTGGACCACCTCCGCCCCTACTTCCGGCCCGAGGCGGTGGTGCAGGGCGTCATCCCCGAGGGCGGCAAGGCGCCCAACGTGGTGCCCGACCGGGCGGTGGTGGACTACTACATCCGCTACCCCGACGAGGTGTACCTGGCGCACATGGACTCGATGATCGCCAACGCCGCGCGCGCCGCCGCGCTTGCCACCGGCACCGAGGTCGAGATCGAGCTGTACGGGGAGTACCGCGACGGCATCACGTTGGGCACGCTGGAGGAGCTGGGCTTCGCCTACGCCAGGGAGCTGGGCGCGCCCAACATCACCGAGGAGCCCCAGCGCCCCGCCGGCTACGAGGAGACGGGCTTCGTCACCCGGGACATCCCGGGCCTGAGCGTGGGCGTGTTCTCTTCGTCGGCGCCGGGCCACTCCTACGGACGGTGGAAGGATTCCCTGACCGAGGTGGGGCACACGGGCTTCCTGTTGGACGCGAAGATCATGGCCGCGGTGCTCCACGACTACCTGGAGGACGCCGACTTCCGCGCCGCCGTGGCCCGGGAGCACGGCACCATGGCCGCGCTCCTCGACGAATACCTGGGAGGGCTCCGGAAGGCCTACGCGTCGGAGACGGGCATCTACTGAGCGTAGCTTTCTTGCTCCACGGCCCCGGCGCGCCTATCAGTACGCGTGCCCCGGCGGCGGCCGCCGCCGGGGCCGCGCCCCCTACCAGGACCAGCGCCCCATGTCCGACCGGCCACGCCTCGCCGAGCACTCCATCCCGGGCCGACGGCCCTACCAGGAGGATTCCCTCTACGCGGACACTCTGTCCGACGGGCGCGTCCTCGTCGCCGTGGCCGACGGGATGGGCGGACACGCCGCCGGCGAGGTCGCGAGCGCGCTGGCGCTGGAGACGCTGAAGGAGTCCCTGGAGGCCGGCATCGAGCTCGCCGAGGCGTTCCGCCTGGCCAACGAGAAGGTGAACAAGAAGTCCCGGGAGCCGGGCAAGCAGGGTATGGGCACCACCTTGGTGGCGGTGGTGGTGGACGGCGACCGGTACCTCGTGGCGAACGTGGGTGACAGCCGGGGCTACAGGATCACGGGAGGTGGCATCGAGCGCATCACGCAGGACCACTCCTTCGTGGCCGAGGCCATGAAACGGGGCCAGTCGGAGGAGGAGGCCGCCGCGTCCCAGTGGAAGGACGCCCTCACCCGGGCCATCGGCACCGACGCCAGCGTGGAGGTGGACGTCTTCGGCCCGTTCCTCGTGCAGCGCAACACGGCCCTGCTCCTCTGCTCCGACGGCCTCTACAAGACGCTCAGGGACGCCGACCTCCAGGAGATCTTCGGCCGGTCCGGCGGTCCCAAGGGGGCGTGCCAGAACCTGGTGGCCAACGCCTACGAGCGGGGGAGCGACGACAACATCACCGTGGTCATCGCCGAGTTCGGCCAGGTGCCCCGGGAGCAGCCCCAGGGCACCATGCCCCTGGAGTTCGAGCCCCCGGACGCCGAGGGAGGGGAGGACGCCCCGGACGCCCCGCCCGACGACGGCGAGGACGGGGAGTCCAAGGGCTCGTGGTGGCAGCGCTGGAAGAAGTGAGCCGCGTCGCGGCTAGCCGATGTCCGCCACGAAGTTGATGACCAGACCCCCCATCTGAACGACGTCGCCGTCCTTCAGGACGGCCTTCTTGGTGGTGCGGCCGCCCACCTTCATGCCGCCGAACATGGCCAGGTTGCGCACCTCGCACCCTTCCTTCGTGTTCATGACCAGGAGGTGGTGCTTGGGGCCGGCGGGGACCTTCACGTCGCACAGCTCGTCGGTGCCGAAGAGGACGGCGGGGGCGTCGGAGAGGTAGTGGGTGCCCTTGCGGCCCCCCGACTCCCACTGGAGGTGGGCACGGCGCTTGCGCTCCGACTCCTTCAGGAGCTCCTTCACCTCGTGGGACTTGATCTGCATGGTGCCGCCGACGGCGTCGGCGGGCGCGTGCTTCGGGGCGGCCTTGGCCGCCTGGTCCACGGCGTCGCCCACGGCCTTGCCGAACACGACGGAGAACTTCCCGAAGCCGATCTCGTCACCCTCCTTGACGGCCTTCGGCGCCGCGATCTTCTCGCCGTGGAGGAAGGTCCCGTTGGACGAGCCCAGGTCCTCCACCACCCACCCGGCTCCTTCCTTGCGCACCTGCGCGTGCCGGCGCGACACCGAGGGGTTGTCGATGACGATGTCGACGTCGTCTTCGCGGCCGATGACGATGGTGTCCTTGTCCAGATCGTAGACCTGCATCGCCTTGCGGCCGATGAGGAGGGTGAGCTTCGGCATCGTGCGTCTCCTGCCCTGAACCGTCGGATGCGGCGTGGGTGGGGGTCGGCGGAGGGTCGGGCTCCGCCCAACGGCAGATTAATACCCGGGCCCGTGGCCCGCTATGTGCTTCTCGGCGGTCTCAGCCGCCGCCCGCCAGCGCGGCGCACCGGGAGTGCCCCGGCACGAGCTCCAGGCAGGAGCGCGCCAGCTCCTGCGCCCGGGCCGGCTCCCCGTCGCGCAGAGCGGCGTCGGCGTCCCAGGCCATGCGCTCCGCCACCTTGAGCACGAGGGACCGGGCCTCCGGGCTGTCGGGCTCCAGCGTGGCCAGTCGTCGGGCGTAGCTCCGCACGTCGCGCCCTTCGGCGCCGAAGTACCGGCCCTCCGCCTGGGCCTCCGCCGCCAGCCCCACGATGCGCGCCACCTCCCATGAGGTGTCCACGTCGAGTCCCGAGGCGCGCAGCTCCGTCATGGCCGAGGCCACGGCGTCCTCGGCGAGGGGCACGCGGAACGGTGTGGTCAGGGGGCCCACGGCGAGGGCGCCCCGGATGCCGTCGGCGGAGAGCTGCGCCCACGCCACGCCCCCCGACGACGCCCGGTCCTCGAGCGCTTGCAGGTCCAGCGTGCGGCCCCAGGGGCGGAGGAGTCCGGCCCCGGCCGCGGCGACCACCAGCAGCACCACGCCCACGAGGGCCCAGGGGCGCCGGCGCGCGGTGGCGGCCACGCCTGCGGCCCGGGCCTTCACCGCCAGCGTGACGTCCTCCATGGCCCCGGCGTCGAGCGACACCACAGTCTCGGTGCTCTCGTACCGCTCGTCGCGGACGGTGACCCGGTAGCTTCCGGCGGCCAGGGCGTTGGCCACGCACGGCGTGGGCCCCTGGGCCACCGTCTTCCGCCCGTGTCGGATCTCCACGGTCACGCCCTTGGGCTCCGTGACCACACGGAGGGACCCGAGGGCGGCGTCCACGCCTCCAGCCTGGACGCGGAGGAGCGCATCCTTGAGGTCCTTGGCCGACGCGTAGCGCTGCTCCGGCTCCCGCCGGAGGAGCTTGAGGACGATGCTCTCCATGGCCGGCGGAACCGTGACACCCGTCTCCGACATGGGGATCACCTCGCCCCGGTCGGTGGCCACCATGAGCTGGTAGATCTCCGTGGTGGGCTCTCCGGCCTTTCCGCCCAGCCAGGGATCCCGCCCGGTGAGGAGGGCGTAGAGCACCACGCCGAAGGCGAACAGGTCGGTGCGGGCGTCCACGGGCTCGGCGCGGAGCTGCTCGGGGGCGGCGTAGCCGGGCGTGCCCAGCGTTCCCACGGTGGTGAGGCGGCTGTCGGCCTCCTTCTCGGCCAGCTTGGCGATGCCGAAGTCCAGGACCTTCACGATCTCCTGGCCCGCCCGGTCCTTCGTGAGCATGAAGTTCTCGAGCTTCAGGTCACGGTGGACCACGCCGTCGGGGCCCTCGTGGGCGACGATGAGGGCCTCGCAGGCCTGGAGCGCCAGCTTCACCACCCGGTCCACCGGCTGGGGGCCCTCCTCCAGCACCACGTCGGCCAGCGGCTTCCCCTCCACGAACTCCATGAGGAAATAGATGAGGCCGGCCTCCAGGTCCTCCTCGTAGGTCGAGAGCCCCACGATGTGCTGGGACTCGGTGCCCAGGCGCTTCATGATCTGGGCCTCGCGGAGGAAGCGCTTGCGGGCGTTTTCCGCCTCGGCGCCGGTGATGCGGTCCACGCCCAGGATCTTCAGGGCCTCGATCCAGCCGCCCTTCTCGTCCCGGACCTTGTAGACGGTGCCGAACCCGCCGGCGCCGATGCGCTTGAGCACCCGCCACTTGTTGCGCAGGAGCTGGCCGATGAGGGGGTCCTCCTCCGGCTCCTCGGTGGGGGCGGCGTCGGGGCGGGCCTCCTTCAGCGCCTCCACGTCCTCGGCGGTGAAGGCGATGGTCCCACCCCCGGCGGGCGCCTTCTTCGGGGGCTCGGCGGGGGCGTCCTCCCCGGCGGCCCGGCGGGCGGCGGCCTCCAGCTCTTCGGGGGTCCACGCCATGGTGGACGGGGGAGGGGTCTTCTTGGCGTCGTCGGGGTTGGACAAAGGACGCGGGGCCTCGGGTCGCAGGGTTCGACCGCTGAACGTAGGGAGCGGACGGGAGTCCGGTCAAACCTTATTTCCGGTCTTGCCCCGTGGGGGGGCGGGCGCCCTATTGTCGGGGCGCACCACGATTCTCCCGAGGCTCCCTGGCCATGTCCCCTCGCGCACCCATCGCCCTCCTTTCCGCGCTCCTTGCTGCCGCCTGTGCCGGCGAGCCCGAGCCCCCGGTCCGGGTGGCCCAGGGGCCGGCCGAGGGGAGCCGGATCGTCTTCCAGGCGGTGGACGCGGGCACCGGCGCGGCGCTGGCCGACGCCGGCATGACCGTGCGCTACCTGGTGCGCTCGCCCATCACGCTGGATGCGTCGTCCGTGGAGGAGGTCTCCTCCACCGAGGCGTACGGCATAGCCCACGACGTGGCCGAGGACAGCCTGGTGGTGGAGGTGCGTCTGGAGGCTTCGGCGTACCACCGCCTGGACACGGTGCTGGCGGTGGCCCGGGGCGACGAGGCCGGGCCCTTCACGCTGCGCATGACGCGTCGGCTGGAGCGGGCGACGGGCGGCGGCCGCCCGGCCGCGGGGGGCACGCCGGCCAGCGCCGAGCCCCGGCCCGCCGCGCCCGCGGAGGCGGAGGCCACGCCCGGGTGGGACCGGAGCGCCCTGGAGGCCGGCAACCGTGCCTTCGCCGCCGGGAATTGGCTCCAGGCCATCCAGGCGTACCAACGCATGCAGCTCCCGGCCGGCGCGCCCGACGCCGTGGTGAGGGCCTACCAGCAGGGGCTGGTCCGCAAGGGCGTGAGCCACATGAACGTGAACGAGTTCGCCGGCGCGCTGGACGCCCTGGAGGAGGCCGCGGGCCTGCCGACGCCCAGCGGCGCCGCGGCCCTCCGCCTGGCCCAGGCCCAGTGCGCCGTGGGGCGGGTGGACGAGGGTCGCCGCACCGTCGCCGGCGTGGAGCGGGCGGCGTCGCGCTTCGACGCCCAGGAGCGGGCCGCGGCGTTGGCCACCACCCAGTACGTGAGCGCGCTGTGCGGCCTGGGCGACCTGGACAAGGCGTCCACCGCCATCGAGCGCGTCCGCGTGGGGAGCCGCCTGGTGGAGGACCTCCAGGGCTTCCTCGACCGGGCAGCGGCCGTCTCGCCCCGCACCGAGTTCCTGGACGCCGCCGTGGCCGACGCCCAGCGGCGCATCGAGGCCATCCGCGAGCGCATGCGCCGCGGGGGCTGAACCGGACGTGCGGCTCATCCCCCTGGAGGGCCTGAGCTGGTCCGACGAGCGCGGTTGGGGACTCCGCCCGCTGCAGGCCGCCGGCGTCGACACCACCCGCGTGGTGGACGTGCACGTGGTCTCCATCGCGCCGGGGGCGGTGCGGGGCAACCACCGCCACCCCAACGTCACCGAGTGGATGCTCCTCTTCGGCGCCCCGTCCACGCTGGCGTGGCGGGAGGAGGGCGGGGCGGCCCGGTCCGTCTCCCTTCGGGGGGACCAGCCGTTCCTGGCCGAGATCCCCCCGGGAGTGGTCCACGCCGTCCGGGGCGACGGCCCGGGGACGGCGTTCCTTGTGGCGTGGGCCGACGGCGTGCCCGCCACCGAGCGGGAGGACCCGCTCCTTTGAGGGCCCGGCGGCGGGGCCGGCATGCCTCGCGCGCCTTTCCCTCGCCTTGCCCCCGCCCACGGCCCGCTGCGATTCTCCCTCGTCCCGACGTGCCCCTGCAAGGATCCGCCGTACCATGAGACGAGTCGACCTCCTCCTCGCCGCCGCCCTCCTGCTCCCCGCCGTGCCCACCGCGGCCCAGGAGGATCCCCACATGGCCAAGGCCCTGCGGGTCCTGGCGAAGACCCCGCTCATCGACGGGCACAACGACCTTCCCTGGGCCATCCGGGGGAGCGAGACCGCGCCCCACGACGTGAACGCTCCCGCCCATGACCTCCGGGGCACGACGCCCTTCCATACGGACATCCAGCGACTCCGCCAGGGGCGCGTGGGGGCCCAGTTCTGGTCGGTCTACATCCCCTTCGAGGCCGCCCAGGAGGGCGCCGCCAAAGTCCAGCTCGAGCAGATCGACATCGCCCGGCAGGTCGTGGCCAAGTACGCCGACGTCTTCGAGATGGCCCTCACGCCCTCCGACGTGGAACGCGTCTTCGGGTCGGGGAAGATCGCGTCCATGCTGGGCATGGAGGGGGGGCACGCCATCGAGAACTCCCTGGGCGCGCTCAGGGCCTACTACGACCTCGGGGCGCGCTACATGACGCTCACCCACAACGGCACGCTGGACTGGGCCGACGCCGCCAACGACGAGCACCGCCACGGCGGGCTCACCGAGTTCGGCAGGGAGGTGGTGCGGGAGATGAACCGCCTGGGCATGCTGGTGGACCTCTCCCACACGTCGCCGGAGACCATGAACGACGCCCTGGATGTGGCGGAGGCGCCGGTGATCTGGTCCCACGCCGACACCAAGGGCCTCCGGGACCACCCGAGGAACGTCCCCGACCAGGTGCTCCGTCGCCTCCCCGACAACGGGGGCGTGGTGATGGTCACCTTCGTGCCGTCCTTCCTCACGGACCGGGATCAGGCCACCATCGGCGACGTGGCCGACCACATCGAGCACGTGGTCGAGATCGCCGGCATCGACCACGTGGGCATCGGCTCCGACTTCGACGGCATCGACTCCACCCCGGTGGGCCTGGAGGACGTGTCCACCTACCCCAAGGTCTTCGCCGAGCTGTCGCGAAGAGGCTGGAGCGAAGAGGACCTCTCCAAGCTCGCCGGCGAGAACCTGCTGCGCGCCTGGCGGGAGGCGGAGGCCGTGGCGCGGCGCCTCCAGAGGGAGCGGGGCCCGTCCACGGCCACCATCCAGCAGCTGGACCGGGGGGTGAGCGAGTGAACGCCGGGGGCGTCCTCCCCCGGCCCGAGGCCGGGGAGTACAACGAGTACTACGCCCGCTACATCGCGCTGGTGCCCGACGGCGACATCGTCGAGACCCTGGCTCGCCAGATGCAGGACACCCACGCGCTGCTCAAGGGCGTGCCGCCCGAGAAGGAGGAGTACCGCTACGCCCCGGGGAAGTGGTCTCTGCGCGAAGTGGTGGGCCACCTCCTGGACACGGAGCGCGTCTTCGCGTTCCGGGCCCTCTGGTTCGCCCGCGGCGCCGGCGGAGAGCTGGCGGGCATGGACCAGGAGCTGTGGGTGAAGGCCTCCAGCGCCGGCTCCCGCTCCCTGGCGGACCTGGCGTGGGAGTGGATGGGACTGCGCTCGGCCAACGCCCTCATGTTCGCCTCGTTCGACGAGGAGACCGGGCTCCGGCGGGGCGTGGCCAGCGGGTACGAGGTCACGGTGCGCGCCCTGGCGTGGATGATCGCCGGGCACGAGCTGCACCACCTCGCCCTCATCCGCCGGGAGTACCTGGGGGAGGGTGCTTGAGCGCCGGGCAGGACCCCCGCTCCGCCGTCCGCAGGAAGGACCGGGCCAAGGACGACGCCTGGATCCGCGCGTTCCTCCACGCCGCGCCCTACGGCGTCCTGGGCACGGTGGGGGAGGACGGCCAGCCGTACCTCAACGCCAACCTCTTCGTGTTCGACGAAGCGCGGCACTGCCTCTACCTGCACACCCACCGGACCGGGCGCACCCGGCGCAACGTGGGCGCCCACGACAGGGTGGTGTTCAGCGCCACCGCCATGGGGCGCCTCCTCCCCGCCGACGAGGCGCTGGAGTTCAGCGTGGAGTACGCCGGCGCGGTGGTCTTCGGCCGGGGCGTGGTGGTGGAGGACGACCAGGAGGCCGCCCACGGCCTGCGCCTGCTGCTGGAGCGGTACGCGCCCCACCTGCGGTACGGGGAAGACTACCGCCACGTCACCGACGACGAGCTGAAGCTCACGGCGGTCTACCGCGTGGACATCGAGACGTGGAGCGGGAAGCAGAAGGAGGCGGCCCCGGACTTCCCCGGCGCTTTCGACCTCCCCGAGCTGACGGTGCCGTTCCCGGGCGGAGACCCGTGAGCTACGGTGCTCCCACCACGTCGGCGGCGGCCTCCGTTCTGCTCGTGGACGGCACCGTGCTGGAGGGGTCGCTGCACCTCCACTCCGACGCCAGGGGCGTCGGCGGCTTCGAGACGATCCAGCACCTTCTGGACGACCCGGACCCCTTCTTCGCGATGACGCTTGCGTCCGGCGAGGTGGCCCTGGTCCGGAAGGCGAGGGTGGTGGAGGTGCGTTGCCGGGGGCACGCCGCGGAGACGCTCCCGGGCGTCACCGAGGTGATGGCCGAGTTCCTCCTGGTGACCGGCGACCGACGGGCGGCCATCGCGCTGTGGGCCGCTCCCCCCGCCCGGCGCCGCACCCTCGACCTCCTCAACCTCTCGGAGGGGTTCCTCCGCCTCGGGGACGAGGGTGGGGTCTTCTACCTCAACACTTCGTACATCGCTGCGGCCTTCCCGGTGGAGTGATCGGTGCCTCAACTCGACAAGTTCCTCAAGGTCCTGAAGGACCACGCCGCCGACGAGCTCACGCTCACGACGGGGTCGCCTCCCGCCCTCCACCGGGGAGGAAAGGCCCACCCCTTGAGCCAGCAGTCCCTGACCGACGGTCAATTCTGGGGGCTCCTGGAGGAGTTGGGGGGAGAGGTCGCCGCCACGCCCCGGGCGGCCGGGACGTTCCGCTACGAGTCGCCGTCGGGGGCGGTGTCCGTCACCGTGGAGACCTGCGGAGCCTCTCCCCGGGCGATCTTCCGCTTCGCGGCGGCGGCGACGGCCGAGCCAACGGAGGGCATGGGCAACGAGGCCGGACGCTCCCGGGTGGATGCGCTCCTCCGGCGGCTCGTGGAGGAAGGCGCTTCCGACCTGCACCTGCGGGTGGGGCAGCCCCCGATCTACAGGCGAGATGGGCGCTTGCAGAGGGACGTGGCGGCGCCCCTGGGGGCGGGTGAGATCCAGGCCGCCCTGGACGCCGTCGCGCCCGAGCGGGACCGGACCCGCCACAGGGCGACGGGCGACGCCGACTTCGCGTACGAGATCACCGGGCTGGCGCGCTTCCGCGTGAACGCCGCCATGGACCGGGGCGGCCCCATGGCCGTCTTCCGCGTGATCCCCAGCGCCATCCCCACCTGCAAGGAGCTGGGGGTGAGCCGGGAGGTGCAGGATCTCTGCCTCCTCACCAAGGGCCTGGTCCTGGTCACGGGGCCCACCGGCTCCGGCAAGTCCACCACGTTGGCGGCGCTGGTGAACAAGATGAACGAGGAGCGGGACGACCACATCCTCACCATCGAGGACCCCATCGAGTTCGTCCACGCCAGCAAGAAGTGCCTCGTCACGCACCGGCAGGTGGGGGAGCACACCGAGTCGTTCAAGACGGGCCTGAGGGCGGCGCTCCGCGAGGACCCGGACATCGTGCTCATCGGCGAGCTGCGGGACCTGGAGACCGTGGCCATCGCCATCGAGACCGCCGAGACGGGGCACCTGGTCTTCGGCACCCTCCACACCACCACCGCCGCCTCCACGGTGGACCGGGTCATCGACCAGTTCCCCGCCGACCGCCAGGCGCAGATCCGGGTCATGCTGTCCGAGTCCCTCCGGGGCGTCATCTCCCAGACCCTCTGCCGGAGGATCGGCGGCGGTCGGGTCGCGGCCCGGGAGATCCTCCTCACCACCCCCGCGATCTCCAACCTCATTCGCGAGGGGAAGACCTACCAGATCAACTCCATCATCCAGACGAGCCGGAAGCTGGGCATGATCACGCTGAACGACGCCCTCCTGGAGCTGGTGGACCGGAAGGTGGTGGAGCCCCAGGAGGCGTACATGAAGTCGGTGGAGAAGACACCGCTGCTCACGGCCCTCAAGGCCCGGGGGCACGACGTCTCCTTCCTGAGCGAATAGAGGGCGCCCCTCCGCCTCCACACCGGGGGGCGCCCGGCGACCCTCCTACTCGCTCACGCCGGCGTGCTTGGCGGCCAGCCTGCGGAGCCCCTCGTCGATCTCCGCGCGGCTCACCCACCGTCCCCGCACCATGACGCCGACGCGGTCGGTGAGGTTCTCCAGGTCGTCCAGGGGGTTGGAGCCGAGGAGCACAAGGTCGGCGCGGTTGCCCACCGCCACGGTGCCGAAGTCCCCGTCCTGGCGAAGGTGGTCGCGGACGTAGCGGCTCACGGCCGCGGTGCCGCTCTCCAGGATCGTCTGGTTGGACAGCCCCGCCTCGGCCATGACCTTCAGCTCTCGGTGCAGCGCGAAGCCCGGCACGTTGAACATCTGCGGCGAGTCGGTGCCCATGAGGATCCCGGCGCCGGCGTCGGCCAGCTCCCTGAGGATGCGCTTCCGCAGGGCGAAGAACTCCTCCAGCACCGGCCGCTCCGCCCGGGGGCCCGGAGCCGCCTGGCGGCGCCACGCCTCCCGCTGCTGCGGCGACACGTACCGCATCTCGGGAAGGGAGAGGAAGCGCTCGGCGTCGTCGGCGCCGAAGAGGTTCTCCCACAGGTACATGGTGGGCACCACGTAGGCGTCGGCGTCCAGCGTGCGACGGACCACGTCGCGGAGCTTGGCCTCGTCCACGCCGCGGACCAGGTCTTCGAGGCGGATGTCCTCGCCCATGGCCACCTTGGCCATGACCTCGCCCGACGCCACGGCCTCCACGTACCCGTCCAGGTGGTCCACCGTGGACATGCCCGTCTCCAGCGCGTGGACCAGCCCCACGTCCTCGGGCACGTGGCCCCCGAACGTGAGCCCCACCTCCCTGGCCGCGGCGGCCATGCGGTCCCACGCCTCCCGGGAGACCCCGGGGTGGATCTTCTGCAGGTCGTACCCGGCCGCCGCGTGGGCCCGGATCATGCGCTCGGCGGTGGCGGGGTCGGGGGCGCTGGTCCCGTTGATGGAGGGTGCCCCCACGAAGAACGTGGGGCCCAGCAGCTCGCCCCGCTCCAGGCGGCGGGCCAGCTCCACCTGGTAGGCCTGGCCCAGCATCCCCCGGATGGTGGTGACGCCGTTGGCCACGTAGAGGAAGAGGATGTCCTCCAGGACGTCCCGGGGCGGGTCGGGCTGGGGGGGCACGTGGGCGTGCATCTCCGCCAGGCCGGGCATGAGCCAGCGCCCCGTGCCGTCGATCACGGTGGCGCCCTCGGGGACGCCCACGCGGGCGGCGGGGCCCATGGCGGCGATGACGCCGTCCACCACCACCACCGTCTGTCCGTGGATCACGCCCTCCCTGTCCATGGGCACCACCGACACCCCCACGAAGGCGAAGGTGCCCTGCTGCGCCGGTGCGGGGGACGCCCCCGCGGCGAGGGCCAGCAGCGCGCCGGCCACGAGCGATCCCATCCTCTTCCTCATCGTCCCTCCTCGTTGAGCCACGCCAGGGCCTCCGCCCGTGTCTGGAACACCCGCGCCGACCCGGGCAGCTCCCTCACCGGGTGGGTCTGGACCGCCACGCGCTCCACCTCGGGAGCCAGCGACGCCAAGAACGCCACCGCCTCCGCCACGTCCGCGGCGGCGCGCTCCGGGGAGGCCGCGGCGCCGCTCATGTCCAGGAGCACCCGGGCGGGTCGGGGGGTGTCGGGGGCCTGGAGGCCCCGCTCCGCCACGCGCCGGAGCTCGCCGGGCGTATAGTCCCCGTCCACCGTCACCACCAGGGCCTCTCCGTTCAACCTCGTGTATACCGGCACGGTGCCTCCGCCTATCGGATCCTGCCGCGGACGGCCCGCCACTCGCCGTCGAGCGACTCGAGCATCCGGGCCAGGAACGTCTTCTGCGACACCTGGTCGGAGGTGAGGGGTCCCGTCCACTCCTCCACCGCCCCCTGGAGCCGGCCCAGCCGCGACGACAGCTCGGCGAGCTCCCGTCCCAGGTCCCGCACTTTGGCCTCGTCGCTCCGGGACCCCCGGACCTCGCGGGCGTCCAGGCGCCGAACCGTCTGGGCCACCTCCCGAGCCGTCTGCTGCGCCCGGGCCAGGTCCGCGGTGATCTCCAGGAGGTCCCGGGTCCACCGGGCCCGGACGAGGGGGTCCAGCTCCAGGCGCGGGTCGTCCTTCACCCGCACCACCTGCTCCGAGGTGGCGGTGCCGGCGGTGAGACGCACGGTGTAGACGCCGGGCACCACCAGCGGACCCCGCACGGGGCGTCCGAACCCGCCCTGACGGCCCGAGCCCTGGAGGCCCGGGACGGCGTGGCGGAGATCCCAGTGCGCGCGGTTGATCCCGCGGTGGGTGGTGCCCTCCACCGTGGCCACCTCCTCGCCCCGGGCGTCGAGGACGGCGATGGTCACCTCCGTCCCCTCGTCACGGAGCCAGTAGTCCAGGATGGCCGCCGCCGGCGGGTTGGCCCCCTCGAAGATCATGTTCCCGGTGTGGGCGCGCTCGTTGCGGTACCGCACCTGCTCGGCGGGCTCCACGGAGAACAGGTGGGAGGCCTTCGCGGCGATGGCCGGCGTCATCTCCTGCAGCGCGTTCACCTGGTCCAGGATCCAGATCCCCCGGCTGTGGGTCCCCAGCACCAGGTCGTTGTCCCGGGGGTGGATCACCAGGTCGTTCACCGCCACCGTGGGCAAGCCGCCGCCCAGCTCTACCCAGTGGGCGCCGCCGTCCCACGACCAGAAGGCGCCGAACTCGGTGCCCAGCCACAGGACGTCGGGGTTCCTCGGGTCCTCGCGGAGCGTACGCGTGACCCGCTCGGCGGGGAGGTCCCCGGTCACCGACGTCCAGCTCATGCCGTGGTCGTCGGAGCGCCACGCGTAGTTGGCGTAGTCGTCGTTGCGGTAGTTGTTGGCCACCAGGTACACGCGCCCGTCCGCGTGCTTCGAGGGGTGGATCCCGTTGATCCAGGCCATCTCCGGCAGGCCGGGCACGCGGCTCGTCACGTTGCTCCACGTGCGGCCGTCGTCACGGCTCACCTGCACCTGTCCGTCGTCTGTGCCGACGTAGAGAACGCCGGGCGTGAACTCGGACTCGGCCACGGCCGTGAGGGTGGGCCAGTAGGGAATCCCGTCGTCCAGCGAGAGCGTGAACGAGTCCGGCCGCTGCCCCATGATCTCCAGCGTGCGCCGGTCGGTGCCCGTGGTGAGGTCGCCCAGGGAGACCCAGGTGTCGCCCCGGTCGGTGCTCTTCCAGAGCTTCTCCAGGCCGGCGTACAGCGTGTTGGCGTCGTGGGGGCTGATGACGAAGGGGCCGTCCCAGTTACCCGGCGCCATGGCGTTGCCCAGGCGCTGGTCCGGGTTCCCCAGGTCGGGCCAGGTGGTCCAGTTGCGCCGGTCGCCGATGAAGCCCTCGGGCTGGTCGGGGCGGATGTCCTTCACCTGCCCGGTCTCCATGTCGCTCCTCAGGAGCCCGAGGTACTGGCTCTCGCTGTAGAGGATCCGGTTGTCCGTGGTGTCCACCAGGGAGAGGAAGCCGTCGCCGCCCCCCCAGCGCACCCAGTCCTCGTTGAGGATCCCCTCGGCCCGGTAGACCTGGTTGGGGCCCCGCCAGCTTCCGTTGTCCTGGAGGCCGCCGTAGACGTTGTAGGGGTGGGCCATGTCCACCGAGACCCGGTACCACTGGCTCAGCGGCAGATGGGTGGCGTAGAGGAAGTGCTCGCCCCGGTCGTAGCTGATGCCCAGCCCGCCGTCGTCGGCTTTCATGACGTGGCGGGAGTCGTGGGGGTTCACCCACACGAAGCGGTCGTCGCCGTGGGTCCGGTCCTCGTCGGGGGTGGTGAACGTCTTTCCCCCGTCGTCGGACCACGAGTAGGCGTTGAGCATGTACAGCCGCTGGTCGTCGTTGGGGTCCACCATGGGCTGGCTGGCGTACATGGGGCGGGGGTTCCAGTCGCCCTGGAACGTCCACGTGTCGCCCCGGTCCTCCGAGCGGTAGATCCCCGACACGCGCTTCTGGTAGGCGGTGGAGGCGTTGTAGCGCTCGCCCTGCTCCACGCTCACGTACACGATGCGGGGGTCGGCGCGGTACACCGTGATGCCGATGCGGCCGATGTCCCCCGTGGGGAGGCCGTTGTCCAGCCCGGCGTTGGTGAGCTTCGACCACGTCTCGCCGCCGTCGAGGGACTTGTACAGCGCGCTCCCCGGCCCGCCGCCGTGGAAGCCCCAGGGCCGCCGGCGCCGCTGGTACATGGCGGCGTACATGATGCGCGGGTCCGAGGGGTCCATGGCCACGTCCACGGCGCCGGTCTCGGCGTCCACGAAGAGCACGCGCCGCCAGGTGGCGCCGCCGTCGGTGGACTTGTAGAGCCCGCGCTCGTCGTTGGGCCCCCACAGGTGGCCCATGGCCGCCACGAAGACCACGTCGGGGTTCTCCGGGTGCAGGACGATCCGCCCGATATGCTTGCTGTCCCGAAGCCCCACGTTGCGCCACGTGCGTCCGCCGTCCGTGGACTTGTAGACCCCGTCGCCCCACGAGGAGCTCTGGCGGCTGGCCCGCTCTCCCGTGCCCACCCACACCACCGCGGTGTCGCGCTGGTGGACCTCGATGTCTCCCACCGAGTGGACCGCTTCCTGGAAGAAGACCGGGGTGAAGCGGACGCCGTTGTCGGTGGTCTTCCAGACGCCGCCCGTGGACGAGGCCACGTAGAACACCTTCGTGTCCGCCTCCACCACGGCCAGGTCCACGATGCGTCCGCTCATGGTGGCCGGTCCGATCTCCCGGGGGCGCAGGCCCGCGAGCTGCCCCGTCGCCAGGGCCTGCGCGGCACCCGGGACGGGCACCAGGAGCGAAAGGGCGAAGGCGACGAGGAGGGGGCGGGAGCGCAGGGGTGGCATGGGGATCTCCGGGGGACTCGGGCCTCGGTGAGGGGAGCAGGCAAGATGCCCGGGAAGCGCCGGCCCGAGCAAGCCGTGGGGGGCTGGTTCCCTCGCGCTCGGGGGGTTCGTGGACCTACATTGTCTCGTCCCCGGTCATGCGCCGGGCCTGCCCCCGGGAGTCCCATGTCTTCGTCCGACGACAAGAAGCGGTTGAGCGGCCTCGCGCGCTCCATCGACGACCTGTTCAACGGGTCGGGCGAGGGGGCTGCGAAGGCTCCGTCGGAGGCGATGCCCCCCGCCCGCCCGGCGGGGGAGGACGTGGTCTGGGAGGAGGTCCCGGAAGAGCCCCGGCCGGGCCGCACGGCCCAGGACGCCGACCCCCAGAAGCTCCGCGACGCCGTGTCCGACTTCCTGGGCGCGGACCCCATGGCCCGGGAGGGAAAGGCAAGGGCCATCCGCGACGCCGCGGCGGCGCTGCGTGAGGCCAACGCCCTCGACGTCCTCGCCGACTCGGTGGAGCGGCTCACCACGGGGGCCGGCGATCCCCCCGACGAAGCCTGCATCGCCATGGCCCAGGCTCTCCTCAGCCCCGGCGTGGCCAGCCGCCTGGCGGCGTACCTGGGGAACGCCCGGGACGAGGATCGGCGGGCCGAGCTCATGCGCGTGTGCGCGCTCCTGGGCCACGAGATGGGTCTGGCCATCTCCGACGCGCTCTCCGGCACCCAGGACCGCTTCGCACGCCGCATCTTCCTCGACGCCATGGTGGGTATGGGCGAGGTGGCCATGCCCATCGTCCAGCAGATGGCGGAGGACAGCCGCTGGTTCGTGGTGCGCAACGCCCTGGCCATCCTGGGCGAGTTGAGCGGAGACCGCTCGGTGGAGCTCATCGTCTCCACGCTGGCCCACACCGACGCCCGCGTGCGTCGGGAGGCGCTGCTGGCGCTGGCGAAGGTGGGGGGCGAGGACGCGGGATTGCTGGTCTACGGGATGATCGAGGACACCGACCCCGACGTGCGCCTCGCCGCGGCCATGGCCGCGGGCGCCCTCAAGGTGGAGCGGGCGCTGCGCCCGCTCCTGGCGCTTCTGGAGGGCGAGTCCGACCCCGACGTGGTGGCCGGGGTGCTGCGGGCCCTGGGGCAGCTCGGGGATCCGGGTGCCGTGAACGCCATCGAGAAGCGCGCCGTGGGCTCGTTCTTCTCCCGGCCCCCCGCCGACGTGCGCATCGCCGCATACCGTGCCCTCCACAACATCGGGACACCTCACGCCAAGAGCCTCCTGGTCCAGGCCGCCGACGACAAGGATCCGGCGGTGAAGGGCGCCGTGCGCCAGCTTCTGGGGATGCGCTGACGCCGATTCTGGGGGTGGGCTGACGCCGATCCCTCAGGGGACCACGGACAAGACCCGCGACAACGCGCTCAGGAACGTCGACGCCTCCCGGGGCGCCTCCCTCCATCCGGGGAGGGGATCCTGCGCCGAGTGCCCGAAGAGGCGGGTCACCGAAGCCCGCACCAGCGCGCCGGGGGGGAGGGCGTCGCGGAGCCGCATGAGCTCGGTGAACGGGATCAGGTGGTCCCGCCTCCCGTGGAGGAGATGCACGGGTCCCGGCACGTCGGCCAGGAGGGGCGTGGGCTCGATGCCCGGCTCGGCGAGGCGCGCCGCGGCGGCGAGGCGGTGGGCCATCTCCTCCGCGGCGGTGGCCTCGGGCTCGCGGCCCGTGGGGGGCGCGAACAGGTCGAAGACCTCCCGGTGGGTGGGGGCCATCGCGGCTCGGAGGTCCTCCTTGAGCGCATCGAAGCGGGGGTCCCACGCGATGACCCCCACGTCGCCCGCCTCCGCCGCGAGGCGTCGCAGGGCCCGGGCCACGGGCGCCGTGCCCTCCAGGCCCGGGACCGCCGTCAGGTAGTTGGCGCCCACGATCCACCGCCCGTACGGGTCGGGGCGCAGGGCGTGCTCCTCGCCCCGGTACGCGTGTCTCCCGGTGAACTGGAACACGATGGTGCGCTCCAGGTCGCAGTAGCCCCCGAAGCCCACCACGCCCGCCAGCCGGTGGCGCAGCGCCGGGTGGGCCGACGCCGCGAGCGCCTGCGGTGCCCCGAAGGAGAAGCCCAGGAGCCCCACCGGGGCGTCGCGGTTCGACTCGGGGACGTCGGCCAGGGAGCGGAGCGACGCCTCCACCGTCGGGACGGTGAGCCCCGGGGCGAGGTCGAGGGCCCGCCACTCGGGTACCTCGGGCACGAGCACGGCGCACCCCCCGTCGGCCAACGCCCGGGTGAAGCGGACCAGTTGGCGGTGGGCGCGCCCCGGCCGGGTGATCCCGTGGAGGACCACCCACGAGGGCAGGGGGCCCCGGGCGTCGGCGGGGGCGAGGAGCGTGGCGGGGACCGGCGTTCCGTCCCGGTCCAGGAGGAGCTCGCGGGTGCGGACGGAGTCGCGGCCCGTGAGCCACGTTCGGAGGAAGCGGACCGTGCGAAGGGCAGGCATGGGCATCGCCATGAAAGCTATCCGTGCCGAATCCCCCGTCGCCAGCCATGTGGAACCGCCGGGTTGCGCCTCGCCGCCGCCGCCTGGCATTCTCCGGGCCGTCACGAGCCTTCCACCTGGAGCCTCCATGCGCCACGTCACCCTCCTCGCCGTCGCCGCCGCCCTCGCCCTGGGCGGTGCCGAGCCCCTCTCCGCCCAGGCCCCCGCGCCTCGCATCGCCCATCAGCCGGCCAACGGCCGGCCGTACAGCGCGGCGGTGCAGGTCGGCGACACCTACTGGTTCGCCGGCAAGGTGGGCGGCACCGCCGAGACCCGGGCCATGGCCGAAGGGCGGGCCGGAGCCGAGACCCGCAACATCATGGAGGCCTTCAAGACGCTCCTCGCCGAGCTGGGCATGGACTTCGGCGACGTCGTGCAGGGCACCGTGTACCTCACGGACATCGACGACTACGGCGACATGAACGCCGTGTACGGCGAGTATTTCCCCACCGACCCCCCCGCGCGGGAGACGGTGGCGGTGGCGGCCCTCGTGGGCGGGGCGGCCGTGGAGATCTCCTTTGTGGCCGTGAAGCGCTGAGGGCCCTGGCGGGAGCCCGGCGTGCGCCGCCGCGCGTTTCTGTCGGTGTTGGGGGGCGGGGCCCTGGCGTGGCCCCGCGCCCTGGAGGCCCTCGCCGCCGACCTCGCCGTGGGGGGCGGCCCCGCCGACGAGCCGTTCTGGAGTCGGGTGCGGAGCCACTTCCTCCTTGACCCCGACCGGATCTACCTGAACAACGGCACGCTGGGCCCCTCGCCCCGGGTGGTGGTGGACGCCGTGGTGGAGCACACCCGGAGGGTGGCGGCCACCTACCCCCCGGGCGTGTCCTGGGATGACCTGAAGCGCGCCGTGGCGTCGCTGGTGGGAGGGGACCTGGAGGGCTTCGTCTTCCCCCGCAACACCACGGAGGCCATGAGCTTCGTGGCGGGGGGCCTGGAGCTGGAGCCCGGCGACGAGGTGGTCACCACCGACCACGAGCACATCGGAGGCCTGGAGCCGTGGCGCCTCCAGGAGGCACGCCGGGGCATCGTGCTCACGCGGG
>BTVB01000050.1:0-32264 GCA_045863275.1 Gemmatimonadota bacterium
CGAAGCCGTGGCGGATATCGCCGTGGGAGGGCGAGGACGACGGCGCCGTGCGGGTGACCTCCGCCTCCTTGAGCTTCCCCTCGGCGGAGTCGGCGAGGAGGTAGTACGGGTAGCGGGCGCCCATGATGCGCGCCCGGGCCAGGGCGAGCGCGACGCGGGACGTGTCGATAGTGATCCAGCGACGGCCCCACTGCTCGGCGACGTAGGCGGTGGTCCCGGAGCCGCAGGTGGGGTCGAGGACGAGGTCGCCGGGGTCGGTGGACATGAGGATGCAGCGCTGGATGACGCTCGTAGCCGTCTGCACGACGTAGACCTTAGGGTCGCCGAAGCCGCTCTGCCGCGTGTCATCCCACACGTCATTCCTTGGCTTGTGGGGGAAATCATCGAGGAACCGAATGAAGGTGAGAGTGTTGCCAACGCCCTTGAGGCGGCCCGCTCTCCCCCCTCTCGTGAGTCCGACGAGGTCCGTCCGAAACGTGCCTCCTCCTGGGGTGAATTGGCGCCCATCAAACTCGAAGGACCGCAAATCCGCACCCTGTGCCGGCCGTTGATTGGTGATGGGATTCGGACGGAATACCCGCGCGCCAGCTGGGAGCCGCTGAAGGCCAGCGACCTCCTCCGGAGAGAGCTGCCGCTCGACACCGTTAGGCAGCAAGACGAGGCGGAGGTTCGCGTCGTCCGCCGGCGTTCTTTCGGCGAAAGTCGGGCGGTACTTCAGTTGGCTCGCATCTCTGCAGAACCAGAGCAACTGATCGTAGGCGTTGTCGAGGACCGAGCTCCCCTTGCCGGTTGTCTTCATGAAGACGATTTGTCGACAGAAGTTCTCCTCCCCAAACACCTCATCCATCAGCGCCCTGACCCGGTGCACGTTCTCGTCACCGATCTGGACGAACACCGACCCGCTCTCCGTCAGCAGGTCCCGTGCCACCGTGAGCCGGTCCCGGAGATACGTCAGGTATGAGTGGATCCCGTCGCGCCAGGTGTCGCGGAACGCCTTCACCTGCTCGGGCTCCCGCGTGATGTGCTCGGCCTTCCCGTCCTTGACGTCGCGGCTCGTCGTGGACCACTGGAAGTTGGAGTTGAACTTGATCCCGTAGGGCGGGTCGACGTAGATGCACTGGACCTGCCCCCGCAGGCCCTCCCGCTCGGCCAGCGACGCCATCACCTGGAGCGAGTCCCCCAGGATCATGCGGTTCGACCAGTTGGCGTCGTGCTTGTAGAACTCGGTCTTGTCCGCCCCCTCCGGCATCCCATTGAAGTCGGAGAAGAGGTCCGGCTGGCCGGCGGCGTCCTCCGCCGCCGCCTCGGACATCCGCACGAGGTCGTCGATGAGGACCTTGGGGTGGACCTTCTCCTGGATGTAGAGGGGCGGCGCCGGGGCGACGAGGTCGCTCCAGTCCTGCTCGTCCTTCCCCCGCCACACGAGCTGGGGGTCCAGGTCGGTGTTCCGCGGATAGCGGACCTTCCGGACCTCCCTGTCCTTGTCCTCCAGCACCGACTGGTGCTCGGCGGTGGGGATGTTCTTCCGGCTCGCCTCCTCGTGGCGGAGCGTCTCCACCTGCTTCCCGCGCTTCTTCGCCATCTCAGGCGCCCCCTTCCGTCCCACCCACGATCAGGGCCCTTTCGGCCCCGGCGAACCGCTCGATCATCTTCCCGAACTCCTCCTCCACCACGTCGGCGAAGTCCGACGCCATGGTGTGCATCTCCGTGAACTCGGCGAAGGCCCACCGGCCGTACGCGCCCAGGTTGTTCACGCCGGGCACCCAGTAGGTCTCCATGGTGGCCTTCTTCTCCTTGGCGTCCTCCCTCCGGTACCCCTTCACCTCCACCACCAGGTTGAGGAGGTCGTCGGGCCCGCGCCCGTCATCGATGCGCACGATGAAGTCGGGGCGGTACGTGCGCATGCCCGACGCGAACCGGTAGGGCACGTCCAGCCCCAGGTTGTGGTTCTTGGTGTACGCCACCACCCGGGGGTGGGCCTCCGCCAACCGGCAGAGCTCGGCCTCCCAGTCGCTGTCCAGCACCACCCAGTTGACGTGGTTCTTCGGCGGCGGGCCGCGGGTCTCCCACCGCGCCCGCGACGTGTTGAAGCGCACGTGGGCGGTGGAGCCGGTGGGGTTGTAGGGGTCGAGGAGGGCCTTGATGGGCGCCGCCCCCTCCAGGGCCCGGGTGATCCCGGCGGTGATGCGCTCGCACGCCATGTCCGCCAGCTCCAGGTAGAGGAGCTGCCCCCGGCTGGTGCCGCCCTTGCACACCAGGCACGTCTCCAGCCACTCCCGGGTGATGCGCTTGAGCTGCCCGAAGAGGTGGAGCTTGGCCTCCTCCCCGGGGTCGCGCCACCGGGTGTAGAGGAGGTGGCTGGTGAGGCGGTAGAGGATCTCCGACGTCCGCACGGTCTCCAGGTGCTGCACGTCGATGGTCGCCGTCTCGCCGATGATGCCCGACGTCTCCGTGACGGTGGGACCCACCAGGTCGGGGGTCAGCTCCAGCACCGAGTCGGCGTTGAACGACGCGGTGAGGCGTTCCCGGGGGAGCTCCACCCGGTACCCCTCGACCCGGGGGAAGCGGATCTCCAGGGGGTCGCGCTCGGGGCGCACCGCGCGGACGAGCACCGTGTCCACCGGCGGGCGGGGGGGCGCGATCACCGGCCGGGCCGTGAAGTCGAAGGGGATCCCGAAGATGTCGGCGTACTCGGCGTCGAATTGGCCTTCGTCGTTCAGCTCGTACGACTGCCGCCGGAGCGCCCGCCCGATGACCTGCTCGCACAGGAGCTGCGTGCCGAAGGCGCGGATGCCCAGGATGTGGGTGACGTTGTTGGCGTCCCACCCCTCGGTGAGCATGGACACCGACACGACGCAGCGCACGTCGGCGCCGAGCTGGCCGGCCTTCCCCACGGTGTTCATGACCTCCCGGAGCAGCTCCTGGTCGGTGATGTTGTCCGCCGCCCGCACGTCGCCGGTCCGCTCGATCTTCTCCCGGCGGAAGCGCTCGATCTCGTCCGAGGCCATCTCCCGGAAGTCCCTGTCCAGCGCGTCGCCGGCCTCGAGTTGCTCCGAGTCGATGAGGAGGGTGTTGGGGCGGGGGAGCGGGCTCCCGGTGGCCTCGTCGAAGTTCCGGAAGAGGGCGAGGCGCCCGTTCTCGAGCTGCGTGGTGCCGTCCTCGCGGGTGCGGTGGAAGCCGGAGACGTAGTCGTAGACGAGCTTGGAGATGGCGGTGTTCTGGCAGACGATGATGAAGCAGGGCGGCACGCCGATGCGGTGCTCCCGCCACAGCTCGAACGTCTTCTCGTAGTGTCCGTACAGGGCGGCGAGGGCCGTCTTGAGCTTCGTGGGGATCTTGAGCGGGTCCAGCGTGCCGCCCTTCCCCCGCCCCTTCTTCGGCATGTCCTTCCCGACGTGCTCCCAGATGTTGCGGAACATGGGCATGTCGCCGTCGCCGGTGATGTTCTCGGCCACGGGAACGCGGGGGAGCTTCACGATGCCGCACTCGATGGCGTCCATGAGCGAGAAGTCGCTCATCACCCAGGGGAAGAGCGTCCCCTCGGCGTACCCCGAGCCCCGGAGGAAGAAGGGCGTGGCCGACAGGTCCAGGACCCGGTTCACCCCGAGCTTTCGGCTCACGGTCTCGATGCCGGTGATCCAGAGGCGCGCGGCCTCGTTGGCCTTCTCGGCCTCCTTCCGCTCGTCCCCCTTGAGCGCCTCGTCGTCGTCCTCGGGGGGCTTCTCCCGGTAGCAGTGGTGGGCCTCGTCGTTGAGGACCAGGATCCCCTTCATGCCCATGAGGTCGGGCATGACCCGCTGGATCATCTGACCCTCGGTCTCCAGCGTCTGGAGCTCCGGCCCTGTCCGACCTTTCAGGAGCGCCCGGTTCCCCGCCGAGAGCTGCAGGCGCTCGCGGAGCTTGAAGGCATGGAAGTTGGTGATGACGATCTTGGCCCGCCGCACCTCCTCCAGGAGGTCGTTGGGCACGAGGGCCCGGATACTGTAGTAGTTGTCCGGGTCGTTGGGCTGGAGGACGCGGAGGCGGTCCCGGATGGTGATCCCCGGCGTCACCACCAGGAATCCCCGGGTGAAGCGCTTGCTCCCGGGACTGCGCACGGCGTTGAGCGTCTGCCACGCGATGAGCATGGCCATGACCGTGGTCTTGCCGGCCCCCGTTGCGAGCTTGAGCGCCAGCCGTGACAGCTCCGGGTTGGCCTCCTGGTTGGCGTTGTCCAGGTGGGTGAGGAGGCGCTTGCCCGCGGGCGTGTGCGGCGCCACCTCGGTGAGCCAGATGGCCGTCTCCACCGCCTCGATCTGGCAGAAGAAGGGGCGCACGCTCTCGAAGGGGTGGTGCCGCCAGTGGTGGAGCAGCCGCGCCGTCTCGGGCGTGACGCCCCACTGGGCCGGGGGCAACTCCCTCCACCGGTCCACCTGGGCCCGGACCTCGTTGATGATGGAGGTGGGGTCGTACTGCTGGGCCTCGGTGGAGAGGCCACGCCCCTCGTCCAGGACCAGCTCGCGCTGCTGCTGCCGGGCCGAGCGGCGCTTCTTCGGCTTCGGGATGGGCGTGATGAAGGCCACGGTCCGGCGCCGGTCGACGGTCCTCTGCGTGGGCTGTCCGTGCTCGTCCAGCTCCCAGTGCCTACGGGGATAGTCGTAGGGGGAGTTGAGGATGGGGTGGTCGAAGAAGGGGTTGGAGTCGGTCACAGGCGTCTCAATTTGAGAAATGACATGACGACCTCCCTATTCCTCACAGACGGTAACCACGCCAATCAGGACCACCACGCCATCCACCAGGATGGTCCACCACTGTTAGTCCTGCGGACGCCTTCGTCCAGGTCAGCGTGTCTGACCCATCCGCATCGCCCAACTGAGGGCTCGAACTCCCGGGCCAACTCCTCCGGGCTTCGCCCCGAGCGCACCAACTCGACGATCTGGCGGTCTTGTTGGCTTGGTGGTGCCTCGGCGACAAAGCAAGCCGGCCAACCCCCGGCTTGACTCTAACCCCGCCTTCGGAACAGGGCCTTGAGCCCACGTACGACCCCCCTGACGACTACGCCGATTACACCGAACCGGGTCGGTCTATCGACCTGGCTCGGAGGTGGCGCATCACCTCTCATGCGTTTCGAGCCGGTATCGACTCTGGCTGCAGCCGCAGCCCTTTCCGGATCCGCATACCGCGTGGCTGGCGGGCCGGCGAGGCCGCCAGGTGCCGGAGGCATTCGCGTGGCTGGACGGCGATTCTCGGCCGCACGGGCCTCCTGGGCGCGATGGAGCCCAGTCGGTCTACCCAGCCGTCTCGGAGCTTCGCTTTCCGTTGTCGTGCCCCCCGGCCGAGGGCCGAGGCGCTCTCGGCGCTCCTCGACCTCTCTTCGCACGGCGGCGGTGTATGCCACCCACGGGTCTTGGTGGCGCTCCAACTCCCTTAACGCCAACGGCCCAAAGCCCACTCGTCGTCCTGCGCTGATCCTCAGCCCCGTCACGTGGCGGCCTAACTCCCCGAGATCGCTCAATTCAGGATCCGCTTGTAGAAGAAGTCCTCCACCGTGAACAAGCCATCTTTGAATGCCTCCTTCCCCGCAGTAACGCTATCCGCCACCAACACAAAGTGACGACACTCCGGATCCTGCCTCTGTGCCCACGCCAGCACCGGTGCCGCCGCGGTCCGAAAGTCGGTGTAGTCAAGAGTGCCGACGCTCGACAGCTCCGCCAACCCGTCCACGGCGGGCACGTCTCGCTGCCTGCGCGCTGGCCACGCAGGCGCGATGTCAACGGTCTCGGACCTCAGCACCACCAAGAGCGCAAACTCAATGCTTCCCGCAGCATCGGTCCAGCATGGAGGGTGATCCAATCCACGTTGTGTCATGTTCCTGAGCTGGCCGCCCAGGTCTGCGTTCGAGCGCTGCAGATCGGTGACCGCATCCACAGTCGCTTGAGGAACCATAGGCAGGGGAAGTCCTGGGCCGTCTCCCCGGGCTTCTCCGAGAAGTCGCCCAAGTTGGAGAAACGCCTCGTTCGCCTCGCCGAGGGCCTCTGCCGCCTCACTCACTGTGGCTTGAGGCGTGGCGGCACCCGCACCTGGCCGCACCCATCCACGCGCTCGTTCCACCTCCTCGCGCAGATGGGGAAAAGCCGTTGCCATCCCGCCAAGCAGTTTGGCGGTCGTGTCAACCAGCTCACCGAGCGTAAGGGGAGGGCGCGACTCGTTCGCGTCGGGCGGGATGAGCCCCTCCATGGCGGGTCGATTGGCCGACAGGCCGAGAGCGCCTCTAACGAGCTTCGTGAAGTCCTTGGGAATGCTCGGCTCGGAGGCCAGCAACCAACCCAGCTTCTCAGTTTCCTCAACTCCGAGTAGCTCCACGATCTTGTCACCGCTCCTGGACTGAGTGGCCCCCACATTCTGGAACACCAGCGCGAGAACGATGATGAAGAACAGGAGAGCGAGGATCTCAGAGAGCGTAAACGGGATAATCCCACCCGCACCTCGACCCGTCGAACCGCTAGGCATCGGCTGGGTCCATCAGGCTGCGGAGAAACGCCACGCTAGCTGCGAGCTCTTCCCTGACCCTTTCGAGGTCGCGTGCCGCCGCGCCCTGTTTGCTCGCGATGGTCTGGCTCACCTCGTCAAGGCTGGAGACACTCCGCTGCCAAGAGTCCATCGCGCTGCCAAGGATGGGCTGCTGGCGGGCGAAGACGGACCCCACTCCACCAACGGCCTCTCGGAGGCTGTCGTAGCTCTCTACAAGACCCTTTGCCCCGGCCGCAGCGGCCCGCCATGCTTCCACGACTTGTGCCAGCTCGGCTGCCTGCACCTGGAAGCCGACCCGCGCCTGCGCCGTGGCCTCGTCGAGGTCAGCCTGCTTCTCGGCCTGCACAGCGATGCGCCTCACGGACCCTTCCAAGCTCTCCAGCCCCGCTTGGATTGCCGGGCTGAAGCCAGCAAGGGCCTCGGCCAAGGTCTTCCAGGAAGAGCTGTCAACCTGGCCAGCAGCAGCTCCGATGTCGCTGATGGCAGTCCCAGTGGCGACCATGGCCGTTCGAAGCTCCTCCGAGGAGCCCCTGAGGGACTCCTGAATGCGCTCGAGGTCTCCAACAAAGGTCCGGCCATTGGAGGCCACGTTCGTAACAACGGTCCCCAAGGACGTAGCGGCTCCGGTCAACGCCCTTCCGGTGCCATCGATCTGTCCCTGCAAGGCGACACCTGCAGCCGCGATGGCGTCTCTGGTCTTCTCCAGAGAAACCACAACCTCACCGAGCCGATCCTCGACTACCCCAAACCTCTGTGAGATCGAGTTCACCTTCCCTGTCACCCGCCCCAGCTCGAGGTTGAGCTGGTCCACGGACTGCCCGATTTCTGTCTTGATCCGCCCCAGCGATGTGCTCGCATCACCGGCGATCGTGCCCAAGACCATCCGGAGGCGGTCGGCTGCACCCGCTAGCTCCAAGTAGGCCCGCTCCTCCTCCGCTTGAGGCATCCCCCTGAACAAGGTCAGGTACGTTCGGACCAACAAGCCCAAGATCGTACTGGACAGGGCGAGGCCGAATTGCCCCAGGACTCTCGGGAGGGCCTCTGACGCCGCGACGGAGGTTGCCGAGGCGCCCTCCGCTGGCTCGATCTGAAGAAGAACGAGAACGAGTGCCACCAGGGTGAGAAGAAACCCTAGGAAATAGAAGCCATCTGCAAACTCGCGGTCGAGGTAGAGTTCAGGCTCTAGAACCCTAACGCCAACCAAGTAGGAGAGCATGACAAGACCGGAGAATACGGCCGGCATCCACGCCGGCGCGCTGACCCAGCTCAGGATGGCGCTTGCCGAGGCGGCGACAAGGAAGGTCGCAACGAACGAGCGCCGTGCGAATGTACCCCATTGAGGCAGGGTCTTGTGCTCGTCACTCATCGTTCCACCCTCGACACTGACATTAGCTGGCCTCCCTGTGCTGAAACGAACGCCTCCCAGAACCGCACAAGATCTGCTCGGCCCAAGAACTCCGTGGGAGGTGTTAGCATGTACATGTACACATCCATATCCTTGAGGCTCGTAGTTCCTAGCCTGGCCAGGTCAGCGACGGCTCGTGCCGAGTCGGTGGACACCGGCTCTCCCCGATAGAAGCTGTATGCGCCCGAGTTCTGATACAGGTCAGAGAAGATGTACACGGCCACGGGTCGGTCAGCCGGCACACGGTTACGCAAGACGATCGCCACAGACCGGAGCGTCTCAAGCAGCGGTGACCGCTCCTCGCCGGCGCCCACTGTGGCTGCCACCAGCAGACTGTCCATGACTGAGGCATACCCGGTGGTCCACCGCTCAGTGAGGCGCTCGGGATTCGCGTAGCTCCCGACTGGCAGCATCCGCCGTACTGGATTCATGGAACCCTCCGACGACACCTGATCGAGACTCCCCGGGTTGCAGAGCACCTTCACAGGCTCCGCAATCTGACCGGCTTCTAGGTCACCACTTACCTGGAAGACTGTCACGCGACCGAACCGAGGCACCTCCTCCGTGAGGGCGTTGAAGTGCGTCAGGACTGCCCCCCTCTGGATTTCGGTCCACTCGTCTGATGCATCGAGCACCACCGCGACCTCAAGGGTGACCATATCCTCGCTGGGGCATAGGGTGTCATCGGCCAGCTTCGGATTGGCCTCCCAGGCAGCAAGCGCCAACACCAACGCCACAACGCCAACCGCGACTGCTGCCGTCACGACCATCGCCAACTTCTGGCGTGCCCTTCTGCCCCGTCGCGCATGGGTCTCGAGTCGAGCCACCTTCACTCCTCCTCAGGCTTCCCGTAGCAGCTCTCGCTGTCCTGGCAGCATCGTTCGCAGTCTCTGAAAGTCCCTCTCCGCTTGGTCAAGCAGGCCTCTAAGTGCCTTCGGATCCACGCCGAGCTCCAGGTGGTCCCCCAACTCAGGGTCGAGGTCAAAGAACTGCGGCGCGGGCGCCGACCGGTGGGCGGTGTTTTGGTCCCGGTAGAGCCGGACTAGCGCCTTGAAAGACTGGACAACGGTCTCCTCATAGAGGCGCGCAGCTTGCCACACTCGATGAATCTCTGAGTAGTGATCGTTCAAGAGCGCGTGGTGATCGACCGCCGCCTTCTCAAGCTTCTTCAGTTCCGCTCGGTACGCGGCCAGCAGTTCCTTCTGGTGAGCCTCCTGTCTACTCTGCGACGCTAGCTGCAGATCACTCAGTCGATCCTTGACCTCCCGTAGGTCCTCTGCCTTTCGGGCCTTGAGACGTTCGTTGTCTCGGAAGACAGGAACCGGCTCATCCCAGCCGAATCCGGCGAGCGCCGTCAACCCCGAGCAAAGCCCCCCAACGAGGAGGAGGGCCCAGCTAAGGAAGTCAGAGAACCCGAGGGGAGCCTCTATGATGCTCGGTAACCACCGGTCCCACCCTTCCACGCCATAAGCCCGCGTCACGTTTCGCAGGTGCACCAGACCGAGGTTCCACGCCACGAGGAGAGCCACCGTCGCGGTGGCTCCCACGGAGCCAAGGACTCTGTTCTTCCCGTCGTACGCTCTCGCGAGCGATGCCCATCGGCCAAGGTAAAAGTGTGCTCCTAGGTCAAAGAACATCAGGACGAATGCTAGGCCGACGCCAAACGCCATCCCGTAGTCACTACCTTGCGCCAACAGAACAGCGTTTGCACCGGCCTGGACAATTGCCACCACTCCGACCGCGGCCAGAATCGTCTGGTGTTCATCCTTCTCCTTCAAGCGGGGCCGACGCTTCACCCTGTGCACCTCCCGGTAGGTCTCTACCTCAGCGTCCAACTCCTCTATCTCCGCCTCCAAGCGGGTCCGCAGCGTCGTGAGCTCTTCAATCTCCGTGTTTGTCTCCGTCTCGATTCGTTCAGCCTCCCGCCTGATCCGTGTCTCACATTCCTCCGGAATCACACGCACTCTGTCGACGACATCTCCCAACACCCGGGTACGAATCGCTGCCTCCAACTGCCCCACCTGCTTGGCAACCTGGTCCCGGGCCACCGCCAGCCTCTGGATCATTTCCGACCGGATTCGCTGTTCAACAGAGTCACCTGATTGAGCCGTGGCTGATGGCACATTCCGCGCGCCAAATTGCCTCGCCGCCTTCACGATGCCGAGGTCACGGACCAGCTTGTCGTGCTCAATCGGCGGGAATTGGACATTTAAGTCATGCGCGATCAGCGGGGGCGCGCCCCCCAAGATCCGTTTCAGGAACGCGCCGATCCTAGAAAGGAAGGTCTCTCGACGTGCCACGCGTCTCTCCCTTCGCGTTAGGTGGCTACAGCAAGCTCCGTATCCATACGGCCGTGTCTCGGGCGAACGTCGGCCGGAGTGCGAAAACTCGCGAGATCTCCGCTTCAACGCTCTTCAGCCGTCGTGCGGAGGCGTGTAGGTTGAGCAAGAACCCTAGGGCCTTCCGGTTTCGCACCTCGACCTCTTTCAACGCCGCAGCCCGTTCCACGGCCGGCGTCGCAGAGAACGGCATGGCGACCGATACAAGACCTGGTAAGGGCGAGACTTGGATCCGCTCGTCACGGGTGGAGTCAAGCGTCTGGCAAAGCCTCTTCAACACCCGTTCTACCTCCCTCAAGTCATCGAGCATTGGGAGGGGATCGTCTTCGGACTCGAGCACAGCGGACCATTGCCTGAAACCCTGTGCATGAGCGTGCATCTGGGAGGCGAGCGGAATGATGTCGTCGGGGTCTTTGGCAGACTTGAGGATCGTACCGAAAACCGCAGGAACGCGGAGATCGTAGATGTGGCACTGGCGAAGGAGATTGGCGTCTTCGCACACCTCTAGTCGGAGTTCTTCGACAAGCGACACGAGGTGGTCGTCCAATCCCTGTTTGCGCGCCGAGAGAACAGCCAAGTCCTTACTCAAGAAGGGATTCGGCGCGAAGGACGGTGGTATCCGATAGGATAGGTGGTAGTCTCCCAAGAATCCCGTCAGGGAGTAGTCATCCACCTCCGTCCCAAAGGCCGTATACAAGCCATTCTGAAAGGCCTGGACGACTTCCCAGCCCAGCTTGGCTCGGAATTCTTCCACCGACTCCAGGTTGTCTTCCGTGAACACAGGGTGACTGGGCTCGACCGTGATGATCGGGAACCACTTCCGGATCTCCTGAAGAAGGAGCGGAACCTCCCCTTTGATTCCGGTCGAGAATACCGCCACTACTCTCTCAGATAGAACCAGGCGAGTCAGAACGTGACCAAGAACGACCAAGGAGCTTCCCAACAGCCGCGGCGACATCTGCTGCCTCTCTTCAAGGCAGGCAGACGCATGCAGAATATCGCCGGCCGACAACACGCTGTCGCCGGGCCGGAACACCTCCTCCAGTACGCAGCGTTCATGCGCACGGATGTGTTTCGCAGGCGACATGATCACCTCTGACCGAGTGAACACGGCGCACACGTGGCTCCGGGCCCTGGGTCAAGCCCCTGGACCGTGGAGTGCTGGTGCGGATGGTGGGATGCGCCCGAGGGGCGGGGGACTTCGTCAGGCATCGCATTGCTGTCAGAATGCTCTACCTGGGGGCGGTAATGATGGGGGACGCGCACCTGACTCGCCAGTGTTTCAGTTCCCCGTGTAGGTTGGGCCCCGCTGGCCCTCCCCCTAGAGCCCGCCTGTGCGGCCCCTGAGTCTGTCGCGATCTATCTTCCTGACTCGGTCGCCTCGGAGCGCGTCGAGTGAGGCTGCTGAGTCCTCCCGGCTGGGGGGTTGGAGGGGTTCTTGAGGTGGCCGATCCTGTGGGACCGGCCGCGCATCTGGAGGTGAGCGAGCGCGGTCGAGGACGCGGTCGAGGATGTTTGGACGGAACGACGTCCTGGGGCTTCAATGGGTCGCCGTGGACATGGACGGCGGATTCATCACGCTTGCCGCACAGGAGACGGACAATCCGCGGATGGTGGGCCATGAGCGAGGCCACCAAACAGATGTAGGTACCTTCTCCCGTCCAATATGTACAACTACCGTATACGTCGGCGTGAGCCGCACCACGATCATCTCCGAGGCCCAGGCCTGCCTGGCGAAGCTGGCCCGCCGCGTGGCCGGGAGACCCGGCGCCGTGGAGTACATCCGTCACTGGGAACGGGACGAGGACATCGCCATGACCACGCGCAACCACCTCCGCTACCTGGAGGACTCCCTGCGGGAGATCCGCGCCCGGCACGCCACCGGGTTCACGCTGGCAGGGAGCATGGAGAGCGACCGCTCCGACGCAGCCGTCGAGGCCGAAATCGAGGCGCTCCGTCGCGAGGGGGGCAGGTCGGCGGCCGCGAAAGAAGGCGGGCCCAGGCGCGCCTGGTGACCTCGGGACGGAAGCATCGGACGTCGCGCCCGACCTACCTCCTCCCCCCCACCCCCCACGACCGCACGAGGGACAGGTAGTAGAGCGCGTGGCGCGAGCCCACCTCCGTCCCGTTCAGCCGCCACCCCAGCTCCAGCGAATAGGCACCGGCCACCTGCCGGGACGCCTGCGCCCCCACGGCCAGCTTCCACGCGCCGTCGACCCCGCCGTCCACGGGAATGCGGCGCACCGCCCCCACGCCCAGACGGAACGTGCCCTGGTCGCGCACCAGCGCCATCGACGGCATGACGAAAAGCGCCCGGTAGCGTCCCAGGCCGTCGGTGCCCTCCGCGGCGAACGCCTGGTAGTCCACCAGGAGCGTGGCGGCGCCCCGGCCTCCGACCCTCCTGCCCACTCGTCCCACCAGGACGACGCCTTCGTCCCACGGGCCCCGGGTGGCGTCCCCCGACGCCGTGGCGATCCCCGCGCCCACGCCCGCGGCGACCGTGACCTGGCCGCCAGCCGGCGCCGCGGAGAGCAGCGCCATCGCCACCAGCAACGCCCCCCGTCCCGCCCACGCTCTGCTCATCCCCCGCGGCCTCCGTCGATGAGGTCCTCCGGCCTGCCGTGCCCGGCCTTCCGGAGGAAGGGCGCCCCGTCCGTCATCCAGGCCGGCGCGGGCGCGCCCTTCAGGTAGTGGTCGAAGAACTGGTAGAACCGGATCGTGAAGTCGACCCGGTTGCCGAGCTTGGCGAGGTGATGTCCCTCGCCCGGGTACGCGAGCATGAACGCGGGCTTCCCGTTGAAGCGCAGCGCGTTGTAGAACTTGAGGCTCTCGTTGAAGGACACCGTGGGGTCGGCCGTGCCGTGCATGATGAGGAAGGGCTGGCCGGCCTGGTGGGCGTGGGACAGCGCCGACTCCTCGCGGTAGACCTCGGGCCGGTCCCAGGGCGAGAAGCCCCAGCGGCCCTGGCTGTACCAGTAGTACCCGGCGCCGTTGGCGCCCGAGCCGCCGGCGTTCTGGTACGACCACCCCCACTGTTGGCTGAAGTCGGTGTAGAGGTCCACCACGCCGGCCCCCTCCCCCACGGCGGCGAACAGGCTCGAGCGAGTGCCGATGTACGCCGCGCCCTCCCCGCCGTAGCTGTGGCCGTGCACGCCGATGCGGTCCGCGTCCGCGTACCCCAGCTCGATGATCTTCCGCGTGGCCGCCTCCACGCAGTCGAGCTGGTCGGTGTGCGACGAGCCGGTGTTGTACCAGATGTCGGGGATCATGACGATGTAGCCCCGGCTCACCGACTCGATGGCGGGGCGACCCATGCTGACGAACAGCTCCGGCATGGGATAGCGGTTCAGGATCTGGGAGTTCTTCTCGTAGAACGTGACGAGCGTGGGGCGCTTCTCGCCGGGCCGGTAGTCGTCGGGGAGCCAGAGCAGGCCCTGGAGCGGGTGGCCGTGCCGGTCGGTGAAGTCGAAGAGGACCGACCGT
The DNA here is from genome assembly GCA_045863275.1 of Gemmatimonadota bacterium. Taxonomy (GTDB): domain Bacteria; phylum Gemmatimonadota; class Gemmatimonadetes; order Longimicrobiales; family Gaopeijiaceae; genus SZUA-318. Next base: position 13,738 of record BTVB01000050.1, read on the forward strand.
CCCCACCGGTACTCGGCCTGGTGGGGGTTGGCGTCGGTGATGCGCCGCGCGTCGGAGAAGTCGGGCCCCGACACGTGGAGGTCCGGCGACGCGGTGAACGACTGGCGCGTGAACAGGAAGCGCTCGGCCCGCGCGGCTTTCTGGGGCGTGGAGAACATGGCGTCGTCGACCACGACCTCGTCCAGGCGACCGCCCTGCAGGCGGTAGAACCCGGCCTGCTTCGTGCGCTCGCCGAAGGCCGAGAGCGTCACGGGCCGGGTGAGGTCCCACTCCCGCCCGCTTCGCGCCCGCCGGCTCGCCAGGGCGTCCGCGGGGTCGGGGCGGACCAGGCGGAGCGCCACCTGGTGCTCCGCGCCGTATCCGTCCGTGAGGTTCCGGGCGGCACCCCGCCCGTCCAGGGGGAGCGCCCACAGGTCGAAGCGGTCTTCGACGATGACGCTCCGGCCGTCGGCGGTGAAGCCCTGGACGCCCCACGGGGGGCGGGCCCCCGGATAGTCGTACAACGTGTCGACGAACGCCGGCGCGCCGGCGCCCAGCGGCCGCTCCGCGCCCGTCGCCAGGTCCCAGGCGTGGAAGAGGTCGTCCCTCCAGAAGAGGTACGTGCGCCCGTCCGGCGAGATGCCCAGCGCGCCCCGCGTGGGGTGACCCCGCGCCATGAGCGTGCGCTGGCCCGTCGCCATGTCGACGCGGTAGAAGTCGGCCCGGCCCGGCTCCCAGTCGGAGACGTACGGCCGGTCGTCCTGCCCCACGGCCCACTTCCCGTCCAGGGAGATCTCCAGGCTCGCCAGCGTGGAGTCGCCCACGGCCACGAAGGCACGCCGGGCCACGTCGAAGGCCTGCGTGTAGGTGGCGTTCCGGTCCCGCTGGGCCCGGGCCATCTGCACCGACTGGATGTAGCGGTCCGACGTGCTCCACACGTCCACGTCGGTGGTGGTGTCGGAGCTCTCCACGCGCACGGTGTCCTTGGCGGGCGTCTGGGGCATGGCGCCCAGGAAGACCCGGCTCCCGTCCTCGCTCCAGCTCAGCGGCGCCCGGCCGCTGATCACCCAGCCGTCGGGGAACCCGGCGGCGGTGGTGTCCAGCGTGGCCGGCGCCAGCTTCGGGTCCCTCAGGGCCGCGCGCACGTCGGGGACGACCACGAGCACGTTGTCCCGCTCCCGCATCTCGGGCACGTCCTGGCCCTTGAGCACGGCGAGCCCCGTGCCCGCCTCGTTCCAGGCCAGGCGGCCGTAGACCCGCGGCGCGTTGTCCAGGGCCTGCATCGCCCCCGACGCCAGGTCCACAACGTAGACGCCGTTCCCGTCACGGACCTCGGCGGCGACGGTGTAGGCCAGCAGGTCGCCGGCGCGGTTGAACGCCGCGTCCCCCACACTCCCCAGGAGCCGGCTCCGCCCCGTGGCCAGCTCGTAGAGGATGGCGTCCGATCCCTCGGCCGACACGTCGGCGCCCCCGCCTCCGGCCCCCGCCCCGCCGCCCCGGGCCCCCCGCCCCGCGGTGGCCGCGGAGCGCCCCCGCACCAGCACGAAGGTGGAGGCCTGGTTGAAGGTGGCCGACTGCATGTCGCGCCACGTGGTGGTGGCTCCCGTGGCCAGCTCGCGGAGCTCCATGCGGCGCAGCGCCCCCGACGCGCTGCCCCGGACCCCACCGCCCTGGCCCTCCGCCGACGCCTCCCCACCCCCCCGGGCGCCGCGCGGCGGCAGCGAGTCCACCGCGTAGACGATCCACCGGCCGTCGGGCGAGAACGTGCCGCCGGAGGCGCCGGCCACCGCGGCGTCCTCGCCGGTGTCCAGGTTCAGGACGTGCAGCTCCGGCTTGGCGTCCCGCTCGGCCACGTTGGTGAAGCGGTACACCCACGTCGCCCACTTCCCGTCGCTGGAGATGCCCTGGTCGCCGAGGGTCCGCCAGCGCCCGTAGTCGGCGACGCCGAGGGTCTTCAGGGAGTCGGCGGGCTGGGCGGCGGCCCGGGCGCCCGGCGTCGCGGCGGCGGCGAGGAGCGTGACGGTGAGCGCGAAGGGAAGGAATCCACGGCGCCCGGGCGCCGTGCGAGGACGGAAGGGGGTGAGCATCGGAGTGATCCGCGGTTGACGTTGGTAGGCCGCGGGAAGATACGCCGTGCCCCGGACGACGGCGACGACGGGCGTCCCCCCTACCCGCCCCCCACCCGCACCGACACGCCCAGGTCCACGCCCAGCGCCACCGCGTGGTCCGACCGCGACGGCGTGTCCGCGGAGAGCCACCGCCACGACACCCCGGGCACGAGACGCACCCTCCCCTCCCCCACCGTGAAGCCCGCCGCGGCCATCACCCCTGGCCCCGCCTCCGGCGCCTCGCCGCCGGTGCCCACCTCCGTGGTGCCGAAGAGGACGCCGGCCCGGGCCCACGCCCCACCCCGGCGCAGCTCGGCGCCCACGGCGCCGTGGTGGCCCGCCACGGTGAGCTCCCGGTCCACGCAGAACCCCTCCCGGCACCCGAAGCCCGTGCGCAGATAACCCGCGAAGAGCGCCAGCGACGGACGCACCTGGCGGAGCACCAGCGCTCCGTATGACGGCTCCGGCACCATCTCCAGCGCGGCCGCGGTGGCGGTGTGGCTCCCGACGTCGAAGCCCCAGCGCACCTCGAGGTGCGTCTGCGCCGACGCCGCCGCGGGTGACAGGACGGCGCCGAGCGCGGCGGCGGCCACGACCCGCCATCCCCGCCTCACCGGATCCCCTCCCCACCGCCCCGCACCGGCAGCCCGTCGCTCAGGCGCACGGCCTGGCCGGCCTGCACCCGGTTCCCGGGACGCCAGTCGCGCACGAGGGCGCGGATGCGCCCGGTGGCGTCGTCGGTGATGAGGGCGGCACGCTCCACGGCCGAGCGCTCCCGGGTCACCGTCCCGTCGGGCCCCGACAGAACCAGGCGCGCCAGCCCATCCGCCCACGCCGGCTCCACGGGCACGGCGAAGGCGAAGTGCCCCCCGCCCTCCGACGTCTCCAGCGGCGCGAAGCGCAGGGAGAAGCGCCGTACGCCGGCGCCGTCGAAGCCCTCGACGGTGTAGGGTCCGGCGGCGTCGGGGAGCACCGGGGGCGCGTCCACGGCAAAGGCGGGCTCCAGCAGGAGCCCCTCGTCGCCGGCGCTCCCCCACACGAGCAGGGTGCGCCGCCGCGCCGGCGCGCCGGCGCCTGCACCGGCCATGAGCGCGGTCTCGCGCTCCAGGCGGAAGGCCAGCGCCTTCTTGAAGTGGTAGTCGCTCACCCACCGGGGCGAACAGTAGCCCATGAGGTCCTTCATGTCCTTGGGATCCATGAGGCCCGAGGGCCCCCCTCCCGCGATGAAGCTGAACCCCCACACGCCGATGGACCCTCCTGTGTAGGGGAAGAGGGCGTCGAAGCTCGACACCGACCCACAGGGGGCGTGCCTGAGGCTCAGGTTGTGGCCCAGCTCGTGGGCCAGCGTGCTCTCCGACGTGGCGCCCACGCTCGCCGGATACCCCACGTAGCCCAGGCCACCCCACGCCGACCGCGGGGGCGGCTTCACGGCTCCGTACCAGTAGCCCCCGGTTCCCTCGGCGGTGCGCAGGAGCTGGATCTCCCGGAGGAACGCGCTCCACCCCTCGTCGGTGGTGAGATCCGCGGAGGACGTGTAGGGCTCGCGCACGCGCACCTCCATCGCGCCGATGGGGTGGACCTCGCGGGAGAGCTGGACCTGCAGGCTCCGCTCGTCCAGGCCGTCCGTCCACCCCAGAACCTGCTCGTCGGGGTGGAGGGAGAGGAGCACGGGCACCAGGGTCAGCTCGAAGGGCGGCACCTCCCGCACGTCCAGCGCCAGGCGCCCCTGGGCGGGGACGCGCACGCCGCTGCCCGGCGCCAACGGCACCACGCCGTCCGGGTCCAGGTGCACCACCACCTCCAGGCCCGGCTGGATGACGTCGGCGGGCACGAGGGCGTTGTAGGACCGGTCCAGCCGGCCCTCCTCCACGCCCGCGGGGAGGTGCTCCGAGGCCGACTCCATCCACGCGGTGTGCACCTCCTCCCCGCCCCGGTAGAACACGGCGCGCACGCGGGGCCGGTAGAAGCTCACCCGGTCCCCGGTGGCGAAGACCCTGAGCAGCGCCTTTCGACCCGCGACCAGGGGGACGTCGCCGTCCACGTTCTGGATGCTCTGCACCAGGTAGACGGCGGGCGCGCTCAGGCCCACCTCGTCGGGGTTCACCCGCACGCGGAAGCGCGCTTTGAGCCCCGCCAGCTCGGCGTCCACGTGGACGTCGCCGCCGTCCAGGCCGTCCATGATCCCGGCGGGCGAGATGGCCAGCGCCGTGGGATCGGAGATGGACCACGCCGGAGGCGCCCACGAGGGGTATGCCCCCATGGGCTCGCCGTCCTGGTCGAGAACGGTGACGCGGAGCTGGGCCGCTTCGCCCTGGGTGATGAGCGTGTCCGTCGGGGCGACGCGTAGCGCGGAGGGCACCCGGTCGGGCTCGGTGGCCAGGTCGGCGCAACCGCCCAGGGCCAGGAGCGCGGCTCCCACGACGGCTGCGCGGCGCGCGGGCGGGGCGGCGGCTCGATCCAAGCGGGGATCTCCTGGAGGTGGAACGGGGGTGCCTTGACCGGGGAACGTACGCTCCGTACTTCCTGCCATGACCCGTGCCGCCCGCCGCGGCCGGCTCGCCCCGAATTCCGGAGTATACCATGCGCCGCCTCGCGTCGCTCCGCCCCGCGGCCCTCGCCGCCGTCCTCGCCGTCGCCTCCGCCTGCGCCGACCGTCCCGCCGACGATGCGCCCGCCGCCGCGGCGGAGACGCAGGCGCCCGCTCCCGCGCCCTCCCTCGCCACGGCCACGGGCCTGGGCGTTCCCAACGCCCACGAGCCCCTCCCTCACCTCCTCACCGCCGGCCAGGTGAACCAGGCGCAGATGGAGGCGCTGGCGGGCGCAGGCTACACGCGCTTCATCTCCCTGCGCCTTCCCGGGGAAGACGGCGCGGGGTGGGAGGAGGCGTTCGCCACCGGCCAGGGGCTGGACTTCCAACGCCTCGCCATCTCCGGCGCCGCCGACCTCACCCGCGAGAACGTGGAGGCCCTGGACCGCATTCTCGACGCCGCCGTCGACGCACCCACGGTGCTCTACTGCGGGAGCGCCAACCGGGTGGGCGCCATGCTGGCGCTGCGGGCCCACTGGCTCGACGGCGCCTCCGCCGAGGAGGCCATGGAGCTGGGACGCGCCGCGGGGATGACGCGGCTGGAGCCGGCGGTGGCGCAGCTTCTGGGGGTGCCGGCGGGGACGCCCTGAGGTCGGGGGGACGGACTACCAGGGAGCCACGGTCACGTCCGTGCGGGCGAAGTCGTCGCCCTTGAAGGGGAGGGGCTCGCCCCGGGCCATCGCCACTCCGTAGGCGCGGCAATCCCCGTAGTTCAGCACGGGAGGCGAGCCGACGCCCTTCCCGAAGCGCGCATAGACAAGCCGCGCCAGTCGGGCGACATCCTCCGTCATGTCCACGACGCCTACGCCCAGCCGCCGGAGGAGCGCGTCCAGGGCGATCTCCCCGCCCCCACCCTTCCGGGCCGTCATGACGGCGGCGGCTTCCACCAGCGTGGGCGCCCCGATCACCCGCTGCTGCGCCTTGCCGATGGCGCGCACCAGCCGCGGCGCCTCCGGCTCGGCCAGCAGGATGGCCACCAGCGCGGAGGTGTCCACCACCATGGTCAGCCGGGTAGGCCGAAGTCGTCGTAGCCGAGGATCTCCTCGGCGCTCCTCGGGTCCCTGTCCGGGAGAGAGGCGACGAAGGCCTGGATCTCGGCCACCTCGGCGTCCAGCAGATCGCCCGCCGGCGCCACGCGCACGGTGGCGAGGCGCTCCCGCAGGACTTCCGTGACCGCCTCGGTGAGGCTCGCCCCCGTCTCGTCCGCCAACTCCTGGGCGAACCCCACCCCCGCCTCCACCCGCTCCCCCAGCCCGATCCCCTCCCACGTGACCGAGCACCGCCGCCCGAGCACCCGCACCCCGGCCTGGGCCGCGGCGGCCAGGGCGTCGGCGAACACGGGGTCGATGCTCCGGGCCGCCACGATGCGCCGGGCGTCGGTACGCTGGAGCACGAAGAGCACCGCCGCTTCGTGCCCCTCCCCCACCGCCCGGACCAGCTCCTCCAGGTGGCGGGCGCCCCGGGCGGTGACGGCGTCGGGGAAGAGGGCCACCCCGTCCTCCACCAGCGTCACGCTCTTCGCCTCCACGTAGAGGCGGCCGCCCTCCGGGCCCTCCAGGAGGAAGTCCAGGCGCGAGTCGCCGAAGGGCACCTCCCACCGCCCCAGGCGCCACCCGGCGAACTCCTCCAGCGCCCCGTCGGCCAGCGCGCGGCGGACCAGCAGGTTGGGCATGGTGGTGTTCACGCTCACCCAGCCGCCCCCGTCCGCCGACTCCACCAGGAGCGCCGTCCACCGCGTGGATCGGGTGGGCGAGGCGGGCTCGGGGCGGAGCCCCACGCGCCGCCCGGGGACCAGCAGCTCCCGCAGGCGCCCGGGGTCGGCCAGGTGGGCCACCACCTCCCCCTCTCCCTCCACGTGCGCGTGCACCACGAAGCGGTTGGGGCGGTGGACGAAGCGCGCCTCCACGAGAGGCGCGCCCCAGGAGAGGAAGGGGAGGCGGGTCACGCCGGGGGGTACCACCCACCCCGCCGAAGGTTCGCCGCCTCCCTCCGAGCGCGCGGCTTCAGAACGAGTAGATGACCGACGTCTGCACCCGCCAGCTCGTGCCCTCGGCCATCCCCTTGTACCGGGTCTGCCAGCGGGACACCTCCAGCCCGTAGCGCAGCCCGCCGCCGGGGTCGTGGCTCGCCGTGCCCCAGAACGCCGAGTTCCGGTCCCGGGCGCCGGCCGCCAGGTCGTCGCCGTCGGCGTCGTCCAGGCTGTAGCCCAGGTGCAGGTGGGTGCCGTGGGCGGTGCGGATGGCCAGCTCCGCCCACCCGCCGTGGGCGCCCACCTCGGTGGCGCTGGAGCCCGCCACGCGGATCCCCTGCCCGATCCCGCCCAGGTAGTCGTCCATGTTCGACCCTCCCCACGCCTCCGCGGAGAGCGTGACGGACGAGCCGAGGGGGAGCGCGAGGTACGCGCCCACGCTGGACGACGTGAGGCTCATGGGCTCGCCACCCAGCTCCTCGTGGAGGTTCTCCGAGCCCCGGTGACCGTAGACGCCCAACCCCAGCGAGCTGCCCGAGAGGGGCAGCGTGAGTCCCACCAGCCCCTGGAAGGTGGGCACCTCGGCATCCGCGCCGGAATCGCCGGGCTCGGAGGTGAACTCGTCGCCGATGGTGCGGGCCGCGGCTCCCTCGAAGCGGAGCTGCCTGCCCTCGCCCAGCGACACGCGCCGGGTGACGCGCACCTGCGGCCGCCGGTACCCGACGTTGCCCGCCCACCAGGCCACGGTGTAGTTGAGCGTGCCGGGGTTCAGCGGGGAGATGACGTCGGAGGCCTGGCCGGCCAGCACGCTCCACCCCGACGGCCATACCGCGTCGACGTACGCGTGGCGCACCTGCAGCGCGTTCTTGTTCTCGGCGCCGCCGCCGTAGAAGTCCGACTCCCACCGCCCGGTGAGGGTGGCGCCGCCGGCCTTGGTCACCGCGGTGAACCCGAGGCGGGTCTGGCGCGCCGTCATGTTGAAGTGGCCGTGCCCGTCGAAGGCGTCAGGGGAGACCACCCAGCGGGCGTAGTTGCCCGAGTTGACGAGTCCTTCGTCCCACGAGGCGTCGAGCTTCAGGTACCCGTACCAGGTGAGCTCGGGCTTCTCCTGCGCCCAGGCCCCGCCGGCACACAGCGTGACCCATGCCACCAGGAGGAGGAGAAGGGCCAGCCCGGTACGGGTCCAACGATGCGTCTCCATGAGGCGTCTATGTCCTTCCCGCCAGCTCGGCGGAGTCGTCTTCCTTGATGGGGTCGTGGAACGCCACGCCGTCGGGAACGGTCTCGAGGCCCAGCTCCTCCACGGTCATCTCGCGGATGCGGAACTTCTGGACCTTCCCGGTGACGGTGAGGGGGAACTCGTCCACCAGCTTCACGTAGCGGGGGACCTTGAAGTGGGCGAGGTGGTCCTTGCAGAACGTCTTGAGCTCCGCCGGCGACACGGGAACGCCGCGCCGCGGCTTCACCCAGACGCACACCTCTTCGCCGAAGTGGGGATCGGGCACGCCCACGGCCTGAACGCTCTCCACCGCGGGGTGGGTGTAGAGGAATTCCTCGATCTCCCGCGGGTAGATGTTCTCCCCCCCACGGATGATCATGTCCTTGATGCGCCCGGTGATGCGGAAATTCCCGTCGCCCTGGCGCACGGCCAGGTCGCCCGTGCGGAGCCACCCGCCTTCGAGGATGGCCTCGGCGGTGGCCTCGGGCATCTTGTAGTAGCCGAGCATCACGCCATGGCCGCGCGCCTGGAGCTCACCCTGCTCGCCGGCGGGGACCACCTTCTCGGTGACGGCGTCCACCACGCGGACGTCCACGCCGGGAATGGGGCGGCCCACCGTCTTCACGCGGACCTCCACCGGGTCGTCGGTGCGGGTCTGGGTGATGACCGGCGACGCCTCGGTGAGGCCGTACGCGATGGTCATCTCCCGGGCGCCCATCTCGTTCACCACCCGGTTCATGACCTCCACGGGACACGGGCTCCCGGCCATGATCCCCGTGCGCAGCGACGTGAGGTCGCGCCCCCGGTAGGTCTCGTGTTCCAGCAGCGCCACGAACATGGTGGGCACGCCGTAGAGCGCGGTGGCGCGCTCGGCCTCCACGCAGTCCAGGACCGCCTGGGCGTCGAAGTACTCGGACGGCACCAGCATGGTGCACTCCCGGACCATGCAGCAGAGCGTCCCCAGGACGATGCCGAAGCAGTGGTAGAAGGGCACCGGCACGCACACCCGGTCTTCGGGCCCGAGCTTCTGGCACTCCCCCACGTGGAAGGCGTTGTAGAGCAGGCTCCGGTGGCTCAGGAGCACGCCCTTGGGGAAACCGGTGGTGCCGGACGTGTACTGGAGGTTCACCGGGTCCTCGGGAGACAGCTCGGCTTCCCGCGCCCGGACCTTGGCCCTGCGCACCGCCCGCCCCAGCGCGAGGAAGTCGGGCCAGGGGAGGACCCCGGCGGGCGCCTCCTCCTTCATGGAGACGACGAAGCGCAGCTCGGGGAGCTGGTCGCGGACCCGGGCGATCATCCCGAAATAGTCCGACGACTTGAAGCGGTCGATGAGGAACAGGGCCTTGGTGTCGGACTGCTCGAGGGCGTACGCCAGCTCGTGCGTCCGGTAGGCGGGATTGACCGTGACGAGAACCGCGCCGATGCGGGCCGCCGCCATGAAGAGGAGCGTCCACTCGGGCCAGTTGGTGGCCCAGACCGCCACGTGGTCGCCCTTCTTGATGTTCAGGGCCATGAGCGACCGTGCGACGTCGTCCACCAGGGCGTCGTACGTGTCGAACGTGGCCTTGAACCCGGTCTGGGAGAAGACCAGGGCGCGGCGGTTCGGTTGGCTCTTGGCCGCGCGTCGGAGCGCGGCCCCTATCGTCAGGCCATCCACGAACGGGATGGCATCCATGCGTACCTACGTGGCTGAGTGCTGCCAGCAGCTCGCCACCCTGAATCTAGCCCCGGAAGGGGGGTTCGGGGTACCTTCGCCCAGCCCGTTCCCGAGGCTTCGTCCCGCCGCCCCGCGCGGCCCGTTCCAGGAGTGTCCCGTGCGCGTCCCGAGGCCCCTCGCCCTCCTCGTCCTCCTCCTCGTCCTGGCCGCCCCGGCGGCCGTCTCCCAGACGCCGCCCACCCCCGAGGAGCACTTCGGGTTCGCCATGGGCTCGGACAGGAAGCTGGCCCGCTGGGACGAGATCCTGGAGTACCTCACGCTCCTCGCCGACGGCTCGGAGCGCATGCGGGTGGACACGGTGGGCCCCACCACGCTGGGCAACCCCTACGTGGCGGTGACGGTGTCGTCGCCGGCCAACCTGGCTCGCCTCGACCGCATCCGGGCCGCGTCGAAGACCTTGGCGGAGGGGCGCGTGGGCCGCGGGGAGGCGGAGGCGTTGGCCTCGGACCTCCCGGTGACGGCGTTCATCAACCACAACATCCACTCCACCGAGATCGCGTCGTCCCAGACCAGCGTGGACCTCCTGTACCGCCTGGCCACCGCCGACGACCCGGCCACCCGGGAGATCCTGGACAACGTGGTGACGGTGCTCGTGCCCTCGGCCAACCCCGACGGGCAGATCATGGTGGTGGACTGGTACCGCCGGAACGTGGGCACCGACTTCGAGGATGCGCGCATGCCGTGGTTGTACCATCACTACGCCGGCCACGACAACAACCGGGACTACTTCCAGGCGCGGCTGGTGGAGACGCGGCACTGGATGCGCCTCATGTACCACACGGCCTACCCCCAGCTCTATCTGGACCAGCACCAGATGGGGACCTCGGGACCGCGCATCTTCGTGCCTCCCTACCCCGACCCCATGAACCCCGACGTGCACCCGCTCCAGTGGCAGGCGCTGCGCCTCATGGGCGGCGCCATCGTCGCCGACCTGCAGCGGGCGGGAAAGCAGGGCGTCATCACCAGCGCGCTCTACCGCATCTGGGGGCAGGAGGGCGCCCTCACCGGGCGGTACCACAACATCGTGGCCCTCCTCACCGAGTCGGCCAGCGCCGACATCGCCAGCCCGGTCACCGTCACCCGCGAGCAGCTCGAGGGCTCGGCCAACCGCGCCCGCGACGTGGCCCGCTACGGCTTCAACATGCAGATGGTGGACCCATGGTGGGGCGGCGAGTGGACGCTGGGCGACATCGTGGAGTACCAGACCATCGCGGCGTTCGCGTACCTCACGCAGGCGGCCCGCTACCGACAGGAGTACGTCCTGGGACGCTGGCAGATGGCCTCGGAGACCATGGCCCGGGGCGAGCGGGAGGGGCCCTACGCCTACGTGATCCCCGCGGACCAAGCCGACCTCCCCACCACCACCGACCTGGTGCGCACGCTCATCCTCCAGGGCGTGGAGGTCCACCAGGCCCGCTCCTCCTTCGAGGCCGAGCCCGGGGAGGGGCTCCGCGCGCCGGGTACCACCGTCCTGGATGACGACGAGGACGCCGAGGCCGACGCCGACGAGGCCCGCGCCGAGGAGGAGGAGGAGCACGACGAGGACGAGGCCGACGAGGACGACCTCCGCCGCTTCCCGGCGGGCTCCTGGGTCGTCATGGCCTCCCAGCCCGGCCGGGCGGCGGTGCTGGACCTCCTCCAGCCGGTGGCCCGGGAGGTGCTCCGGGAGTACCCCGACGGGCCGTACCTGCGCTCCTACGACGGCGCCGCCTACACCATGCCCCTCCAGATGGGCGTGGAGGCCGTGCGGGTGGACGAGCCCTTCGAGGCCGACCTCGTCCCCGTGGACGACGCGGCGCCGGCGCCCGCGACCCTCCCGGCGCCCCGGGCCCACTATGCCCTGGACGCGTCGGTGAACGCCTCGTACCAGGCGGCCAACCAGCTCCTGGCCCAGGGGATCCCCGTGCTCCGCGCCGACGGCTGGTTCCTGGTGCCCGCCTCCGACCCCCGGGCCCGGGGCGCCCTGGAGGCGCTGCGCCACGAGCTGGGCCTCACGGTGGCGGCGGACCCGGCGGACGCCGACGGCGCGGGGGTCCTGCGGGCCAGCCGCGTGGGGCTCTACCAGGGGTGGGCGTCGTCCATGGACGAGGGGTGGACCCGCCTGCTCCTGGAGCAGTACGGCTTCGACCTCACCGTGCTCTCCAACGACGACGTGCGCGCCGGCGACCTGGGCGCGCGCTTCGACGTGGTGATCCTCCCCTCCGAGATCCCGCTCCGCCGCCTCATCGACGGGATTGCCGAGGACGACGCGCCCCCCGAGTACGTGGGAGGCATCGGCATGGAGGGCGTGGACGCCCTCAAGGCCTTCGTCCGCGAAGGCGGGACGCTGGTGACGCTGGACCAGGGCGACCAGGTGGTGCTGGAGCACTTCGACGTCCCGGTGCGGGATGCGCTGCAGGGCGTGGGCTCCATGGACTTCTTCGCGCCCTCCTCCCTCTTCCGCCTGGAGGTGGACGAGGGCCACCCGCTCTCCGACGGCACCCCCGGGGAGGTCGCCGCCAAGTGGGCCAACGGGCGCGCCTACGAGCCCACGGGCTTCGGAGGGGAGGCGTCGGTGATCCGCGCGGTGGCGCGGTGGGGCGAGGACGCGGATCGCCTCCTCATGAGCGGGCTCCTGGTGGGTGCGGAGCACCTGGCGGGGAAGGCGGCGATCCTGGACGTGGGGTACGGCGCCGGGCACATCTACATGTACGGGTTCCGGGTGCAGCATCGCGCCCAGACCGCCGCCACCTTCCGGCTCCTCTTCAACGCGCTCATGCGCACGGGCCCGAGGACCGCCACGTGACCCCGAACCCGGGAGGCCGCTGAATGCTCCGGTGGATCCGGAACTTCCGCCTCGACCTCAAGACGGGCGTTGCCATCATCCTGCTGACGCTCCTCGTGTGGGCGGCCGTGGTCTACGTGAACGTCCGGGACTTCGTGCCCGACGAGCTCACCGAGCCGCGGCCGGAGCAGAGGCAGGCTCCCTAGGGGGCCTCGGCTACAGCTCCTGCTCCGGCGGTGGCGCCGCGCGCAGGAGAACGTGGAAGACGCTCCCCTCCCCCGGGGTGGAGGTCACGCCCACCTCTCCACCCATGCGCTCCACGGCCTTCTGCACGATGGAGAGCCCGACGCCCGTGCCGGGGAAGCGGCCCGGATCGAGGCGCTCGAAGGCGCGGAACGCCCGGGGGATGTCGTTGGGGAGGATGCCGATGCCGTTGTCCTCCACCTCCAGGCGCACGTGGTGGTCGTGGAGGCGGGCGCGGACCCGCACCACGGGGACCCGACCCTCGGGCACGAACTTGACGGCGTTGGAGAGGAGGTTCTCCACGACGCGTTCCAGCAGCGTACGGTCCGCCTCGACGTGGGGAAGGTCGGTCTCGACGACGACCTCGGCCTTCTGCTCGGCGATGAAGCCCGCGAGCACGCCGCGGGCCGCATCCGTCACCTCCACGAGGGAGACGGGCTCCATGCGCACGGGCACGCGGCTCATGCGCCCGTAGGCCAGCAGGTCCTGGACGAAACGGTCCATGCGCCGGCTCGCGCTCACGATCCGCTCCAGGAACTCCTGGGCCTTCTCGGAGAGCTCGGCGCGATGGTCGGTCCACAGGATGGACGCGAAGCCGCCCAGCGTCACCAGGTGGGTGCGCAGGTCGTGGGACACCGAGTAGGTGAAGGCCTCCAGCTCGGCGACGGCGGTCTGCAGCTCCCGAGTCCGGCGCTCCGCCAGCTCGTGGAGCGCCCAGTCCTCCGACACGTCGCGGATGGACCCCTGATACTCGAAGACCACCCCCTCTTCGTTCTTCCGCGCCGTGGCCGTGATGAGGCAGTCGCGCACCTGTCCCCCGCGCGTACGGAGCTGGACGGGGAAGTCCTCCACCCACCCGTCCCGGGCGATGCTCGCCTGGAAGGAGCGGCGGTCGGAGGGGTCCACGTACAGGGACGACACGTCCAGCTCCAGGAGGTCGGAGCGGCCGTACCCGAAGAGGCGCACCAGCGCGTCGTTGGCCTCGACGATGCGTCCGTCCTCGCGACTCACGTACATGGGGTCGCGGGACCGCTCGAAGAGCACTCGGTACCGGTTCTCGCTCTCGTAGAGGGCGCGCTCGGCCCGACGCCACTCGGTGAAGTGGCGGTCGAGGCGAACGCCCAGGTCCCGCAGGAGCCCGACCACCGCGCCCACCACGATGACCAGCGCCGACCCCTCGCCGCCGCCCGACTCCATGACCAGCACCCATCCGGGCTCGCCCACCAGGACCAGCAGGAGCGCGTTGAGCGGCACGCTCAGGACTCCGGCCAGGAGCCCACCCCAGGCGCCGAAGAGCCACCCCAGGATCACCACGGGGAAGAGGGCCAGGGCCAGGACCCCCGTGTCTCCCTGACGGAAGAGGGGAACGAAGGCCAGGGCGTACACCGCCACCGGGACCACCGCCAGCGCCAGGCGCCGCCACAGGGGCTCCACGACCAGCGACGAGCGGAACGGACTCCGACGCTCTCTCACGAGGCCCCCTTTGCGTCAACGGGCGCGGCTAGGTGGAAGACGCGCTGGAAGATGTCCAGGTACTTGGTGAAGTCCGCCGGCTTCTGGAAGTAGCCGCGCGCCCCGAGGTTGAAGGCGTGCTCGGCGTCCATGGGGTTCTCCGACGCCGTGAGCACCACCACCGGCACGTGGGCGAGGGCCGGCATCTCCCGCATCCACTCCAGCACCTGGAAGCCCGACGCCCGGGGAAGGCCCAGGTCGAGAATGACCACGCCGCCCAGCAGGTTCGTCGTGTCCCCGGCGCGCCGGCGGAGCCAGGCCATGGCGTCGGCGCCGTCCACCACCTCGTCCAGCGGGACGTCCGGCGCCAGACGGACCAGGACCTCCCGGACCAGGACCCGGTGGTCGGCGTCGTCCTCGACCAGGAGGATCCAGCTCAAGTCAGCCATCGCTCCAGGATTTCCCGAAGCCGGGCCTCGAGGGCTCCCAGGTCCGCCGGCTTGGTGTGGAAGTCGGATGCCCCCAGCTCGCACGCGCGCGCCTCGTCCCGGGGGCTGATGGAGGACGTCAGCACCACCACCGGCAGGTCGCGGTACTCCTCGGACGCCCGGACCCACTCGAGCACGCCGAAGCCGTCGAGACGGGGCATGACCAGGTCCAGAATCACCAGACCCGGGGATGGATGTGCCGCGCGGTCCTCGTAGGGCTTCCGGCCCTCGAGATACGCCACGGCCTCCAGTCCGTCCCGGGCGATGCGGACGTCCAAGCCAGCCACGATCCGCTCCGCGGCCATGCGCAGCAGCAGCGCGTGGTCGGCGTTGTCCTCGACGATGAGCACCGGTCGTGACGGAACGTGCAAGCGCGGAACCCCCAGGCGGTCTGAGCGTTATCTGACTTCCGTGCCCTGGGGGGGCTCAGTAAGATGGAAACAAACCGCGCCGCGCGCCAACTTTATGTTTTCCGTTATGTCGCCGGCCGCTCCCGGTTCGCCTCCAGGAACTCCTCGGTGCCCTCGGGGAGGAGGAGGCTGTCGGAGATGGCGGCGATCTCCTCCGCCTCGCGCCAGCGCCGCTCCAGGAGCCAGAGCTCGCCCTCCAGCGCGCGCCGCTCCTGCTCCTCGTGGAGGGCCATCTCCACGGCGAGACGGGTGGGGGCGGGGATCTTGGCCAGGGTGCCGTAGCGCTCCTTGAACGTGTTGCGGGCCCTCTCTCCGGCGGCGGCGCGGATCACCTCCTCCGGCGACCCCAGCTCGTCGAGACGTCGCACCGCGGCCTGCACCGCCTGCTTTCCGGCGCCGTTGCGGTTGATGCGGCTCACCAGCACGCCGGCGACCCTGTGGGCCTCCTCGCCCGTCCAGCGGTGCTCCTTGCTCCCCTTCTTCACGACCAGGTCCCACCCGTCGCCGTTCGTCTCCAGGCGGGTCTTCTGCAGGTCGGGGTTCTTGAGCTTGAGCACGGACCCGTCGGGGGCCTTCACCTTCGCGAGGGTGCGGCCGTTCACGAAGATGTTCACGAAGTTCCCCGACTGGCCCAGCACCGCCCCGCTGAGGACGCCGGTGGCCAGCCCCCCGACGACCACGCCGCCGAGCACGACCGCGCCGCCCACGCCGTAGGCGATGGCGCGCTTGCGCCGGCGGCCGAACTGGTCGCCGTACCGCCAGGCGGCGAATTCGGGGCGGAGGGGCTCGCCCACGCGCACCAGCTCCAGCCCCTCGGGGTGCTTCGCCAAGCCGATGTTCTCCGAGGAGACGCGCACCCGCGTGCCCCGGAAGATGCCCTCCAGCGCCTCCACGGCCTCCCATCGCTCTTCCAGGGGCGAGAGGTTCCACCGCTCGCATCGCCCGCACACCACCCAGAGGCGCCCCTTCGCCGCGTCGAAGGCCAGACGCCGTCCCACCGGGAACGTCTCCACCACCTGGTTCGTCCCCAGCGAGCGGTTGCAGAACATGCAAGTCGAGTACATGGGCCCTGCCGGGTCGGGGTACGTGCGCTTGCCCCCATTACGCTCGCGGCCCTCCCCGGCTTCAGCCCGCCTTGACGGACGGCCCCCGGGACCCGCCCTTTCCACCCTCCCAAGGACCCCGTCAGGAGCCGAATCGAATGCGTGCCCGTACCTCTCTCCTCGCCGTGGCCGCGGCCCTCTCCGCCCTCGCACGCCCCCTCGCCGCCCAGACGGGCCCCGAGGTGGCCCGGGCGTACCGCGAGGCCCACGAGCCGGAGCTGGTGCGCGACTTCGCCGAGCTCCTCTCCCATCCCAACGTGGCCCGGGACTCGGTGGCGATCCGCCGCACCGCCGCGTACATCCGGGACCGACTCGCCGAGGTGGGCGTGGCCGCGGAGCTGCTCGAGGTGGCCGGGGCGCCGCCTCTCGTCTACGGCACGCTCACCGCACCCGGCGCAACGCGCACGCTGGGGCTGTACGTCCACTACGACGGCCAGCCCGTGAACCCCGAGGAGTGGACCCACGCCCCCTTCGAGCCCACGCTGTATACCCGGGCCATGGAGGCGGGAGGCACCCCCCTGCCCCTCCCCGCCGACGGCCAGGCGGTGGACCCGGAGTCGCGCCTGTACGCCCGCTCGGCGGGGGACGACAAGGCGCCCATCGCCGCCATCCTCCCCGTGCTCCGGTCCTTCCAGGACGCGGGGGTGCGCCCCACCTCCAACCTGGTCTTCCTTCTCGAGGGGGAGGAAGAGGCGGGCTCGCCCCACCTCCAGGAGTACCTCGAGACGTACCGCGACCGATTCGACCCGGTGGACGTCTGGCTCTTCTTCGACGGCCCCGCCCACCAGAGCGGCCGCCCCCAGCTCACGTTCGGCGTGCGCGGCTCCATGGGCATGGAGGTCACCGTGTACGGGGCGGCCCGCAACCTCCATTCGGGGCACTACGGCAACTGGGCACCGGACACGCCCCTGCTGCTCGCGGACCTGCTGCGCACCATGAAGGACCCGTTCACCGGCGAAGTGCTCATCGAGGGCTGGTACGACACGGTGGAGCCCCTGGGCGACGAGGAGCGGGCGGCGCTGGCAGCGCTGCCGGCCTACGACGAGGAGCTGAAGAGGGAGCTGGGCATCCTCTGGACGGAGGGCGCCCCCGCGACGCTGGCCGAGCGGCTCCTCCTCCCCTCCCTCACCATCCGGGGCATGACCGCGGCCAGCACCGGCCGGCTCGCCACGAACGTCATTCCCAACGAGGCCACCGCCGCCCTGGGCATCCGGCTGGTGAAGGGGAACGACCCGGCGCACCTGCGGGACCTGGTCGAGGCCCACATCCGCGGGCAGGGCTACCACGTGGTCCGCCAGGACCCGGACATGGAGACGAGGCTGCGCCACCCGAGGATCGCCAAGGTCACCGGCGGTGACGGCTATCCGGCGGCACGCTCGAGCATGAGCGACCCTCGCGTCCGCGAGGTCATCGCGGCGGCGGGGGCGGCGGCGGACCGGGCGTTCGGCGACGGCAGCCTGGTGCTCACCCCCGCGCTGGGCGGATCGCTCCCCCTCTACCTCTTCACCGACGTCCTGGGGAAGCCCTTCGTGAACGTCCCGGTGGCGAACCACGACAACAACCAGCACGCCGCCGACGAGAACCTGCGCATCGCCAACCTCTGGTACGCCATCGATCTCTACGCCGCGCTCCTCACCATGCCGGCCCGGGTGGTCCCCTGACCGGCCCGGGCGAAGCGAGCGCTCCCCGCGGAGCCTCCCGCGGAACCGTCGGCCACCAGCCGGGTTCCCCGGAGCAACGTCCACCCCAACCCCGACCCTCCATGCGCGCTTCCCGCTCCCTCCCCGCCCTGGCCCTCCTCACCGCTCTCGCCGCGTGCGGCGGCGACGCCCCCGAGCCCGCCGACGCGCCCGCCCAGCCCGAGGCGGCGGCGGCCCCCGCCGCCGCCGAGACGCCCTCGGCCATGGTGAGCATCCTCGAGCCCGCCGAGGGCTCCGAGGTGACCGGCCCCGCGGTCACCGTCCGCCTCACCGCCCAGGGCATCCAGATCGTCCCCGCCGGCGAGGTCGTCCCCGGCACGGGCCACCACCACCTCTACCTGGACGCGGACCTGACGGCCCCCGAGGCCCCCGTGCCCACCGTCCCGGGACAGGTGATCCACCTGGGCACGGGGGTGAGCGAGTACACCTTCGAGAACGTGGCGCCGGGCCCGCACCGCCTCATCGCCGTCGTGGCCGACGGCGTCCACGTGCCGCTCCAGCCCTGGGTGGTGGACACGGTGACGTTCACCGTGCGCTGAAGCGCGAGCCCTACCCGGTCACCTTCCGGACCAGGGCCCGCCCCAGGAAGCGCACCTGGTCCTTGAGGGGCATGCGGAGGAGGTTGGTCTTCACCACGCCCTGGGTGAAGAACGTCTTGCGGGCGTAGTCGATGGCCACGTCCACCAGCACGGGCGTTCCCTCGCGGGCCAGGCGGTCGGCCTGCACGAGGACCGTCTCCACCGCCTCGTCGGCGTCGAGCTTCAGCGCGGGGATCCCCAGCCCGGAGG
>BTVB01000051.1:0-32116 GCA_045863275.1 Gemmatimonadota bacterium
CCTCCATCAGGGCCGCCGAGTCCCCCACCGCCACCGGATTCCCGAACGCCTCGAGGAACCCCACGTCCGACAGGTGATCCGCGAACCCCCAGGAGGCCCCCAGATCGAGCTCGCGCTCCCGCGCTAGCGCATCGAGCGCCTCCACCTTCGCTTCCGCGAACACATGCGGCCCGGCGAAGCGCCCGGTGTAGACGCCCCCCGCCACCTCCATCCGGGTGGCCACCACGCCCTCCACCCCCAGCCTCGCCCCCACGGCCTCCACGATGAAGTCCGGCGCCCCGGACAGGAGGAACACGGCGTGCCCCGACCCGCGCAGCTCCT
Source organism: Gemmatimonadota bacterium (assembly GCA_045863275.1). Classification (GTDB taxonomy): domain Bacteria; phylum Gemmatimonadota; class Gemmatimonadetes; order Longimicrobiales; family Gaopeijiaceae; genus SZUA-318. Next base: position 322 of record BTVB01000051.1, read on the forward strand.
CCAGGCGCGCGTGCACGGGCCGGCACCAGCGGGGCGCCACCACGTGGTCCAGGAACGTCCCCATGCGGGAGGCGACGGCCTCCACGGGCACGCCGCCGATCCACCGCTTGTTCCTGCGCAGCGCGCGGGTGCGGCCCACCACCGGCCAGGCCGCGGCCAGCAGGGCGGCCGAGGCGAGCTGCCGTGCCCCGATCACGCGCTGGCGCACCAGCCAGGGGACCAGGAGGCGCTCCGCCGACGTGCCCTGGATGAGCGTGCCGTCCAGGTCGAAGACCGCGGCGGGCCTCACGCCGTGGCGCCCTCGGCTCCCCCCTCGGGGCCCACCAGGTAGGCGCGACCGTCGGCCAGCACGGGCACGCCCCGCACAACGCACAGGATGACCGCCACCCACACGGCCACCGGCGCCGCCGCCGACAGGCCGGCGAACCCGACCAGCCACCCGAGGCCCGCGCCGGGCTCGGCGCCTACGCCGAACGCCACGGCCCGCCCCACCGCCATCTTCGCGGCGAGCAGGACGAAGGCGGCGGTCTTGGCCACGGCGTACAGGGTGCGCATGAAACGGGAGCCGGTGAGGAACCGGTTCAGCGCCGACTTCTGCAGGGTGGTGGAGCCGAAGGGCGTCTTGCCGTGGGCCAGCGCCATGCCGCGCACCGCGTCCACCAGGAAGCTCCGGGTCATGATCACCAGGGGCACCCACAGCCCCACCTGGCCCAGCACGGCGAAGGCGATCCAGTAGATGTGCTCCACGATCCGGTCGGCGGTGATGTCGAACACGGCGCCCAGCTCGGAGGCCAGGTCCAGCTTACGGGCCAGGTACCCGTCCAGGCCGTCCATGGCGATGACCACCACGGTGAGCACCACCGCCGTCACCGCCGCCCACGGCGAGGGCACGGACAGGAGCCCCACGGCCACGAAGGCGAGGATGACGCGGGTGACGATGACGAGGTTGGGGACGAGGTACGACTTGTGCGCGGACATGGATCGCTCCTACGCGTTAAGGTGCCCCCGACGCCAGCGACTGGGCCCAGTCGGGCATCACGGTGGTGTCGATGCCGAACACCACCAGTCCCACGGTGAACACCACCGTGGCGATGACCAGTGCGCCGATGAAGTTCAGCGCCAGCCCCACCCGGGCCATCTCCCCCACGGTGATCCGGTTGCTGCCGAACACGATGGCGTTGGGCGGCGTGGCCACGGGCATCATGAACGCACACGACGCCGACAGCGTGGCGGGGATCATGAGGAGCAGCGGGTGGGTCTGGGTGGTCACGGCGATGGCCCCGAGGATGGGCAGGATCATCTCCGTGGTGGCGAGGTTGCTGGTGAGCTCGGTGAGGAACGTGAGCACCAGGCACACGAGCAGGATCATGAGGAAGGGCGGCATGCCGGCCAGGGCCTCGAACTGGTTCCCGATGATCTGGGCCAGCCCCGTGGTCTGGAATCCGGCGGCCAGAGCGAAGCCGCCTCCGAACAGCAGCACGATCCCCCAGGGGAGGCGCCCCACCACGTCGGGCTCCATGACGCGCCGGCTCCCGTTCGTCTTGTTCTTCGTGGGGATGAAGAACATGAGCGCGGCCATGGTGATGGCCACGGTGCCGTCGTCCACCATGCCGGGCTCGGGCAGGAGCCGCGACCACCCAGGCACCGTGGCGAAGCCGAGCTGGAGGTCGGCGCGGAACACCCACAGGACGGCGGTGGTGGCGAACACGGCGGCCACCCACTTCTCCTCGTAGGAGATCTTCCCCAGTTCCCGCAGCTCCCCGCGCACCACCTCGTCGTCCACGGCGATCTCCGGCGGCGTGCGGTAGAAGACCTTGGTGATGAGCACCCATGCGATGGCCAGGAGCGAGACGCCGATGGGGAGCGCCATGACGATCCACTGGCCGAACCCGATGGCGGGGGCGTCGGGGAAGAGGATGGCGAAGATGCGCTGGAACGAGAGGTTGGGCGGGGTGCCCACCAGCGTGGTGAGCCCCCCCACCGAGCAGGCGTACGCGATCCCGATCATGAGCCCCACGCTGAACTTGTGGGTGCGCACCGGGTCGAACTCCTCCTCGATCTGGATGACGATGGCCAGCCCGATGGGCACCATCATCACGGCGGTGGCGGTGTTGCTGATCCACATGCTGAGGAACGCCGCCGCCAGCATGAAGCCGAGCACGATGCGCGCGGGACCGCCCCCCACGGCGTGGATGATGTTCAGCGCGATGCGCTTGTGGAGGTCCCACCGCTCCATGGTGAGCGCGATGAGGAAGCCTCCGATGTACAGAACGATGGTGCTGTTGAAGTAGATGGGCGCGGTGGCGCCACCGCCCATGATCCCCAGCGTGGGGAAGAGCGCCAGGGGCATCAGCGCCGTGGCCCACAGGGGGATGGCGTCGCTCACCCACCAGGCGGCCATGAGGAAGGCCACCCCGGCCAGCTTGCTGGCGGGGATGTTGCCGGGGTCCACGGGCACGGCCAGGAAGAACGCGAAGCCCACCAGCCCGATCCACAGGCCGATGGTCCTTCCTCGTCCCGACACGTCCCTCTGGATGGCCATGCGATCGCTCCCTGCGGGGATCCCGAACCGGCGCGAGGGGCCAACGTGGGGCGCGGGGGGCCCGGCGTCCAGCTTGAGCCGGGCCGCCCCAGGTGCGAAGGTGGAGGGACCCGCGCCCCTCGGCGGGGTACCGGCAGGACCGACCGCTCAGGAGATGTCGCATGAAGACCGTCATCGTCGCCGGCTGCCGCACCCCCTTCCTCCGCTCGGGCACCGACTTCGCCGACCTCTCGGCCATCGAGCTGGGCAAGGTGGCGGTGCGGGAGGCGGTGGCCCGCTCGGGGCTCCGCCCCGACCGGGTGGACCACCTGGTGTACGGCACGGTCATCCCCGACACGCAGGCGCCCAACATCGCCCGGGAGGTGGGCCTGGCCACCCTCCCCAGGGACGTGCCGGCGTGGTCCGTGTCCCGGGCGTGCACCTCGGCCAACCAGGCCATCGCCGACGGGTGCTCCCTCATCGAGCTGGGGCAGGCCGACGTGGTGGTGGCCGGCGGCGCAGAGTCCCTCTCCCGCATCCCCTTCACCGTCTCCGACCGCCTGGCCAAGTCCCTCATGGAGGCGTCCAAGGGGAAGACGCTGGGCGCGCGCCTGGCCCCCTTCAGGAAGATCCGCCCTCGCCACCTGGTGCCCCGCTCCCCGGCCATCGCCGAGCCCAGCACGGGCGAGACCATGGGCGCCGCGGCGGAGCGCATGGCCAAGGAGAACGGCATCCGCCGGGAGGACCAGGACGCCTGGGCGCTGGGCTCCCACCTGAAGGCCGCCGCCGGCGTGGCCGACGGGCGCATCCCCGCCGAGGTGGCGCCCCTCTACCTGCCGCCCTCCTACGAGAAGGTCGTGGCCGCGGACAACGGCATCCGCACCGACTCGTCCCTGGAGGCGCTGGCCAAGCTCCGCCCCGTCTTCGACCGCAAGCACGGCTCCGTCACCGCGGGCAACGCGTCGCCCCTCACCGACGGGGCCTCGGCGGTGGTCCTCATGGACGGCGAGAAGGCCGTGGCCGAGGGCCTCCGGCCCCTTGCGTGGGTGCGGAGCTGGGCGTGGGCCGCACTGGACCCGGGGGCGCAGCTCCTCATGGGTCCGGCCTACGCTGCGCCGCGGGCGCTGGAGCGCGCCGGGCTCTCCATGAAGGACATCGGCCTCATGGAGATGCACGAGGCCTTCGCGGCCCAGGTCCTCTCCAACCTCCAGGCCCTCTCCTCCGACGCCTGGTCCAAGCGCGAGCTGGGCAGGGAGAAGGCCACGGGCCACCCCGACCCCGACGTCATCAACGTCATGGGGGGCTCCATCTCCATCGGGCACCCCTTCGGCGGCACGGGGGGGCGCCTCACCATGACCCTCGTCAACGAAATGGCCCGCCGGGATGTCCAGTTCGGGTTGTTGACCCTCTGTGCCGCGGGGGGCATGGGCTTCGCCATGGTCCTGGAGCGGCGCTGACGCCCTATATTCCCGCCATGACCCTTCCGCGCCTCCTGGGCCGTCTTGCGCCCGTCGTCCTCCTCGCCGCCTGCCGGGCCGGGCCGCAGCCCACGGTGGCCAGCCCGGTGCAAGAGCAGATGTTCACGCACTTCGCCCTGGCCCGGGACCTGCGGGCCTTCGTGGTGAACGGCGACCTGGAGCGGTTGCGCGTCACCGCCGAAGAGCTGGCCGCCGAGGAGCCGGCCTGGGGGATGCCCCCGGGCTCCGACGCCCACCGGGAGCGGGTCCACGACGCGGCACGGAGCGCCGAGGAGGCAGCCGACGCCCCCGAAGCCGCAGTGGCCGTGGCCCGGGTGGCCGCCGCGTGCGGCGCGTGCCACCTGGCCAACGACGTGGGCCTGGGCGAGCGCTTCCAGGTGGCGGCGCCCCTCATGAGCGACCCGGCGGTGCGCCACACCAACTACCTCTCCTGGGTGTCGCGCCTCCTCTGGGACGGCCTGGTGGGTCCCTCCGAGGGGATGTGGCGCACGGGCGCCGGGGCCCTCGCGGGCGGCGACGGCGTGCCGGCGCCCCGGGGCACCTACGTCCCCGCCGACGAGGTGGCGCGCTCCGCCGCGCGCCTCCGGGCGCTGGGCGCCGACGCCGCCGTGGCGGTGGAGCCCGAGGACCGGGTGCGGATCCTCGGCGAGGTGTGGGCCGCCTGCGCCGAGTGCCACGTGCAGGCGGGGGTGCGCTAGGAGGCCCGCCTCTCCACCTCCCCCGCCCGCTCCAGCCCCCGCTGCAGCAGCGCCGGCCCCACCAGCTCGTGGACGGCCACGGTGGCCAGGAAGAGGGCCAGCACGCCGTCGCCCCAGTCGGGGAACTCCCGGGCGGCCAGCGTCACCATCCCCAGCGTCACCCCCGCCTGGGAGATGAAGCCCGTCCACGCGTAGCGGCCCACCGCCGGCTCGGCCCCCGACGCCCACGCCCCCACCCGCGTCCCCGCCCAGACGGCGGCGCCGCGGAGGGCCACCAGACCCAGCACGAAGGGCCACAGCGACGCCAGCGCGCCCAGGTTGATCTTGGCCCCGGCGAAGGCGAAGAAGAGGGTGTAGAAGGGCAGCGCGTTCTCCTGTACCGACGCGAAGAAGGGGCGCCCGGCCTTCGGGTCCAGGTTCCGGGCCACGAAGCCGCTCACCAGCGCCAGCACCAGCAGCTCCAGGTGGTAGGCCGTGGCCAGGTGCACGTTGATGGCTGCCGTCCCCAGGACGAAGAGCGTGGGGTGCACCGCTTTCCGCCGGAGATAGAGGGACGCCCCCGCCCCCGTAGCGGCCCCCACCACCACCGACGCGCCCACCCGCCTCGCCATGTCCGCCAGGGCGGCGGGGACGTTCCCGCCGTCGGGGGAGAGCCAGCTCACCGCCAGGGAGAGGGCACCGGTGAAGAGGAACACCACCAGGATGTCCTTCGCGATGGTCACGGCCAGGACCGTGGAGGCCACGGGGCCATGGGCCTTGGACTCCTGGAGGACCGCCATGGTCACCGAGGGCGAGTTGGTCACGGCGATGGACGCGAAGACCAGCACCATGGCGTGGACCTGCCGCTCCGAGAGCCCCTGGGCGAAGGGGAGCCAGGGCGCCGCCAGCAGGAGGGCCGCGGCCACGGTGGCGTACACGGCCACCATCTCCGCACCCATGACGCCCAGGAGCACGCGCCTCCGGTGGCGCAGCTCCGCCAGGCGCAGCTCGCCCCCGGCCCCCAGCGCGATGATGCAGATGGCCACGTCGTCCACCAGGCCGAGGCGGGCCAGCTCGGCGGGGGTCACCAGCCCCAGGACGCCGGGTCCGGCGACCACGCCCAGCACCAGGCACCCGCTGATGCGCGGCAGCCCCACGTCCCGGGCGAGCTGGCCGGCCAGGACGCCGGCCATGAGGAACAGCCCCACCACCAGGGGCGTGGCGGAGCTGTCCAGGGGAGCGAAGTCCGGGTCCAGGCCGCGGAACAGGCCCGTCCCCAGGAGAAGGACCCCCAGGGTGAGGAGCCTCGGCACCATCGGGGCAAGCTATCGCCCCGCGGTACCTCCGGCACCGGTCACGCCACCCGGCGCACCGCCTCCAGGATCTCCTCGAAGGGGGGCAGCAGCCCCGCCTCCTCCGCAACCCACGCGTACGCCACCGTCCCCTCGCCATCCACGACGAAGGCCGCCCGCTTGGAGACGCCCTTCATCCCGTAGAACTCGGGGTAGAGGACGCCGTAGGCGCTGGAGGCGTCCTTGTTGAAGTCGGACAGGAGGGGGAAGGGGAGCCTCAGCTCCCCGGCGAAGCGCTGGTTCACGTAAGGGGAGTCGATGCTGAGCCCCAGGACCCGGGCGCCCACCTCCTCCCACCGGGACCAATCCTCCGCCACGTGGCACAGCTCCTCCGTGCACGTGGACGAGAAGGCCAGGGGGAAGAAGAGGAGCACCACCGGGTGGCCCCGGTGCTCGGAGAGCGTCACCCGCCCCGGGCCGGGAGCGGGGGCCAGGGAGAAGTCGGGGGCGGGGGAGCCGACGGAGACGTGGGGCATGGCACGGACGCGTGGCGCGGGGGCTCGATGAGACGGAGGACGGCGGGGGGTAACCCTCAGCCCTCGCTCGCGTTCCCCGCCGGCTTGGGCCCGATGCGCGTGCCCGCCACGGCCCGGATCCGCTCCTCCAGGCGCTGGGGGCTGTCGCTCCCCACGTAGAGGCGGGTGCCGTCGTCCAGGTGGAGAATCACGGCCCGGTTCCCCCGGGCGGTCCACGCCTTCTTCCCGTCCTTCCCCCACCGGATCCCCCACCCGCCGAACTCAACCAGCGGCTGGTATTGGACCGACTCGAGGGAGACGATCCGCTGGTAGGGGACGCGCTTGCTGATCCACCCCGAAGAGCCGATCCCCACCACGAGCCCGTCCCGGAAGAGGCGGACCCGGAGCCCCGCCACGAGCCACTGGACCAGCACCGCCACCGCGCCCAGCACCAGCGCCCCCAGGAGACGGTCCTGGGAGGCGCCGGGGCCGTTGGCGGCGACGGCGCTCACGGCCACGATCATGGATCCCCAGAAGATGACGGTGATCCACCCGGGCCAGGACGACCACTCGGTGTAGACCGGTCTTCCTCGCGTGTCCATACAACGGGTACGGTTGCCGGCGGGGTTTTGTTCTCCCAGACTCATCGCCGCGCTGCCCGGCCGGGCTCCGCCCCCACCCCTGCCGTTCCCCCCTTGGACGCTCTCCCGCGCGACCCCTACCGCCCCGCCCAACGCATCGGACTCCTCCTGGGCGGCGCCGCCTTCCTCGTCATGCTCCTCGTGCCCGGGCCGGCCTCCCTCTCCGTGGGGGGGTGGCGCACCGCCGCGGTGGCGGTGCTCATGGCGGCCTGGTGGATGACCGAGGCGCTCCCCATCTCCGCCACGGCGCTCCTGCCCCTGGTCCTCTTCCCATCCCTGGGCGTCCTCAGCGCCCCGGCGGCGTCGGCGCCCTTCGCCAACGAGCTCATCTTCCTCTTCATGGGGGGCTTCCTCATCGCCGGTGCCATGGAGCGATGGGGGCTCCACAAGCGCATCGCCCTCGCCATCATGGCGTGGGTGGGCACCCGCCCCGACCGGCTGGTGCTGGGCTTCATGCTGGCCACGGGCTTTCTGAGCATGTGGATCAGCAACACCGCCACGGCGGCCATGATGCTCCCCATCGCCCTGGCGGTGGGAGCCATGCTCAAGCCCCCGGACCTGAAGGGCCGGCCCTACCACTTCGGCATCGCCCTCATGCTGGGCGTGGCGTACGCCGCGTCCCTGGGCGGGATCGCCACGCTCATCGGCACGCCACCCAACGCGGTGCTGGCCGGCGCGGCCAGCGAGATGCTGGGACGCCAGGTGGGCTTCGTGGAGTGGCTGGGCGTGGGCGTGCCCGTCACCCTGGTGATGCTCCCCGCCGCGTGGCTCCTCCTCACCCGCGTCCTCCACCCGCCGGGTGATCTCCACGGCGACGCCGCGGCCATCATCCAGGCCGAGCGCACCGCCCTGGGCGCGCCCACCCGGGGGGAGAAGCTCACCGGGCTCGTCTTCGGTCTCACCGCCCTGGCGTGGGTGCTCCGCTCGGAGAAGGACCTGGGCGGCGTGGTGGTCCCCGGCATCGAGACGTGGTTTCCCCAGGTCCGCGACTCCACCATCGCCATGGGCGCCGGGGTCCTCCTCTTCCTCCTCCCCGCCGACTGGAGGAAGGGGGACTTCTGCCTCGACTGGCGCACCGCGGCCGGCATCCCGTGGGGGGTCCTGGTCCTCTTCGGAGGCGGCCTCTCCCTGGCCGTGGGAATGGAGGAGTCGGGGCTCGCCGCCTGGATCGGCGGCGTGGTGGCGGCGCTCCGGGGCGTGCCCCCCTGGGTCGTCATCGGCGCGGTGGCCACGCTCTTCGTCTTCCTCACCGAGCTCACCTCCAACGTGGCCATCACCAGCATGGCCATGCCCGTCATGGCCGGCGCCGCCCAGGGGCTGGGCCTCGACCCCCTCCTCCTCATGGCCACGGCGGCGCTGTCGGCGTCCATGGCCTTCATGCTCCCCGTGGCCACGCCGCCCAACGCCATCGTCTTCAGCTCGGGCTACCTCACCATCCCCCAGATGGCCCGGGCCGGATTCCTCCTGAACCTCACGGCCATCGTGGTCATCACCCTGCTGGCCGGTCTCCTGGTGCCCGTCTTCCTGGGAGGGTGAGGTTGCCCCGCCCAGGCGCCCGGGCCCATCGTTGGCCCTTCCCGAGACGCTGCCCCCCTGCCATCACCCGGGAGTGCTCATGAGCGCCCACCTCTGGGAGCGCTACGGCGCCTACCTGGCCGCCCCGCCCTACCAGGTCCTGGAGTGGAACGACGCCGACACCGGCGCCCGCGGGTGGCTGGTCATCAACTCCCTGCGCGGCGGTGCCGCCGGGGGCGGCACGCGCATGCGGAAGGGCGTCACCCGCGACGAGGTGACGTACCTGGCCAAGGCCATGGAGCTGAAGTTCGCCTACTCGGGTCCGCCCATCGGCGGGGGCAAGTCGGGCATCGACTTCGACCCCGCCGACCCCCGCAGGAACGACGTGCTCCGGCGGTGGTACGCGGCCATCCGGCCGGTGCTCGCCACCCGGTACGGCACCGGGGGCGACGTGAACGTCGACGAGCAGCGCGACGTGGAGCCCCTGTGCGCCGAGCAGGGGCTGGCCCACCCCCAGGAGGGGATCGTCCGGGGGCACCTGGGCCTCACCGACGGCGGCGTGCAGGGCGCCCTCACCTCGCTGCGGGAGGGGCTCTGTCTCCCCGCCGGCCCCCGGTACGGGCTGGAGGGTGTGGACTTCACCGTGTCGGACCTCATCACCGGGTTCGGCGTGGTGCGGGCGGCGCGGCGCCTGTACGAGCACCGCGGCGAGTCGCTACAGGGGGTGCGCACCGTCGTGGAGGGATTCGGGAGCGTGGGGGCCGCCGCGGCCCTCTACCTGGCCCGGGAGGGTGCCCGGGTGGTGGGGATCATCGATGCCCATTCGGGGCTGGTGAGCCCCGACGGCCTGGACGAGGGCGGCGTGGCCGACCTGGTGCGCCGCCGCACCGGGCGGGCGCTCCCCGACCACCCCCAGCGCCTGAGGGGCGCAGAGCGGGAGTTCGCGTACCGGGGCGAGGCCGACCTCTTCATCCCCGCGGCCATCTCCGGCTCCATCGACTCACGCCGCCTGAGCCAGCTCGCCCGCCACGGCGTCCGCCGCGTGGTGTGCGGCGCCAACCAGCCCTTCCAGGAGGTGCGCCTGGGCGAGACCGTCACCGCCCAGGCCGCCGACGAGACCTTCGAGGTCGTCCCCGAGATCATCGCCTCCCTGGGCACCGCCCACACCTTCCACCACCTCATGACGAAGACGGGGGCCCACACGCCCGAAGAGATCTTCCAGGCGGTGGGCGCGACGGTGGAGGAGGGCGTGGACGCGGTGATGGAGCGGGTGGGGACGAAGTGCTGCGGCCTCATGGCCGCGGCGGTGGGGATCGCCCTGGAGCGGACGGCGTAGGGAGCGGCGCGGGCCGCGGCCGGGGCGGGTCAGTCCCCCTCCGGCGTCCGGAACCGGAACCCCTGGAGGAGCACGCCGGGCACGGGCACGCCGTTGCTCAGCGCCGGTTCGAAGCGCAGGAGGGCGATCACCGTGCGCACCCGGGCCAGCGCATCGGGCGAGCCCGCCACGTCCTCGATGGCACTGACCGCCCCCCTGGGGTCCACGTGGATCTTCACCAGGGCCGAGCGCGTGTCCCCCGGCGCAACGTACCCCCTCCCACCCCAGGTCGTGACGTCCTCGGGGAGGCCGGTGGCGCGCTTGCCCTCCTCGTGCACCATGTGGGGCAGGCACTCCACGGGACCCGCCAGGTCGAAGGTCACGCGCCGGGCGAAGACCACCTGGGCGCGGAAGCCGGCGGGCTCGAGGAGGCCCGGCAGCGGCAGCACCCGTCCCTTGAGCTCCTCCTCCAGCGCCGTGGCGAGGGTGGAGTCCACGGTGGCGTCCCACGTGCCGCTGGCCACGGGGCGGCCCCGGGCGTCATAGCGGGCGATGAAGTCGTAGATCGGCCAGGGAGGGGCCAGGGGCAGGGGCTTCACGCCGATGCGTGCGAGCCGGTCACCCAGGCCGGCGGTGTCGAACAGCTCGGAGACACGCAACGTGGTGGGGCGGGCCCGGGTGGCGTTGCAGGCCTGGTCCCAGTGTCGGGGGACCACCGCGCCGCCCGCGGGCGGCGGGGCCTCGGGTGGGGAAGCGCCGCAGGCGGCCAGGGTCAGCACGGCCAGGATTGCCCCCGCCTTTCGCACCATCCTCCCTCCCGTTCGCGGCAATTACTAACGATATAGTAGACAACGCCCCGCCCGGGGGAAAGGGACGACGCCCCTCGTCAAACCGGCGGATCCACCCCCGGTCGCAGGTCGGCGAGAAAGCGCTCCACGGGCAGGCACGGCACGTCGCTCTTGAGGAGTCGTCGGTCCCCACGGTACAGGAGGGCCACGCCGGCGTCCGGGTAGTCCTCCCGGAAGCTCCGTAGCCCCCGGAGGTCCTCGGGGCGCACGTCGGCGGTGTTCTTGACCTCGATGGCCCAGAATCCGTCCGGGCCGTAGACCACGAAGTCCACCTCCACCCCCGACCGGGTCCGCCACGTGTGCAAGGCCAGGTCCGCTCCGGAGTAGGCGATCCACGCCCGGAGGTGTTGGGCCACGAGCCCCTCCAGTGCGGCGCCGTCCACCTCTTCAGGGCGGTCGAGAGGACCCGTGGGCCGGAGCGTCCGGAAGACCCCCGCGTCGAAGAGATAGAGCTTGGGGTGGGCGGCGGTCTGCCGCTTCGCCCGCCGCGTGAAGACCTCCAGCCGGAATGCGAGGAGGAGATCCTCCAGGACGTCGAGGAAGCCTTCGACGGTCTTCCGGTTCACGCCGGCCTCGCGCCCGAGGCTGCTCACGTTCAGGACGGCGGCGTGGGAGAAGCTCACGGCCTCGAGGAAGCGGGCGAACTGACCCAGGTTGCGCACCATCCCCTCCGCCCGCACCTCCTGCTCGAGGTACAGCCCCACGTACGCTCGCAGGACCTCCCTCGGATCCGGCGCGGCGACCACGACCGGCAGCAGTCCCCGCTCCAACGCGTCGGGGAGGCGGAAGTGCGGCCACTCCGCGGCCATGAACGGATGCAGCGTGCGGAGGGCGGCCCTTCCCGCGAGCAGGTCCACGCCTCCGCGCCGGGGCCTGCGGGCGCTGGAGCCGGTGAGCACGTAGCGCTTGGGGGGCCCCGATTCCATCAGGTCATGGACGACGTGGAGCAGCTCGGGCAGGCGTTGCACCTCGTCGATGATCACGTCCCGTTGGGAGCCAGGCGCGCCGAGGACCAGCTCGCGGAGCCGCTCCGGGCGGGCGGCGAGGGTCCGATGCTCCGCCGGGTCCAGGAGGTTCAGCCAGAGCCCGTCGGCCATCCCCTCCCGGAGCCACGTGGTCTTTCCCGTGCCTCGGGGGCCGAAGAGGAAGAAACTCCCCTCCGCCGGCTGGAAGAAACGAGGTGCCAACTCCATAATGAGACGCAAAATGGCGGTGACGATGCCTTTTTGTCAATCCGGGCTACGTCTCGACGACTCGGCGGCCGCCTTCCAGGCGGACGAAGCCGTCGACGGTCCCCCTCGTCACTCCCGCCGAGAGCCCGTCCACGGCGGCGAACGCCAGGGGAAAGACCCCTGACGGGTCCCGGCCCAGCGCCTCGTAGACCCGCCTCCGCCCCTCGGGCGGGATCCCGACCACGCCGCCCCAGAAGCCGATGAGATCGTCTCCGAGGAAGAGGTGCGGCTGCAGCGTGCACAGGTCCCGCTCGTGGGCGGGCGTCACGAAGCCGGGGTACGCTTCGCCGCAGCTCAACGTGAGCGTGGCGCGCACGAGGAACATCCCCTGCGATGGGTCGACGGGCACCCGTGGCCAGGGCCGGAACGTCTCCTCGTCGGTCCGGTCGTACCAGGGCTGGCCGTAGTCCTCCGTGTGGCAATTCACCCACACGGGGTGCCGCTCGAAGTCGGCGGCGCGGAGGTCGCCGAACTGCCTGAGCTCGGGGGGATCCACCGGCTCGTCGGGTGCGCCCCCGGGCTCCGGCTCCGGCGGGCCCCCCGGGGCGACGTCGGACCGGGCCGGACGCCCGCCTTCGAGGAACGCGCCGTACAGGAAGGACCACCCGGCGGCCAGGGACGCCGCGGCGAGGACCAGCGCGCCGAGAGCGGCCCGGTTCCCGGTCAGCGCCGCCAGCGCTTCCATGCCCCCCCGGAGGACGAGGTACCCCCCGGCCACTAGCACCCCGATCTCCTTCGCCGGCGGCGCCGGGCGCACCACCCCGGCGGCGCCGAGGCCGTACCACGCGCCGAGCAGGAACAGGCCTACCGTCCCTACCGTGACCTGTTCCGACACCCCGGCGCCCGGCAGGGGGAGGAACACCCCGCCGACGGCCGCCGTGGCGAAGCAGACCAGGCCCCCCCCCGCGAGCCAGCGTCGTCCCCGGGAGGCCAGGGCGCTCACCCGGCCCCCACCTCCTCCAGGAACGCCAGGATCCGCGCCATGGTCTCGGGCCGGGTCAGCACCTCGGAGTGCCCCGCACCCTTCACGACCTGGGGGGTGACGCCGGCGGCCCGGGCAAGGCGCTGGGCATGGTGGAAACCCACCCGGCGGTCGTGCTCCGGGTGGATGACCAGCACGGGCTGCGTCAGGCGCCCGATCTTCCTCTCCGGCACCAGGTGGCGGAAGGTCCCCCCCACCCGGACCCACCAGAAGGGGCGGAGGAGCACCACCAGCAGGCCCCCGGGGAGCCCCCGCGTGCGGAGGTAGTCGGCGGTCACCTCCAGGACGTCGGCGGGGGCGGCCACCGTGACGACGCCGTGCACCGGCGCCCCCCGCTCCGCCGCCAGGACCGACGCGGCCCCGCCCAGGGAGTGGCCCACGAGCACGCGCTTCCGCTCGGGGAAGCGCTCCGCGGCCCAATGGGCCACCGCCTCCACGTCGTCCCGGAAGTGGCGCACGGTGACGTAAGGCACCTCCTCGTTCCTGCCGTGCCCCCGGACGTCGAAGAGGAGCACCGGGTAGCCGGAGAGCACCAGGGGCTCGGCGAGGCCGAGGAGCACGCCGTAGTTGGCCCCCCACCCGTGGGCCAGGAGGACCAGCGGCCGGTCCGACGCCAGGGTGGGCGTCAGGAGCCACGCCCCCAACTCGTGCTCCCCCGAAGGGATGGTCAGATCCTCGTGCCGGATGCCCAGGTCGGGCACCGTCACCTCCGGCTCCCGCGGCACGGGGCGCACCACCGCGTTGGCCACCCGGTCGAGGACGAAGAGGCCGCCGCCGGCCACCGCGCCGGCGGTGAGGGTGACGAGGCTCACGGCGCCCGCACCCGTTCCAGCGCCCGGCGCACGTACACCGGCACCATGGCCCGTCGCCACTCCGGGTCGACGATGACGTTCTCCAGCGGGTTGCACTGTTTGTGGGCACGCCCAGCCAGCTCGTCCACCAGCTCGTCGTCCAGCTTCCGGCCGGCGGCCAGCTCGCTCCACCCCGTGAGCTCCTTCGGCCGCGACCCCAGCCCGGTAACCACGCCCTCGATGGAGCGCACCGTGCCGTCGCCTTCAAGGTCGGCGGCCACCGCTACCGAGAGGAGGGGGAAGTCGATGGACTTCCGCTGCCGGAGCTTGGCGTGTGCGGCCCTTCGGGTGGCCGACGCCAGGGGGATGCGCACCTCCGTGAGGATCTCGCCCGACTCCCTGCGCGTGTTGGCGATGCCGTCGGCGACGAAGAAGTCGCGCACGGGCACCTCGCGGCGGCCGTCGGGCCCCACGAGCACCAGCGTGGCATCCAGCACCATGAGCACGGGCGGCGTGTCGGCGGAGTGGGCGGCCACGCACTTCTTCCCCACCTTCGTCACGTGGCAGACGGTGCCGTCCTTCTTCAGGCAGTACCCCAGAGCGCCGCGCCAGAAGGCGGTCTGGTTGTAGTAGGTGCACCGGGTGTCCAGGCACACGTTCCCGCCCAGCGTGCCCATGTTCCGGATCTGGGGACCGGCCACGCAGCACGCCGCGTCGGCCAGCGCGGGAAAGCGCTCCCCCACCAGGGGGCTGTCGGCCACGGCGGTGAGGGACTCGGCCGCGCCGATGCGGAGCGCGCCGTCCTCCTCGCGGATCCCCTTCAGCTCGGAGATCCCCTTGAGGGCCACCAGGTGCCCGGGCTCGAAGAGCCGGTGCTTCATGTTGGGGAGGAGGTCGGTGCCTCCCGCCACCACCATGGCGTCGGCGCCGTGCTCGCCCAGCAGCGCCACCGCCGCGTCCACCGTCTCGGGGCGGTGATACCGGTACGGGGGCAGCCTCAGCATCCGCCGCCTCCCCGCGCGTCACACGGCCGCGCCACGATGACCCCGTCCTGCCCCGGAATGCGCAGGATACGCGCCGCGAGGGGCTCCTCGCTGATCTGCACAGAGTCGCCCACCAGCGGCGCGTGCATGAGGCGGAGCGAGCCGCCCACCCAGAGGGCCAGCCCGGTGTGCGCCACGTCCAGCCCCTTCACCGTGCTCGTGGCGGCGATGATGTCGCCGTCGCGGATGGACGGAGCCACCCGCTCCAGCGAAGCCTCCGGGAGGTACCACCGCCCCGTTTCGGACAGGCGCGCCTCGGCGGCGCGGATCTCCACCAGGTTCCGCGGGTCCTCGCGGAGTTGCGGGTATGCCTCGGGGTGGGTGGACATGAAGTCCACCGCCTCCAGGTCCAGCGTGCCGCCCAGCTCACGGGTCACGTCCCGCACCAGGCCCTTCGCCTGCGCGTCGCCGACCCAGTCGCTGAAGTAGTGGAGGCGGGAGGGGTATCCGGAGAGGACTCCGCCCCGGTACCGCGCCCCGGCCAGGAGCGTCTCGTAGCGGCGCTCCGCCTCCCTCCGCCGCTCCAGGAGCGCCCGGGCGTCGGGCTCCCGGACGAAGCGAGCCAGCGTGAGCACGTTCTCCACGAACGTGACGCAGTCCAGGCCGCGGAAGTTCACTACCAGTCCCTCGGGTCCGCCCGACTCCAGCGTGTGGGGCACGTAGGGCGTCCCCACGAACGTTCGCCCCAGCGCGGCCACGGCGTCGCCCATGGGCACGGAGTCGAGCCCCGCCTCCAGCGCCCATCGCGCCTTCCTCTCCAGGACCGCCCAGTCGGCGTCGCTCCAGACGCCTTGGGCCACGTGGCCGCCGGGGTGGACCTGGGCGGCCGCGGCACGCGGGGCGGCGGCCATCACCGCCAGGGCGAGCAGCGCCACGACGCGAAGCGGCCCCGACCCCTCCATCCCACGCGTCCTCACCGGCCCTTCCCTCCCGCCCCCACGCCGGCACTCCCCGGCGCCGCGGGCTTGCGCAGCGTACCCGCCGCTTCGGCGGCACGGAGCGCGCGCCACACCGCGGGCGGAGAGAAGGGGAGCCGGTCCATGCGCACCCCCACCGCGTCGTGGATGGCGTTGGCGATGGCGGGAATGGACGGGTGCAACGGTCCCTCCCCCGCCTCCTTGGCGCCGTATGGACCTTCGGGGTCGATGGACTCGACGATGAAGGACTCCAGCTCGGGGGTGTCCAGGCTCGTGGGGATCCGGTAGTCCAGGAGCGACGGCGCGTTGTGCAACCCCGCGCGCCCGTGGTCGGCGTCCTTGAAGACGTGCTCCTCCATGAGGGCCTCGGCGAACCCCATGTACGCCGAGCCCTCCATCTGTCCCTCCACCAGCACCGGGTTCAGCGCGCGGCCGCAGTCGTGGGCCACCCAGATCTTCACCACCTCGACGACGCCCGTCTCCGCGTCCACCTCCACCTCGGCCACGTGGGCGGTGAAGGAGTACGCCGGCGACGCGCCGATGGTGCCCCCCCGGTACTCCCCGTGGACGTCCTTGGGGGTGTTGTACCAGCCGGTGGAGCCCAGCGTCCCGAACTTCGCCTCGGCGAGGTTGAACGCCTCGCGGATAGGCATCTGGCGCCCGGTGTCGGGGGCCCACACGGCGCGGCCGCCCGCGAGGAGCACCTCCGACGGCTTCACCTCCCACCGCTCCGCCACCGCCTCCTGGACCATCGTGCGCAGCTTGCGCGCCGCGTCGATGGCGGCGTTGCCCACCATGAACGTCACGCGGCTCGAGTACGCCCCCAGGTCCACCGGCGTGAAGTCGGTGTCGCCCCGCAGCACGCGCACGTGCTCCAGGGGCACGCCCAGCTCCTCCGCCGCGATGAGGGCCACCATGGTGTCGCACCCCTGGCCGATCTCGCTGGCGCCGGAGAACACCGCCACCCGCCCGGAGCGGTCCACCTGCATCTGCACCCCCGACTGGGGCATCTCGTTGGGGTAGATGGGGTAGTTCGTGCCCGAGATGTACGTGGACCCGGCCACGCCCACGCCGCGCCCCAAGGGGAGCCTCCGGAACTTCTCCCTCCACCCACTCGCTCGTTCCACGGCCTCCAGGCACTCCAGGAAGCCGTTGGAGGTGACCCGCAGCTCGTTCACCGTCCGCGTGTTGGAGCCGATGAAATTCCGGCGGCGGATCTCGAAGGGGTCGAGCCCCACCCTCTCCGCCAGCTTGTCGAGCTGCACCTCGAAGGCGAAGCGCGGCTGCACGGAGCCGTGTCCCCGCTTGGGGCCGCACGCCGGCTTGTTCGTGTAGACGCGCGTCGAGTCGAAGCGGTACGCCGGCATGGCGTACGGCGCGCACAGGAGCTGGCCCGAGTAGTACGTGGTCACCAGCCCGAAGGAGGCGTAGGCCCCCCCGTCCAGGAGGATCTTCGCGTCCACGCTCCGGAGCCTGCCCTCGCCGTCGCACCCGGTGCGGTACTTCATGTGGAAGGGGTGGCGCCCCCGATGGGCGTAGAACACCTCTTCGCGGGTGTAGAGGATCTTCACCGGGCGGCCGGTCCTCATGGCCAGGGCGCCGACGCAGAACTCCAGGTCGAAGGGCTCGCTCTTTCCGCCGAAGGCGCCGCCCACCAGCGGTTGGATCACCCGCACCCGCGCCGGGTCCACGTCCAGCACCCGGGCCAGCTCCCGGTGGAGGTAGTGGGGCACCTGCGTGGCGGACCAGACGGTGAGCTTGCCGGCGCGCGACCCGGGGGGCCCGCCCCGGCCGTCGGGCTCCCACAGGCCGATGGCGCAGTGAGGCTCGATGGGCGCGTGGGTGGTGCCCTCGAAGAAGTACTCCCCCTCCACCACCACCTCGGACGCGTCCATGAGGCCGTCCACGTCGCCGAAGTCCAGGAGGACGTGCTTGGTGACGTTGCCGTTCCGCCCCTCCTTCTTCGGGTCGTGGACGTAAGGCGTAGAGCCGTCGGCCGCCAGGGCCCGGAAGGGATCCAGGAAGGCGGGGAGCTCCTCGTACTCCACCCGGATGAGGTCCAGGGCCCGGAGGGCCGTGTCCTCGTCCACCGCCGCCACCGCCGCCACCCCGTCGCCCACGTAGCGCACCCGGTCCACGGCCAGGGGGTACTCGTCGGGGGTCCAGGGGATGATGCCGTACGTCACCGGCATGTCCCGCCCCGTGACGACCCCCCGCACCCCCTCCAGCGCCTCGGCGGCGGAGGTGTCCAGGGAGAGGATCCGGGCGTGGGGCCAGGGGCTCCGGAGGATCTTCCCGTGAAGCATGCCCGGGAGCTGGAGGTCGTCGGTGTAGACCGCCCGCCCCGAGGACTTCTCCAGCCCTTCGATCTTCCGCTGGGACTTGCCGACCAAGTGTAAGTCGGACTTGGCGTTACGTGCATGTCGGATCATGACGCCCCTTCCGCCCTGACCCGGGCCGCCGCGGCTTCCACTGCGTCGTAGATCTTGGTGTAGCCGGTGCACCGGCACAGGTTGCCGGCCAGCGCCTCCCGGACGTCGTCGCGGTTGGGGGAGGGGTTGCGGGCCAGGAGGGCCGCCGCCGAGCAGAGGATCCCCGGCGTGCAGAAGCCGCACTGGGCCGCCCCGTGGAGATCGAACTCGTCCTGGAGGGGGTGGGGCCCGCCGGGGCCGGCCAGCCCCTCCACCGTCACCACGTCCCGCCCGTCCGCCTCCTGCACCGGGGTGATGCACGACAGGGTGGGCTCGCCGTCCAGGAGCACCGTGCAGGCACCGCAGTCGCCCTTGTCGCACCCCTGCTTGGAGCCGGTGAGGCCCAGGGCGTAGCGCAGCGCCTCCAGCAGGGTATGGTGGGCGGGCACGGCCACCTGGCGGAGGTCGCCGTTGACTCGGAGGCGGAGGGTCTCGAGGGCCTGAGGCATGGGCTTGGAAGGTACCCGCCCCGGCGGGCCCCGAGCAACGGAACCGCGGGGAGTGAACCCGCCGGCCCCCCGAGGGTATTCAGCCTTCCCCGGACCTCCGGGGCCGACGCCGAACTGCCCGGAAGCATACAGGAGAACGACGATGCCCTACCCCGAGTTCATGGTCGCGCCCATGCGCGAGGACCTGGTCAAGGTCGGGTTCAAGGAGCTGCGGACCCCCGCCGACGTGGACGCGATCCTCGGCTCCGAGAAGCGCACCACCCTGGTGGCGGTGAACTCGGTGTGCGGCTGCGCCGCCGCAATGATGCGCCCGGCGGTGTGGCTCTCCCTCCAGGGGGAGAGGAAGCCCGAGGTGCTCACCACCGTCTTCGCCGGCCAGGACATGGAAGCCACCGACCGGGCCCGGGAGTACATCGTGGGCTATCCGCCCTCGTCCCCCTCAGTGGCGCTCTTCAAGGACGGCGACCTGGTCTGGTTCATGGAGCGCCACCAGATCGAGGGCCGCCACCCCGAGGACATCGCCGCCGATCTCCGCGAAGCGTACGCCCGGCATTGCTGAGCAGGGGCGCACCGCGCCCTTCCACTCAGCCTCGGGGGGCCCCGGCCGCGATGGCGGGGGGCCCCTCGTGCGTAACGGGGGGGAGGCGGACTCGTACCGAGAGGGTGAGACGGTCGAACCCGGCGAACCTTTTCGGGCCTGGAATCCGTCTCAATGGATGGGTGGATGGGTGGAAGCCTGCGCGGGTCCGGGGCCGGGGGTTCCGGGCCCCGCAGGCGGGGGATGACTCAGGGGAGGTGGATGATGAGGAGGGGAGCGTTGAACGTCGCCGCGGCGGCGGCCCTGGTAGGGTTGGGCGCCACGTCCGCGAAGGCCGCGACACCCGTCGCCGGCCCCACCAGCAACACCGTCGAGCTCCGCGTGGTGAACAACCACGCCGCTCCGGTCCAGGTCTACGTGCGGGACGGCAGGGGCAGGCTGCACCGCCTGGGCCGCGTCCAGCACTCGGGGTTCAAGGTCCTCCGGATCCCCGGAGACCTCACCGCCACGGGCGAGGTGCAGATCCGCGTGTACCCGGACGTGCCTCCGTGGTCGCCCCAGGCCACCGACGAGGGTGTGCGCACCCGCAGTCTGGAGCTGGAGCTGGACGACTCGGTAAGCCTGTTCGTCGAGACCGACCTGGCCGACTCCCGCTTCCAGGTGGAACGGGGCTGACCGTCGCCGGGGCGGGCTAGCGGTCCTGGCTCACCCCCCGTCCGGCGGCGAAGCGGCGCACGATCTCCAGCGTGAGTCCCACGCCCCGACGCACGTCGTGCTCTGCGACGCGCTCGTCGTTGCCGTGCACTCCCGCCGCGTCCTCGAGGGGCGTGGCGGTGGCGGTGTAGCCGTAGCTCACGATCCCAAGGTCCCGGAAGAAGTGGGAGTCGGTGAAGCCCCCCAGGACCTGCGGCACGAAGTCGGCGCCGGGGAACGTCTCCAACGTCGCGTCTTTCACCACGCGGTACAGCTCGGTGTCGGTGGACGACACCGCGGGGGTGAAGCCCATGATCACCTCCACTTCCACCTCGGGCCCCAGCACCGAGCGCACCTCGGCGAGGAACGCCTCCGGGTCCTGGTCGGGGAGGAGGCGGCAGTCCAGCTCCGCTCCCGTCTCCGGCGGCACCACGTTGATCTTGTCGCTCCCCATCATGCGGGTGATGGAGCACGTGTTCCGCGTCAGGCCGTGGAGGCTGGGCTCGTAGTCCTGCAGCTCCCGGAGCACGGCCGCGTCGTCGACGTGGGCGGCCATGTCCCGAAAGCGGGTGCGCCACGGCTCGGGCTGCCCCGCGGCGATCCCCTTGAAGTGGGCGTCCACCGCGGGGATGATCCGCGGCGCGAAGGCGTGGGCGCGGAAGCGGGCAAGCGCCTCCACCATCTCCGTCACCGACGATGAGGCTCGCGGCCGCGACCCGTGCCCCGGCTCGCCCACCGTGGTCAGGTGGAGCCAGTACGGCACCTTCTGCGTCACCTCCACGCCGAACTGGAACTTCTCTCCCACCTGGGCGCCGCCCCCTCCCTCGTTGAGGAGGAAACCCACGTCCTCGAAGACCTCGGGGCGGTTCTCCACCAGCCATCCGGCGCCGAAGAAGCCACCGGCCTCCTCGTCCGCGGTGCCCATGAAGATCACGTCGCGCCGCAGGGGGATTCCCGAGCGGTGGATGGCGAGGAACGCGGCCAGGTGGAGGATCCCGCTGGTCTTGGTGTCCAGAGCGCCACGGCCGTAGATGTAGCCGTCCTCCTTCAGCGCGCCCGAGAGCGGGTCGTCGCTCCAGTAGCGACGGTCGGCGGGCACCACGTCCATGTGGTGGAGGAGCACCAGAGCCGGCTCGTCGCCTCCTTCCAGGCGAGCCCAGACGTTGCCGCGTCCGGGCGCCGACTCGGCGATCTCGTAGGGGATGCCCTCCCGCTCGAAGATCCCGGCGAAGAAGCGGGCCCCCAGGATCTCGTTGCCGGGAGGGTTCTGCGTGTCCAGACGCAGGTACTCCTGGAGCCACTGCACGGCTTCGTCCTGGAGCGCGGCGAGATCGACCTCCTGAGCGGAGGCGGCGGCGGGGGTCAGCGAGCCCACGACCACCGCCACGGCGAAGAACGTGGTGCGCAAGGCACGTCGGATCGCGCGCAGCATATCAGCCTCCCTGCGAGCCGGTGGCCACGGGGGCCCGCACCGCCCGGCCCGGGCGGGCCGCCGTGACCTGCCCGCCGTCCACCACCACCTGGCCGCCCACCACCACCCACGGGATCCCGGCCGAGGGGATGCTGGCGTCCTCATAGGTGCTCCGGTCCATGACCGTGAGGGGGTCGAACACGGTGATGTCGGCGTCGGCGCCCACCCGGATGCGCCCCTTCGCCGCCATGGCGGGAGTGCGGGCCTCCAGGCGGCGCGCGGGCTCCAGCGTCATGCGGCGCAGCGCGTCCATGAGGTCCACCACGCCCTCGTCACGGACGTAGCGGCCCAGCACCTTGGCGTACGACCCGGACGTGCGGGGATGGCCGCGCCCGTTCTCGATGAAGCCGTCGCTGGCGATCATGCTCAGCGGGCTCACGATGGCGGCCCGGGTCTGATCCTCGCTCCGCCCGTGGATGATGACCGTGCCGCCCTCGGCCCGGGCTTTCGCGAACGTCTCCCGGTTCAGGCGCTCGCCGGTGGCGACGAGCTGGTGCAGCGCGAAGCGCTCCTCGGGCCAGCTCTCCCAGTCGTCGAAGAGCGCCGACTGGATCTCGGTCATGCCCGCGCCGTACGGGTACGCCTCGGTGGTGACGTCCCGCCCGGCGTCGCGCTTCGCCTGGATCCGCTCGAGGAAGGCCGCGATGTCGTCGCCGGCCACGGAGTTCACGTGCACGATGTGGAGCGGCGCGCCCACCGCGGCGGCCGCCGCCAGCGTCGAGTCCAGCCCGGGCACGCCGTTCCGCAGGTGGATGTGCGCCGGCGCCCCGAACTCCGCCGCCACGCGGAACATGCGCTCGATCTCGCCCATGTCGGCGCCGGGGGTGTACGCGCTTCCGAAGCCCACCGCCACGGCGCCCTGGCGCAGCCCCTCGGCGAGGATCTCCTCCATGGCCAGCAGCTGCTCGGGGGTGGCCGTGCCGCTGCCGCCCACGCCGGCTGGCAGGAGGCCCGGGCCCGGGTCGCCCAGGACCCTCATGCGGGCCTGGATGTGGCCCACGCTCACGCCGTAGTTGACGATCTGCCCGCCCTCGCGGGCTGCGTACCACGCCCCCACGTCGGCGGTGCCCACCTCCAGCTCGAAGGCCGAGGTGACGCCGTCGCGCACCATCATGCCGTACGACTCCTCCTGCTGGCCGTGCTCGTGGAGGTCGATGAAGCCCGGCGCCACCACGTGGCCGGTGGCGTCGATGACGCGCCCGCCGTCCAGGGGCTCCGAGGAGATCGCTTCGATGCGCCCGCTCCGGATGCCCACGTTCCGGATGCCGTCCAGGCCCGACTCGGGGTCCATGACCCGGCCGCCGGCTATGACCAGGTCGTAGGGCGCGGCCGCTTCGCCGCCGCACGCCGCCAGGGCAAACGGAAGGACGAGGGCCGCCAGCAGGGAAGTGCGCTTCATGGCTTCTCGGGGCTCCGGTAGATGGTTCCGTCCTTCATGACGAAGACGACGCGGCGCAACGCCTCGACGTCGGCCAGGGGATCGCCGTCCACGGCCACGACGTCGGCCAGCAGCCCGGCCCGCAGGTCGCCCACGCGGTCCTCCATGCCCAGCGCCCCGGCGGCCACGGAGGTGGCGCTCGCCAACGCGTCCCCGGGCGTCTGCCCGGCCTGGACGCGGCGCACGAACTCCATGGCCGTGTCCCCCGACCACACCCACCCCGCCACCGCGTCGGTGCCGTGGATGATCCGCACGCTCATGGCCGCCGCCGTGCCGAAGATCTCGGTGCGGGGCGGCAGGAGGCGCGCCGTCCACTCGAGCTGCTCGGCGTTGAAGCCGAAGTCGTCGCCGTGCTCCAGGTAGTACTCGGAGAGGTAGAGGTTGGGGCTGTAGTAGACGCCGCGCTCGGCCATGAGCTCCAACGTCGGCGGGTCCACCAGCGAGCCGTGCTCGATGGTCCGTGCGCCCGCGACGACGGCTCGGCGCACCGCCTCGGCGGCGTGGGCGTGGGCCGACACCGGCACCCCCGCCTTCGCCGCCTCGTCCACCATCCAGCGGAGCTGCTCCTCCGAGTAGGTGGGTCCACCGCCGGAGCGGCTGCTCTGGGAGGCGAAGATCTTCACCCAGTCCACCCCCGCCTCCACCCGCTCCCGGACGGCGGCGCGGAGCTGGGCCTCGGTGGCGGGGGCCTCGCCGCGGGCCGCGCGGGCGCCCTCCTCCGCCACCGTGCCCGGCCCGTCGGTGATGCCGTCGCCGGAGGCCAGGAGTCGGGGTCCTGGCACCAGGCCCCGGGCGATGGCGTCGCGGAGGTCCACGTCGGCGAAGTCGGGGCTCCCCAGCGTGCGCACGGTGGTGAACCCGGAGAGAAGGAGAGAGCGCGCGGCGCGGGCGCCGTACAGCGCTACCAGGGACGCCCGGGCACCCCGACCTTCGAAGTGGTTCGTGATGTGGACGTGGGCGTCCACGAGGCCGGGCAGCAGCGTGGCGCCGCCCAGGTCCACGAGGCGGGCGCCCTCCGGTGCGCGGACGTCCGCGCCCACCGCGACGATGCGGTCCCCTCGCACGTGCACCACCGCGGGGGCCACCGGGTCGCCGTGCCCGTCGTAGGCCCGGGCGGCCCGGAGGACCACGTCCTGGGCGGCGGCGGGGGAGGGGGCCGAAAGGGCCGAGAGGGCGGCGGCCGCCAGGGCGAGGGCCACCGCGGCGGGGCGCGGAGCCGGGGCAGGGGTCGGTCTTGTCATGAGGGGGGACAGCTTGGCATTCCGCGGGCCCGTGGGCAAATGCGGCGGCCCCGCGGTACGGCCTGGCCTGCACGCGCGGAGGGGGGGCGGCGCCGTGCCCCGCCCCGCCCCCCCACGGGTCCCCACGGGCCCGCGCCGCCCAGCCCGGCGGCGGGCCCCCGCCCGTCCACGGTGCGGGCCCACGCCTGGAAGCGGGTGGGCTGGATGCCGAAGCGCCGGGCGTTCCCCTCGATGTCCGCCGAGTACCCCACCGCGTCGAACCACTCGAGCATGGCGGCGAAGTCGCCGGAGAACTTGCGGACCTCTTCGATGGGCACCTGGAAGTGCTTGATCGCCCGGCCCGTCGCCTCGCTCAACACCGCCGCCGCCTCCACCGGGGTGAGCGCGTCGCCGGCGATGTCCAGCGCCTGGCCGTTGAGCTCGCCGTACCGCTCGAAGGCCGCCAGGCCGTACTTGCCGATGTCGGCGACGGCGATCATCTGGAGCTTGGTGCCGCCGTCCATGCCCAGGGCGAGGACGCCGTCGTCGATGCCCGGCTTGAACCAGGGCGACGCCAGGTTCTCCATGAAGAAGACCGGCCGCAGGATCACCCACGAGGGGAAGCCCAGGCTCCGCACCGTCTCCTCCACCCGCGCCTTGTTGTCGAAGTGGGGGATCCCCGTCTCCTGGTGAGCCGAGCCCACCGAGCCGTACACGAAGTGACGCACGCCGGCCTCCTTGGCCAGGCGGGCGATGCGCTTGCCCTGCTCCTCCTCCTTCTCCACGCCCGCCTCCCAGGTGTTCTGGACGGCGAAGACGCCCCACTTCCCCGCGAGGGCGGCCTTCAGGGAGGCCTCGTCGTTCAGGTCACCCTTCACGATGTGCGCGCCGGCCCTCGCCAGGGCCCGCGCGGCGTCGCCGTCGGGGCTGCGGGTCATGGCGTGCACCTGGTAGCCCGCGGCGAGGAGCTCCCGGGCGGTGGCCCCGCCCTGCTGGCCGGTGGCCCCGGTGACGAGGATGGCGTCGTGTCCCTTGTTCATGAGGATCCCCTCCCTTCCGATACCGATGATGGGCAGATTGTTAAAGATTGAACGATAGAATAACTTCAAGGTTGAATTGCGCGCAAGGGGTTCTTGTCGTATTCCCTGGTCTCCGGGGTGGGCAGGCCCGCCCCGGCACCGACCCTCCACGGAGAAACGCATGCGACCCTCCCGCTTCGTGGCCGCCGCCGCGGCCGTGCTGACCCTCGCCGCCTGCGCCGGCGGAGAAGCCCCCGGTGCCGGCGAAGCCCC
Organism: Gemmatimonadota bacterium; assembly: GCA_045863275.1. GTDB lineage: Bacteria > Gemmatimonadota > Gemmatimonadetes > Longimicrobiales > Gaopeijiaceae > SZUA-318. The sequence goes on from BTVB01000051.1 coordinate 25,661, forward strand.
CGAGAGCGCCGCCGCGCCTTCGGCTCCCGCCGGACCCCGGGTGCCCGCCGCCCCCACCGCCGAAGACCAGCTCCCTCCCGCCCTCCTGGGTCAGGCCGGCCCCCTCGGGGGCGAGACGGTGCGCTACGTCGCCGGGGACTCGGCCACCGCCGGGTACCTGGCCGTGCCCGAAGGCCCCGGGCCCTTTCCGGCGCTCGTCATCGTCCACGAGTGGAACGGCCTGGTGGACCGGGTGCGGGAGGTGGCCGACGCGCTGGCCGCCGAGGGCTACGTGACGCTGGCCGCCGACCTCTTCCAGGGGCGGACCGGCTCCAACCCCGACGAGAACATGGCGCTGGTCCGCGAGGCCATGGCGGACATGGCCGGCGTGGTGGCCAACCTCGATCAGGCGGTGGCCTTCCTGAAGTCCCGTCCCGACGTCGGCGGCCGCGTGGGGGCCATGGGATGGTGCTTCGGCGGCGGCGTCGCCCTCTCCTTCGGGCTGGACGGGGCGCACCACGAGGCCACCGCCATCTTCTACGGCCGCCTCGTGGACGACCCGGCGGTGCTGGCCCGCATGGACCACGAGGTCTACGGCACCTTCGCCCGCCGGGACCAGGGCCCCTCGCCGGAGCAGGTGGAGGCCTTCCATGCCGCGCTGGAGGCGGCGGGGATCCCCAACGACCTCCACGTCTACGACGAGGTGGACCACGGCTTCTGGCTCCACGTGGACCAGGACCCGGAGGTCCGCTCCGCGCCCGCCCTCGACGCGTGGCGCCGCCTGAAGGCCTACCTGGACCGGACGCTGCGCGCGGCGCCGTGACCGGGTGCGCCGCCGCTGCCGGCCGGAGCTACAGGATGGTCTGGCCCAGCGCCGAGGCCACCAGGCCCACCGCCAGGCGGGCGGTGTGGTTGCGGTCGTCGAGAACGGGGTTGAGCTCCACCACCTCCAGGCTCACCATGCGCCCCGACGCGGCGGCCTGCTCACATACCAGGTGCGCCTCGCGGTAGGTGAGGCCCCCCTGCACCGGAGTCCCCACCCCCGGGGCTTCGCGGGGGTCCAGCGCGTCCAGGTCGAAGGAGAGGTGGAAGCCGGCGGTGCCGGCGTTGGCCCGATCCAACGCCTCGGCGAGGCAGGGCCCCATGCCGCGCTCGTCGATCTCGGACATGGTGAAGACGCGCACGCCCAGCTCGGCCACCAGCGCCCGCTCGCCGGGGTCCAGCTCCCGGGCCCCGAGGATGGAGGCGTTCTCCGGGCGCACCGAGGGAACGTCGCCGCCCAGCCCCGTGAGGGCGGGGTGTCCCCGCCCCAGGAGGACGGCCAGGCTCATGCCGTGGATGTTCCCCGAAGGCGTGGTCTCGGGGGTGTTCATGTCGGCGTGGGCGTCCACCCAGATGACGCCGACGGAGCCGCCTCGGCTCCGGTGATGGCGCGCCACCGCCGCGACCGTCCCGATGGAGAGGGAGTGGTCTCCGCCCAGGACCAGGGGCAGGCAGCCGTCCTCCAGCGCGGCGGCCACCAGGGTGCCGGCCCGCTCGGCCACGCCCCCGATCTCGTCGAGGAAGCGGGCGCGCTCCTCGGGACCCGCGTCGGTGGTTTCGAAGCCGCCCGCGGGCACCGTGCCCGTCTCGCGGACCGTGTGGCCCAGCGCCGCAACCGCGCCGGTGATCCCCGCGATGCGGAGCGCCGAAGGCCCCATGTCCACTCCGCGCCGTCCCGCCCCCAGGTCCACCGGGACGGAGATCAGGGCCACCCGACGGCGGGCGGTCATTCCCAGGAGTCCCTCAGGCGCTTCCGTTCCTTGTTCTCGAGCTTTCGGCGGCGCCTCGCCTCCCGTGAGGTCTCCCCCGGGTAGCGGACCTGGATGTCCACGCCGCCCATGACGGCCAGGCCGGCGATGCGCAACGTAGGCGCATTCTCGTCCCAGTCGTCGGCGCCCCCCATCTGCTCGAAGCCGCCCATGATGCCGATGCCGTGGCTCTCCACGTTCACCCCCGGGGGAACCAGGATCTCCACGCCGCCCATGACCGTGAACACCTGCACCTCGGTGACGCCCGGGGGGAGCACGGCCTCACGGAAGTCCAGCTCGCTGCCCCCCATCACCGCGAAGGCGAAGTTGCGCCGAGCGGGGTGCCAGCGGCCCTTCCGGCTGGATCCGCCCATGATGGCGATGACGATCTCCCGCTCCTTCTGGTGCGCGGCGGCCGTGACCCTCTGCCGGGGTCGTGGCATGGGCACGGGGCTTCCCGCCGCCGGCGCGGGCAGGTTGCCGCCGGGCAGGTCCTTCAGGAGCTCCTTGAGCTCGTCCACCGACGACGCCTTGTGCGCTGCGTCGACGCGGCGCTCGAACTCCTCCACGGCGATGGAGTCGTTGGCGAAGTGCTCGCACAGCGCGTCGATGGTCATCTGCCGGCTGGGCCCCAGCGGCTGTCCCGCAGCTCCCGATCCGCTCTCCATGATCCTCGCTCTGTCTCCGGCTCAGCCCGTGGGCCGCTCGTAGGCAACCGCCCCCTCCACCACCGTCATGTCTACGCGCGCGTCCACCAGACCCTTCGCGTCGGCCTCGAAGAGGTTCCGGTCGAGCACGACCAGGTCCGCCAGCATCCCCGCGGCGATGCGGCCCACCCTGTCCTCCATGAAGCCGGCGAACGCCGCGCCCCGGGTGTACGCGGCGAGCGTCTCGTCCAGCGTGATCCGCTCCTCGGCAACCCAGCCGTCGGGGTTCGCGCCGTCGATGGTGCGCCTCGTCACCGCCGCGTCCATGCCGAGGACGGGATCGATGGGCGCCACCGTCCAATCCGACCCGAAGGCCAGGGGCGCCCCCGCGTCCAGGAGGGAGCGGAAGGCGTACGTGGTCTTGATGCGCTCCGGGCCGATCCGCTTCATGGCCCAGCGCCCGTCGTCGGCGGCGTGATACGGCTGCATGGACGCCACCACGCCCTGCTCCGCGAAGCGGGGGAGCGCGGCCCGGCTCAGGTGCTGCGCGTGCTCGATGCGGAAGCGGCGGTCGCGGGGGCCGTTGGCCGTGGCGACGTCGCGGTACACGTCGAGGAGCCAGTCGTTGGCGGCGTCGCCGATGGCGTGGACGATGACGTGGAGCCCCGCTGCGTCGGCGCCCTCGATCCATCGGCGCAGCTCCGTGGAGTCGGTGGTCATGAAGCCGGCGGTGGAAGGCTCGTCGTCGTAGGGCTCGTAGAACCAGGCCGTGGTGGAGCCCAACGACCCGTCGACGAATGCCTTGAGGCCGCCCCACCAAAGTCGGTCGTCGCCGCGCCCGTTTTCCGCAACGTAATCGCGGAGGCGCTCCCAGGTGCTCATGGGCACCACCGAGTACACCCGCAGGGGGAGCGCCCCACGGGCGTGGGCCCGCTGGTACGCCGCCAGGCTCTGCCACCCGGCCATGTCGTGCACCTGGGTGACGCCGCGCTCGAGGGCATGGCGGGCCGCCGCCTGCAGCGCCCGGTCCAGCTCTTCCTCGGAGGCGTCGGGGATGACCCGGCCCACAACGCCCATGGCCTCGTCCTTGAAGACGCCGGCAGGCTCGCCGGTGCGGGAGTCGCGGACGATGGTCCCTCCCTCGGGGTCGGGGGTGCGCCCGCCGGCGTCCACCTCCGCGAGGCGGAGCGCCACGCTGTTGGCCAGCGACATATGGCCGTCGAGGCGGTTCACGAAGACGGGGTGCTCGGGGGTGAGGGAGTCGACCCACTCCCTGCGGGGCAGCTCGCCTCCCCAGAGCTCGTGGTCCCAGTCGCCCCCGGTGATCCACGTGCCGGGCGGCACCGTGCGCGCGAAGGCGCCGATGCGACGGGCGAACTCCTCGGGGGTCGCCGCGTCCCGCAGGTCCACGCCCGCCAGCTTGAACCCGCCGTCCAGGAAGTGGGTGTGGGCGTCGATGAAGCCGGGCATGAGGGTGCGGCCGTCCAGCTCCACCACGCGGGTGCCGTCGCCCACCATCTCCGCGACGTCCTCGTCGGACCCCACCGTCACGATGCGGCCGTCCTTCACGGCCACGCCCGTGGCCGTGGGGCCCCCGGCTTCTCCCGTCCAGACCGCACCGCCCCGAAAGACAAGGTCCGCCACGTTCTCCTCCGATGCGTAGCACCCCGCAGCCATGAGCGTACCGAGGGGCAACAACCACCACCGTGCCTTCATTTCCGGCTCCTTGGGCCCGCGTCTCTGCCGCCGTCGCGTCGTACCGCCGCGGGGCCGCCCCCGGACGTTACCGGGGGCTCCAGGGGCGAGCAAGGAACGTGAAGGTGGCGGACGGCACGCGCGCCAGGCATCTTGTCGCCCTTGGTCCCCCGGGGGTCGTCGCCGGGTCGGGACCCTTCCTCTTCCGGGAGCTCACCATGCGCGTCCTCTCCCACAAGCGCCTCATCTTCCTTCTGTTCGCCCTCTCCCTCGGTCTCACGGCCTGCGCGTCCGGGGGCGGGGGAGCCACGGCTCCCCGGCGGAGCTCCACCCGCATCACCGCCGAAGAGCTGGCCGAGGTGGCGGAGCTGGACCTGCTGAACGCCGTGCAGCGCCTCCGCCCCCAGTGGCTCCGTTCGGGGCCCCGGGGCGCGGCACCGCAGGTCATCGTGGACGGGACCCCGCAGCAGGGCGGGGTCGATGCCCTCCGCTCGTACCGCGCCTTGGACGTCACCAGCCTCGAGCTCATGAGCGCAAGTGACGCCACGACGCGCTACGGCACGGGCTATACCGAGGGCGCCATCGTCGTCAGCACGCGAAGATAGGCGGCGGAGATGCGCTAGAGGCGGAGGGCGCCGGGCCCTCGGGGCCCGGCCCCCCTCCTATTCTCCGGCCAGCGTCCGGGCGAAACGCTCCAGCACGTCGGCGCACACCGCCACCTGTCCCGCCTCGATCCACTCGTCGGCGGAGTGGGCCTGGGCGATGTCCCCCGGTCCGTAGCATACCGCGGGGATCCCGGCCTCGTTGAGGAACGCCGCGTCCACCCAGGCCGTCATCCCCTCCACCCGCCTGGGCACCCCCAGGGCGTCGCCGGCCTCCAGGAGCCCCCGCACCAGCCTCGAGTCCTCGGGCACCTCCGTACCGGGGCGGTCCAGCGTCATGGCCAGCGCCGCGCTGACCCCCGGCTCCCTGGCCGCGAGCCCGTCCAGCGCCTCCTGGAACTCCGCGACCACGGTGTCGGTGGCCTCTCCGGGCATGGTGCGCCGCTCGAGGAGCAGCTCGCAGGCCTCCGGATACACCGACTCAGCGGTGCCCCCCCGGATCGTCCCCGCGTGGAAGGAGCCATGCCCCAGCAGCGGGTGGGCGGGCCGCTCGCGCAGGCGCTGGGCGTACCCGTCCAGCGCCGACAGGTAGAGGGCCGCGTGTCGGATGGCGTCCACGCCCAGCTCGGGCCGGGACCCGTGGGCGGCGCGCCCGCGGAAGGAAGCCTGGATCCACACGAAGCCCTTATGGGCGGGCATGACCGCCAGGCTCGTGGGCTCGCACACTACGGCCAGGTCGGCCCTCACGCCCGAGCGTACCAGGGCATCCATGCCCAGGCTGGCGTGCTCCTCGTCGGCGGTGAGGGCCACCACCAGCCGGGGCCGGGGCCCGCCCCGGGCCAGCCGCGCCGTCGCCGTCAGGAGGGCCGCCACGCCTCCCTTCATGTCGCAGGAGCCGCGCCCCAGGATCCGGTCGCCCTGGAGGTCCGCCGCGAAGGGGGAAACGGTCATCCCCTCCACGCCCACGGTGTCCAGGTGCCCGTTGAGCAGGAGGGCGGGCCCCTCGCCCGCGAGCGTGGCCACCACGTTGCACCGCCCCGGGGCCACCTCCACGATCCGCGTCTCCAGCCCCCATCCCTCGAGCCACCCGGCGGCCAGGGCCGCCACGGCGGCCTCGCCGTGGCCCCCCGGGGCCAGCGTGGGGTTCACGGACGGGGTGGCCACGAGTGCCCTGGTGAGGGCAATCGGGTCGCCGTCGCCGGCCCGCCTCAGGACCTCCTCACCGACTCCGCTCACGGCACTCTCCCCCTTTTTCGATCTTCAGATTTCTGAGGCACCCTCCGACAACCGTTGCAGGAGGACGATCCCCGGAGTGCAACGACATGGTAGGAGGGACGTAAACATCTGGAAATATCGGGCCTGCGGGCCTCCCCGTTTCCCTCGAGCGGCGGCACACTTTATGCATCATCCATCGTCGGATGTCCCCCCATGGAGCCTGTTGATGCGCGCCCTCACAGTCGGTCTCATCGGTGCCGCCGCCCTCGCCGCGGGCCTTCTCCTCGTCCGGGAGATCCGGTCCGAGGACCCGGCGCCCCGCGACCGGGAGGTCCCGGCGGGCGAGAACCAGCCCACCACCATCTCGCTGGACCGGATCCGCGCCCTGGGCTACTGAGCGCCCGGGAGCTTCCGGCCGGCGTGGGCGCCGGAAACGGAAAAGCGGCGGGGGGGGGCCCGGGCCCCCCCCCCCGAGCAGTTATACGGGCCCACGGGGGCCAATAGAATGTGCAACCGGTAGTAGAGGTG
>BTVB01000052.1:0-31771 GCA_045863275.1 Gemmatimonadota bacterium
CGCGGAGGATGCCCATGTTGGCGCCCCGGCGCGTGCCGCCCTGCTTCACCACCTCGGTGGAGGCGTCGTAGAGCTTCATGAACGACACGGGGCCCGACGCCACGCCCATGGTGGAGCGCACCGGGTCCCCTTCGGGGCGGAGGCGGGAGAAGCCGAAGCCGGTGCCGCCCCCCGACTGGTGGACCAGCGCCATGGCCTTCAGCGTGTCGTAGATGCCGCTCTGCCCGTTGGACAGGGCGTCGTCCACCGGGAGGACGAAGCACGCCGAGAGCTGCCCCAGGGGCCGGCCGGCGTTCATGAGCGTGGGGGAGTTGGGCTCGAACTTCCCGTTGATCATGAGGTCGTAGAACTGGCGCGCCAGCTCACCCACCGCGGCCTCGGACGCGCCGTAGTCGGCGTCCACGTCGGCGATGGTCTTGGCCACCCGCCAGAACATCGTCTCCGGCGCCTCGGTGGGCTTCCCCTCGGCGTCCTTCTTCAGGTATCGCTTGCCCAGGACGATGCGCGCGTTCTCGGTGAGCTCGACGGCCGGGATGTCGTCGGGGACGACGTCGTCGAAGATGATGTTCTCGCGGGGTGGCCGGGGCTCGTGGACGCGCGGCATCGGCGGGGACTCCTGTGGACAAATGCGTGGAAAACGTGTGCGCCGGAGGTGCAAAAGCGGCGGGAATCCGCTCCCGCCGCTGATCTATGTGTGGAAAGCCCGGGGGGGACCACAAGATGTCGGGGCGGCTCCCATATTAGGCCCACTACATGTAGGGGTCAAGCATTGATTTCCGGCCGTTTTCGCCCCATCCCCGCAAGTCCCTGTGCCGGCAGGAATTTACGGATTTCGGCGCCCGGGGTGCGCTTTTCGGGCCCCTGTAATATTCGGTTTATTTTCGGTTTTCGCAACCCCGGGGGGCCGGTGGGCCGGTCAGAACGCCAGGCCCAGGCGGACGTAGAAGCGTGCGCCGTCGCCCTCCACCAGCGGGACGCCCACGCCCGCCCGCACGCGGAGGGGCGAGACCCAGAACGCCAGCACCTGGGAGGTGACCTCGGCGCCCACGGAGGCGAGGGTGGGGCGCCTCGGGTTCTGATACCCCCGGACGCCCAGCTCCGGGCCCCAGGCGTTGCCGGCGTCGGCGAAGAGGGCCCCGGTGACGCGGTCGAGGTGGAGGGGAACCGTCCCCAGGCCCCGGTTCACCAGGGCGAGGGGGAACCGGTATTCGGCGGAGGCCGACCAGGCGACGCGCCCGTACCGGCTCGCCTCGTCGTACCCCCGGACGGGGAAGAAGAGGGGCGATCCTCCGAAGAGGGTGAGGCCCGTGACGCTCTCCGACGTCCCCGACGCCCCGCCCAGCTCGAAGTGCCCGGCGTCGGCGCCGGGGCCCCGGGCCACGCCCCCCGAGGCCCGGAGCGCCAGGACGTGGGAAGCGAAGCCCGGACCCCCCAGAGGCTGGAAGAGGCGGACCTGCGCCAGGAGATCGTCCACGGACCCGTCGGACCCCGGCGCGCCCACCAGGGAGTCGGGAAGGGAGAGGTGGGAGCGCATCCGCCCACGGAGGAAGCCCGAGAGGCCTCGGACCGCGCCCGTCTGGAAGGGGGCCCCCCGGGCGGTGCTGTAGGACAGGGTGGCCCGGAAGTCGGTGTAGCGGGACTCGGGGCGGGTGAGGCGGTAGCTGGTGGACGGCTCCAGCGCCGCGTCCAGCAGCTCCCCTCGCTCCCACAGCATGCCCGCGCTCAGCGTCAGCGACAGGTCGCTCCGCCACCGGGGGCGGGGGAGCGTCACCGCCACGCTCGCGTTCCGCGAGCGCTCCAGGACGAACAGGGTGTCCAGGGGTGCGTCCTCGGCCTTCTGGGCCAGGCGGGGGCCCTCCTCGTCCCACGACTGGCTGCCCCCCACCGAGAGGATGGGCGTGCCCAGCCCGGCCCAGGCGTAGGCTAGCCCCCCCTCCATGCGGTCGCCGGAGGTGAAGACCCGTGCGAAGGCCTCCCAGGCGTGGCGGCCCACCAGGTCCCGGCCCGACGTCTCCAGCCCCACCGACGCGTCCATGACCTGCCGCCCGGGAATGGTGTGCCCCCCGCCCTGCACCGTGGCCGTGCGCACGGGCGCCCGGTACAGGGGCTCCCAGTACGTGGGGAGCAGCGTGGGGAGTGGGGAGTATCCCCTCACCTCCCCCTCGGCCCCGGCTGACCAGTCCGCCCGGTGGGGCCGGGGGTCGAAGCGGGACGCCGGGGGCGGGGCCGTGGGCCAGGCGTCGGGGGCCCATGCCACCCGCTCGGCCTCCCATCCGTCCGCATGATATCCGCTGAAATGGAGCCAGACCCCCGAGGGATCCACCGAGGGATACGCCGTGCCCGTGGCCAGGTCGGTGGCCAGGAGCACCGGCCCCACGGTGCCCGCCGCCGGGTCCACCCGGGCCGCCAGCACGTTGGGGATCCCCGTGCGGTCCGAGCCCCACGCGAGCCACGCGCCGTCGGGCGACCACGCCGGCGCCAGGTCCATGGCCCGGTCCCGGGTCACCTGTAGGGCTTGAGTCCCGTCGGCACGCAGCACCACCACGTCCATGTAGGCGCCGGGCGTCCAGCGCGACGCGGCGATCCAGCGGCCGTCGGGGGACACCGTCGGGTACGACCAGTGGACGTCGGGGTCCGCGCCCACCAGCGGCGTGACGGCGCCGTCGGCCAGCTCCACGCGGACCAGGGCGTTCGTGCCCTCCCCCTCCTGCACCGCCACCGCCCACCCTGCCCCGGCGGCCACGGAGGGCTGGGAGAGGCGGGCCCCACGGGTGAGGCGGCGCTCGCCGCCCCCCAGGTCCATGAGGTACAGGTCGCCGTACTGGGTGTAGGGCGAGGCGTACTCGAGCTGGGAGACCAGGAGGCGCTCCCCGTCCACCCAGTCGTAGGTGGCCAGGCCGTTGGTCCGCAGCTCCGCCAGCGTGGCCCCCCCGTCGGGGCCGGTGACGCGCATCTGCGTGTCCGAGCGGCCGTCGGACGACGCGTAGGCCAGGCGGGTGCCGTCGGGGGACACCCGGGGCTGGAGGGCGATGCGGGCGTCGCGCGTGAGGGGCTGGGGCACCGGCATGGATCCCCGCGCCGCGGCGGCGGCCGTCGCTTCCGCCGCCTCCTTCTCCACCGCCTCGCGCCAGAGGTCCCACTCCTCCGAGAGCGTGGCGCCGAAGGCCCGCTTCGCCGCGGCGTTGAGGCGGTAGGGCACCCACTGTCCGGCCACCGCCTCGGCGAAGGCCCCCAGGCGCTCGGGGCCGTGCTTGTCCAGGAGGTGGTCGAAGAACAGCGAGCCGTACGCGTAGGCGCGCAGCCCTCCGGGCCACACGGGGGACTCGCCCCCCGTCTGGTCCAGGCGCTCGAAGCGGCCCTCCAGGGCGGCGGTGCGGACCACCATCTCGTGGTAGGTGCCGTGGATGCGGCCGGCGTCGGAGAGGTACGACTCGTACCAGGTGGCCAGCCCCTCGGTGGTCCACCGGGGCGTCCCCGTGCCGGGGAAGAAGGGCCACGGCGCCGCCACGCGGCCGAAGACGGAGCGGAGGAGCCGCCCCAGCGCGCCGGTGCGGTCCAGGTGGAAGACGTGGGCGAGCTCGTGGGTCACCACCAGCTCCATCCAGTCGTCGTAGTAGCCCAGGCCCAGGTCGTCGGCGGGCGGGCGGGCGTAGATGGTGATGCGGTTGGAGGGGCGGACCTGGGCGAACCCGTTGGAGATGTCGGCGTGGTCGGTGAGGAGGATGTCCACACGCCCCTCGGGCGGATCCACGAAGGCCTCGGCGAGCTGGCCCCACGCCCGCTCCGCACGCTCCGCCGCCCGGCGGCCCAGGGGCTCGAGGGCTTCGGGGAAGGTGACCCGGAAGTGCTCGGTGGTGAGCGTGCGCCAGGGCGCGTCGGGGGGGACCTGGGCGTTTGCGCCGGCCGGCGCGAGCGCCGCCGTGGCGCTTGCCAGCGCCAACGCGACCCACGTCGCCTTGATAAAGGGATGGGGCCTCGCCACCCTTCGAAAGCGCATCTCTCGCTTCGATCTCACCGGCCATGTCCTCCGAGAACAGCTTCTGGTACCGCCTGGGGTACGCCCTGGAGCGCACGCGCCAGGCCCCGGCCAAGGGTGCCCGCAAACTGGCGACGCTCAAGGAGCGGCGTCCAGCCGAGGAGCGCTCGCGCCGCATTCCCCACCCCGCCCAGTGGCCCTCGGGCGACCAGCTCGTGGCTTCGGGACTGGTGGCGGTGGTGGCCAAGGCCCTGGACCTGTGGCGCCCCCGGCGCGACGCCGGAATGGGCGGGCTCCTCAAGGCCGGCCTGGCCGGCGCCGCCGCCGCGCTGGCGGTGGAGGTGGTGCGCCCCCTCCTCCACGGCCGCGCCGCGCTCCCCGAGCTGAACGAGGACACCCTCGGCCGCGTCCTGGCCGGCGCCGGCCAGGGCGTGGTGTACGGCGTCGTGGTGGAGCCCCGCCTCCCCGGCCCTTCCATACTCAAGGGGACCCTCTATGGGTCCGCCGAGTTCGCCGTGGACCCCATGGGCGGCCTCACGCGGCTCCTGGGTCCCCACGCCCCGCTGAAGCGGCTCCCGGTGGTGGGGCACCTCCTGGACGACCTCGCCCCGAGGGACCGGGCGTACGTGGAGCACCTGGCCTTCGGGATCGCGCTCGCGCTGATCTATGGGTCGAGCCCGTCGAGCAACGGGATCCTGGTGGAGGAGGACGAGGCGTAGGGGGCGTTCCCGTCTCCCGCGACGTATCCGCCGCCGCACACGCCGATGCGCACCTGATCGCCCGTGGCGGCTCCTCCCTCCCGCTCCGCCGGCGGGAGGATGCCCAGGAGCACCGTGCTCCCGTCGGCGCCGAAGCTCCGGGCGGCACAGAACGCCCCGGGGCGAGCGCCCACCGCGCCGGCCACGTACCGGCCCGCCAGACCGTCCCACTGGTCGAAGAGCTCGTACCTCGCCCCGACCTCCCCGGCCAGCGTCAGGTGCGCCTCCGGATCGTCGCTGAAGGGGAACGTCCGCGAGGGCACGCCGCTGAGCACGTAGAACACGCGGGGCTTCCGGGTGAGCACCACCGATCCCTCGGGGAGGTTGGCGCCGGCCCACCCCGCGGCCTCCACGTAGGCGGTCACGCCCGGCCCGTAGCACGCGAAGGGGCCCCGCTCCCGGACGGCGGCCGAGCACGCCGACGCCGCCTGCACCGAGCCCACCCACGCTCCGAGGGACGGCAGGAAGGCCACGAGGAAGAGCGCGCCCCCCGCCCACCCCGCCGCCGCCCCGCCCCACCGGGCTCCTCCCCCGCGCACCGCCTCGGCGGCGTAGAGGAAGAGGAGCGGGTACAGGGGGAGGACGAAGCGGTCCCCCGACCAGACCGTGGGCCAGAGGAGGACGAGGCCCCCGTAGAGGGGCAGGAAGAGCTCGGCGGGACCCACCCTGCGCCGTGCCGCCAACCCCCACCCCGCCAGCGCCAGCGCCACCAGCGCCAGGCCCAGGACCGCCCTGGGGCCTCCGCCTCCAGCGCCCACCATGCCCCCCGGCACGTGCGTCGCCACGTACCCCACCAGGTTCTCCCCCACCCGCCTCACCAGCCCGGGGAGCCCCACACGGCCCAGGGACGGGTCGTAGGGGTCCACGAGCCAGAACTCGGACACGTACTCCCCCTGCCCGGCGCCCCGCGCCCGGAGGAGCCAGAGCGCCATGGGCAGGCCCAGCGCCACCGCCGACGCCGCCAGCGCCCGCCACCGCTTGCGCAGCGCCAGCCACGCCAGGAGCGCCACCACCAGGGGGAGCCCCGCCGACCGGGTGAAGTAGGCCAGCGCCGCCGCCGCCACGCCCAGGGGCAGCCACCCCCGGCCCGCCCCCTCCTCGTCGCTCCGCTCCAGGGCCCAGAGGGACAGGAGGGTGAAGGCGGCGAAGGTGGGGTCGGAGAGGATCCAGTGGCTGTAGTAGACCACCGAGGAGGCGGCGGCCAGCAGGAGGGCCACCGCCGCCGCCCTGGCCGCACCCACGCGTCGCTCGGCCCACAGGTACGCCAGGGCCACGCCCGCCACGGTGGAGAGGACCGCCACCATCTTGAAGGCGGTCCAGGTGCGGGCCCCCCCCAGCATGAGCAGCGCCAGGAGCGCCGGGAACACCGGGGGATACTTGGTGTGGGGCGGCCGCGCCGGGTCGAAGAGCTCGGTGTAGCTCCCGTCGTGGGCCAGGGAGTATCCGAGCGTGAGGTACGCGGCGTTGTCGCCGCCCGTGTGGGGCGCGGGGACGAAGGCCCCGGCCACGAAGCCGGTGGAGAGGACGAGGACCACGCCCAACAGGACCCAGCGCCGCCGCGGGCCCGGCCCGGCCGCGGGAGGGCCGGCCGGGGCCGGCGTCTTCGCACCGCTGTCCTTCCGGGCAGCCGTCAACGGTCTTCCTCCAGCGCCTTCACCACCACGCCCTCGGCCCGGCGGAGCCGCTCCCGGGCCTCCTCGGCGTCCACCCCGAGCCTGCCCATGACCAGCGCCGTCTTCACGTGTCCGTCGGCCTCGCCGAGGAGGCGGGTGGCCTCGGGGCGCTCCAGGTCGAGCATCTCCATGAGGATGCGCTCCCCCCGGTCCTGGAGCTTGGCGCACGTCACCTGGAGGTCCACCATGAGGTTCCCGTAGACCTTTCCCATGCGGACCATGGCCCCGGTGGTGATGGTGTTCAGCACCAGCTTGGTGGCGGTGCCCGCCTTGAGGCGCGTGGAGCCGGTGACGACCTCGGGGCCCACCAGCGGTGCGATGACCACGTCGTGGGTGGCCCGCAGCTCCTCCGACGGCGGCGTGCACAGGAGGAAGCCGGTGCGGGCGCCCCGCTCCCGGGCGCGGGCCAGCGCCCCGTGGACGTACGGCGTGGTCCCCGACGTGGCGATGCCCAGGACGAAGTCGTCGGGGCCGATGCCCTTCTCGTCCATGGCCGCCGCTCCGTCCTCGGGGTGGTCCTCCGCACCTTCCTGTGCCCGCACGAGCGCAGCGTACCCGCCTGCGATGACCCCCTGGACCATCTCCGGGTCGGTGCGGTACGTGGGGGGCATCTCCGAGGCGTCCAGCACGCCGAGGCGCCCCGACGTGCCCGCCCCCACGTAGACGAGGCGTCCGCCCCGGCGGAAGGCGTCCTCGGCCAGTGCCATGGCCCGAGCCACCGCCTCGGCCTCCTTCCCCACGGCCTCCGCCACCTTCCGGTCCTCCTCGTTCATGAGCCGGACGATCTCCAGCGGCTGGAGGTGGTCGATCTCCATGGAGCCGGGGTTGCGCTGCTCTGTGAGGCGGGGATCGCGCATGGCCGTGGGGCGTTCCGGGTGGCTCCGCGGGGCGCCGGAGCGCGTTGCGGACGTTTCGTGATCTCGGTTATCGTCGGGCGTCCAATGGTACCCACGGAGCGTCCATGACCGCCATCCCCGCCCGCCGCACCCCCTCCTTCGCGCTCCCGGCGCTCTTCGCCCTCGCCCTGGCCGCGTGCACGGCGGAGGCCCCGTCCTCCGGCGCCGCCGCCGGCCCCTTCCCCGCGGGGTGGCGCTACGCCGCGGACCAGGCCCCGGTCACCGCCCGGCAGGGCATGGTGGTGAGCACCGACGAGCTGGCCAGCCAGGTGGGCGTGGACGTCCTCCGCGCCGGCGGCAACGCGGTGGACGCCGCCGTGGCCGTGCAGTTCGCGCTGGCGGTGGTGAACCCCGAGGCGGGCAACATCGGGGGCGGCGGCTTCCTGGTGGCCCGCATGGCCGACGGCACCGCGGCGGCGCTGGACTTCCGGGAGAAGGCCCCCATGGCCGCCACCCGGGACATGTTCCTCGACGCCGACGGGAACGTCACCGACCGGTCGGTGGTGGGGCACCTGGCGTCGGGGGTGCCGGGGAGCGTCATGGGCATGTGGGAGGCCCACCGGCGCTTCGGCACCCTCCCCTGGGAAGACCTGCTGGCACCCGCCGTGGCGCTGGCGGAGGGATTCCCGGTGCGCCCCCGCTTCCTCAACTCCCTGGACCCGGAGATGGTGCGGGCGCTGGCGGCCTTCCCGGCGTCGGGAGCCCAGTTCCTCCCCCGGGACGGCCAGCCCCCGGCGGTGGGGGACACGCTGCGCCAGAGCGACCTGGCGGCGACGCTCCGGCGCATCCAGGAGGGGGGCGCCGACGGCTTCTACCGGGGGGAGACGGCGGACCTCATCGTGGCCGAGATGGAGCGGGGCGGCGGCATCATGACCCACGCCGACCTGGAGGCCTACTCGGCGGCGTGGCGGGAGCCCGTGGCGTTCACGTACCGGGGCCACCAGGTGATCTCCATGCCCCCGTCGTCCTCCGGCGGCGCCACCATGGCGCTCATGGCCAACATCCTCGAGGGGTACGAGTTGGGCTCCCTGCCCTGGCACGGCCCCGAGATGGTGCACCTCTACGCCGAGGCGTGGAAGCGGGCGTACGCCGACCGGAACCACTACCTGGCCGACCCCGACTTCGTGGACATGCCCCTGGAGCGCATGACGTCGGCGGCCTACGCCGCCGAGCGCCGCGCCGGCATCGCGCCCGAGCGCGCCACGCCCTCCCTCGAGGTCGGTCCCGGCATGGAGGCCCCCGCCGAGGGTGAGCACACCACCCACTTCTCCATCGTGGACGGGGCGGGGAACGCGGTGGCGGTGACCACCACCATCAACTCGTGGTACGGGTCCAAGGTGACGGTGACCGGCGCCGGCTTCGTCCTCAACAACGAGATGGACGACTTCGCCGCCAAGCCCGGCACCCCCAACCAGTTCGGCCTGGTGCAGGGGGAGAACAACGCGGTGGGGCCGGGCAAGCGCATGCTCTCGGCCATGACGCCGAGCATCGTGGTGGCGCCCTCGGGGCGCCTGCGCATGGTCACCGGGACGCCGGGAGGCGCCACCATCATCACCACCGTGTTCCAGACGCTCTCCAACGTGCTGGACTACGGCATGGACGTGGTGGCGGCGGTGAACGCTCCGCGGGTGCACCACCAGCACCTCCCCGACCAGATCTGGTACGAGCCCGGGGGGCTGGAGCCCGCCACGGTGCTCCGCCTCCAGGAGATGGGGCACACGCTGGTGGAGCGCACGGACGTGAGCGGTGACGCCCAGGTCATCGTCGTCGCCGAGGACGGAACGCTCGCGGCCTGGTCCGACCCCCGCCGGGGCGGTAGGGCGGTGGGCTACTGACGCACGTGGCCGGCAGGGGAAAGGGCATGGGTGAGCTCCGGGCGGTCCTGCCCTATTTCCGGCCGTACCGCGCCGCCGTGGCGTTGGGCCTGGCCATGGTCGTCGTGGCCAACGCCTTCCAGGTGGCGGGGCCGTGGATCATGAAGCTGGCCATCGACGGCCTCTCCGACCCCGGCGTCACCCACGGGCGCATCGCGGCGCTGGCCGGGCTCATCGTTGGGGCCGCGCTCCTGGGCGGCGCCGCGCGCTTCGGCATGCGCCAGATCCTCAACTCGGTGAGCCGGCGGATGGAGGCGGACCTCAGGGACGACTTCTTCCGCCACCTCATGCGGCTGGACGCCACCTTCTACGGCACCACCCGGACCGGCGACCTCATGAGCCGGGCCACCAACGACACGCAGGCCGTGCGCATGGCCGTGGGTCCGGCGGTGATGTACACCGTGAACACCGCGGTCATCTTCGCCTTCGCGCTGAGCATCATGCTCGTGGTGAGCCCGAAGCTCACCGCCTACGCCATGATCCCCATGGTGATCCTGCCCCCCGTGGTGCTGGGCTTCGGCCAGGTGATCCACGCGCGCTTCGAGGCCATCCAGGAGCAGTTCTCCACGCTGTCGACCATGGTCCAGGAGAACCTCACGGGCGTGCGCATCGTACGCGCCTACACCCAGGAGGCCGAGCAGGCCCGCCAGTTCGACGCGCTGAACCGGGAGTACATGGACCGGAACATGGAGCTGGCCTGGGCGGCGGGGGCGTTCCACCCCCTCCTGGGCCTCATCGCCGGGATGGCCATGGTCCTCGTGCTCTGGCTGGGTGGCCGCGAGGTGGTGGCGGGCTCCATCACGGTGGGCGACTTCGTCGCCTTCGGCTTCTACCTGGGGCTCCTCATCTGGCCCATGATCGCCCTGGGATGGGTGGTGAACCTCTACCAGCGCGGCGCCGCGTCCATGGGGAGGCTCAACGCCGTCCTGAACACCCGGCCGGCCCTGGCCGTGGCCCAGGCTCCCGCGTCCCTGGCCGATGCCCGGGGGCGGGTTGAGTTCCGCGACGTCTCGTTCCGCTACCCCGGCACCGAGCGCGTCGTGCTGGACGGGGTGAGCTTCGTGGCGGAGGCGGGCCGCACGGTGGCGCTGGTGGGGCCCACCGGCTCCGGGAAGAGCACGCTCGTGGCGCTCCTCGCCCGGATCTACGACCCCACGGGCGGGGAGATCCTCCTGGACGGCATCCCCCTCACCGACGTGGACCCGGGGGAGCTCCGGGCGCGGCTGGGCTTCGTCCCCCAGGACGCCTTCCTCTTCTCCGACACGCTGGGCGGCAACATCGGCCTCGGGCTGGCGGGGGGCGGGAGCGAGGCCGACGTGGTGACCTCGGCGGCCCGCGTCGCCCAGCTCCACGACCAGATCCAGGCCTTCCCCAAGGGGTACGACACGCTCCTGGGGGAGCGGGGCATCAACCTCTCGGGCGGTCAGAAGCAGCGGGCCACCCTGGCCCGTGCGGTGGCCCGCGACCCCCTCGTCCTCGTGCTGGACGACGCGCTGAGCGCCGTGGACACCCACACCGAGACGCAGATCCTCGAGGACCTGCGTCACGTGCTGGCCGGACGCACCTCGTTCATCATCAGCCACAGGGTCACGGCGGTGATGGGCGCAGACCTGATCCTGGTGCTGGAGGACGGACGCATCGCCGAGCGGGGCACCCACGACGGGCTCCTCGCCGCCGACGGGGTGTACGCGCGCCTCCTCCGCCGGCAGCTCCTGGAGGAGTCGGTGGAGGCGGTGGGAGACTGAGGGGCCGGAGCCCCCTCTCCTAGATCCGCTCCAGGATGAACGCGGGCGTGAACTGGGTCAGCAGCCCGCTGAGCCAGGTGAACGTCCCGGTCATGAGCAGGATCCCCAGGAAGACGAGCAGCACGCCCGACGACTTCTCCACCACGGGGATGAAGCGCCGGAAGCGCTTGAAGGCCTGGAGGAACCAGTCCAGCGCCAGGGCGGCGATGAGGAACGGAATGGCCAGGCCCAGGGAGTAGACGGAGAGGAGCCCGACCCCCGCCCACATCGTGTCCTGGGAGAACCCGTAGGTCAGGATGGCCCCCAACACCGGCCCGATGCAGGGCGTCCACCCGGCGCCGAAGGCCATGCCCACCCCCAGCGTGCCCAGGTATCCCGCCGGCTTGTCGGCCAGGTGGACGCGCTTCTCCTGCATGAGGGGCATGAGGCGGAAGACACCGGCCATGTGGAGCCCGAGGAGGACGATGATGACGCCGCCCACGCGGGCGATCCACACCTCGTAGGCCTTGAAGAACTGCCCCAGGAAGGACGCCGAGGCGCCGAGGAGGATGAAGATCACCGAGAAGCCGGCGACGAAGAGGACCGAGTGGGTGAGCGTCACCTTCCGGTTCACGCCGCCCTGGAGATCCTCCAGGCTCATTCCGGTGACGAAGGTGAGGTAGCTCGGCACCAGGGGCAGCACGCACGGGGAGAGGAAGGAGAAGATCCCCGCGGTGAGGGCGATGAAGATTCCGACGTCGTTCACGTGCGTGTCTCGCTTTCCCGGTCTTCAGGTTCTTCCTGGGCGGCCTGCCGCTCCTCGGCGCGGCCGCGTCGCGCCTGGGCCAGCGCGCGGATCCCGATCACGGTGCCGAACCATATGGCCAGCGCCGAGAATGCCCAACCCACCACCACGGGGAAGAACGCCGCCAGCAGCGCCACCCCCAGGATGATCACCGAGACGGTGCCCAGCACCGTCCGGTCCTCCCGCCCCAGCGTGCGGTTCCCCGCCAGCGCGCCCCCGAAGGCCGAGCCGGCTCGCACCAGGGGCGCCATGCCGAGGCGGCCCGAAGCGCCGCTCCGCAGGCGCTCCCACCGCTCCTGAAGCGTCCCCTGGGGGTCGAGGGGCTCCTGTGCCGACGCCACCTGGACGCCACCCGCGGCACCGATGCGCGGCGCCGCGGCCGCCCGCCGGGGAAGCACGATCTCCCGCGACGACGCCAGGTCGGCGAGGAAGAGCCCCTCGAGCTGTGCGGCCAATCCCCGATCCAGAACGCCCACGTCGATCTCCCAGTTCCCCATGAGGGACGCGGCGTTGAGGTTGCTCGAGCCCACCCGGCACCACACGCCGTCGGCCACGGTGGTCTTGGCGTGCATCATGGGGCCCTGCCACTCGAACACCCGCACGCCGCTCTCCAGGAGCGAGCGGTACCCCCCCCGGGAGATGCTCCGCACCCAGGGCCAGTTGTTGTGCGCGGGGACGAGGATGCGCACGTCCACCCCCTGCTGGGCCGCCGCGGCCAGCGCCTCCGAGACCGCCCGGGGCGCCACGACGTCGGCGTCGGTGCTCCTGCGGCGCTGGCGCGCCCGCGCCGCCGTGAGGTGGAGGGTCCGGTAGACGCGGGCCTTCCCGGGCTCGCCCTCGATGATCCACACGGGCATCCCGCCGGCGTGCTCGGGGTCGCGCATGGTGGCGGCCAGGAAGGTGGGCTCGCCCATCTCGCCCCAGAGGCGCTCGAAGGCCAGCGCCGCCGCCCGGGCCGCAGGTCCCCGGATCTCGAGGCCGGTGTCGCGCCACGGGGGGCTGCTTGTGGTGCCGGCCCACTCGTCGCCCACGCAGAAGCCCCCGACGAAGGCGATCTCGGCGTCCACGACCACCAGCTTGCGGTGGTCCCGCTGCAGCACGCCCAGCGGGTCCCCCAGGGCGAGGGACGGCGGGTTGAAGGCGCGGATCTTCACGCCGGCCTCCCGGAGGGGCTTCCAGTAGGCGTTGGGCGTGGCCCAGCATCCGAGCCAGTCGTAGATGAGCATGACGGGGACGCCCTGCCGGGCCTTGTTGATGAGGGCCTCGCGGAAGGCGCGCCCCACCCGGTCGTCGCGCACCACGTAGTTCTCGAAGTACACGAAGCGCTGCGCCCGGTCGATGGCCTCGATCCAGGCCTCGAACGTGATGCTCCCCTCGAACTGGAGGCGGATGTGGTTCCCCTCCAGCGTGGGGCTCCCGGTGGCCCTGGCCAGCACCTCGGACCGGAACGGGCTCCCATCCCTGGAGACGGCGCCGGCGGAGGCCGGGCCGGGCGTCGTCATGGCAGGGCGCAGTGGGCAGAGAGGGGCACGGGGAACCCGGGAAGAGGGGCTACGGCTCGCCTCGAAAGGTCGAGAGAGCCGTAGCCCCGAGCAACCCGCCCGTGAACCGGCGGTCGGACCTACTCGGAGCGGAGCGCCTCCAGCGGGTCCACCCGGGTGGCGCGCCGGGCGGGGAGGTAGGCCGCGAGGAGCGCGACGGCCCCCAGGACCAGCGCGACGCCGGCGTACGTGGCCGGGTCCACCGCCTCCACCTGGAAGAGGAGACCGGTGAGGAACCGGGAGAGGAAGACCGCGGCCACCACCCCGACCACCAGGGCGCCGGCGGCCATGAAGGCGCCCTCCTTGAGGACCATCCCAAGGACCTGCTGCGTCTGGGCCCCCAGCGCCATGCGCACGCCGAACTCCTGGGTGCGCTGGCTCACCGTGAACGCCAGCACCGCCAGCACGCCCACCGAGGCGATGACCAGGGCCAGGAGGGCGAAAGCGGAGAAGAGGGTGGCGTTGAGGCGCTCGGGAGCGATGTCCTCGCTGCGCAGGTCCTCCAGCGTCGCCACCTGGTCCACGGGCCGGTCGGGGTCCAGTCGGTGCACCGCGTCGGCCACGGCGCCGGGGAGAGACGACGAGACGCCTCCGGCCGTCCGCACGATGATGGACGAGCCGGGGAAGGACTGCTTCGACGGCCGGTACATGACGTGCACCCCCGCCTGGGCCAGCCCCCGGTCGCGGGTGTCGCCGGCGACGCCCACCACGGTGAGCCACGGTCCCCAGGTCCCGTTGAACTGCTGCTGGGCGATGCGGCGGCCCAGAGGGTCGTCCGAACCGAAGAGGTCCTGGGCCATGCGCTCGCTGAGGATGGCCACCGCCGTGGTGGCGCTGTCGTCCAGGGCGTCGAAGGTCCGCCCCCGGAGCAGCGGGATGCCCAGCGTCAGGAAATACGTCGGGCTCACGGTGTTCACCACCGCCATGGGGCTGGTCCGCCCCTCGTCGTCCCCTCCCTCCACCCTGTACGTGATGCTCAGGAGGTTGGCGGGGCGGAAGGGCACCTGGGAGGCGTACGTGGCCGACAGGACGCCGGGGAGCTGCCGGGCCTCGTCCACCACCTGCTCCATGACCATCCGGTCCTCCTCGTTGCTCAGGCCGGTGATGTGGGGCGCCTCCATGGCGACGACGTCGGTGTAGTCGAAGCCGGCGTCCACCTGCGTGAGGTTCACCAGGCTCCGCACCAGCAGCCCGGCGCCGATGAGGAGGAGGAAGGACAGGGCGAGCTGGCTCATGACCAGCCCCCACTGCACGTGCTTGCGGGAGAGCCCCACCATCCCCCGGCGCGTGCCCGCGGCGCCGGAGGCGCTGACGAGCCCCTGGAGGCCGGGCAGCGACGGCGCCCACGCCAGCAGGAGCGCCACCCCCACCGCCACGGCGATGGTGAAGCCCAGGACGGTCCCGTCCACGCCGATCTCGCCGGTGCGCACGGTGAAGCGGTTGGCGTACTGCACGAGGAGGTCCAGTCCCGCCACCGCCATGAAGAGCCCCAACCCGGCCCCCGCCAGAGCCAGGAGGAGGTTCTCGGTGAGGAGCTGGTTGCGGAGGCGGCGCCGGGAGGCGCCCAGGGCGGCCCGGATGGACAGCTCCCGCTCCCGGCGCACGAGTCGGCTCAACGTCAGGTTGGCGACGTTGGCGCACGCCAGCAGGAGGACGAGGCCCACGGTGCCCATGAGCACCAGGAAGGTGGAGCGGGCCCCCTTGGTGAGCTCCTCCTGCCAGGGAGCCACCGCCAGCTCCACGCCCTGCCGCTCGGGGTAGGCGTCGGGGAACTGCTCGCGGAGGCCCCGGGCGATGGTCGTCAGCTCGGCGCGCGCCGCGTCCACCGTCTGGCCGGGGGCGAGGCGGGCGAAGACGTCGGTCATGCGGTGGCGCCGCTCGTCCTGCATGGCGGCGCCCAGGTAGTGGTCGTTGGTGGCGTAGTTGACGAAGAAGTCCTGCTTGCGCGTGCCGGTGTAGTGGGTCCCGGGCTCCAGCACGCCCACGATGCGGGCGTTCTTCGGCGCGGAGAACGCGTAGAGCTTGAGCGTGCGCCCCAGCACGTCCGGGTCGGCGCCGAAGGCCCGGGTCCAGTAGTCGTGGGTGAGGACCATGGCGGGCTCGGCGCCGTCGCCGTCGTCCTGGGGACCCAGCGTGCGGCCCAGGGCCGGGCGGATGCCCAGCACCTCGAAGTAGTTGGACGTCACCAGGCCCCCCACGGCCCGGTGCGGGTCGCCCTCGTCGGCCACGACGTTGAAGGTCCAGTCGCCGTACTCCACCAGCTCGTCCACGGTCCGGGCGGCCCGGCGGTAGTCCTGCACCTCCACGAAGGAGAAGCCCACGTTGTCGATGCCCGCCGCCACGGCGGGCTGGCGCAGGTAGAGGATGCGGTGAGCGTCCCGGTAGGGGAGCGGCGCCAACAGGACGCCGTTCACGACGCTGAAGATGGCCGTGTTGAGGCCGATGCCCAGGCCCAGCGTGAGGACGAACGCCAGGGTGTACCCCGGCGTCCGGAGCAGGCTGCGGGCGGCGAAACGCACGTCCTTGATCATTCCCATCCCCTCCACGCGTCGAGGCAGTCCGGCCCGGGGCCGGCGACGGCGGGGCTCCCCCCGCGGAGCGCCAACCTGTGCACGGGCCGGCGCCCCACGCAACACAGGGGAAGGACCGTGCCAGGCGGCCGCGGTCCCCCAAGCCGTTGCCGGCCTTGGGGTTGGGCCCGCCTCTCGGGGCGGCGCGGCACCGCGGGGTGACCGACTCCGGGACCGGGTCGTCCCAGAAGCGGACACCGGGGTCCCGCCCCGGGCCTACCGGGCCAGCCGGTCCTGGAAGCGGTAGGAGATGAGCTTGTAGACCAGCTTGGCCACCAGGAAGTCGGGGGCGTGGAGCCCCGGCGTCGGCGCGAGCTCCACCACGTCGGCGGCCACCACCTCGCGCTCCCTGTACACGCGCTTCAGGAACTTGAGCGTGCGGTACCAGTCGCCGCCGCCGGGCTCGGGCGTGCCCGTGGAGGGGACGTGCTTGGGGTCGAAGTAGTCCACGTCGAACGTGAGGTAGACCTTGGGCCCGAGACGTTCCAGGGCCCGGTCCATCCAGCGGTCGTCCTCCCACATCTCGTCGGCCCAGACGATGGTGGAGGCGTCGGTGCCGCGGTGCACCTCCATCTCCTCGTCGCTCACCGCGCGGATGCCCACCGCCACCACGTCGGCCCTGTCCAGCACCCGCGCCATGGCCGAGGCGTGGGAGTTGGGGGTGCCTTCGTACTGGGGACGGAGGTCGGCGTGGGCGTCGAGCTGGAGCACGGTGAGGCGCTCCTCGTGCCGGTCGGCCTGGGCCAGGATGGCCGGCGACGAGACGCTGTGCTCGCCGCCGAGCATCATGAGGAACCGGTCGCCGGCGACCCGAGCCACCTGGGCGTACGCCTCGCGCAGCTCCGCCATGGCGGGCGTCGCCCCCGCCCGGGTGAGCTCCAGGGCGGGGAGCGTGTGGATCCCCAGGAGCGCGCCGGCCTCGCAGTCGAACTCCTGGTCGTAGAGCTCGATGTAGCGCGACGCGTTCACGATGGCGCCGGGCCCCACCCGGGTCCCGCCGCCGTAGGACGTGGTGGACTCGTAGGGCACGGGGAGGATCACCGCCGAGGCATCCTCGAAGGACCCCGCGGCCTCGTCCAGGCCCAGGAAGGTGTGGGGCAGCTCCCAGTTGAGGCCTTCCAGGCCCCGGGGCAATCCGCTGGGGGTCACGACGTCATGCGCTCCCGTCGGGTCGGCTCCGCGCCCCGACGCATTGGGGTTTCGTTGGTTGGGCACGCCGGCTCGGCGGGCTCAGACGGTGTCGATGGGGCAGGTGAGCCCCTGGTACGGCAGCTCGGCGCCGGCCTCGCGGCATTCCCGGCAGAGGCCGTAGATCTCCAGGCGGTGGCGGGCGGGGGCGAAGCCGTGCTCGGTCTGGACCCGGGCCTCCACGGCCTGGATCTCCGGGCTCTGGAACTCGATGACCTTCCCGCACTCGAGGCAAACCAGGTGCTCGTGGATCGGCTGCCGGGAGAGGCGGTGCTCGTAGCGCTTGAAGCCCTCGCCGAAGTCGTGCTCCTCCACCAACCGACTCCGCACCAGGAGGTCGAGGGTCCGGTAGATGGTGGCCTTTCCGATGCGCTCGCCCCGCTCCCGAAGACGGCGCTCCAGGTCGTCCACCGAAAGGTGGCCCCCCGATCCGAAGACCACCTCCGCCACCGCCTCGCGCTGGTGCGTCACCGGGAGTCCCTGCTCCCGGAGATACCGGCCGAAGAGGCGGATGAAGGGTCGGACGGGGGCGTCGTTCACGCCGGTTCCTGCGCGAGCAGCGAGGGGTCGAACTCCTGCACGAGCCCTTCGAAGCGAAGGGCGTCCCCCTCGATCTGCACCTGGCGCGGCTCGCCGTACCCCTCACCTGCGCGGCGCACCACGCCTTCCATGACCCGGGGAAGCAGCTCGGGGGGGGCGTCGCCTTCCTCGTGGAAGGCGTGCTCCACCGTCAGGCCGCGGCCGGTGCGCTCGGCGACGTACGACACGGTGACGATGCGCCGGCGCTCCTCCCCCTCGAGGAAGAGGCTCACGGCCAGCAGGCCGCGCTCCCGCCGCCCCCGCCTGATGGGCGGGAAGATCCAGAGGCGGTCGAGGCGGTCCGTGCCCAGTCTGCCGCGGGCGTGGACCAGCGTGCGGGGGAGCGCCTCGGGCACTCCGGGATCGTCCTGCTTCTCCTCAGCGTGTCGCTCGCTCAAGCGGTCTTCCGTCCTTTCCGTTCAGGGCCCGTTCCACGGCCTCGCGGGTGGCCTGCACCACCCGCTCCACCGCGGCGGGGATGGGTCCGGGGAGCATGGCCCCCGACGCCTTGATGTGGCCGCCTCCTCCGAAGCGCTTGGCCACCTCGTTCACGTCCACCGGCCCGTTGGACCGGAGGGACACCTTCACCTCGCCCGTGGTGGTCTGCCGGAACAATAGCCCCACATGCGCCCCTTGGATCCCTCGGGGAACGTCCACCATTCCCTCCAGGTCGTCCTGGGTGGCACCCAGCTCCAGGAAGGCGTCCTGGGGGATGACCATCCACGCGATGCCCGAGTCCTCGTCCAGCTCCAACGTCTCCAGGGCGCGCTGGAGAAGGCGGTAGCGCCGCACGGGCGCGGCCCCGTACACCCGGGTGTGCATCTCCTCCGGGTCCACCCCCATGGCGATGAGCTCCGCCACCACCCGGTGGCTCCCGGGCGTGGAGTTGGTGAACCGGAACGAGCCCGTGTCGGTGAGGATGGCCACGTACATCCCCCTCAGCGCGGCGGTGGGCCAGGGCCCGTGGGCCGCCAGGAGGATGTCGAAGACCAGCTCGCCGGTGGCGCACGCCTCGGGGTCGCGGAGCGAGATGCCGCCGATGGGCTGATCACCGGGCTGATGGTGGTCCACCACCACGGTCTGGAGGTCGCGGATGAGCGACCGCACCCGGCCGATGCGCGGCACCTCCCCCGTGTCCAGGACCACCGCGACGTCCGCCCCGTCGCAGAGGTCCTGCGCGTGGGGGGAGCCGGCCTCCACGACCCAGGAAGGCTCGTCCAGGAGGAAGCGGAACATGTCGGGGAAGGGCGTGGGGTTCACGATCCACGCCTCGGTGCCGTTGGCGCGCAGCCAGGAGGCGATGGCGACCTCGCACCCCGCGCCGTCGCCGTCGGCGTTGAGGTGGGTGGTGAGGACCGCCCGGCGGGATGCCAGAAGCGCGTTGCGGACCTCCCGTACCGACGACAGGCGCGCCTCGGGCGTGCGATACAGACTCAAGGGGACTCCTGACCCTGATGTTGTCTGGAGAGTTGACGGCGCCGGCGGGAGGAACGACGCACCCGAAAGGTAGGGAAGGTGCGCCGGATGCCGCTACCGGGTGGCGGGACGGGGCGCCCCCGGGAGCCGCTTGCGCACCTTGGCCCAGGTGGACGCCAGGTGCACCAGGTGGGACGCCGTGCGCCCCGAGACGCGACCGTCGGCCAGCGCGGCGAGGAGGGCGTCCGGCCGGTTGGGGTGGGGGGGGACCTCCACGCGGGCGCCCCCGACCTCCCCCAGCGTGTGGGCGTCGGAGCCGGCACCCCGCAGCTTGCCGTGGCGGCGCGCCAGCGCCTCCGCGGGCTCGTTGAGGCGCCCCGGGTGGAGGCGGGCGTTGAAGACCTCCACCACGTCCACCTGGGGGGCCAGCTCCTCGGCGAAGCGCCCCCCCCCGCCCTTCCCCGAGGCGTACGGGTGGGGGAGATAGGCGATCCCGCCCTGCTCCCTGATGCGGGCCACCGTCTCCCGCGCCGGCGTCCCCCGGGGAATCTCCTCGCCGAGGTAGAGGCCGATCACGTCGATGCCCTCGGCGGTCTTCACCTCCTCGCCGGGGATGACCCGGTCGGGGAACTCCTCCGCCAGGCGCAGCGCCACCGCCAGGCGGTCGTGGTCGGTGATGGCGACGCGCCCGAGCCCCCGCTCCAGCGCCCGCTCCAGCACGGCGCGGGGATCGGAGAGGCAGTCCCAGGAGCCCGCCGTGTGCAGGTGGAGGTCCAGCGCCATCGGGGGCACGCCGGCGGCGGTCCGGAGCGTCGCCAGCAGGGCGGCGGCGGCGGCCTCGAGCTCGGAGCGCGTCCCGGCGTTGTCCAGGACGTGGTGCGCGCGGGCCCGCTTGGCCGCCGGGTCCATCTGGGCCGCCATGACGCGACGGGCCTCGTCCTCCGGGAGCCCCCGCAGCTCCACGAGGCGTCGGAGGCGCACCGCCTCCGGGGCGTCCACGAGGACGACGACGTCGAAGGCGCCCTCCAGGCCCGTCTCGAAGAGGAGGGGGATCTCCGACACCACCAGGGGGACTCCCTCGGCACGCCGCTGGGCAAGCCACGCCTCCCGCAGCCCCTGGATCCGGGGGTGGAGGAGCGCTTCGAGGCGACGCCGCGCCTCGTCGTCGGAGAACACCCGGGCGCGGAGCGCGGCCCGATCCAGGGTGCCGTCCACCGCAATCACCCCGTCGCCGAAGGCGGCCCGCACGTCCTCCAGCCCCGGCGTACCCGGCGCCACCGCCTCCCGCGCCAGGGCGTCGGCGCTCACCACGGGGACACCCTGGCGGCTCCAGAGGGATGCCACGGCGCTCTTCCCCGAGGCCACGTTCCCGGTGAGGGCGACGCTGATCACCGCTCCTCCGACCGGGGCGCCACCCTCTTCCGGCGCCGCTGACGGCGCCGGAAGGCCGCCCAGAGGAACGCGCCGGCGACCCCGAAGGCGGCCGCGCCCCCCACCCCCACCACCTGGGTGGCGAGCTGGAAGCTCTCCCGGGCGAGGACGCCGATGGACACGTAGAGGCCGACCCACGCCGCGAGCCCCACCACCTCGTACGCCAGGAAGCGAGGGTAGGCGATGCCGCTCATCCCCGCCGCCATGGGCATGAGGGTACGCACGAAGGACACCAGCCGGGCCGCCGTCACCGACCACACCGGGTGGCGCCCGAAGAAACGGCTCACCTCGGCGTGGCGCTTGCGGGCCAGCGCGCCGAGACGGCCCTGCCCTTCCATGACGCGGACCCCGGTGAAGCGCCCGATCCAGTACCCCAGCGAGTCTCCCACCGCCCCGCCGGAGAGGGCCGCCGCGACCACGGCCGGCAACGAGAGGGACCCGTCCAACGCCAGCACCGTCGCCACCGACGTGGCCACCCCCGACGGAACGACGAGCCCGGTGACGAAGCACGTCTCGAGCACGGCCAGGACGAAGAGGAGGGGCGGCCCGTAGTCGGCGAGGTGCTGTAGGAGTTGTCCGGTTACCGGATCCAAGGGCGGAAGCGTCGGGGGGTACGGCGCCCCGGCCTAGCGCCGCCGGCGCTGGCGGGTCATCGAGACCTGGAAGTCGTCCTCGGTGCTCCGGGTCCGGTCGGGCCCATACGACCAGACCGCCACCGAGTCGCTCCACACCTTGAGCTGGTACGTGGAGCCCCAGGGGTCCTTCTTCAGCTCGTCCATGGAGTAGCGGTAGTCGAGCCACTCGAGCCACGAGCGCCGGTCGGGGAGCTTGCCGGTCATGGTCTCGTGGTTCACCACGTCCCGGGCCACCTGCCGCATCTCCTCGCGGGTCTCCCACTTCACGAGGGGGACCCAGAGGGGACGGGAGAGGTTCACCAGCCACGTCCGCGAGTCGGGGAAGTAGTACGTCACGACGAACCAGAGGATGACGAGGAGGAACAGCTTACGCACCGGACCTCCTCCGCATCTCCTGCCTCATGCGCGTCCCCCAGACCAGGTAGCGCTCCAGCTCCCCGTCGCCCGGGCGGGCGTCGGGATCCCCATAGGCCGTGTCCAGGCGCCACCTCATGTACGAGGCCGGAGGGAGCGGCAGGAAGGGGGGGCGCCGGTACCAGTCCCGGGCCCGGAACGCCCATGCCGCCCGCAGCAGGTGCGGGATCATGCGGGGGCGCCGGAGCGCCAGCCCCGCCGTGCTCAGGTACAGCGTCACCTGTCCTTGTCCGAGGCGGGAGGTCTCGTCGTCGATGCTCGGAATGTAGACCCCGCCAGGTCGCCGAACAACGCTTTTCCACGTTCGATAATCATCTGTTTCCCTCGGGAGGCGCGGAACCCGAGCCCCTCCCGAGGGTGTGACGGGGACCCCCCCCCGCCCTCGTCGCCGGACACGCGCATGCCCAACCGCCTGGCCGCAGAGCCCAGTCCCTACCTGCGTCAGCACGCCCGAAACCCGGTGGACTGGTACCCGTGGGGACCCGAGGCGCTGGAGCGCGCCCGGCGCGAGGACATGCCCATCCTGCTGTCCATCGGGTACTCTGCATGCCACTGGTGCCACGTCATGGAGCGGGAGTCCTTCGAGGACCCCGCGGTGGCGGAGGTGATGAACCGGTCCTTCGTGAACGTCAAGGTGGACCGGGAGGAGCGGCCCGACGTGGACCAGGTCTACATGCGCGCGGTGCAGGCCATGACGGGACACGGCGGGTGGCCGCTCACGGTGTTCCTCACCCCCGACGCCCGTCCCTACTACGGCGGCACCTACTTCCCCCCCACACCCCATCAGGGGATGCCCTCCTTCCGCCAGGTCCTGGACGCGGCGGCCCGGGCCTTCAGCGACAGGCGGGACGACGTGGAGGCGGGGGCAGGCGACGTGGTCGCGGCCCTCACCCGGGTGGCCGAGGCGGGCCCCTCCGTCGGCGGAGCGCTGGGACCCGCCTTCCTGGACCAGGCGTACCGGTCGCTGGCCCGGGCCTTCGACCCCGCCCACGGCGGGTTCGGTCGGGCCCCCAAGTTCCCCCAGCCCTCCACGCTGGAGGTCCTGTTCCGCCATCACGCCCGCACCGGCGACCCGGAGGCGCTGGCCATGGCGGTGACCACGCTGCGCCGCATGGCCGCCGGCGGCATCCGGGACCACCTGGCGGGGGGCTTCCACCGCTACTCGGTGGACGCCCGGTGGCTTGTGCCCCACTTCGAGAAGATGCTCTACGACAACGCTCTTCTCGCCCAGGCCTACCTGGACGGGTTCCGCCTCACCGGCGACGACGCCCTCCGGGAGGTGGCGGAGGAGACGCTGGACTGGATGCTCCGGGAGATGCGCTGCCCCGACGGGGGATTCCACACCGCCTGGGACGCCGACTCGGAGGGGGAGGAGGGACGGTTCTACGTGTGGTCGGCCCGGGAGGTTGAGGAGGCCCTGGGGCCCGAGGAGGCCCGGCTCTTCCGCCGCGCCTACGACGTGACCCCGGAGGGCAACTTCGAAGGGAAGAGCATCCTCTGGCTCCCCCACGACGCGCCGGCGCTGGCCGCTGCCCTCGGGCTGGACCCGGCCGACCTGCGCCGGCGCCTGGCGGCCGCGCGGACCCGCCTCCTCGAGGTGCGCTCCCGCCGCGTCCCCCCGTTCCGCGACGAGAAGGTCCTGACGTCGTGGAACGGCTTGGCGGTGCGGGCCGTGGCGGAGGCGGGAGGGGCGCTGGGCCGCCCGGATTACCTGGCCCAGGCGGAGCGCAGCGCGGCGTTCCTCCTCGGGGCGCTTCGCCGGGACGGCACGCTCTTCCGGAGCTTCATGGAGGGCGAGGCCCGCATCCCCGGGTTCCTCGAGGACTACGCGTCGCTCGGCAACGCCCTCCTCTCCCTCCACGAGGCCACGCTGGAGCGCCGGTGGCGGGAGGAGGCCGAATGGTGCTGCCGGCGGATGCTGGACCTCTTCCGCGACGACGCCACCGGGGTGTTCCACGACTCCGCCCGCGACGGAGAGACCCTCTTCATGCGCCCCCGCGACCCCATGGACAACGCCACGCCCTCGGGGAACTCCCTGGCCGCGGAGCTGCTGGCCCGCCTGGGGCACCTCCTGGGTCAGGAGGCGTGGGTGGACATGGCCCGTGGGCTGGCCGCCGGGGAGCGGGAGGTCACCGAGCGCTACCCCACGGCCTTCGGCCGCCTCCTGGCCGTCGCCGACCGGCTGGAGGCTCCCCCGGTTGAGGTGGCCGTGGTGGGGCGGGCGGACGACCCCGAGCGTGCCGCGCTCCTCCGAGCCGCGCTGTCCCCCTTCCACCGCAACCGCACCGTCACCGGGCGCGCCCCCGGGGAGGGCGACGGTGGCATCCCCCTCCTGGAAGGCCGGGACGCGCCGGACGGCCGGGCCACCGCCTGGCTGTGCCAGGGGTACGCGTGCCGGGCCCCGGTGACGGACGCGACCGCGCTCGCCGACCAGATGGCCGACGCCGGCGCAGCGGGGCCCGGGCGACCCTCCGGCGGGGACGACCGGACGGGCTGACGGTGGACCGACGGCCCGATAGGCCTATTTTTCAAGTCTGTTCCATTCCTGCCCTTCCTGCCCCGGAAGCCATGGCAACCCAAGAACAAGAGATCACGGCGGCCCAGGACCTGGCCGGGCTCGGCCCCGAGCAGCTCCTGCGCCTCTACCGCACCATGGTCACCTCCCGTCGCATCGACGACCGGGAGATCAGCCTGAAGCGCCAGAACAAGATCTTCTTCCAGATCTCGGGCGCAGGGCACGAGGCCATCGGTGTCGCCATGGCGGAGCACTGCCTGCCGGCCCACGACTGGTTCTTCTTCTACTACCGGGACCGGGCCTTCACGCTGGCGTTGGGGCAGACGCCCCTGGAGCACCTCCTCCAGGCGGTGGGCGCCGAGGCCGACCCGGCTTCCGGCGGCCGCCAGATGCCCGCCCACTTCGGCGACGCGCGCTACAACATCGCCAACACGTCGTCGCCCACGGGCACGCAGTTCCTCCAGGCCGTGGGCGCCGCCGAGGCGGGCCTGCGCGTGAGCCGGTCCGACGAGCTTCGCTCGCTCGTTTCGCGCTTCGAGGAGGACGAGATCGTCGTGGTGACCACCGGGGACGGCACCACGTCCGAGGGCGAGTTCTGGGAGTCGCTGAACACCGCCTGCAACCTCGACCTTCCCGTCGTCTACGTGGTGGAGGACAACGGGTACGCCATCTCCGTTCCCGTGGAGGTACAGACTGCGGGAGGGAGCATCTCGAAGCTCGTGAGCGGCTTCCCCGGCCTCCACGTCGTCGCGTGCGACGGTACCGACGTGGTGGACACGTACCGGGCCGCCGGCGAGGTCGTACGCTACGCCCGGGAGCGGAAGGGGCCGGCGTTCCTCCACGCCCACTGCGTGCGCCCGTACTCCCACTCCATGTCCGACGACGAACGCATGTACCGGACGGACGAGGAGCTCGCCGCGCAGGACGCCCGCGACCCGCTGAAGCGCACCCGGGACCTCCTCCTCCGGGCCGGCATCGCCACCCCCGGGGAGCTGGACGCGCTGGAGGCCGACGTGGAGGCGGAGGTGGCGCGCGCCGCCGACGAGGCCATGGCGTCGCCCCAGCCGCCGCCGGAGACGGCGCTCCGCCACCTGTACTCCGAGGACGTGGACCCCACCTCGTCGGACTTCGACACGGAGGACACGCCCCACTACCGGGACGAGCGGCCGCTCACCATGGTGGACCTCCTCAACGCGTGCATGCGCGACGAGATGCAGCGGGACCCGCGCATCGTCGTGTTCGGCGAGGACGTGGCCGACGCGTCGCGGGAGAGCGCGCTCCCCGCGGTGAAGGGGAAGGGCGGCGTCTTCAAGGTGACCCACGGCCTCCAGACGCTCTTCGGGTCCGACCGCGTGTACAACTCTCCCCTGGCCGAGGCCAACATCGTGGGCCGCGCCGTGGGCATGGCGCTCCGGGGCATGAAGCCCGTGGTGGAGATCCAGTTCTTCGACTACATCTGGCCCGCCATGATGCAGATCCGCGACGAGCTGGCCACCATGCGGTACCGCTCCAACGGGACGTACGCGGCTCCGGTGGTCATCCGGGTCACCTACGGTGGCTACCTGAAGGGCGGCGGCATCTACCACTCCCAGACCGGCGAGTCCATCTTCGCCCACTGTCCAGGGCTGCGGGTCGTGCTCCCCGCCACGGCGGAGGACGCCAACGGCCTGCTGCGCACCGCCATCCGGTGCGAGGACCCGGTGCTCTTCCTGGAGCACAAGCACCTCTACCGCCAGGTCTACAACAAGGGGCGCGACCCGGGCCCCGACTTCATGATCCCCTTCGGCAAGGCCAAGGTGGTGCGGCCGGGCCGCGACCTCACGCTGGTCACCGTGGGCGCGCTGGTGAAGCGGAGCCTGGACGCGGCGAAGATCGCCGCCGAGCAGCACGGCGTGGACGTGGAGGTCATCGACCTGCGCACGGTCCAGCCCTTCGACATGGAGCGCGTCGCCGAGTCGGTGAGGAAGACCGGAAAGATCATCATCGCCCACGAGGACTCGCTGTCCTGGGGCATCGGCTCGGAGATCGCGGCGCGGGTGGCCGACGAGTGCTTCCCCTGGCTCGACGGCCCCGTGCGCCGGGTGGCGTCCAAGGACACCTGGGTGGCCTACGCGCCCCAGCTCGAGGAGGTCATCCTCCCCCAGACCCCGGACGTGCTGGCCGCCATCGTGGAGCTCGCGGACTTCTAGCGCGACGCCGCCGGGCCCAGCGAGGGCGTGGAGGTGGACAGCGCCCTCGCCCAACGCACGGCCACCGTGGCCACGTGCCCCCTGGCCCCGCCCTAGCCCTCGCCCCGCTCCGGCGCACGCGCCCCGGGGAGGATGAGGCGGACCGCCCGCTTGAAGGAGAGGTAGTTCCACGCCCAGTTGAGGAGGACCAGCGCCCGGTTCCGGAACCCGATGAGCCAGGTGATGTGGATCCCCAGCCAGAGGAGCCACGCGGGGAGCCCCCGGAAGGTCCGTCCGAACACGTGGGCCACGGCCGCGTTGCGACCGATGACGGCCAGCATCCCCGGGTCCACGTACCGGAAGGGGTCTGGGGCACCGCCGGCCCACCGCTTCAGCATCGCCTTGGCCACGTAGCGGCCCTGCTGGATGGCCACCTGCGCCACCTGGGGCAGCGGCACGCCCCGGGCGTCCTCCCGGTAGGCCAGGTCGCCCACCACGTGGACGCCCGGGTGGCCGGTCACCTGGAGCCACTCGTCCACCACCACCCGCCCGCCCCGCCCCACGGGGAGGCCCCACGCCCGCACCGCCGGGTCACCCTGGATGCCGGCGGTCCACACCACGGTGTCCGTGGAGATCACCTCCCCTCCGGCGAGGCGCGCCCACCCGGGACCCACCTCCTCCACGCGCACGCCGAAGCGCACCTTCACCCGGCGTTTGCGAAGCCGCTCCGCGGCGAAGGCTCCAAGCCCCTCGGGCATCCCCACGAGCACACGGTCCATGGCCTCCAGGAGGACCACCGAGACCTCGTCGGGTCCCAGGCCCGGGTAGTCCCGGAGCAGCGGCCCGTACACGAGCTCGGCCAGGGCGCCGGCGAACTCCACCCCCGTGGGCCCGCCTCCCACCACCGCCACGGTGAGGAGCCTGCGCCGGAGGGCGGGGTCCGACGTGGCCGCGGCCCGCTCGAAGCGGGTGAGGATGTGGTGGCGCAGCGGGATGGCGTCGTCCATCCAGCGGAGCGGAAAGGCGTGCTCGTCGGCCCCCTTCACGCCGAAGTAGTGGGGAACGCTCCCAAGGGCCAGCACCAGCTCGTCGTACGGGAGGGGTCCCGCCGACGTCCAGACCACGCGGGCCTCCAGGTCCACGCGCGCCACGTCGGCCATGCGGACCTGGATGTTCCCCGCCTTCCGGAAGATGGAGCGCACCGGGTAGGCGATGTCCGTGGGCACCAGCTCGGCGGCGGCCACCTGGTAGAGGAGGGGGAAGAAGGTGTGGTAGTTGTTGCGGTCCACCAGCACCACGTCCGCGTCCTTCCCCGCGAGCGTCCGGGCGACCCAAAGGCCGCCGAAGCCGGCACCCGCCACCACGACCCGCCGGCGACCGCCCCCGCTCACACCACCGCCACGTCCGGGTCCACGTCCCGTGCCCAGGCCAACATCCCGCCACGGAGGTTGTAGACCCGGGGGTGTCCCGCCTCGAGGAGGCGACGGGCCGCGGTGAGGCTCCGCCCGCCGCTCCGGCAGATGAACACCACCGGCCGGTCCCGGGGCACCTCGGGCATGCGGTCGGCGAGCTCACCCAGGGGAATGAGGACGGCACCGCGGTAGTCCAGGTTCCCCACGGTCCACTCCCAGCGCTCGCGCACGTCCACCAGCACAGGCGGCTCGTCCCCTCCCAGGCGCGCCGCCACGTCGCGGGGCTCCAGCTCCTCCACCGGCGGGCCCGGGTACGTGTCGTCTCGGGTGATCCCGCAGAACAGCTCGTAGTCGATGAGGGACGTCTGCGTGGGCTCATCGCCGCAGACGGGGCACGCGGGGTTCCGGGACAGGGAGACCTCTCGCCAGCTCATCTCCATGGCGTCGAAGATGAGTAGGCGGCCGCTGAGCGTGTCGCCCACCCCCAGGAGGAGCTTGATGGTCTCCATGGCCTGGAGAGACCCGATGATCCCGGGGAGGACGCCCAGCACGCCACCCTCGGCGCAGTTGGGCACCAGGCCGGGAGGCGGCGGCTCGCGGAAGAGGCACCGGTAGCAGGGGCCTCCCGGGGCGGCGAAGACCGAGGCCTGCCCCTCCCACCGGAAGATGGACCCGTAGACGTTGGGCCTGCCCGTGAGCACGCAGGCGTCGTTGACGAGGTACCGCGTGGGGAAGTTGTCCGTGCCGTCCACCACCACGTCGTACGCCCCGACGATGTCCAGCGCGTTGGCGCTTGTGAGTCGGGTCTGGTGGCGCACCACCTCCACCCAGGGGTTCACGTCGCGGAGGCGGTCCGCGGCGCTGTCCAGCTTGGGGCGGCCCACGTCCCGGGTGCCGTGGAGGATCTGGCGCTGGAGGTTGGTTTCGTCCACCACGTCGAAGTCCACGATGCCCAGGGTGCCCACGCCGGCTGCCGCCAGGTACAGGGCCACCGGCGAGCCCAGCCCGCCCGCCCCCACGCACAGCACGCGCGACCCCTTCAGCCGCGCCTGGCCCTCGATGCCCACGTGGGGAAGGGCGAGGTGCCGGGCGTATCGGAGCAGCTCGCCCCGGGAGAGGCCGTGGTGGTCCGTCATCCCCCCGGTGTTCCCTTCGCCCCGCCGTCGGCCACCACCTGGAACCCCGCGGCGTCGTTTTCCAGGCGCTCGCTGAGTGCCGCCTCCATCCCCGCCGCCCGGGTGACGTCGGCGAGCTGGACGGAGAGGGCGTAGTAGTACCAGGGGATGTTCAGCGTGGAGCGGTCCTGCCAGATCAGCCGGTCCCGAATGCCCCGGTACATGTACAGCTCGTCGTAGAGCTTCAACGTCCGCGACAGGTGGAACCACTCCCCCCCGTACTCGGCAGACCCCTGCACCAGCCCCTCGGGCTGGAACCCCTCCAGGGGGCGGAGCTCCAGCTTCACCGCCAACCCGTGGCGCACGGCCCACGGCGCCAGGCCGAGCTGGCTCATGAGGCCCCCGACGGCGGCGAAGTAGATGGGCCGCTCGCCGTAGGAGTCGTGGATCATCGCAAGCGCGAGCTGCGCCGCGCGGTCCACCACCGTTCCCGCCGGATAGGTCACCGCGAGCTGGGGGAACGGGACGGTGACGTCGCGGTCCAGAGCCGCAGCCTGCACGGCGTCCATCTCGTCGGGGTCGAGCCTCGTGACGGGGTGGGACGGAGGCGCGCCGCGCGCCTCGAAGAGGCCCATGCCCTGCTCGGCGAGGAAGGGCCGCTGGCGCCCGGGGGTGGTCAGCTCCTGGAGCTGGCGGGGATACCACGGCGTGTACAGGTACTGGCCCACCACGACGGTGACGTCCTGCCGGAAGCCTTCCACCTCCTGCACGTACCACAGGGGAAAGGTGTCGTTGTCGCCGTTGGTGAAGATGATGGCGTAGGGCTCCAGGCTGACCAGGAAGTCGTACGCCCAGTCCCGCGCGGCATAGTCGCCCGCTCGGCTCGCCCAGCTCCAGTTGAGGGCCACGGGGAGCAGCGCCACCACCAGCACCGGCGACGTCACGGCCCACCGCCGCGCGCTCCGGGAGAGGAACGCGAGGGCACCCCAGCACCACGACAGCCCCATGCCCGCGAGCACCCCCCACACCATGAAGCCGGCGATGAAGAAGTAGTCCCGCTCGCGCACCTCGTGGAGTTCCCGGTTGGCCACCTCCGGTGCCAGGGAGAAGCCGTACTTGAAGTTGAGGTAGTAGACCAGCCCGAGGGTGAGCGTGCCGACGAGCACGGCCAGGTAGGCGAAGAGCTGCCGGTCGGCCCGCCAGGCGGCCCAGAGGCCGGCGAGGCCCAGCCCCGCGAAGAGGAGCGTGACGGGCAGCCGCGCCGTCCCTGGGAGCTCGGAGGGATCCAGGCCCCGGGCCCACTGCCAGTCGAAGTACTGGAACCAGTTGGTGAGCTGGGAGGAGAGCGGGGCGTTGCGCTCGGTCACGGGCGGCTTGCCGTATTGGAGGCGCGCCAGGTTGTACGCCAGCGACGGGCAACCCGCCTTGCCGTTGGTGTACACGGCCACCGCCGCTCCCGTGAACGTCTCGCAGGTGGCGTCCCCCTCGTTGATCACCGGGTCCTGGGCGGCGCGGATGGGAAGGAAGAAGTTGAACGAGAGCCCCACCAGCACCACGAGGATCCCCCGCCCCAACAGGGGCGCGCGCAGCAGGACCGACGGACGCGTGAGGAGGACCAGGACCCCGAAGGCCGGAAGCGGGAGCACCGACATGAGGTGGTTCGTGCTCCCCAGCACCATGAAGAAGAGCGCGGCCAGCAGGTATCGCTCGCTCCCCGGCTCCCCGTGCCGGTCGCGCCACCGCACCGCCAGCCAGGTGACGGCGGCGATGACGAGCATGCTCAGCGTGTAGACCTTCTC
This sequence comes from Gemmatimonadota bacterium, assembly GCA_045863275.1. Lineage (GTDB taxonomy): Bacteria > Gemmatimonadota > Gemmatimonadetes > Longimicrobiales > Gaopeijiaceae > SZUA-318. The sequence goes on from BTVB01000052.1 coordinate 30,490, forward strand.
GTTCACGTTGGACTGGTTCCACACCGTGAACGTTGTGGCCCCCAGGAAGGCCGCCGCCGCCGCCCCGACCCGGGCGCGCCCCTCGCTCTCCAGGAGAGGAAGCAGGGCCCGGTGCGCCACCAGGAACAGGAACGCGCTCGCCCCCGCGCTGGTGGCGGCGGCGAACAGGTTGATCCGCACCGCCACCGGGATCCCAAGAGGTGCCAGCAGGACGCTCCACGCCCGAGCCAGCACCACGAACAGCGGGTTCCCCGGGGGGTGGGGGATCCCGAGGGTGTGGGCGGTGGCGATGTACTCGCTCGTGTCCCAGAACGCCGTGGTGGGCGCCAGGGTCACCACGTACAGCGCGAAGACGGCCAGGCCGACCAGCGCCGCCGCGCCGTACGGGGGACGGGATTCGTTCATGGATCCGGGGTCCGGGGTGGACGGGATGACGCGGATTGTATCCGGGGGGCGAGGCCGGGTTCCCCCGTCACGGCAAGTCCTCCCTGGGAGGTACCCCGTGCCGCGCCGCGCGCTGGACGAGGTCGAGGACCGCGTCCAGCTCCTCGGGGCGGTTGTACACGTGGGTGGAAAGGCGCATCCAGCCGTAGCCGTACTCCCCCACCACCCGCGTCCGGACCCGGGCCGCTCGGGCCAGGTGGGCCTGGAGGTCGAGGGCGTCCACCCCCTCCACGGCGAAGGATACCATGCCCGCGGCGAGGGGCTCGGAGGACGGGGTCACCACCCGCACGCCGGGAAGGCCCCGCAGTCCCGACTGGAGCCGCGCGCGCAGGTGCCGGACCCGCGCCTCCACGCGCTCCATGCCCAGGGATTCGAGGAAGCCCACGGCCGCCAGGAGCCCGGCCATGCGCGACTCGTCGAAGGTCCCCAGGTGGTTGAAGCGATGGGCGCCCAGCGACACGTCGTCCCACCCCCCGGAAGCCAGGGAGGGCCAGAGCGTCTCCCGCCACGGCGCGGCCAGGTACAGGAGGCCGGTACCCTGGGGGGCGAGGAGCCACTTGTGGGGGGACGCGGCGTAGAAGTCCCCACCCAGCGCGGCCAGGTCCACGCGCATCATGCCCGGCGGGTGGGCGCCGTCCACCACCAGGACGATCCCCGCCGACGCGCACCGGCGGGCCAGCTCGGCCACCGGGAGCACGGTACCGGTCGTGAAGGTCACGTGGGACACGCTCACCACCCGGGTCCGGGGACCCACCCGGCCCCACACGGCGTCCAGCAGCTCCTCCGGCGACGCGGCGGTGGCGGGAAGGGAGGCCCGCGTGAGCACGATGCCCCGGCG